>NZ_JAZHQU010000002.1:0-744081 GCF_036543225.1 Chryseobacterium sp. CFS2
AAGCATGCTAATATTGAATATGATTGTAGTGAGAATGGGTATTGGTTGGGATGCGTGGTTATTTTTTCCCACAGATGGCACGGATTTGCACAGAGGATGATGGATATAATATAGGTATACAAAAAAAGTGTGTAATGAAAACGGGATCAAGCAACGCTAATATTGAATATGATTGTAGTGAGAATGGGTATTGGTTGGGATGCGTGGTTATTTTTTCCCACAGATGGCACAGACTTGCACAGAGGATACTGGATATAATATATAATATAGGTATACAAAAAAAGTGTGTTATGAAAACTAGATAAAGCTTGTTCTTATGGAATATAAATACTGATGAGGATAATATAAAATGAGGATCGTAATAATACGAAGCCTGAAAATCCGGAACTCAAATATCAAAAAACAGAACACGAAACCCGAAACTCAAGACCCAAACCCCGAATTCATCATTCATCATTCATCATTCATCATTCATCATTTATAATTAACAACACCTCTCCCCTAGCCCTGATAGAAATGGTTACCCCGCAGCTTGGGTTGGAGAGTGGATGGGTCTGAGTGTGGGAGCGTGCAGGCGTGAGGAGTATGAATGGATAGCAGGAAATAGCTCCTCATTAAGTTTGAGGGTTTGAGAGTTTGAGAGATTGAGAGATTGAGAGTTGATGAGTGAAAGAAGTAATTTAATATTTGTAAAAGGGGTAAAAAAAAACATTCCGTAAGAATCCTAAATGTGGGACTCCTACGGAATGGGTATAAAACGAAGTTATATTTTTAGTTCAGAACGTATGATGTTCCGTCTCTTCCGTCTTTTAATTCGATTCCTTCAGCAAGCAGTTTGTCTCTGATCTGATCTGAAAGGTCAAAATTCTTAGATTTTCTTGCCTGGTTTCTCAGTTCGATCAACACCTTTAGGGTCTGATCAAGCTTTTCATTATTATTTTCTTCTATGGTCTGTAATCCCAAAACGTCAAAGATAAAGGCATTCAATGTTGATTTTAAATCTTCAAGATCTGCAGTTGAGATTGTTTCTTTCCCATCATTCAAAGCGAAGATGTATTTTACTGCTTCAAACAGGTGAGCAATCAGGATTGGTGAATTGAAATCGTCTGTTAAAGCTTCATATGCTTTATTTTTCCACTCCTTCAGGCTGAAACCGGATTGTTTTGTATCATCAGGCGTAATGGAATTCAATACTTTTACGGCTTCCATCAGTCTGATAAATCCTTTTTCACTGGCCAGCATTGCATCGTTTGAAATATCCAGCACACTTCTGTAATGTGCCTGCAGGAAGCAGAAACGTACAATTGAAGGGTGGAAAGGTTTTTCAAAGAAATCATTGTCTCCTGTAACCAATTGCATAGGAAGGATATAGTTTCCTGTAGACTTGCTCATACGTTGTGAGTTCATTGTCAACATATTGGCATGCATCCAGTAATTTACCGGTGCTGCGTCATTGCAAGCTTTCCCTTGTGCTATTTCACATTCGTGGTGAGGGAATTTAAGATCCATTCCTCCTCCATGGATGTCGAATGTTTCACCTAAATATTTAGTACTCATTGCAGTACACTCAAGATGCCATCCCGGGAATCCTTCTCCCCAAGGAGAGTTCCATCTCATAATGTGAGCCGGAGATGCTTTTTTCCACAATGCAAAATCCTGCGGGTTTTTCTTTTCTCCCTGTCCGTCAAGATCTCTCGTATTGGCAAAAAGTTCTTCTATATTACGTTTTGAAAGTTCACCATAGTTCAATCCCCTTTTGTTGTATTCTAATACATCAAAGTATACTGAACCGTTGCTTTCGTAAGCGAATCCTCTTTCAATCAGTTTTTGAGTCAGCTCTATCTGTTCTACAATATGTCCTGTAGCTGTAGGTTCGATATTAGGAGGCAACAGATTGAACATATCCAATACTTTATGGAAGTCTACCGTATATTTCTGTACGATTTCCATGGGTTCCAGCTTTTCCAACCTGGTTTGTTTTACGAATCTGTCGTTATCTACATTCCCATCATCGGTAAGGTGACCTGCATCAGTAATATTTCTTACATATCTTACTTTATACCCCAAATGCGTCAGGGTACGGTAGATAAAATCGAAGGAAAGAAAAGTTCTTACATTTCCCAAATGTACATTGCTGTACACTGTAGGTCCGCAGACATACATTCCGACATTTCCTTCTAAAATAGGTTTGAATATTTCTTTTTCCGCAGTAAGAGAGTTATATATTTTTAATTGCATGTATTTTTAAGTTAAAAGATTTAATGATTTTAAAGATTCAAAATTGAGTTAAAAATTACTTTTGTCACAACAAATAATTGTTGTGATAAAAATCTTATGTGAAACTTTTTTAAATTTTATCATAATTAAATCGCTTTTAAATGATGCTGTAAATGATCTACATAATCATTGATAATAAACTCCAACGTATACACCCGAGGTTCTGTTTTAGTTGTATCGCAGGTTCTTTGTAATGCTTCATCCGGAATATTTTCCACGATATGAACAATCTGATAGTTCAAAGACTTCCAAAGATCAATAAGATCTGAAGTAGGAACATTCTGATAGTTCTGAGCTTTTACCCAGAAATTCTGGTCATATACAATATTTTCGTTCTCTTTGTATTGGGTTACCACAAATCTACGGATATTTGTAAAAGCACTGTCACAAAGATGACCAATAATTTCTTTTTTAGACCATTTTTCTGAAAAACTTCTATGTGACCATTCTTCTTCAGGGATATTTTGAAATCTCTGAAGTTCGGCATCAATAATGTTTTTAAGGATTTCGTATTTCATTGATTAATAATCCAGTTTGGCATGGCTTCCTACATAATGTAAGAACTCCTGTCTTGTAATAGGGTTTGTTCTGAAAATACCACTTAATTCTGCGGTAATCGTAGAACTTGCGGTGTCTTTTATTCCTCTGCAGTTTACACAAAGGTGTTTTGCATCAATGATACAGGCTACATCTTTTGTTCCCAATGCTTCTTTCAAAGCATCTACAATCTGCATGGTAAGTCTTTCCTGAACCTGTGGTCTTTTCGCATAGTAATCAACAATTCTGTTGATTTTTGAGAGACCGATTACTTCACCATTGGAAATATAAGCTACGTGGGCTCTTCCTATGATGGGTAAAAAGTGATGTTCGCAGAAAGAGTATACGGTGATATCTTTTTCCACCAACATCTGGCGGTATTTGTATTTATTGGAGAAAGTAGAGATTCCTGGTTTGTTTTCAGGAAGAAGTCCTCCGAAAATCTCGTTCACATACATTTTGGCAACACGTCTTGGAGAGTCTTTCAGAGAATCATCTGTCATATCCATTCCTAGTGTTTCCATAATCTCCCCAAAAAGCTCAGTAATTTTTTCTATTTTTTCCTGTGGCGATTTATCAAAAGCATCTTTCCTTATAGGCGTATGTTCTTTTCCAGTGAAAATATCATCGTCGTTATCAGTAAAATCAACCATTTTTATTTAATTTGCAGCAAAAATACGGATAATATCTATTTCTCTATTTCAAATAAGGTGAAAAACATTATCTTTTATAGCCATTTCTGATTAAAAAGCCTATGATTATTGTCGAGGAAGTACAAAATAAACACCATAAAAGGGAATTTCTGGAATTCCCAGTCCGCCTTTATGAACGCGACAAAAATTATATCCGCCCTTTAGATCAACATATTGAGGAGATTTTTGATCCTGAAAAAAATAAGTTCTTTAAAAATGGGACATGTAAAAGGTTTCTGTTTAAAAAGAACAATCAAACAGTAGGTAAAGTAGCCGTTTTTATCAATGGGTGTTATGAGCAAAAGCAACCTACGGGAGGAATTGGTTTTTTCGACTGTATCAATGATCAGGAAACTGCCAACTTTATTTTTGACCACTGTAAAAACTGGCTTCTGGAAAAAGGTATGGAAGCCATGGACGGACCTATCAATTTTGGGGAGCGGGATAAATTCTGGGGACTTTTAACGGAAGGTTTTATTGAGCCTTTATTTGGGATGAATTACAATCTCCCTTATTACAAAGAGCTCTTTGAAAATTATGGGTTTCAGGTTTATTTTGAACAGCTTTGTTTTACCCGGCTTGTATTTTCAGAAGTTTCGAGGATTTTCACCATTGCTCACGAAAAAAACAGAAGAAATCCTGCTATTTCAGCGCAACCCATGAAAAAGAATAACCTGGCTAAGTTTGCGAAAGACTTTACTGAGGTTTATAACAAAGCATGGGCCTGCCATGGAGAAGGAAAACAACTGGAAGAAGCCAAGGTTCTGAAAATGTTCAACACAATGAAACCTATTATCAATGAGCATATCTCCTGGTTTGTGTATGAGAATGAAAAACCTATTGCCATGTGGATTAATATGCCTGACCTCAATCAGTGGTTTAAATATCTGAATGGGAAGTTTGGAATTTTCGAAAAACTCAAGTTCTTGTTTTTAAAACGATTTAAAAAGAATGAGAAAATGGTGGGGCTTGTTTTTGGTGTTGTACCGGAATGGCAGAAAAAGGGCATTGACGGGTATATGATCTGGGAAGGAACTCAACATTTGAGAAAGCATACAGATTTTACGATTACAGAACTGCAGTGGATTGGTGATTTTAATCCCAAAATGATTAAGATTGCTGAAGCTCTTGATACAACCGTTACCCGAAAACTGGTAACTTATCGATATTTGTTTGACAGGAATAAGGAATTTGAGAGACATGAGATTCTTTAGGGTAAGGAAGATGGGAGTTATTGAAGCGTGTTTATTAACTAAAAGTTCAAGTTTACTTTTTTTTAATACTGTAAGCTATTTGATGCAGAGTCTTTATTTGCAACTGTTATATTTTTGATGGAGCAAAGGTTGAATCAACTTTATTGATTCTTTCTAAGCGGATGTATAGCCTGCGGCTTACTTAGTTCATCTTATTTTCTGTATCGGATTCTGATTAAAATAAAAACCCTGCCTTTTACAGCAGGGTTCCTTCATTTTGGTACTTTTATTAGAATAGCTCACCGGCTACTTTTTTTATGTTATCGCTTTTACCCATTGAGTAGAAATGCAAAACAGGAACTCCGAAATCCAGCAGTTCTTTGCATTGAGCAATGGACCATTCTATTCCGATCTGCTTTACAGCTTCATTATTTTTTGCATTTTCCACTTCACTAATCAGTTCTTCGGGAAGGTCTATTTTGAATACCTGTGGCAGGATTTTCAAATGTTTCTTGGTGGCAATAGGTTTGATCCCCGGAATAATAGGAACGGTAATTCCCATTTCTCTTGCTTTCTGAACGAATTCAATGTACTTTTTATTGTCAAAAAACATTTGAGTAACGATATAATCTGCTCCGGCATCTACTTTTTGCTTCAGCCATTTCAAGTCATAATTCATGGAAGGAGCTTCCATATGTTTTTCAGGATATCCGGCAACTCCGATACAGAATTTATTTAATTCATCACAAACCTGTTCTTCGTTATGAAGGTATTTTCCTCTTCCAAGGTTGTTAATCTGATTCACCAGATCCATAGCACTTGCATGCCCGCCATGAGTAGGTTCAAAATATTGATGTCCTTTCATAGCATCTCCTCTCAAGGCCATTACATTGTCTATCCCCAGATACATACAGTCTACCAACAGATATTCTGTTTCTTCCTTGGTAAAACCTCCACAAAGAAGGTGTGGTACTGTATCTACATTGTATTTATGCTGGATTGCCGCACAAATTCCTAATGTTCCCGGACGCATTCTTGTAATACGGCGTTCCATCAGGCCGTTTCCTTTGTCCAGATAAATGTATTCTTCTCTGGATGTGGTAACGTCAATGAAAGGCGGTTTGAACTCCATTAGCGGATCTATATTGGTATAGAGATCTTCAATCCCGATTCCTTTCTGTGGCGGAACAACTTCTAAGGAGAATAAAGTTTTTCCATTTGCGTTTTTAATGTGTTCTGTTATCTTCATGTCAATGTTAATCTGCTAAATTGGGTGACAACCATTTTCTCGCTTCCTGAATGCTACAACCTCTTCTTGCTGCATAATCTTTAAGCTGGTCTTCTGTAATTTTTCCTAATCCGAAATATTTGGCGTGCGGGCTTCCGAAATAATATCCGGAAACTGATGCTGTTGGGAACATGGCAAGGCTTTCTGTAAGGAAAACGCCTGTATTTTCTTCTACTTTTAAAAGATCCCAGATGGTTTTCTTTTCCAGATGATCAGGGCAAGCCGGATATCCCGGAGCCGGACGGATTCCTTTGTATTTTTCGGCAATCAATTCTTCGTTGCTTAAACTTTCCTGATTGGCATATCCCCAATACTCGGTTCTTACTTTTTTGTGTAAGAATTCTGCATAGGCTTCTGCAAAACGGTCTGCCAGGGCTTTCACCATGATGGAATTATAGTCATCATTAGCCTTTTCATATTCGTTGGACAATTCATCTGTTCCAAATCCGGTGGTTACGCAGAATGCTCCCACGTAATCGGTTTTTCCGGAACTTTGAGGAGCAATGAAATCACTTAGCGCTAGATAGTCTTTTCCTTTTGATCTCTGAGCCTGCTGTCTTAGGGTTAAAAATTTAGCCTGCTCATTATTATTTTCATCAAAAATTAAGATATCATCGGATTCATTGGAATTAGCTTTAAAAATTCCGAAAATGGCTTTTGCTGTTAAAAGCTTTTCATCAAGAATTCTCTTTAGAATCACCTGGGCATCTTTGAATAATTCTTTCGCCTGAACGCCTACGACCTCATCTTCCAGGATATTCGGGTATTTTCCGTGAAGATCCCAGCTTCTGAAAAACGGTGACCAGTCGATAAAAGGAAGAAGTTCTCTCAGATCCTGATTTTCGATCACTTTTATTCCTATCGTATTCGGAGTGAAAATTTCTTCGTTTTCCCAATCAATTTTAAAATGATTCTCTCTTGCTTCTTCAATGGAGACATAATCTTTATCTACCTGTCTGTTCAGAAACTTTTCCCTGAAATCGGAATAGTCATTCTTTAAATCCGAAACATATTCTTTATTCCTGTCGCCCAGCAATGAGCTTACTACGTTTACAGCTCTTGAAGCATCATTCACGTGAACGACAGCATTTTTATATTTTAAATCGATTTTCACTGCAGTATGTGCCTTGGACGTTGTAGCACCACCTATCAATAACGGAAAATCTAAATTTTGTCTTTCTAATTCTGAAGCGATGTATACCATTTCATCCAAACTTGGGGTAATCAGTCCGCTCAGCCCGATAACGTCTACTTTTTCTTCAATAGCAGTCTGGATAATCTTTTCAGCGGGAACCATTACTCCAAGGTCAACGATTTCATAATTGTTACAACCTAAAACGACACTCACAATATTTTTACCGATATCATGAACGTCACCTTTTACAGTTGCCATTAATATTTTTCCGTTGGCAGGTTTTGCTCCGTCTTTTTCAGCTTCAATGAAAGGCTGTAAATAAGCCACGGCTTTTTTCATTACCCTTGCAGACTTTACAACCTGTGGTAAGAACATTTTTCCGCTTCCGAATAAATCTCCCACCACTCCCATTCCGGTCATCAGATTGATTTCTATGACATGAAGCGGTCTTGCGGCCAATTGTCTTGCTTCTTCTACATCTTCTTCAATAAAACGGTCAATACCTTTTACCAGGGCATAAGTAATTCTTTCCTGTAATGGATTATTTCTCCATTCCAAGTCTTCGGTCTTTTCTTTTTTTACAGATTTGTGTTTTTCCGAATAGTCGAGAAGTCTTTCTGTAGCATCTTCTCTTTTATCCAAAATTACATCTTCTACAAGTTCCAGAAGTTCTTTATTGATTTCATCATACACCTCCAGCATCGCCGGGTTTACAATACCAATGTTCATTCCTGCCTGGATGGCATGGTAAAGGAATACAGAATGCATGGCTTCTCTCACCGTATCATTTCCACGGAAAGAGAAAGAAACATTACTCACTCCCCCACTTACGGATGCATAGGGAAGATTTTGTCTTACCCAGCGCGTAGCTTCAATAAAATCGATGGCGTTTCTTCTGTGCTCATCCATTCCTGTTGCCACCGGAAAGATATTTAAGTCGAAAATGATATCTTCTGCCGGGAAGCCAATTTGGTTCACCAGAATATCATAAGAACGTTTTGAGATTTCAATTCTTCGTTCAAAACTGTCAGCCTGCCCTACCTCATCAAATGCCATTACAATAACTGCTGCACCGTATCTTTTAATGGCTTTGGCATGTTTGATAAATTCTGTCTCTCCTTCTTTTAAACTGATAGAATTCACTACACATTTTCCCTGAGCAACCTGAAGACCTGCCTCCAGGATTTCCCATTTGGAAGAGTCTACCATGATTGGAATTCTTGCGATATCCGGTTCTGAAGCAATTAAGTTCAGGAATTTGATCATGGATGCTTTTCCATCAATCAATCCATCATCGAAGTTGACATCCAGAATCTGGGCACCTCCTTCTACCTGATGGCGGGCAATATCTAATGCTTCAGAGAATTTCTCCTCTTTAATGAGTCTTAAAAACTTTTTGGATCCGGCAACGTTAGTCCTTTCACCAACATTGATGAAATTACTTTCCGGCGTTATGATAAGAGGCTCGAGGCCTGATAATCTTAAATATTTCATTTTATTCTTCTAAAATATAGTAGGCATTATGGGCATTCTGCCTCAATAAATCCCTATGCTTGCTTAAAGCTGTAATCAGGGGAAACCTTTTGTAAGCTAAATCATGTTCTTTAGCAAATTCCTCAATCTCCTCTGTGATCTCGTTATAATACATATAACTGTAATTCGGGAATAGATGATGGGCTACATGAAAATTGAAATTTCCCAACACATTTCTTACCCACCAGTTATTTTCTTTTAAATCATTGGTCACTTCAAACTGGTGACGAAGCCAGCTAAACGGGAGACCATTTTCCTTATTTAATTTTGGAAAGGCATTATCAGGAAGCGGATGCAAAGGCAGTAAAACAAACAATGCAAAAATACTTGCTGAAATCACCTGTAAAAACCATGCTCCTAAAGCCAATCCTATTGATACTTTAAAGAACATCACAGGAACCACAATCTGATAAAAGAAATAGAACAGTTTATAACTGATCATTTTTACTTTCTCAATGACCGGTATTCTTCCCTGGGTCTTTAAAATCACCCTTTCCTTATCAAAGAAGTCCCTGAAGTCTCTTATAAACATCCAATTGAATAGATACAACGGATAGACTAAAAAGAAAAACTTATCCTGATATTTCTGTACTCCTTTTGCTTTGATCCATGGCACAATTAAAAGCAATCCGCTCTGTTCAATATCTGTATCCCATCCATCCACGTTAGGATAGGCATGGTGGCTTGCGATATGTCTTTTTTTCCAGATGTAGGAATTAGCTCCTATAAAATCAAAAATGTGAAGAACCAGCGTATTCAGTCTTTTACTTTTATAGATATTATTATGAGCGGCTTCATGAATTAAGTTTAAATAAATTAAAACCAAAAAAATTCCCATTAAAACAAAACTCAGAATGTAGATCCAATGCTTTTCGGCATTCAAAAGAGCCAGGAAATACAACCCGATATAGACCAATGGCAGCACAACCGCTTTGATCTGAATGTAGATATCTCTGTTCTCAGAAATGGCTTCCACTCTCTGGTTTACTTTCTTTCTCAGCTCATTAAATAATCTGATATCTTCCGAATCTTTTAAATAAATTGGCTTTTCCATAATATTTAACTTTGTGGTTTACATAAAGTTACTATTTATAATTTAGCCTTCATTCTTGATTTTAATTAAAAAAATCTATCAAATCACACAAATTCCTTCAATTTCCTTGGTGGATATTGTTCTACCAGGTCCGCAATTGCCTTAATATGCTCAGGTGTAGTCCCACAGCATCCTCCGATAATATTGATTAATCCTTTTTCTACATATTCTTTGATCTGTCTTGCCATATCTTCCGGGGTCTCATCATATTTTCCGAAAGCATTGGGTAAACCGGCATTCGGATAGGCTGAAACGTAGAATTCTGAATTATGGGCCAGTGTTTCAAGGTAAGGAGTCAGCTGATCTGCTCCCAATGCACAGTTAAAGCCTACACTTAATAAATTCAGATGGGAAACTGAGATCAGAAAAGCTTCTGCGGTCTGACCACTCAAAGTTCTTCCTGAAGCATCGGTAATCGTTCCTGACACCATGATTGGAATTTTGATTCCTCTTTCATCCTGTAGTTCGTCAATAGCAAACAAGGCTGCTTTTGCATTCAGGGTATCAAAGATGGTTTCTACCAACAGAATATCTGAACCACCATCCAGCAAAGCTTCACACTGCTGCTTGTAAGCCACTCTCAATTCTTCGAAAGTGATGGCTCTGTATCCTGGATCATTAACGTCTGGACTTAAACTTGCTGTTCTGTTTGTTGGCCCGATAGATCCTGCTACGAATCTCGGTTTGTCCGGATTTTTTGCCGTGTACTCGTCACAGGCCTTTCTGGCAATTTTTGCCGACTCATAGTTCAGGTCATATACCAATTCTTCCATGTGATAATCTGCCATCGCAATGGTAGTTCCTGAGAAAGTATTGGTTTCAATGATATCAGCTCCTGCTTCCAGGTATTTCTTATGAACTTCTTCAATAGCCTGAGGCTGTGTCAGAGAAAGCAGGTCATTATTTCCTTTCACCGGATGTTCCCAATCTTTGAAACGCTCTCCACGATAGTCTTCTTCTTCGAACTTGTATCTCTGAAGCATAGTTCCCATCGCACCATCAAGAATTAAAATTCTTTCGGATAGAGCTTTATATAATTGTTCTGAATTTTTCATTTTCTATCAATTTATAGTTTATAAATCCGCTCACCAGTTTTTTACATAAGAGGATTTTTTTATTGATTATTTCAAAATCTTCTTTAGAAATATAGTGTTGGTCTAAAGCCAAATGGAATTGAGTTTCCAGTTTATAAAGAGATTTCCCGGCCATATGCAGGAATTGTAAAGTATCTTCAGGAGCCTGTGTTCTACTTCCTTCCGTTATATTGAACGAAACTGAAGTTGCCATTCTTCTTATGTGACTCGTTAAAGCCAATAATTCTTCTTTAGGAAAATTTGCAGTAAGAATATAAGTTAGAGTAACCAACTGTCTTCCTTCTCTCCAAATTACTAATTCTGTGTAGTTTCTATCCATTTGGCTCTATAAACTGTGAACGATTAATTAATCTAAAGCCTGTTTCAAGTCTGCAATGATATCCTCTACATTTTCCAGTCCTACTGAGCAACGAACCAATCCTGCCGTAATCCCTACTTCATTTCTTTCTTCGTCTGAAAGTTTGGAGTGGGTTGTAGATGCCGGATGGGTAACGATCGTTCTTGTATCACCTAAGTTAGCCGACAGTGAGCACATTTGTATCTTATCTAAAAAGTTTCTTCCGCCCTCTATTCCGCCTTTGATTTCAAATGCTACGATATTTCCTCCAAGCTTCATCTGCTTTTTCGCTACTTCATAACTCGGGTGAGATTTCAGGAATGGATATTTTACTAATTCTACGTTGGGATGGCTTTCTAAAAACTCTGCTACCTTCAATGCATTCTCACAGTGCTTTTCTACACGAATAGACAATGTTTCCAGACTTTTTGATAATACCCATGCATTAAAAGGAGACAATGCAGGCCCTGTATTTCTTGCGAAAAGATAAATTTCTCTGATCAGGTCTTCTTTTCCTACTGCTATTCCTCCTAACACTCTTCCCTGTCCGTCAATCAGTTTTGTTGCGGAGTGTACAACAATATCTGCACCATATTTAATCGGTTGCTGAAGGTAAGGCGTTGCAAAACAGTTATCTACAATAAAGATAAGATTGTATTTTTTTGCAATCTGCCCGAAGAACTCCAGATCCAAAATTTCAATCGCCGGATTGGTAGGAGTTTCAAGGTATAAGATCTTTGTATTGGGTTTAATATATTGTTCAACATTCTCAGCATCTCCTGCTTTGAAATAAGAAGTTTCAATATTCCATTTCGGGAAATATTTGGTAAACAATGTGTGTGTAGATCCAAAAACTGACTGGCAGCTTACGATATGATCTCCGGCATTCAGTAGGGCAGCAAATGTAGAATAGATGGCTGCCATTCCCGTTGCAAAGGCATATCCTGCTTCTGCACCTTCCATTTTAGCTATTTTATCTGTAAACTCTGTTACATTCGGATTGGAAAAACGGCTGTATAGGTTTTTAGGTTTTTCTTCGGCAAAGCTTGCTCTCATATCCTCTGCATCCTGGAATATAAAACTGGAAGTAAGATATAATGGCGTAGAATGCTCATCAAACTGAGATCTTTCAGTCTGGGTTCTTATTGCTGATGTTTCAAAATTTTCCATATAGTTTTAATTGATTTACCAATATAGCAGTCTAACAATGTACCAATGAAATTCTTCGCTTTGCTCAGAATAACGACACCAATTATTGGTAAACTGATACATTATTAGATTGTTATATTAAATATTATTTAGTTTCACTTACTCTTAAAATATCTCCGAATACCCCTCTTGCTGTTACCTGGGCTCCGGCTCCGGCTCCCATGATCACAATCGGATTTTCCCCGTAACTTTCTGTATAAATTTCAAAGATGGAATCTGAACCTTTTAACTGTCCTAATGCTGAAGTGGCAGGAACAGAAATCAGTTTCACATCCAGTTCTCCTTTATCTTTCTGCAGATCACCATGTAAATCACCTACATATCTCAGCACATGACCAGGCTCCTGATTTTCCTTAATTTTCTGGTATTCTTCATCCAATTCATCCAATCTTGAAAGGAATTCTGATTTTGAAACTTCAAGCAGGCTTTCAGGAACCAGATTTTGTATATTGATATCTCCAAATTCATTGATTAAGTCCAGTTCTCTTGCCAGGATTAATAATTTTCTTGCTACATCATTTCCGGATAAATCTTCTCTTGGATCCGGTTCTGTGTACCCTTTTTCCAAAGCTTCGCTGATGATGGTTGAAAATTTATCGTCTCTCAAAGAAAAATTATTGAAAACATAGCTCAATGTTCCAGAGAATACGCCCTTGATTCTTGTGATATTTTCTCCTGAAAGGTGTAATAACTTGATGGTGTCAATTAACGGAAGACCAGCTCCTACATTAGTTTCATACAGATAACGTCTGTTATTTTTACTCAACGTATATCTTAGTTTTCTGTATTCCTCAATAGGAAGGGTATTGAAAATTTTATTGGAAGAAACCAAATCGAATCCGTTTTCTGCCAAAGCGTGATAGTTTTTCACAAAATCCTTACTTGCAGTGTTATCCACAACGATCAGGTTCTCCAGTTGATTTTCATTGGAGAAATTAATTAATTCTTCAACGTTAGAAGAATGTTGCGCGGCCAAAACCTCATCCCCCCAATTGGCATCAAATCCTTTTTTATTGAAGGCTATTTTCTTTGAGTTGGCTACAGCAACTACTTTAAGATCTATTTTTTTACGTTTCTTAATTTCTTCTGCAGATCCCAAAACCTGTTCTATCAAAGTCTTTCCTACGTTTCCGTGACCAATAATTGCCAGATGAACTGTTTTTGGTTTTTTGAAAATTTCAGATTCTATGATATTTCTTGTTTTCTCATCCTGTGAAGAAGTCACTACGATGTTGACTCTGTTTTCTCCGGCTACCTGATTCAGCAATAATGGGAAAACATTGTTTCTGGCCAGTTCAGCAAAGACTTTATTGAAATCTTCTGCCACAAAACCAATCACAGAAACATTATTGATACTATAGATCTGAGAAACTTTTCCAGATTTCCTTTCTGTTTCGAATTCATCAATAAGACAAGCAACCGCTTTTTCTGCATCATTTTCCTGAACCAAAATAGAGATTCCGTTTTCTATAGCTTGTTGAGAAATTACTCCTACACTGATACGCGCTAAAGTAAGCGCCTTAAAAATACGTCCGTCAATCCCGATTTCTCCAAGGAAATCTTCTCCTTCAAATTTGACGATTGATCTGTTCTTCAAAAATTTTATTTCGTTAGCATTTTTCATTACTTCTGTAAAATGTTTTTTATGATATTATTTAATTGTTGATATTCCATTAGGAAGGCATCATGCCCGTGTATAGATTGGATCTCGTGATAAGAAACATCCTTATTTTTCTCTTTTAAGTTTTCAAAACACATTCGGATTTCAGAAGCCGGGAAGAATAAGTCTGTATCTACGGAGATCATGTGCATTCGTGCCTGTATGCTCTCCAGTGCTGTTTCATCAGCATTGATATTCATCAGGAGATGATTCATCAGCTTGTACGCTTGTAAACTAAACCTTTCGTTTAATGCATTACCATGATAAACCAACCAGTCTTCTGATTCCAGGCGTTGATTTTCCTTATTATATTGGTTTTGAAATCTGTCATTGAGTGATTGTGGAGTTCTGTAACACAACATGGCATGAATTCTTGCTTTCTGTAATGGTTCTTCTTTATCATTCAATAAAAATTTCTGAACCAGACATTGGGCATGCAGCCAATCGTGTGTTCTGTAATCACAGGCTATGGGAATAAATATTTCTGCGAGATCCGGCTGCTTGGCAAGCATTTCCCAGGCAATCCCTCCTCCCAGAGAACCTCCAATAATGGCATATATATTTTTGATATGTAAAGCTTCAAGCCCTTTCAGAAATATCGCAGCGATATCTGAAGGAGTGAAATCTTCATAGTCTTCAATTAAAAAATTGTCATATCCGTTTCCGGGTATATTGAAACACAGAACAGTGTATTGATCAGTATCAACAATCTGATTTTCTCCTACCAATTGTTTCCACCAGCCTTTTTCTCCGGATACATTTGAATTTCCGGTAAGAGCATGGTTGATTAAAATGATCGGGGCTGTAAACAGATCTTTCCCAAAAAGCTGATAGCTTAATGAGATATTGTATTCCTTTTGAGAATAAGTTTGATACGAAAGATTAATATAGTTTAGTTCTGTTTTCAATTCTATTAAATTTTAATACAATTGAAAATGCCACAGGAAATGGCTGAAAAGAACTTCAGTAAGTTATCTGTCCAAAATAATTTTGGTAGAACGTAGCACCTTCTTTGCTTGCACAAAGGGTTGCTAAGGTTTCATAGGGTCTAATCCCTCAACCTTTCTTGATAACATTTTCAATATTTGAATGAACGAATGGTGCAAAGGTAGTTCTTTTCTTTTAATTTCAAAAAAAAATTATTTTAATATTTTTAAAAGCCCTTAAACACAAGTATTTCAAGACTATATTAATAATTATTCAGATGAAAAAAATTGGAATTACTTCTCAAAAAAACTAACTTCGTATGGAAAAATGATGAGATATGACCGCTGAAAAAGAAAGATTACAAGATACCAAATGGAAAAACTGGGGACCTTATGTAAGCAACCGGCAGTGGGGAAATGTACGCGAAGATTATAGCCCAAACGGAAACGCCTGGAATTTTACCAACCATAATAATGCTGAAAGCTACACTTACCGCTGGGGAGAGGAAGGCATCGCCGGAATTTCTGATGTAAAGCAGCTGTTCTGTTTTGCTTTTTCGTTTTGGAATAAGAAAGATAAAATGGTAAAAGAACGATTCTTCGGATTGAGTAACCCTCAGGGGAATCATGGAGAAGACATCAAAGAAATCTTTTATTATCTGGATAATACACCTACTCATAGCTATATGAAGATGGTATATAAATACCCGATTAATGAATTTCCTTATGATGAGCTTGTTGCAGAAAACGGAAAACGCAGCAAGAAAGAACCGGAGTATGAAATTTTCGATACCGGAATTTTCGATAATGATGAATATTTTGATATTTTCATCGAATATTGTAAAGCAGATCACAATGATATTCTGGCCAGAGTAACAGTCTGCAACCGAAGTCAGCATGCTGCCCCTATTCTTGTGGCTCCTACTGTATGGTTTAGAAACAACTGGAAATGGGGATACAATACTTATAAAGGAGAGCTCAATACTTCTCACGACGGAAGTATCAATATTGGACACGACAGTATTTCAATCAAAAAACTGTATTCCCGAAATTCAAATGCACAAAGTGTATTTTGTGACAATGAAACCAATACTCCAAAGCTTTACGGAGCTCCCCCATTTGAAAACACCTATTTTAAGGATGGAATTAATGATTTTATTATTCATCAGGGAAACACTGTAAATCCTGGAAAAAGAGGAAGCAAAGCTGCTTTTCTTGTTGATGAGATTATTGATGGCGGGGAATCAAAAGTTTTTGAGTTCAGGCTATGTCCGGATGAAGAAGATAAGCCTTTTGAAAACTTTGACCCTATTTTTGAAACCCGTAAAGCTGAAGCCGAAGAGTTTTATAACGGAATTCAGAATGATACCGTTAACGAAGATGAAAGAAATGTTCAGCGACAGGCTTTTGCAGGGCTTCTCTGGAATAAGCAGTTCTATCATTACAATATCGGAAAATGGCTGAAAGGAGATCCTAATTTGGAAGCTCCAAGAAACTTCAATGAATATGTAAGAAATACAGAATGGAATCATCTTCATAATAAAGATATTATTTCCATGCCTGATAAATGGGAGTATCCGTGGTATGCTACATGGGATCTGGCATTTCACTGTGTGCCTTTCTCCATTATAGATGCAGAATTTGCCAAAGGACAGCTTTTGCTCCTTACCAAAGAATGGTATATGCATCCTAACGGACAGCTTCCTGCTTATGAATGGAATATGAGTGACGTGAACCCGCCTGTACATGCGTGGTCGTGCTTCCGTGTTTTTAAAATTGATGAAAAAAATAATGGAAAACCGGATTTACTATTCTTAGAAAAAGTATTCCAGAAACTGCTTCTTAATTTCACCTGGTGGGTAAACCGAAAGGATAAGAACGGAAAAAACATCTTTGGTGGAGGATTTCTTGGTCTTGATAATATCGGAGCCTTTGACCGGAATATGGAATTAAAGGATGGCCAGCATCTTGAACAGGCTGATGGCACAAGCTGGATGGCGATGTATGCATTGAATATGATGCGTATTGCCATGGAACTGGCCCAGTATTATCAGGTATATGAAGATATGGCTATTAAATTTTTTGAGCATTATCTTTATATCGCCGAGGCCATGGAAAATCTGGGTGAAAGCACGAAAGGCCTGTGGAATGAAGAAGACGGATTTTTCTATGATGTTCTGCAGCTGGGAAATGGAGAAAGCGTTTCTTTAAGATTAAGAAGTATTGTAGGTTTGATTCCTATGTTTGCGGTTGAAATTGTAGATCATCATTTATTGGAAAAGATGCCGAATTTCAAAACCAGAATGGAATGGATTCTAAAAAATAAACCGGAACTCACCAAACTGGTCTCTCACTGGGATGAGGAAGGACATGGAAGAAAACACCTGATGAGTATTCTGCGAAAAAACAGACTGACAAAGGTATTGACCAGAATGCTGGATGAAAATGAGTTTCTAAGTTCTTACGGAATTCGGGCAATGTCTAAAGTATATGAAGAAAATCCTTTTGTATTCTCTGTACACGGATCAGAAAATATGGTGTATTATACTCCTGCAGAAAGTGACAGCCGGATGTTTGGTGGAAACAGCAACTGGCGAGGTCCCATCTGGTTTCCTATCAACTTCCTGATTGTAGAAAGTCTGCAACGCTTCCATTTTTATTATGGAAATAGTTTAAAAGTAGAATTTCCAACCGGAAGTGGTGATAAAAGAAATCTTGATGAAGTGGCACAAAACATCAGCAAAAGGCTCTGCTCCATATTTTTAAAGGATGAACATGGGCAAAGGGCTTTCAATGGAGGTAATCCAAAGTTCAATTATGATGAGCATTTCAGAGATTATATCACCTTCTTTGAATATTTCCATGGAGACAACGGCCGCGGTGTAGGAGCTTCTCACCAAACAGGATGGACTGCTACTGTGGCGAAATTGATAAAACCAAGACTTACCTTCTAGATGAGTAATCAGTAACAGATAATGAGTAATAAAAAAGCCGGATGATTCATCCGGCTTTTTCTATTTTTAAATAAGAGATTATATTTTTTCTCCGTTCACATAGACTTCGTAACCGATTTCGACATTAGGTTCTAACGTTTTGGATACAGAACAGTATTTTTCAAAAGAAAGTTCTGCAGCCTTTAATGCTTTTTTAGGATCAATTTCTCCTTCTAAAAGGAATTTAACGGTAATTGACTTAAAAGGTTTTGCATCTTCTACCTGTATTCTTTCTCCTTCTACCTCTGCCTGAAAACTTTTGATATCCTGACGCTGTTTCTTTAAAATAGAAACCACATCAATTCCGCTGCAGCCTGCTACTGCCATCAGTACACTTTCCATTGGAGAAACTCCTTTTGCTCCTGGCTGGGAAGTATTATCCAAAAGAATGGAATTCCCTTGTGCATTGGTACATTCAAATAAAAAATCGTCGTTTATTCTGTTAAGTGTAATTTTCATTGCTTATTGCTTATTGCTTCTACAAAGTTATAAAATTCCTCTCGCTTTTATCTCCAGATATTTATTGATAACATCAATATTCAAATTTTCCGGAAGGGTATAAACGGTATAGATTCCGTATTTGCGGAGTTCCTGAATGATCAGTTTCTTTTCAAATTCGAACTTTTCAGCAATGATCTCATCATAAATTTCCTGCATATTTTCAGGATTTTTGTTGATCAGCGTCTGCAGTTCTGAGTTTTTGAAAAATACAACTACCAGCAAATGGTTTTTAGCAATTCCCCGGAGATATTTCAATTGTCGGTTCAATCCGTCCAACGTTTCAAAATTGGTAAAAAGCAGAATTAAGCTTCTTTGATTGATAGAATATTTTACATCCTGATACAAACGGTTGAAATCACTTTCAAAGAAATCTGTTTTAATATTATAAAGAGCTTCGGAGATTTTTTTCAGTTGTCCTGATTTATTATCAGCAGCAATTTTATTTTCAGCTTTTTTAGAAAAAGTCATCATACCGGCTCTGTCACCTTTTCTTAAAATAATATGAGATAAGGCCATCGTGGCATTGATTGAATAATCCAGTAAGCTTAATCCGTTGAAAGGCATTTTCATGGTTCGTCCTTTATCAATCAACATAAAAATACGCTGCGATTTTTCATCCTGAAACTGGTTGACCATTAGACGATTTGTTTTGGAGGTTGCTTTCCAGTTGATTGTTCTGATATCATCTCCGGGTACATATTCTTTAATCTGCTCAAATTCCATAGTGTGTCCCAGCTTTCTGACTTTTTTGATTCCACCCAATAAAAACTCACTTTGAATCGCCATGAGTTCATATTTTCTGAGATGAATAAAAGACGGATAAGCAGGCAGCATCGCATCTTTCTGGAAAATGAATCTTTTTGAGATCAGTCCTAATGGGGAAGATGCATAGATATTTAAGCCTCCAAAATTATATTCTCCTCTTTCCTTGGGCTCCAGTGAGTATTGAAAGAATGTATTTGCTCCGGAAGCAATTTGTTTTTCAATCAAAAAATCTCTTTTCTGAAACTGGAACGGAATTTCATCAATAATCTTGGTGCTTATGCTAAAGCTGTAATTATTTTTAATATCAATTTTCACAAAATTCTCATCTCCGTTGGACAGCTTTTCCGGCAGAATCCTTTGAGCCTGCAATGCATTCTTTTGATTAAAAAGCAACAGAAAATCTACCATTGCTGCCAGAAAACAGATCAACAGTACGATATGGGCTGCCCACATCAGCACCGGAAAGAAAAATGCCAGAACATACAGAATCCCCACTCCGATGAGTGTAAAAAAGAAACGTGTATTGATGTATAAGTTTTTCATTGGTTAGGTTGCAGGTTGCAGATGAAAGGTTTTAGGGGGTCGTTTTTTAACTTTTTCACATTCATTATTATTGCAGGGAATTAATTAACCCATTCAACATTTTAGATATTTCTATAATCCTTTCATTTAATTTTAAATACTCATCTTCGCTTAAAAAATTGAGATTTTTTGAAATAACTAATTGTGTTTCTACTTCTGCACAACTGCCTCTTGATATTTTTAAAAATTGCAGATAATCTGGTTTACTTCGTCTAGAGTTTCCTTCGGCAATATTAGATGGTATAGAAATGGCGGCTCGTCTGATCTGTGATACTAATCCATAGATTTCGGCTTTAGGAAAAATTTCAGTAGTTCTATAAACTTCCGTCACAAAATCAATAGACTTCTGCCAGACTAAAAGTTCTTTAAAGTTTGCCATATATAATAATTTTGTAACTATTTAAACATTCACCACCTGCTACCTGCCACCTATTAACTACTCCCTACCTAGGAATCTCTATTCCTTCCAAAATCTGGCGGATAATTTCATCGGCAGTAAGCCCCTCCATTTCTCTTTCCGGAGATACAATGACTCTGTGTCTTAAAACAGCGTAGCTTGCTTCTTTAATATCTTCAGGCGTTACAAAGTCTCTTCCTTTTATAGCAGCAAAGGCTTTCGATGCCGTAAGAAGTGCCAGTGAAGCTCTCGGAGAAGCACCCAGATATAAGAATTGGTTTTCTCTTGTGTTGATGATAATCTTAGCAATATATTCCATCAGCTGATTTTCCACAATGATTTCTTTTACCAGATTCTGGTAGTTTTTCAACTGTTCAGCGGTGATAACACGGTTGATTCCTTCTGTTTTATCTTCTTTTTTACTTTCGTGCTGATTTTTAATGATGGCAATTTCCTGCTCAAGATTAGGATATCCTACATTGATTTTGAATAAAAAACGGTCTAACTGAGCTTCCGGAAGTCTGTATGTTCCTTCATGCTCAATAGGGTTTTGAGTCGCTATAACCAGGAAAGGTTCTTCCAGAATATAGCGGGTACCATCCATGGTGATCTGCCTTTCTTCCATTACTTCAAATAATGCTGACTGTGTTTTTGCAGGCGATCTGTTGATCTCATCAATCAAGATGAAGTTGGAAAAAATAGGCCCTTTCTTAAATTCAAACTCAGAGTTTTTCACATTAAATACGGATGTTCCCAGAATATCGGAAGGCATCAGATCCGGTGTAAACTGAATTCTGCTGAAACCTACATCAATTGTTTTGGCCAGTAATTTTGCGGTGATCGTTTTGGCGACTCCCGGAACACCTTCAATAAGGACGTGCCCGTTTGAAAGCAATGCCGCTAAAAGATGCTCAATCATCTTCTCCTGTCCTACAATTACTTTCCCGATCTCAGATTTTACTTTCTCCAGGCTTGCACGAAGTTCAATCATATCAATTCTCGACTGAAACTGCTCTTCCTGTTTATTAAGATTGATAGAGCTTTGGTTTTCTATATTGGGGTTATCAAAGTTTTCCATAATAAAATTTATTTACCGATCTAACGATTATCAATGCAATAATTACATCCCTTCCTGGGAATACTCATGATTGTCATTATCATTCGCTGCATCGTTATATTATTATCTAATTATTATATTATTTAAATATTTCATCAAGGAGTTTATTAATCCTTGTAAGGTCTTCTTTCATTACACTGGCGTAAGGATCCTGCGCTTTTTTGATAAGCAGTATAGCTTCATTGATCATCTCCATGGTTTTTCCGGTTTTCAGATGCAGTTTTTTGGCAAATTCTTCATCTATATTCTGGGTGTCTATCAACAAATCCATTCTCACTTTGTTCAGAAAATATTGAGCTTTCTTTGCCATCATATCATGAAAATCACCTTCCTGAAGATACAGATTTCCAATACTTTTCACAAAATCCAGGGAAGTATTTCTTAATGGCTCTGTGACAGGTACTATTCTCTGTTTTCTTTTTGCATTAAAGAAAATAAACAAGACAAGTCCTCCTAAAAACACCCACCAGGCATATTTTAAAGACGGATTTGACAATACAAATCTCATAAAGAAACGTGATGTTGAACTTTTGTTGGATACAAACCAAAGAGTTTCTCTATCCTGAAGATAGGAAAATACATCCTGTGCATATTTGGTATTCCCAGGTTTCAGAAGATAATAATTGGTCAGAAAAAGAGGTTCAGAGTGAGCATAAATAGTTCCTTTTCCAAACTTTACTTTAATAAAGTTGGCCTGATCTGTATTTTTTTTCTCCACCGTTTTTCCTAAAACTTCCACTTTAGGTTTTATAAATGAAAATCCTCTACCTGACGGAAATTTATCCAGTTTAATAAAATCATTCTGAAATTTTTTATCAGTCAGTTTCAATACATTTTCTTCTTCAAAAGAGATCTCGGAATCGTAATATCCGATGCTGTCTGAAATTTCTTTAGGCATACGGGTTACCATCAAAAAAGCATCTGAGCCTTCAGACACCTGAGTCAGTATCTTTTTCCATGACTCTCCATCGAGGTTGTTTTCAATAACAACAATATTGTGGGCTTGTTTTTTATGCTGGCTGTAGTATTCGTAAGGAACCTGCTCAATTTTCTTCAGGTTATTATTAAAAAGAGCTTTCGCTTCATTATTAAAAACAAACAGTCCGAACGGAGATTTTTCATTGATATCAAAATTCTTGCGCCAGTCTGTCGTTTCTTTTTTGTTAACTTCAAGCAATGCCAGAATAACCATCACAATGATGAAAATTGCAGCATATGTTTTGAAAGTTTTATTCATGGTTGTTATTGTTATGGTTTAAATGCCTGATACTGATTTTTAAATTTCTGGTAGCTCTGTTCTTCAATACTGAATTCTCCATACCAGACATAATCAAAAATATAAGACAGATTAGAGAAATCGTTTTTCAGATGGGGAGCCTTTATCTCTGTGGCATAATCCTTATTGGTTTTTTCCGGATTCCAGTTAATCAGTTTTTTGTCACTCAGTTTTTTAAGAATAAACAGAAACTGATAACGGACTGCTGAACGGTAATCTCCTACATGTTCAAATTTTGCAATACTTTCAGGGAAATTGATTTCATGGATATTCTCATGGAGTTCCTGAACGTTAAGATCCAGCTTTTTATTCTTTTTACCAAAAATAAAATTTCCATCTCTTCCCATGATGTATTTAATAATGAAGTAAAGCAGAAAACCTACAAGAATAATGGCAAACAGACGAATAAGAACCGTTGTAAACTCTGCAGACTTCGTTAATGTGGTTTCACCAAAAATTCCCTGTATAATCTGATTAAGCTTTCGCATCAACTTTTGAAAGAAAGATTCCCTAGGTTTTGATACTGAATAATCAAACTCATTTCCTTTATATCTTGATGGAATATTTTCTTTGAATGTTTTCGGATACACCTCATTTTCTGATACCGGATATTTCATCAGTACAGAATCTGCACGCAGCATATTTCTATAATGCCCGGTTGTATATAATGAATCTACCAGATCATCAGCAGTAGGATTGTCGTCCTGAGCGCGAACCAACCCAAGAGAGAAAAAAAGCAGTAATAAAAAAAGAATTTTATTCATTGATTCCAATCGTGTCTATTTCTGCAAGTTCTACTTTCTGATGAAGGTCTGTTCTACTGTCGTAATACATTAATCCTGCATTCACATACATCAGGTTTGAAAGAAAAAATGAAAGCAGCATTGAAATTCCGTAGAAAACAAAAAACAAAATGCCGACCGTTCCGGTAAAAGGATTTTGTTCAAAGTTTCCATCCGGTGTTGTCGTAAGGAGCGATCCGTAAAAGAATATCATCGGAATAAATGTGAAGATTGAGGTTACAATGTAAATAATAATAAACATTACAAATGCAGCACCCCAATATTTCCAGTATGGTGATTTTTCACTGCCATTCGGGTAAGAAAACTGTGATCTTAAAGCATAGCTCAGGCTTTCCCAGAAACCTCTATCCGAATTAAAATAATCATACATCAGAAATGTAGTGAAATTAAATATGGTAGGATAAAGAAGCATTATCAGGAACAATCCGATAATAATAAAAATAAGGATGTAAGAAAACCCTACGACGAACAATATGATCGGAGTAACAATAAAGATCATTCCCAGACACAGCTTCGCAATTCTTCCGGCATTATTCTTAAAGTCACCCAGAATTTCATCAGCTTTTATCTTTTCTGCACCTTGTGCAATTCTTTTTAAGTAAAAGACCGGATACAGATAATTGACGATCATCAGAACCATGAAAAGCAGGAAGGTAAGCAGCCCTACGGTAATCAGCATACCGGAGTTTTCTGAAAAATATTGTTCAAAATAATAGCTCTCACCGCCTAGATTAGATCCGAATATCTGTGAAAAGAGTTCTTTATACCCAAATACTACAACAGTTATCATTAAAATCAACAGTAAGCCATTGATCAGGATATAGTTTTTAAAGTAATTCTTTCCGTATAATTTGAAAAAATTGAAACTGTCACTGATAAAAGTTCCAAAATCTCTTTTTTTATAAAATTGTATCATTGATGTGCTTATTAGTTTTTTTATAGACAACAGACGGATATACAAAATAGTAGAATCCTATAATTGCCAGTGAACCAAAAATAATGATTATGTTCAGAAACAAAGGCATCTTCAGTGCATGTCTTGTGACATAACCTTCTATGATCCCCGCACAAATAGTGAAAGGAACTGTACTTAAAAATATTTTAAATGAATCTTTAAATCCTTTTTTAAAAGAGTTGAATCTTGAAAATGTTCTCGGAAATAAAATAGAAGCTCCCAGAATCAATCCGCACATCGCTTCTACTACCATCGCAAAAATTTCAAAAACTCCATGAAGCCATATTCCTCTTGCACTGTCTTTCAATGCTCCATAATCATAGAAAAAGTATTGGAAAGCTCCCAGCATCACACTGTTGGAAAGCAATGCAAATAATGTCCCTACTCCTCCTGCAATTCCATAAATATAAAGTTTTGCCCCTACCTGAATATTATTGAAAATAATCCCGATTGTACTGCCCCAGGTACTTCCGCTCTGATAAACCCCTACAGCATTATTATTTTTAATATTTTCAATGGTTTCGTTTACATATCCTTCCCCCAAAATAATATTCACAAAGTCTTTGTCGTAAATGGCAGAAAGTACTCCTATTGAAGTAAATAATATGAAAAAAAGAAACGCATACATCAGATATCTCCGGTACTGATACATCAGCAATGGGACCTCAGTTTTGAAAAAATAAATGAACCTGTTCTCCTCTACCCTTTTTGTTTTATAGATCTTCTGGAAAATCTGGGCAGATAAATGATTCAGATAAACTGTAGTATTGCTTTTAGGATAATAAGTCTGGGCAAAAGAAAGATCATTGATCAGGTTTATATACAATGAAGACAGGTCATCAGGATTTTTTTTAATTTTCCCTTGAATAACCTGTTCTATTCCCAACCATTTTTCTTTATTTTGTTTAATGAAATAAACTTCTCTCATAATTGTTAAGGCTAAAATAATAAAAAATATGTCTCAAATTGCGATAAATACCTCACAAAATGTAAATATTAATTTTAATATTGCAGGCGTAGGAGAAAGGATGCTTGCCTTCATTATTGATCTTCTGATCAGGATTGCTTATGTGGTGATTATCCTGTATTTGTTCTTCAATATTTTCGATTTGGGATATTTGTTAGATGGCCTTGATGACTGGTCCATACGAGCGGTATATCTCATTCTTACTTTCCCTATTTATATTTATCCTCTTGTACTGGAAAGCCTTATGGAAGGGCAAACTCCCGGTAAAAAACTCATGAAAATCAAAGTGGTAAAGATTGACGGTTACCAGGCCAGTTTCGCGGATTATATGATCCGTTGGGTTTTCAGAATTGTAGATGTTTCATTTGCCGGAGTAGTAGGACTTATTTCTATGATTGTTTCTAAAAACAACCAGCGTTTGGGTGACATTGCTTCCGGAACAGCTGTTATTTCTCTAAAAAACAATATCAATATCTCCCATACCATCCTGGAGAATATCCATGAAAATTATATCCCTTCTTTCCCACAGGTAATTGCTTTGAGTGATAATGATATGAGGATCATCAAAGATAACTATACAAAAGCCTTAAAAGTTGATGACCGCCAGATCATCAGTAAACTGTCTGATAAAATCAAAAGCATTCTGAAACTGGAAGTAGACGCCACTAAAATGACGGAAAGACAGTTTATTAATGTTATTATTAAGGATTATAACTATTATACGGGGAAAGATAATTAGTCCGGTCAATCGTGAATTTTGCTTCGCAAGTGAATTGTCAATCGAGAATTGATAGTATTATAAATTGACCATTGATTGTTGATTGTTGATTGTTGATTGTTGATTGTTGATTGTGCAAAGGTCGGTGCAATTTTTGTATCTTTAATCCTAAAGTTCAGAATTATGAAATTTGAAAACAATAAATCCGGAAACGGCGGAGTTCTTACTTTAAATAACGAAATAAAAGAAGTTGGTAGGCTTACCTATACCATTTTTCCTGAAGACCATAAATTCATTATTTCTTTTGTACTTGTACATCCGGAATTTGAAGGAAGAGGAATGGGAAAATTTTTAGTAGAAGAAGCCATCAGATTTGCCAGAGAAAACAACTGGAAAGTATATCCTCACTGTTCTTACGCAAGATCCGTAATGATGAGAATGAGTGATGTGGACGATATATTTTTAAAGAATTAAAACTTCATTGAGCAAGATATCTTCAATATCATCCTGATAATCCACTTTTAGATGATGGTCAGAAGCTACCCACTCCATAATTTCCTGAAGATCTAAAACCTTGGAATTGGGAATCCCCATTTTGTCCAGAGCACATGCATTACATTCCTGTTCATATTGATTGTGGATAGGAATCACAAATAGTTTTTTATCCATAAACAGTGCTTCTGCCGGAGTTTCAAAACCTGCGTTACATAATATTCCCTCGCATCCTTCGAAATATTTCAGATACTGGCTTTCATCTATAGGAAATACTTCTACATTTTTTACTTTTACCTGTACCTTGCTGTATTTTGAAAATACTTTCCACTCCACAGGAATCTTTCTTAAAACCTTAATGATATTTTCATCTGCAAAACTGGGAAGGTAAACAAGATAATATCCCTGTTTATAAGGATTAAGATTTCTTATTTTTCTTCTGATCACAGGTTTTTTAATCTGTGGATGATAGTTTTCAAAATGAAACCCGATTTTCCTTTCACTGGGAACGTAGTATTTTAAAATCATTTCACCCAGAAAATCCTTTTCCTTTGGCTTGGGTGTTTCCGCAAAACTCATGGAAGCCTGATGGCTAAGCTCTATCATCGGGAGCTTTTTCAGCTTGGAAGCCCAGCCTGTCAAAGGCTCATAATCATTAATTATTAAATCATATCGGGAGAGTTCCAGTTCTCTGATTGTTTTGGCAGCTTCAAAGAATTTATTTTCCGTGAACGTTTTTCGGTAGGATAAACCGCCTGTTTTGTTATAAAGAAGTGAAATACCCCTGTATTGGTAATTAATGTCGAAATCAGCCTTTAATTGCGACTGGTGTCCACTGATCAGGGTATCAACAGATGCATATTTTTTGAGAAGAGGAATAATTTCCTGTGCTCGGGCAACGTGGCCATTTCCAGTACCCTGGAATGCATACAAAATCTTCATTTAGGAAAAGTTGGTTACAATTTTTAAAAGCGCAGAATTATCCATTTCAGGAATGTCTTCTACTTCATCATCTTTCAGTAAATGTTTATGCTCGTCATAATAAAAAATCTTCCATTCTTTATCATGATATTCTAAAGCAGAGAGATTTTCAATCCAGTCACCTGAATTCAGATAAGTGCAGGATCCTTTTTTATTAACCACCTCACGAATCTGTGGCTGGTGGATATGGCCACACACCACATAATCATAGTGATTGTCAATAGCCAGCTCAGAAGCGGTCAGTTCAAAATCACCGATATATTTTACTGCTTTTTTCACATTGTTTTTGATCTTTTTCGAAAACGAGTATTTCTCTTTACCCATTTTTTCTAAGAACCAATTTACAACATTATTGATAACAATTAAAAGGTCATACCCTTTTCCGCCAAGTTTGGCGATCCATTTTGAATGCTGGACGGATGCATCGAAAACATCTCCATGAAATATCCAGGTCTTTTTCTGATCAATATTCAGACAGATCTTATTACAGACTTTCAGCTTTCCCAATTCAAAATCTGTGAACTTACGGAACATTTCATCGTGATTGCCTGTAATGTAATAGACATCTGTGTTCTTGGTAGCCAATGAAAGAATCTTTCTGATTACTTTCAAATGAGGTTTAGGGAAGTAAGACTTTTTAAACTGCCAGATATCAATAATATCACCGTTTAAAACTAAAGTTTTAGGCTGGATGGAATTGAGATATCTCAACAATTCTTTAGCCTTACATCCATAAGTTCCCAAATGAACATCCGATATAACAACTAATTCAACGTTTCTTTTCATAGTTTTGTACAAAGAAACTAATTGAAAATTAACTGTATATGAATGCTATATTATTTTTTATAAAGAGTTCATCAGCTCTTCTGTGATTTCCATGTTGTGGTAAACGTTTTGCACGTCGTCATCCTCTTCGAAACGTTCAAGCATTTTCATATTAGCTTTGAACTGTTCTGCATTAACTTCTTTTGTATTGTTTGGAATTCTTTGAAGTTCTGCACTTTTTGCTTCAATCCCCAGATCATCTAACTTGTGAGATAGCAAACCGAAATCTTCAAAAGCAGTTGTAATCATTACTTCCTCTTCGTCTTTTTCTACGTCTTCAGCACCGCCATCAATCATTTCCATTTCAAAATCATCCCAATCCATTTTGATCTGAGCCAAATCAATTGTGAAAATTCCTTTTCTGTCGAAGATAAATGCCAGTTCACCATTTTTCCCAAGGTTACCATCAAACTTATTGAAAACAGCTCTTACGTTGGCAACCGTTCTTGTTGTATTGTTTGTAGTACATTCTACAAAAAAAGCAACACCACCTTGTCCGTAACCTTCATATGTGATTTCTTCATAGTTCTCAGCATCAGCACCACTAGCTTTCTTAATTGCACGTTCTACATTATCCTTAGGCATGTTTGCTCCTTTCGCATTCTGGATACATCTTCTCAGGGCCGGATTGGATTCCGGATCTGTTCCACCAGCTTTTACAGCTAATGCAATATCCTTTCCTATTTTAGAGAATGTTTTGGCCATTTTATCCCATCTGGCCATTTTAGACGCTTTTCTATATTCAAATGCTCTTCCCATTTTAATTTTTAAATTTCCAACAAAATTACTCAAAAGTCAACAAAAAAAAAATACCTCCAATCAAATTGGAGGTATTCATTATTTAGAAAAATTAATTATTTTTTCTTTTTAGCAGCAGCTTTTTTCTTAGCTGGAGCTTTTTTAGTAGCTTTTTTAGTAGCTTTTTTCGCTGGAGCAACAACATCAGATTTCTGATATTTGTTCCATTCGCTGTCATCACCAATGTATCTAACAGTTACTTTTCTATCAGCTTGTCTTTCAGCATCAGAAGCAGATTCTGCAACTTTAGCATTTTGCTCTCCAATACCAACTGATTTTAATGCGTTGATATCTACACCTCTTGCATCTAAAGCAGCAACTACAGAAGCAGCTCTTTCTTTAGATAATTTCAAGTTGTAAGCATCACTTCCTTTTTTGTCAGTTTCACCAACTAATAGGAATCTACCACCATCTTTCTTAATGATTTCAGAAGCAGTATCTAAAGCTCCTTTAGATTCAGGCTTGATTGTAGCTTTGTTGAAATCGAAGTATACACTCTTAAGGTTTTTCTCAACATCAGTAGCTGTTACTTCTTTTGGTTTAGGACATCCGTTGTATTCTGGAAGACCTGGAACAGTAGGACAAGCATCATCTTTATCTAGGATACCGTCACCGTCTGTATCTGGCCAAGGACAACCATTGTTTTCAGCAGGACCTGCTACTGTAGGACAAGCGTCATCTTTGTCGATTACACCATCACCGTCAGTATCTGGCCAAGGGCATCCGTTGTTTTCAACTGGACCTGCCACTTCTGGACATTGATCGTCTTTATCTGGAACTCCGTCACCGTCAGTATCAGGACATCCTTGGAATTCTGGTAAACCTGGAGTATCTGGACAAAGGTCATCTTTATCTAGGATACCATCCTTATCTCTGTCTCTGTTTCCAAATCTGAATAAGATAGAAGCAGAAGCTTGCCAAAAGTTAGCAACAGTAGATTTGTCACCTGGAGTTGATACGTAATCTCCTTGTACACCAAGACCGAAGTTTTTAGTTACCCAGAAGTTAGCACCAGCACCTGTAGCTACAGTAAAGTGGTTAGCTTTACCGTTTTCATTACCATCCTTACCGTTAGTTACAGTTTCGATTGCGTTACCGTTAGCATCAACAGATGTTCTAGGGAAAGTAAGAGCTGTATAGTCATGTCTTAAGTAGTTAGCACCAACTCTTAAATATGGATCAAACCAAGATTCTTCGTTCCATAAAAGACCTGCAGCGTGAGCCTGGAAACCAAGACCTGTCATTAGGAAAAATTCTTTCCCCATGTTGAATCTTTTGTTTTCAACATTTCCAACAGAAGTTTGCCAGTCAATTACTAAACCTTTACCAACGTTTCTAGCAACTGTTAACTTAGATAGTGGAGGTGTAATAGAAAAGTTGTTCACATTGAACATACTTTTTGTCAAATTGTTAGCAGAGAACGTATTACTGAAGTTACCTCTTGCTGCTACATGGTTTTCAGCATGAGCACCAACTCCGATTAACCACGGATTGTTGGTAGTCTGTGCGAAAACAGTAGAGGCAACAGTAAGCGCCAATGCTGAAATTCCTAATTTTAGATTTTTCATAGAATTAAATGATTAAATAATTGATAATGCAAAATAAATATAATTTTTCTTTATATACAAAGTTTTTCAAATGATTTTTAACTTTTCTTTAATATTCTGTCGAGGTTCCGTTTATTTTCTCTATCTTTTATTGCTTCCCTTTTATCGAAAAGCTTTTTCCCTCTACCAAGCGCTATCAGCACCTTCGCTTTCCCTCTTTCAGTGATATATAATTTTAAAGGTACTATGGTGTTCCCAGCATCCTTTAACTTTTTTTCAAGTTTTTGTAATTCTTTTTTGTGCAAGAGCAATTTCCGTTCCCTTTTTGTTTTATGATTGTAAAAAGTTCCTAATTTATACTCATCAATCATCATGTTGATGATGTACAATTCCCCATCAATAAACTGACAGAACGATTCTGTTATAGATGCTTTGGATGAACGTAAAGATTTTATTTCTGTACCCGTCAAAACCATTCCGGCTTCGTATTCTTCAAGAATTTCATACTCAAAGCGGGCTCTTTTGTTTAATATGTTAACTGTTTTCTCAATCTTCATCATTTTAAAATTTCGTTAATGAAATATATAAAAAATACCATACATTTAAAAACTTGACTATTATAATATTACAAAATACCCAAATTCTTTTCGTATTTTTGCGCCAAATTTACAAAACTATATGTTAACAGTATCTAACTTATCTTTACAATTCGGGAAAAGAATTCTTTTTGACGAGGTAAATATTATGTTTACCAAAGGAAACTGCTACGGAATCATCGGAGCAAACGGTGCGGGAAAGTCTACATTCCTGAAAATATTAACAGGAAAGCAGGATCCTACAACAGGACACGTATCTCTGGAACCAGGGAAAAGAATGTCAGTTTTGGAGCAGGATCACTTTGCTTATGATCAGTTTACTGTTCTTGAAGCGGTCTTAAGAGGTAATAAGAAATTATTTGAGATAAAAGAGGAAATGGATGCGTTATACGCAAAAGAAGATTTCTCTGACGAAGACGGTATTAAAGCCGGTGAACTAGGTGTAGTTTATGATGAAATGGGAGGATGGACAGCAGAATCTGATGCTCAGACGATGCTTTCTAACGTAGGAATCACTGATGATATGCACTGGCAGCTGATGGGTGAACTCGAGAACAAAGACAAAGTAAAGGTTCTTTTGGCTCAGGCACTTTTCGGAAATCCTGATGTATTGATTCTGGACGAGCCTACCAATGACCTTGACATTGATACCATCTCATGGTTGGAGGATTTCCTTGCAGACTATGAAAACACAGTAATTGTTGTATCTCACGACCGTCACTTCTTAGATACGGTTTGTACACACATTGGTGACCTTGATTATTCTAAGCTTAACCTTTATACAGGGAACTACTCTTTCTGGTATCAGGCATCTCAGCTGGCAACAAGACAAAGAGCTCAGGCAAACAAGAAAGCTGAAGAGAAGAAAAAAGAACTTCAGGATTTCATCGCCAGATTCAGTTCTAACGTTGCTAAGGCAAAACAGGCTACTGCAAGAAAGAAAATGATCGACAAATTAAATATTGACGATATCAAACCATCTTCAAGAAGATATCCTGCCATTATTTTCGAAATGGAAAGAGAGGCCGGGGATCAGATTCTAGATGTAAAAGGTCTTGAGAAAACAAAAGATGGAGAATTACTATTCTCTAATATTGATTTAAACCTTAAAAAAGGAGATAAAGTAGCTGTACTTTCTAAAAACTCTTTAGCAATTACAGAATTTTTTGAGATTCTAGCCGGAAATGTTCAGGCTGACAAAGGAACTGTTGCTTGGGGAGTTACTACCAATCAGTCTCACATGCCTTTGGACAACACCAATTTCTTCCAGGAAGACCTAAGTTTAGTGGACTGGTTAAGACAGTTTACAAAAAATGACGAAGAGCGCCACGAAGAATTCGTAAGAGGATTTTTGGGAAGAATGCTTTTCTCAGGTGACGAGGCTTTAAAATCATGTAAAGTACTTTCAGGAGGTGAAAAAATGAGATGTATGTTCAGTAGAATGATGCTTCAGAAAGCTAACGTTCTTTTACTGGATGAACCAACCAACCACTTAGACCTTGAAAGTATCACCACTTTGAACAACTCTTTATCCAACTTCAAAGGAAATCTTTTACTGGCATCTCATGACCACGAAATGCTCTCAACAGTCTGTAACAGAATCATTGAACTGACTCCTGCAGGAATCATCGACAGAGAAATGACGTATGACGAATACCTTGCTGATAAAAAGGTAAAAGAATTAAGAGAAAAAATGTATTCTTAATCCGAACAACATTAAAATCTATATAAAAATACCTCAAAGCTGTGCTTTGAGGTATTTTTGTTTAAACAATAAATAAAATAATTATTTCGTCAATTTTGCTGTAGGTAAAGAAACCGTTCCCGGATCTTTCCATAACCCTTCTTTTTCAGCTTTCTTTTTAACAGCCTCTGCCCTTTTATTACTATCCGGGTGAGAATTGAACATTTTCTCAAAATTCGTTTGTGTACTTCCTTCTGAAAGTAAAGCTAGCTTTTTGAATGCCGTATAAGCTCCTACTACATCATATTTATTCGCTTTCATAAAATCATAAGAGTAAGTATCTGCTTCCGACTCCTGTTTTTTACTGTGGGAAGCATCTAAAAATGCATTGGCCATCTTTCCTACCTGAGTTTCATTAAGAGTAGCTACAGCAGAAGAAGCTGATGATGCGGCATCTAAAGCAGCAGCCTTCAGGTAAGCTGATTTCATCGCATCTTTGGTATCCTGATTTTTTACGTGACCTATTTCGTGTCCGATTACAGCGAGTAATTCATTATCAGTCATGATATCCATTAATGAAGAGAATACACGTACGCTTCCGTCTGCACAGGCAAATGCATTGATATCTTTCACTTTATAGACTTTATAGTTTAAGTTCAGACCGTCCTGAGATTTGTGTTTTCCAAACAATTTGTTCAGTCTCACAGTGTATGGATCTTTTGGTCCTGCTACAGGGTTATTTTTATCCATCCAATCTACAGATTCTTTGGATAATTTGATCGCATCTTCGTTGGTAAATGTTAAGGCTTTTGCACTATTTGAAACCATTCCGGCAGCTTTTCCGAGGTTAATTTTCTGTGCGTTGATCGAATACGCAGCCCCCACTAAAAGAAGGCATAGAGTAATTTTTTTCATAGTCATTTAAAATTTGGAGCACGAAGGTAGCTTTTTTTTAACAATTATTAAGTCAAAACTTCGTTTCAGTTCTTCACAGAATGCTATTTTTTTTCCTTATTTTTGTGAAATGAGTCAAAAATGGATTTACAAGCCTGAACCCGATGAGGAAGTTGTGGACAGACTAAGTTCGTCACTTGGTTTTGGTACTTTTGAATCTAAAGTCCTCGTTCTTAGGGGAATTGACAATTATCAAAAGGCCAGAGAATTCTTCAAACCTAATCTTAACGATATACACAATCCGTTTTTAATGGCAGACATGCAAAAAGCCGTAGAGCGTATTGCCACTGCAATTGAAAATGGTGAAAAAATATTGGTATATGGTGACTATGATGTGGACGGAACCACAGCAGTTGCCTTGATGTACCTATACCTCAGCAAAATTGTTGAGAAAAAATATCTGGACTATTATATTCCGGACAGAAATTCTGAAGGGTATGGAATTTCCACGGAAGGAATTGATTTCGCCAAAGAAAATGGTTTTTCATTAATCATTGCTCTCGACTGTGGAATTAAGGCAATTGATATGATCAACTATGCCAGTAATCTGGATATTGATTTTATTATTTGTGACCATCACCTTCCGGGCGAAGAGATTCCCAATGCAGCCGCTGTACTTGACCCTAAAAGAAGTGACTGCCGATATCCTTTCAAAGAACTTTCAGGATGTGGTGTTGGTTTTAAACTTTGCCAGGGACTTAATACAATCTATAAATTACCGGATGCAGAGTTATTTGAACTGACAGACCTGTTGGCCATCTCAATTGCCGCAGATATTGTTTCCATGACAGGAGAAAACAGAGTTTTGGCTAAAATGGGATTAAAAACCCTCAGAAAAACCAGAAATCTTGGTTTAAGATTATTGATCCCTGAGGATAAGCTTTCTCATTTTGAAATTTCCAATATTGTTTTTGAAATAGCTCCTAAAATTAATGCTGCAGGACGAATTTCTCATGGTAAAGCAGCCGTAGAACTTATGGTTTCCGACAATCTGAAACATGCGAATCAGATTGTAAATGATATCATGAACCTTAACGATGAAAGGCGTGAACTGGATATGAATTCCACACTTTCAGCCCTGAATCAGATTATAGAATCCCAGCAAGAGACCAAACATACCACCATCGTTTATCATCCTGAATGGAATAAAGGAGTAATTGGTATTGTAGCCTCCAGACTTATTGAAACGTATTACAAACCAACTCTTGTATTTACCGATGGTAATAATGGGGAAATGGTAGCTTCAGCAAGATCTGTTTCTGATTTTGATGTACATGAAGCGCTGGATATGTGTTCTGAATATTTTCTTAAATTCGGAGGTCATCATGCTGCCGCCGGACTTTCGATGGAGAAAGATAAGTTTGATGCTTTCAAGGAAAAATTTGAAAGAATTGTTTCTGAAAAAATCAAAGAGCATCAAAAAGAACCATCTATTACTATTGACACGGAAATTAAAGTTGATGAGATCAACAGAGAGTTTATCAATTTCCACAGAAAGCTGGCACCCTTTGGACCTCATAATATGAAACCTATTTTTACATTAACGGACCAGAAGCTTTCCGGGTATGTAAAAACAATGGGAAAAGATAATAATCACCTGAAATTTTATATCAGACAGGAATCTACGGGACGAAATATTGAATGTGTAGGATTCAAACTGGGACAGTTTGTTGAGGATTTTAAAAATAAAAATTTCGATCTTGCTTTTACCCTGGAAGAAAATCACTGGAAAGGCAATGTGACCCATTATCTCAATATCAAAGATGTAAAATTCAGAGAGTAACTGAGGTTGCAGGATTTAAGTTGCAGGCAAAATCAGAATCAACAGGAAACTCTGTCAACCTAAAAACTTGATTTCCTTGTTTATATTTTAAAGTACTATCACCTATTATCAGCTACCTACTCCCTAACAAAAAATGAAAAAAATCGGTTTATTTTTCGGATCATTCAATCCTATTCATATCGGGCATCTTATTCTGGCCAATTATATTCTGGAAAATTCTGATATGGATGAGCTTTGGTTTGTGGTAAGTCCACAAAATCCGTTTAAAGACAAAAAATCTTTACTGAATGACCATAACAGACTTGATATGGTACAGCTTGCCGTAAAGAATTACCCCAATATGAGAGCTTCAAATGTTGAGTTCTCCCTTCCTAAGCCTAGTTATACTATAGATACCCTTACTTATCTTCATGAAAAATATCCTGATTATTCTTTCAGTCTGATTATGGGAGAAGATAATCTGAAAGGCCTTCACAAATGGAAAAATTCTGATACGCTGATCAAAAATCATCATATCATTGTTTATCCGAGAGTATTTGAAGGAGAGAAAAAAGATTCTGACTATTTACAGCATGAAAATATCTCTCTCATCAAGGCTCCGGTAATAGAACTTTCCGCTACAGAAATCCGTAATATGGTCAGGGATGGTAAAAATGTAAGACCTATGCTTCCACCTGAAGTTTTTGAATATTTGGATGGTAGCAGTTTTTATAAGTAATTTTGCAAATCAGAAATGAGAGGCTAAAAACTGAAAGCCGGAGAAAGACTCTTACCTTTTAACTCTCACCTCATAACTCAAGAAATGGACTTCATCGAAAAACTTTTCTCAAAATATTCTCAGGAAAAAATTATCAAATGGTTTAAACAGATTTGTCTTGCAGAAGCCATTTCATGTCTTTTACTGTATGGTGTTGCGATGATCTGGATACGATATGATGAAAATTTATATTCTATTATCTTCATCAGCGTTATTGGCAGTTTACACGGATTATTTTTCACTCTTTATCTTTTGCTCTGCCTTCCGGCAAGAAAAATTTATAATTGGGATGATGAAGATTTTGTTTTTGCTTTATTATCTGCATTCTTCCCTTTTGCAACGGTTTGGGTAGATAAAAAGCTAGCCCGATTCGACAGAGAATAAATAATAGATATATTACATAAAAAAAGGACCTTTTCGGTCCTTTTTATTTTTACTACGATGATTAGAAATCCCGTTTCACATGCCCTGTTGCTGTGAAGGTATGATTTCCTGAATTATCGGTGTATGTTCCATTAACGGTAAAATCAATGTAGTCTCCTAAAGCTCCAAAAGAAGTTATATCGACAACCAAATTTCCATTATTTGATGTAATAGAACCTCCAGAAAATTCGAACCCGTAATATGAAGTAAAGCTTGCTGCCACTCCCGTCATATTGTTTTGGGTCATAAAGAAAGTGGGGCCAATTGGATTTATAGAAATTATTCTTAATTGTTTAGCTGGCAGATTAGGTGATGTAGAAGTAAGCCCTGTCCATTGCGCATTGAACGGTCCTGACAAATTAATAACAGGCTGATTATCAATTTTATAATTTATAAATTCATTCACAGAATTACAAGCCATGATATTCCCCAAATTTACTGTCGTAGATGTGGCCGTGAAAGTAACATCATTGGTACTCAATAAATTAACGTTATCAAATCCTTCATATCTAAACTGTGGATTTGGTGTACATGAATAAGTATTGAATGTAAAACCTCCGTTATTATCTACCGGGACTGACATATACTGGAAATAATTTGTACTTACTGTTGGTTTCAATTCTACATAACCATCACTCACATTGGCATTGGCACATGTTTTCAGAACTCCCTGAATGGTGTAGTTGGTAGATGCAGAAGGGTTTACAACAATATCTGAAATAGTCGTTATGACTCCAGTTGAAAACGGGCCTACGTTTGATGCATAAATTACATTGTTACAAACATCATAAACTTTTAAGCTAAGAACCTCACCTGCCGGAACAATTCCATAGACCATTCCTGCATTATCTGTCATCCCGTAAGTTTCATATGCTTGAGAAATTCTCATTAAAGCTACCTTAACATTGGGCAAAACCTGCCCTGCTGCATTTTTTATTGTTACTTTCAAGGTTGCCTGTGAAAACTGTGCATCACAATTCCACCAGGAAAAATGACTTACTGTTCCTACATAGGTATTTCCCATCTTTGTTGCAGAGCCTTCTTCTTTCCACATTCCGGTGTCTTCATTATAGGACCATAATGGTATTGTGGCTGGTGAGCTGGACGTTTGTGCAGCATCTACCGGAACAGTAATTTCTGCGTTATGGCCGTTTGCAATCTGAAGATTCTGCCCGGAACTTCCTGTTAATTGTACATGGAGCATCCCAAAAGTTTCCATCACTCTGGCATTTCCTGCTGAGTTGGTTGCCAAAAAAGATCCCGGCATTAATTCATTAAGATATGGGTTGGATGGTGCCAGGTGAAAAACTCCCACGCTCACATTTCCTGAATAGGTATTTCCGTTGGCATCTTTAAAACTTCCATCGAATTTTACTTTAGTTCCGTTAGGTAATGAAACGGTAGAGATAGAGCCTGTGGCAATTGTAGCTGTTGTGGTTACAGGAATCATCATGATATTCACTCTATTTATTCCGTTGGTAGGAACTAAAACCCGTGATGCATTTACAAAGCCTGCTTTTGTTACTTTTACATGGGCAAAATTTTCTTTTACCGAAGCATTCTTCAAGGTAAAAAGGCCTTTAAGGTTAGTTGTTGCCGTATTAGCTCCAATGGTAACTGTTGCTCCGGAAACCGGATTTCCGCTTGTATCAAGAACGAGACCCTGAAAATTCTTTTGTGCTGTATTCCCAAAATTATAATTAGATGGAGAATCTGATGGTTTTTCATCTATTTCTACGAAAGATTCACTTTTACAGGAAAATAACAAGATAAAGAATAAAAATAAAAGGTAAAATTTTCTCATATGGCATTAATTTTTAGTTTTCACTAAATTAATAATAAAATACCATCACCTACCTATTTTATTATTTTTCTTCATTTTAAAAAAAAAAATCTTCATTAATTTTTTGGTTTGATGTAACAATTAACATCAGTTATTTGTCTTATTATACAGAAAGGTTAAGCAAGCAATATTTTTAATGTAATTTTTATTAACTGATAATCAATTAATTATAATTATTCAAAAATATTTTTAAGTACTTTGTATTGCATGATACTTGATTTATTATATATCTTTGCAATGTTAAATAACTAACCATACAAGCTATTAATTAAAAAAGAATAATCATGAAGACTCAAATTCTTATTGCAGCACTATTTTTCGGTGGACTTATCACTGCCCAGCAGAAAAAAGACAGTATGAAAGTAAATGCTATTGATGCAGTGAATATCAAGAAGCAGGTTTTCAAAAAACAAGGAGACCGTTTGGTATATGATGTAGCTTCTTCATCTATTGCCAAAGGAACAAACACCTTTACTCTTTTAAAACAAACTCCGATGATTTCCAGTATTGATGGAAAAACGTTGAAGATCCTGGGAAAAAATGATGCGATCATCTATATCAACAATAAGAAAACCAATATGGATGCTGAGGCATTGATTGAAATGCTGAAGTCTACTCCATCTGAGGATATCCAGAAAATTGAGGTGATTACAGTTCCGGGAAGTGAATTCCAGGTTGAGTCTAAGGAAGGCGTGATCAATATTGTAATGAAAAAAAGCAAGAACAACGGGTACAACGGAACGTTGAAAATGCAGAATGAGCAAGCTTATTACAATAATCCCAATGCTGGAGCTTCATTTAATTTCAGACAAGGAAAATGGTCTGGGAATTCTAATTTCAGAATGGGAAGCTGGACAGACAGACAGAGATATACGTTGTCAAACGGAGATTCTACTTTCAAAAATGAATCTTTTGGATTTAATGATGATCCCAATAAAAATTTTGGAGGAGGCTTCAATGTTGATTATGAGATCAATAAAAAACACAGTTTTGGATTCTCTTACAACATGAGATATAATAAAAGTTTCAATTCTGTACTGGATATTACGAACTGGCAAAACGGCGTTTTAAATAACAGAACGGTCAATAATGAAGATGCACAGACCAGAAATCATTCTTTCAATTTGAATTATGAGATGAAAACAGATTCTCTGGGAAGTAAGCTTACCTCAAACGTTTCTTATTTATGGTTCAACAGGGATAAAGTAAGTTTCAATGAAAGTTTTCCTTTAACAAATGACACGATCAACAAATACTCCGCATTACATCAGGCTGTACCACAAATCATTAACAACTACGCTGCCAATATAGATTATCTGAAAAAAACAGCAAAGGGTTCAACATGGTTAATGGGAATCAGCTACAATCATACGAACACGGATAATGATACCAAACAAGACAAATTAATAGGTGGTGATTTTGTGATAGATCCTAAACAAACCAATCACTTCATTTATAAAGAAAATATACTGGGTATTTACCTGAACTATGAACGTAAACTGACTGAAAAAATATCCGGAAAAATAGGAGCCCGCTACGAGATGACCAGAAGTACCGGAGAGATTCTGGAAAAAACAGGATTCGAAAGAAACTACAACAATCTTTTACCTTATCTGAATTTAAATTATGCCATCAATTCTGATCATAATCTGAGTTATACTTTCTCAAGCAGAATCCGAAGACCAAGATTTTGGGAACTCAACCCGTCCAGAACCTACTTCACTCCTACGAATTATACACAGAACAATCCATTTGTTCTTGCTTCAAAATTTTATAATCAGGAGCTGAACTATATGTACAAAAATGCATTCTATGCCAATCTTAGCTTTAATATGGTGGAAGATGCATCTGCTTCGGACATGCTTCCGTTACAGGGAACTTTAACCACTCCAGAAAGGGATAAAAATGGAAATATAGTCTATGGCCCAGACGGAAAAATGATCATGAAAACAACAAGATTTTTAAGATATATAAGAACCAATTACGGTAAAAACAGAGAGCTCGCTCTTACGCTGGGAATGAACAAATCATGGTTCAAAGACATATGGACAACCAACTATTCTGTCAATTTAGGCTATGTTACCTACAAAGGCGGAGTATGGGAAGATCCAACTTCTCAACTGGGTCAGTACGAATCCGAGTCACTGGATCCTTATATCATTGATGTAAAAAACTACAATATGTCTGCAACGATCAATAACGTCATCAGGCTTTCATCTAAAAAAGACTGGTTCTTAGGAGTTAATTACTTCTTTGCAACCCAGACCGCAATGGAAGGAGGTATGATAGGCGCCAGACAAAGCTTTGATTTCAGTCTAAAAAAAATTGCAGGGGACTGGACGATTGTAGCGGAAGTGAGTGACTTATTTAATCAAAGCTTCTACAGAGTAAGAGGAGTACAGCCTAACGGAAAGTTTAATAATATCACCAACTTCAATTATCCAAGGCTCATGAGCATCGGTGTTACCTACAATTTCGGAAATCAGAAACTGAAAAAAGCAAGGGAAATGAAATCTGCGAATGATGCTGTAAAATCAAGAACCTAATCTATACAACGTATCCCACTAAATCCATTCTTAAATAAAAACAACATGAAACGTATAATTTTGTCAATGGCCATCGTATTTGGTACCTGCGCATTTGCTCAGGAAAAGAAATCTGATACGGCAAAAACAAAAAATATAGAAGGAGTTACCATCACAAAACAGGTTTTTAAAAAGCAAAGTGACCGTTTTGTATATGATGTAGCAGCATCTCCTGTAGCCAAAGGAAATACCACTTTTGATCTCCTTAAACAGACTCCGTTATTATCTTCCACAGATGATAAAACATTGAAAATTGCAGGGAAAAATAATGCACTGATCTATATCAACGGAAGAAAAAGCAATATGGATTCCGAATCTCTGGCTCAGTTTCTGAAAAATACTCCGGCTGAAAACATCCAGAAAATTGAAGTGATTACAGTACCCGGAAGTGAGTATCAGGTAGAATCATCTGATGGGATTATCAATATCGTTTTAAAGAAAAAAATGAGTGACGGTCTCAACGGAAACATGAGAATGTCTAATACTACCAATAAATATAACGGAAGCCAGGCAAGCTTCTCAGCCAACTACAGAAAAAACAAACTGGGAGTAAGCGCCAGTCTTAGTGGTGGTGAAAATATTGAGGCACAAACTTACACGTTAAGAAACGGAACAGCCAAGACTTCTAACGAATCTACGGGAGATATTAATGATCCGAATAAAAACATCGGGGGCTATCTGAATATTGATTACCAGCTGAACGACAAAAGCAATCTGGCTTTATCATGGAATACCTGGGCTAATAAAAGTTACAATTCAACGGTAGCTTTGTTTAATACCATAAAAAAAGAAAATGCAAAAGAACCAGAATATACATGGTCCAAAAACAAAGAAGATGCGCGATCTTATAACAATTCTGTGAATTTAAATTATGAATTAAAAACAGATTCATTAGGCAGTAAACTGAATGTAAATGCAGCTTATCTTAACTACAGAAGATTTCAGTTCACAGATAACCAAACCTTCGCTTCGGATATTGACAGAGTTGTAGGGACAAGAACAAGACAAGTCATTCAGGATCTTCCACAGATCATTAATAACTTCTCCGGAATGGTGGATTATAATCAAAAGTTTAAAAATGATCTGACAGTATCTATAGGTGGAAATTACAACAAAACCAAAACAGATAACGATTCTAAAAACACTACTTATTCTTTTAATCCCGTAAAAGCTCCGGATTCAAGACCTAACCATTTTATCTATGATGAAAATATCTACGGAATGTATATTACCGTTGAGAAAAAAATTTCCGACAAACTTTCTGGAAAAGTAGGAGCCCGATACGAGATTACAAACAGTTTGGGAACTTCTGACAACGCTCCCACAGAAGCTCTTAGAAGAATTGAAAGAAATTACAAAAACCTTCTTCCCTATCTAAGCCTGAACTATGCGATTAATGATAAAAACAATATCTCTTATTCCTTCTCTAGCAGAATGAGAAGACCAAGTTTCTGGGAACTTAATCCGGTAAGAAACATCCTGACAGATGATAATTATACTCAGAATGACCCATTTGTAAAGGCCTCTTCCACCTATAATCAGGAGCTTACTTATATGTACAAAAATTCATATTTCCTGATTTTAAACCATTCTTATATTCAGGATGCGATCACACAGGTTCCACTGCAAGGTTATCCTGTATCACCTGAAGGTAAAATAGGAGAAAATCCTGCTTTAAGGTATATCAGAACCAATTTTGGGAATAAGCAGGAAATGTCCGCAATGGTAGGTATTCAGAAATCGTTTTTCAAACAATACTGGACAACCAACTTTAATATTGGGGTGCAGCATAATATTAACAATGGGAGTCTTGATACTGACCCTACTACCGGAGACCGCTTCAAAGATGATAAAGGACCTGAAGGAAAATTTATTACCTACACCAATAAAACAAATTCTACCAGCCTTCTGATCCAGACCAACAATACCATCCGTCTTGATAAAAAGAAAACATGGTTCTTCGGACTTAATTACTTCTTTGTAGACAAGCAGCAGATTGAGCTTGGTTCTTTGAAAAATTTAATGAGTTTAGACCTCAGCCTTAAGAAAATGTGGAACGACTGGACTTTTGCAGTGAATGTAAATGATGTTCTTAATACCAACATCGTTAAAATTGAAGACTTCCAGGAAAACGGAAATTATAATTACATCCACCAAAACCGTTACAACAGAAGTTTAACAGTAAGCCTTACCTACAATTTCGGAAATCAGAAAGTAAAAAAGGTAAGAGACATCGAAGGGGCTTCAGATGCTATCAAAAGCAGAACAAGATAAAAAGAAATTTCTTTCTTCATATTCAATTATTCTTACAGTATCCGCTGATTCTTTTCAGCGGATTTTTTATATTTAATAGTTATGAAAAAAGATGTACCTATTATTTTGATTTGCCTGATCTTACTTTTTACATGGAATGGCTGTAAAGAAAAAAAGATAGAACTGGGCAAAGATATCCACTTTGATAAAGAAGAAAATATTCATTATGGAAACAGCCCGGAACAGATTATGGACCTCTATATTCCCGCCAAAAAATCTCAGGGTAAAAAAGAGGTGTTCATCATTATTCATGGTGGAGGCTGGCGTAGTGGAAATAAATCACAGCTCACCCTCTTCACCCTTTCTCTAATGCAGAAGTTTCCTGATCATGTTTTTGTTAATATGAACTACAGACTGGTTTCAGAAACCAATTATGGACTGCCTAATCAAATGAATGATATTAAAGAGGTTTCCGCTTTCTTAGAAAAGAAACTCAGGTACAACCCTAAATTAATATTATTAGGAAACAGTGCCGGAGGGCATTTATCCATGCTATATGCTTATAAATTCGACACAGATAAAAGGATAAAAGCAGTTGTTAATATTGTTGGCCCTGCTGACCTTTCCGATCCAGGCTTCAAAAATTATCAGGAATATTCTTTTGTGGAAAGAAGATTGGTAGATCCTAATGTATCAGGACTTGGAATATCCAGAATAGATTTTGCCAGTCCTGTTAAATGGATAAATGAAAATTCTCCTCCTACTCTATCTTATTACGGCAATTCGGATCGTGTGATTCCTTCTACTCAAGAAAAGATCTTAGATTCAACTTTAAATAAAAATCAAGTTATCCATGAATCTTATCAATTCAATGGCGGACATCTGGATTGGGATAAACAACCCAATGATCAATTTCTTATAGATAAAATTGAAACTTTTCTTAAAAAAACAGGCAAAAAATAACACGTTCTGATATTTCAAAACGTGTCATTTTTTTATCTTTTAAATTGATTTATTCAGATTTTGCCACAGCTGTTCTTTCGGAAACACCATTGGCGTTGAAAGCTTCAATCTGGAAATAGTAAGCATCCGTTCTGTCTGCTCCCGTGAAGAAATATTCATTCTTTCCGTAGACCATAATGCTTCCGTACAATTTATCCGGAGTTTTTCCAAAATAGATTACATAGCCGTCTGCTTCAGGATTCTGCTGCCATTTCATCCAGATACTTCTTCTTTCCCCATATTTTTTAGGATCGGCTCTTAAAGGTACGAAACCCTCTACTTTGGCAGGCTGCTTTCCGGCTCCTTTTCCAAATACTCTAAAACCGCTTAATGCAAATTTCCCGGTAGGCATTTTCATGTTTTCCATTTTAAGGAAACGGGCTTTTGCGGGTTGCTCCAATTCAACATAGTCGTGCGGAACATCTTTCGTATTCTTGCTTTTATCCACAATCACATTCCATTTCTTCCCGTCATTAGATCCATAGATTTTATACTGATGCATTTTTCCCAAAGTTTTCCCCATAAACTCTGCATCCTGATCTGCATAATTGATCTGAATGGCATTAATAGTAGAAACTTCACCAAGATCAGTCTGGAACCATTCTCCTGAATTTCCTGTTTTAGCACTCCAATAGGTCTTGATATCTTCATCCACAGCATAATTGGACTGATATCCTCCTAAAGTAGATGAAACCTGCACCGGTTTATTATAATTCAGCAGCATCCATCCGGCAAAAAGACCTTTTGTAAAATCTTTTCCCTGAGCATACTGTGGAAGATAAGTTGGATAATCTCCATAAGCCGTATTACAGTACATTACATCGTCTTTATCAAAACCTGCCGGCCAGATTCCCAGCCTTCTTTCAAAATTATTTTTGGTGGAAATAAAGATGGTTGAAATATGCCACCAGTTTTTATAATTGTCTTCAAAAGTAGCTCCATGGCCTGCTCCTCTGGCAAAACCACCCGGTTTATAAGAAAATGGATTATGCTGTTGGTATTCGAAACCTTCCAAAGGATTTTTACTTACGTATACTCCATCGGAATATCCACTGAATTCTGTTGCGGGAGCACCATACTGCATATAATATTTACCGTTATGCTTCGTCATCCACGCCCCTTCTACAAAAGGCTGAAGAAAGACATTGTCATTGTATTCCCCGAAACGTTCCCAGCCATGGTCTTCAGGTTTCAGTTTAAGAATGGGTTTTACAAAACCTTCAGACTGAAGATTTTTTACTTTCACCTCTGTTCCTAATAAAGGCCATTCGTTGCTTGAGCCCCAGTAGAGGTATAATTTATTTTTATCTTCATCATAATGAAATGCCGGATCCCAAGCTCCTACTTTTAGCGTATCCACTGCAATTTTCCAGTCATCTTTGGTTGGGTTTGTACTTTTCCAGATGGGAAAGTCCTGTTCCCACGTGGAACCATAGACATAGAGAGTATCTTTCATTGCCCAGACAGCCGGAGCATTAAGATCATGGGTATATTTATTATCTCTGAGGAATTTCCTTTTTACAAATTTCCAGTCCAGCATATCATCGCTATACCAGTATCCTTCCTGGTTTGTAGAAAAAAGAAACAGTTTATTCTTAAAATTAACAATTACCGGATCTGCTGTAGCACGGTGTTTTCCCTGTTTTGAAAAAACTTCGAAAGGAGTATAACCATAATCAATGTTAATAGGATTACAGAACGTTTTCTGCTGGGCTCCTACAATAATTCCAAGAAAAATTGCTAATGCCAGAAAATATTGTCTCATTTTTAGATTTTAAAGATTATCGCAAAGTTAGCTAACTTTTTTGGGTTTTCTCCAAATAAAGCCATCCAGGAGATAATGAGTAAGTTGTGGAACGACCAGCAATGGAATGAGAAACTGAAATAATTTTTCTGACACCATTATATTGAGGGAAAAATGTTCATTCCACACTAAAGTTTCCCATAAAAGTTCTTCCAAAAAGGCAAAACCTAAAATAACTCCTACAAACAAAAATATTCCTGAAGCGGATTTAAAAATAGACATCCAGTTCAGCTGGGGATTTTCTTTTTGTTTGATTTCCCGGATATAGATCAATGCGACATAAGGAATTCCGTGGGAGACGACATTGAGAAAAGTAAAAAGAAGATCATTGTTAAAGTAAACAATCCCAAAATACCAGGAAAGGAAAGTTCCGATGATCAATGCTGTTTTAGGAATATTAATATTCTTTGTTTTAAAAGCTTCAAAAGCAGTTTTAATCACCCAAATGGTAAGAATGGTGAAATATACTATGGTCATCAAAGGGACATAATCTGGAAGATTTTTAAGCCAGTCAAACTCATTGCTGACAAACCATGTAAAAGCACGCGGTGTTTTAAACCAATACAGCATGGGATAAATGGTAGCAGAATAAACGGCCACCTCATCTATTTTCTTACTCCAGTTATTTAGTTCGAAGCGGGCGTAGATTCTCATAAAACCATATTGCTGGCGTATAAAATGAAAAACAGCTACCAATGCAAGAACTGACCAGAATGTCAGGCTTCCCAATTGAAACAGAATAATTCCCAATATCCAGCTCACAAAGGGAATTCCCAGATAAAGCAGTTTATTTTTCTGAATTTCACCTTTTACAAAATACGTTTTGAACAGGGTGGAATATACGTGTGCCACATCCACAAAAACAATCAGAAAAAGCCATGTGTAAAAAGAATAATGGTTTTCCAGCCCCTGAATCTGTTTCTGAAAAAGAAAAATAATCAGCAGCACCACGAAAGGCGGTGATAAAATAAACCACCAGTCTGTTTTTGCGTTATGTATCCAGGGTTGTTTCATCGTATCATTTTATATCATTTGGCCCGCAGTCCGGATTCCCTGATAAAAGGCTTCTTCAAAAATAGATATTCCTGAAAGATCAGAATGGGCAAAGAAAATTTTATCTTCAATAGGTTCTTTTGCTGTTCGGGTTTCTTCTCCAAAAATCTGGTTAGGAACTGGTGCTATCATAGCATGTCCTATTTTATGGAACTGCATTTCCAGAATAAAATCTTCTATCAGAGGGTGTGCTTTCTTCAGATCATTTAAAACTAAATCTTTCAGTTCAGCGTCTTTCATGGCATACAGCTTTTTTCTTGCTTTTCTGCAATCTCCAGTTGAAAAACTCTTATAGTGGGTAATTACTTTTTCACCCATAATCTGGTTAAGATTCTGATGCTGATCAAAGATATAACCCAATCCGGAAGATCCGTAGATTACGTTATCCCAGGCCAACTCTTCATCTCCTCCGAATTCATTCTTCAAAGTAATGGTTGTTAAAAGCCAGGGTACATAATTGAATGACGATGCCTTTTTATGATTTAAAATTCTTTCATTGACAAACTGAGGTGATGCAAACAGTACTTTATCAGCAATGATCTTTTGGGTTTTCTTTTGTGTATTGTCAAAACTCAGTACCTCAACTTTATCATTGAGTTTTACCTCAAAGACAAGATTACCGGACAAATGCTTTCCTTCAGTATATTTTGAGAAATGTTTTGCCAGCCTTGCATTGCCTTCCGGCCATGTAAATACCTGATCTTTGTATTGGGTGCTCCAGTTATTTTTTCTTCCGGCGAAATAATGAATTCCAGCCCATGCCGAGACATAATCTATTCCTAATCCGAAATCGTCTCTGCAGGAATAGTCTAACAGCCAGAGAAGTTCTTCGGAGTGATAGTTATTTTCTTTGAGCCAGTCTTTGAAAATGAGCTTTTCAAGGTTTACAGCCTCATCATCTCTGCTTGAATCATGTACCGGAATGGCAAACCAATATTTCCCCTGTGCATCTTTCTTTACACGCAGTTCATCCATCAGTTTAAAAAAGCGGCTGATCTCTTGCTGTGTTTCGGGGGAAATACCTCTTTGGGGAACGATATCGTTTTGCCATGAGTTTTTATAAAACAGCCTTTCCTGTTGTGGAAAAGTCATTTGGTATTCATCAAGAATGGGTTCTCCGTTCTTATCACTTCCAAGACAGATTCCGCATTCTTTAAGAAATTCTATGATTTCTATGTTCTCTTTATTGGGTAAAGGCAGGTAATGCGCACCTAAAGGAAATTTAGAAAATGAATTTTGTCCGTTTGAAGAATTTCCTCCCAGATGGTTTTCCATTTCAAGGAGAAGGTACTCATTTTCGTTATTCAGGTTAAAAAAGCGACATGCCGAAAGCCCGGAAATCCCACCACCAACGATAAGATATTTTGTGTGGATAACTTCAGAAAACGGTGGAAAATCTTTTGCCCAAAGCTGATGCCCGAGAACATGATTTGTACCTGTTATCTTCAGTAATAATGACTTTACCTTCTTTCCACAATACTGGAGAAAAGGGAACATAATACTACCTAAAAATATAGTTTTAAGAAAATCCTTTCTACTGTACTTTTCCCCACTCTTCATCAAAATAACGAACTAATATCTGGTTGTCCAGACGGTTAACTTCTACGTCTTTCACTTTCATATCTTTATTAAAATAGGACATCTGTGAAAAGTTGTAATCATAATATTTTAACCCAGGAATTTTTCTGTAGATCCTGTTGTTGACCGGTTCAAACGAAGCCATAGAAAATCCCCATTCCCCAAAAGACGGAACATAGGTGTGATATGCGGCTGTGAAAGGAAAAATCTGATTGATCGTTTTTTCTATACACCAGAAAGATTTCGGAGCAAAATAAGGCGAGGTGGTCTGAACCACAATTTTCGTATCAAGAGTCGTCAGTCTCTCCAGTTCTTTGTAAAACTGCAGGGAATAGAGTTTTCCCAAGCTGTAATTGGATGGATCGGGAAAGTCGATGATAATGACATCAAACTTTTTTTTGTTCTCTTTAACCCAAATGTAAGCGTCTTTGTTGATGACTTCCACTTTAGGATTGGAAAAAGAACTTTGGTTCAGTCTGCGCATGGTTTCATTGGTCTTGAAAAACTGAGTCATTTCACCATCCAAATCCACAAGCGTTATTTTTTTAACGTCTTTATATTTCAATACTTCTCTTGCAGCAAAACCATCTCCTCCTCCCAGAATCAGAACATTATCAATATTTTTTGCCATAGACATCGCAGGATGTACCAATGCTTCATGATAACGGTATTCATCAGTGGATGAAAACTGTAAGTTGTTATTTAAATAGAGACGAAACTCATGCGTATTTCTCGTCAACACAATTCTCTGATAGGGAGAGCTTTTGGTATACACTACATTTTCACCATATAATTTTTCTTCGGAATAAGATAAAATAGTATCTGAGAAAATGAAAAGTCCCAGCAGAAAAACAAAGGCAGCAATAGACTTTACTTTTAAGGAGAATGGTTTCGACAATTCTTTTTTAAGGTAGTAACATAGAAATATGGCAATAGAGATATTAATCAATCCGAAAAACAAAGGCGTTTTTACAATTCCCAGCTTCGGAATTAACACCAATGGAAAAAGAATCGAAGCCAGTAAAGCTCCGATATAATCGAATGCAAAGACATTTGAAACTAAATCTTTAAACTGCACTCTGTCTTTCAGAATGTTCATCAAAAGCGGAATTTCTACTCCAACGAGGCATCCTGTGAAAAAGACAAAAAGATAGAGAACGCTTTCAAAATGGGCAAGGGTATTGAATAAAATAAACAGTACAACAGAACTGATTCCGCCCACTATTCCTACAAGGATTTCGATTTCAACGAATTTATCAATAAGATTTCCCTTGATGAATTTCGCAAAGTAAGAACCTACTCCCATTGAAAACAGATACACCCCGATAATGAAAGAAAACTGCTTTACAGAGTCTCCTAAAAGATAGCTCGCCAGGGCTCCGGCCACCAATTCATAAATCAATCCACATGTAGCAATGACGAATACTGAAAACAATAAAAGCAGCTCAAGAGGAATCCTCTTCTTATCCATGAATTGCAGCGCTTATAATCATTGAAATTCCGATGATAAATGCTCCGAAAACAATAGCCAGTGCTATATTTTTGTTCTGAGCGATCTCATGCCATGTTTTTTCCGGGGTAAGTTTTTCAATAATGAAATAGCATACCAGCAGAATAGCGATTCCCAGAAATGAGTAAAGTACCGAGTTTAATATGGGTAAGAAATTGATGTTGTCCATAGTTTTATATTTTTATTTGTGATAGTATCTGTAGAATCCAACTCCTCCTCTGGAGTGGCTTTTTGTAGTTCCGTCGCGGTATGTTTCTGTTTTGGCACAGTCACAGACCTGATTTCCCTGGTAGGTAAGGTATACAAACAGGGTTATGAAAAATCCTCCGATCAGGCAGAGCATCAGGTTTTGTCTTATGTAACTTAAAATATTGTTCATCATGATGTAGAATAAGGGGTGTTTGAACTGTTCTTCCATTTCTTCACATTAAAGGAATGTTTTCCCATAAGCATCGCTACAAACAGAATAATCATTATGAATAAAATAACTCCGAAATTCCAGAATGAGACAGGAAGCCAGGTTGCTTTGATCTTAACATCATTGTTTGATGCAACAATATCCGTTGTAAGCTTTAGTCCTTCAGCATTGATCAGGGAATCTATTTTTGAAGTTCCAAAGGATGCTTTCACCAGTTTACCCAATTCTGTGGTATCTTTTTCAAGGGTTCTTCCGTCTATGAAAGTGGTAGATTGTGCTGTATAGAGATCAGTAACATCCAGAACCCCGGATTTATCCCTGGAGATCAATACTTTCGAATCTGACGACTGAAGACCGGAAAATGCAGGTAATAATGATCCTTCTTTTTCAGCTGAAATAAGGAAATGATATTTTCCCGAGCTTACTCCACAGAGGTTGAATTCTTCCGACTGATTTCCTTCCGACCAGCTTTCGCCATCTTCATAACCGTGGTATTGTTCAATATCTTTTGAAGTATATACCACCTCGTTAGTATTCTCATTCACAAGACTCAGCTGAATATTCGCCCATGAATTATCAACCGCTGAAAAAGCATTGACTTTTAATGGTGCTGAGCCGCCCGAAAGGGTAAAGCTTTTACTGACAAGCTCTTTATCTTTTACATCAGCGAAGTTGATCGACTGCTCAAAAACAGTTTCGTTTGTTCTTGAGATATAAACATACAACTGAAGCAGACATATCATTAATGCTGCTACACAAAAGATGTTTAAAGCCTGTTTCATATCGAAATAATAAGGCTGAACGATTCCAACTCCTGTATAATAGGGCATATTAGCTATTTTAAAAGCTCTTTTAACCTCATATTTTGAAATATGCACCCCATAAAAATACTGACTTTTTTTGCTGCTCTTCTCCTGAGAGATCATGCGTGTTCCGTTGACGTATTCTTTATAGGTAGCAATGCTGAAATCCAGATGTTCATCAAAAAAACCGGCGGCGGCCTCAATGCTGCATTGAGAATTTTCGTACCAGCGATACGTTCGCCCGGCATAGGTTGGTAATTTCGAGCTTTTACTTTTAAAATCGTCAGGATGCATTGGAATCAGGAAAACCCAATGCCCATCACTTTCGCTCAGGAAAGCATCATTTCCTTTGCTGTCTTTGAGATAATATTCGCGCCAGAAAATACTGGAACCATACCGCTTGACAATAATGGCAACAACAGTATATTCTTCCTCTCCTATTTTTCCTTTTTGCCCGACATCCAACGCAACGTTTTCTGTAGGGACTTTCAAATGTTTAATTTTTTTGTTTTCAGCTACATCAATGAGATGAGAACAGGTATTGCAAACATATTCTTCAACAGGAAAAGTGAGGTCTAATTTATTTTCTGATTCGCATGCTGGGCAGACATAGTGCATTTGTTATCTGTAAATTTTGTGTTTCTGAATGGTATTAGCTTTAAAATACTGAACCACCTCATCTGCAATCTGCTCTACTTTTGTGGTATTGTCCTGTGAATAATTGCAAAGGAAAACATCAAAAGTAAGCTGTTTAAACTCCGGCCACGTGTGAATACAAAGGTGAGATTCTTTAAGGATTACTGCGGAAGTAAAGCTTTCATTTTCAAAAATATGATTGGTTACTCCTACAATTTCCACCTCTTTGGTTTTCAGAATTTCTTCTGTAAACTCGAGAAAACCTTTGCTGTCTAATAACAAATCTTCTGACTCTGTTTCCAAAGTCAGAAGAATATGTAAACCTTTACTTGATAATGGGTTCAATTAATTTTTTCGTAAATATATTATTTTTTTGGAAGAAAAACCTCAGCAAGCATACATCTTGCACTTCCTCCTCCATTTACTTCAATGGTATTCAGGTCTGAATAGATAATTTCGCAGTATTTTTCAATCGCTGCCACCTGATCTGCAGCTAAAGACTGGTAAGCAGTCTGGCTCATTACCAGGAATTTCTCTCCGTCTTTGTTTTGAACCTGAAGCATATTTCCCGCAAACTGCTGCATCTGCTCTTCTGAAATTTCTATAATTTCTTTTCCGGAACCTTTAATAGTTTCTGTTACTTTTTCTCTTTCCAGCTCATCATCAATACAGTCCAGGCAGATTACGACAAACTTATCCGCTACACACATCATGACATTGGTGTGGTAGATCGGAAGTCTTTCTGTTCCTACCGTCTGAAATGAGTGAAAAACAACCGGAGTGAACCCGAATTTTGTACAGAATTCTCTGAACAGTTTTCCATCCAGCCTCAAAGAAACGGAACCGTAAGCAATTTTATTATCGTGATCGAAAATCATACTTCCCGTGCCTTCCAGGAAATGTCCCTGAGTTTCAGGAAAAGACCAGTCATCAATTTCAGCGACTTCAAAGCCCTGATCTTTGATACTTTCAATAATATCTTCTCTTCTTTCCACTCTTCTGTTGGAAGCGAACATCGGATATAAAACTACTTTCCCGTCTTTATGGAAACTTACCCAGTTGTTTGGGAAAATAGAATCCGGAGTATGAGGATCCAACGTATCTTTTATCGTGATTACATTGATTCCTTTTCCTCTCAGTTTTCCAACAAAGGTGTTAAACTCTGCCAAAGCTTTCGACTGGATATCAGAACCCGTTTGTTCTACCTGAAAGTAATTGTTTTTCGCTGTTTCAGCGTTATAACCGAATGCAATCGGTTCTATCATTAATACTGTATCTGTTGTTTGCATTTATTCTAAGTTTGAGGGTGATAGCGTATGAGTGTTTGAGTGTTTTCACAACGGTTTATCAATTATTTTCTTCCTTTTTAATCGGAGAAAATGAACACCATTTTTCTGACTGACTCATCATATTAACTAACATTCCTATTATTTGATTATATTCTTTGTGCAGATGATCATACTGCTCTTCATTTATATACTTACAAGCAAAAGCGAATTGAAGCCATGTTTGGGTTTCTCTTGCTTCTCCCTCTGAATCCGTAAGCTTAGCGATGAAGGATTTTTCATATTTTCTTTTTCCCCAAGCCTCACTAATATTTGCAGTTACAGATCTTGATGATCTTCTTATCTGATCTGTAAGTGAATAAAGTTCTTCTTTCGGGTAGGATTTTGAGAATTCATAAATCAGTTGTGCTGTTTCAAATGATTTTTGATAAACTTTTAGGTCCTGATGAAATTTAATTGTTGACATACCTAATATTTGTTTAAAATTAAAAAAATATTTAAACCCACCAACACTATAACTCCCAGACCTTAAAACACTTCCACTCTCAAACCCTAAAACATTCCCACTCAATTATTCTCTCACAAGCGGCATTGTAGAGCATCTCAACAAGCCTCCCATTTTAGAGATTTCTCTGTAAGGAATTTCTTCAACGGTCATTCCCCATTCGTTTCTCAGGTGATCATTCATTCTGGTGAATGCTTTGTCTGAAACTACTACATCAGGTGAAATGGAGAAAATATTCGGAAACATTTCAAACATTTCTTCATCATTGATGTGGAAACAGTTTTCTTCTCCGAAAATATCAATGATTAAACGGTAATCGCTTTCATCCACAAACCCGTTTTTATAAATGATACATTTGTCTTCTCCTACCGGATTAAATGTGCAGTCCAAATGCAGAATACCTTCAAACGGAACTTTATCGTTTTTTTTCAGTTCCAGATCAATGATTCTTTTCTTTGGAAAATATTCTTTTAAGATTTCAATGGCATACTCGTTGGTTCTTGCCGTTTTATAGTTTCTGTAATCCTCGCTGAAGCAGGTTCCGATAAAAATAAAATCATTCCACACAATTACGTCTCCTCCTTCAATGTGTGCTGTTTCCGGAAGATTAATGATCTTTCTCCATGCTACTTTTTCAAAAACGCTTTTGTATGCTTCCTGCTCGTCTGCTCTGTCTGCGATCACATTAGAAATGATCATTTTGTCATCAATTACAAAGGCTACATCTCTGGAAAAAACCTGGTTGTAGTCTTTGATGATACTTGGACGCAGTACTTCAACGCCATACTTTTTTAACACTGCTTCAAAAGCATTCATTTCATTGATAATATCCTCTTCTTTAGGATAAATGTTGTGTTCGATTGAGTAATATGACTTTGCGTCATAACTTTCCTCTAGGGTGGGAACTGCTCCCAATGAATTAGGCTGGCCTAGAACTACTGACTTCAGCCTCCCCGTTTCGTTTTTAATGTTTAGTCTCATAAAGATTTATGCAATACTACAAATATAAGTAAAGGTCTCTATCTGTAAAACTTTTGCATTATTTTATGTATTAAATTTGGCTTACAAAACCAGCACCCTTCCACAAAATTTCCTTGTCTGTTCCGTCAACTGCAGTGAATAGTTCCAAAAACATCTACAACTTGCTATTTTCCATCTACATAAGAAGCAAAAAACAGATATTTATATTATTTAATTTCCTATATTAGTGATATAATTTTCGCGAAATTATAAACAGTAAAACGTAACTATTAACACCAAAAATCAAAGTCATGAACAAGAACAATCCAGTGCTGAAAAAAGCACAAAAATTAGGAAGAGATCAACAAAAATCGGTAATGGGAGGTGCTCCAATCTCAACAGGCAGAAGATGCTGCGAATGGGATGACGCAGGAAACTGCTATATCTGGACATGTGACAGATGCCAATGCCCATAATAAAAAACGAAAGCCTGCTTTTTCAAGCAGGCTTTCTTATTCGGTTTAGTTATATAAATTATAAACAAAGAATCCCAAAGCAAGCTTTGGGATTCTTTTTATGGTATAAGCAAATATTATCTGCTTGCAATATCGATGTAGTTTCTTTCCTGAGCACCTTGGTAAACCTGTCTTGGTCTTCCGATCGGGTCTCCTTTCAGTCTCATTTCTTTCCACTGAGAAATCCATCCTGGAAGTCTTCCTAATGCAAACATTACAGTAAACATTTCTGTAGGAATTCCTAACGCTCTGTAGATGATTCCTGAATAGAAATCTACGTTTGGATATAGCTTTCTTTCTACGAAGTATTCGTCTTCAAGCGCTACTCTTTCTAACTGCATAGCAATGTCAAGAGCTTTATCCTGGATTCCTAATGCGGTAAGGATATCATCAGCAGCTTTTTTGATAATTTTCGCTCTTGGGTCGAAGTTTTTGTAAACTCTGTGTCCGAATCCCATTAGACGGAAGTTATCACTCTTATCTTTCGCTTTAGCAACATATTTAGATACGTCACCTCCATCTTTTTCGATCAATTCAAGCATTTCGATTACTGCCTGGTTAGCTCCACCGTGAAGTGGTCCCCAAAGTGCAGAAACCCCTGCAGAGATAGAAGCGAAAAGACCTGTGTGAGCAGAACCTACCATTCTTACTGTAGAAGTAGAACAGTTTTGTTCGTGGTCTGCGTGAAGAATTAATAATTTATCTAAAGCACCTACAACTACCGGATCGATTTCGAAATCAGCATTTGGTAATCTGAATGCCATTTTGTAGAAGTTCTCTACGTAGTTTAGGTTGTTATCCCCGTGGTTTAATGGTAAACCTTGAGTTTTTCTGTAAGTCCAAGCACAAAGGTGAGAGAACTTAGCGATCATCAGCTCTGCAGCGTGATCCATTTCTTCTTTAGAGTTTACGTTAACTGCCTTTGGGTTGAAAGCGGTCAATGCAGAAGTCATAGAAGATAAAACTCCCATAGGGTGAGCAGAGCGAGGAAAAACATCAATGATCTTTTTCATTTCGTCTGCGATGAAGTTATATTTTTTAATGTTGTTGTCGAATGAAGTAAACTGATCCTGAGTAGGTAATTCTCCATGTAATAAAAGATACATTACTTCAGTGAAGTTAGATTTTTCAGCAATCTGCTCGATTGGATAACCTCTGTAGAATAATTCTCCTTTATCTCCGTCTAAGTAAGTGATGTCGCTAATAGTAGCTCCTGTATTTTTGTAACCTAAATCCAGAGTGATCAAACCTGTCTGGTCTCTTAATTTTGAAATATCAATCCCTCTGTCTCCGATAGTACTATCCACGATAGGATATTCATATGAATTACCGTCGTAATTCAATATTACTTTGTTGTCTGACATTATTTATTTATTTTTTTTAAATATACCACTTTCCATAAAATACGGCAAACTAAAAATTTCGCTTGCCGTTATTTATAAATTCGATTAATTATCTTTTGATTTTAAATGCTTCCAATCCTGGGAAAATTGCAGTTTCACCTAAAGCTTCTTCAATTCTCAATAACTGGTTGTATTTTGCCATTCTGTCTGATCTTGAAGCAGAACCTGTTTTGATCTGTCCACAGTTCATTGCTACTGCTAAATCAGCGATTGTAGAATCTTCAGTTTCTCCTGATCTGTGAGACATTACTGAAGTGAACTTGTTGTTCTGAGCCATTTGTACAGCAGCCATTGTTTCAGAAAGAGAACCGATCTGGTTTACTTTTACAAGGATTGAGTTGGCAATATTTTCTTTTACTCCTCTGGATAGTCTTTCTACGTTGGTTACGAATAAGTCATCTCCTACCAGCTGTACTCTGTCACCGATTTTATCAGTTAACATTTTCCAACCTTCCCAGTCGTTTTCCTGCATACCATCTTCGATAGAAATGATTGGATATTTTGCAGCCAGTTCCGCTAAGTAAGAAACCTGCTCGCTGCTTGAAAACTGAGCCGCATCCGGAGTCTGGAATTTTCTGTAATCATAAATTCCGTCCTTGTAGAATTCAGAAGCTGCACAGTCTAGTGCCAACATAATGTCATCACCTGGCTTATAACCTGCTTTTTCAATAGCTTGAAGTAAAGTATCCAAAGCATCTTCAGTTCCTTTGAAAGTAGGTGCAAAACCACCTTCGTCACCTACTGCAGTAGATAATCCTCTTGAATGAAGAATAGATTTAAGATTGTGGAAAATTTCAGTTCCTTTTCTCAATGCGTGAGAGAAAGAATCTGCTTTTACCGGCATGATCATGAATTCCTGGAATGCGATAGGAGCATCTGAGTGAGATCCACCATTGATTACATTCATCATTGGAACAGGAAGTGTATTGGCATTTACTCCTCCAACATATTTATAAAGAGGCATTCCCAATTCTGCAGCGGCAGCTCTGGCTACAGCCAAAGAAACCCCAAGAATAGCATTGGCACCAAGATTTCCTTTGTTAGGCGTTCCGTCAAGATCAATCATAATCTGATCGATATAGTTTTGTTCAAAAACCGGCTGGCCCACTAAATTCTCTGCAATTACTTCTTTAACATTTTCAACAGCTTTCAGAACTCCTTTCCCCTGATATTCTGAACCACCGTCACGTAATTCTACCGCCTCGTGTTCTCCTGTAGACGCTCCTGAAGGTACAGCTGCACGGCCCATTGCCCCGCTTTCTGTAAATACATCTACTTCAATGGTAGGATTTCCTCTGGAATCTAAAATCTGTCTTGCTTCTATGTAAGAAATTGCACTCATTTTTTATTTTTTTTAGTTTAGACAAATTTAATCAAAATTTAACTTTTAGGGGTATTTCACGGGATTTTTTTGAAATAAATCGAAGTTAAATTTTAGTTAATTTATATTATGATAATTCCACATTTTCTGGATCTTAAAAATAGAGGAACACTAAAAAAACTCACCTTAAAAAGTGAGCTTCTTTATACAATTATGATAAGCTATTTATTATTTTCTGGGCGAAGGAGAGAGAAGGCCAGCCAGAGCACCTATTGCTCCTGATGAAATGGTGGCAAAGATGGTGACCAGCTGATTATCTTTGGCGGATCCGTCATTCCAGTAAGCAATGAGAATAAGTCCTGCAATAATAGCAATGACTGCCAGCCCAAGCATCAGTACAATAATCCTGTAGATCCAATAGTCTGTATCTTTAGGATTTCTTATTTCTACATTTTTAATCGCTTCTATAGGATTTGTTTTGAACTTCTGCTGAAGATCACTGTTGTTTTTTAAAGCAGCTTCTAAATCTCCAATACTGTCGTTAATGAGAGTTTTCATGGCTTTTAATTTTATATATCAAATTTCCCTCTAAAAAATGTACCTGTCAAGTACACAAAAGGGTAATTTATTTATACTATTATTTTAAAAACCAGATAAGTTCCGGAGTTGTCAGAAACGATATTGCATTCGCCAGACAATTCACTCATTCTTCTTTTCATATTCCGGAGACCATTTCCTTCTTTCTGATCCTGTGAAATCCCAGTTCCGTTATCAGAAATTTTTATGGAAAAGGTATTTTCTTCCTGCAAAAATGAAAGTTTCAAAGTACTTGCATGACTGTGTTTATAGACATTATTAACGGCTTCTTTTAAACAGAGAAAAAGATTACGCCTCATTTCAGTGGAAAGGGATGTTTCTGCAATGATATTTTCATATTCCGAGTATACCACGATTTTTGTTTTCTTTAGAAAATTTCCGGTATAAAGGACAGCATAATCAACAAAGCTTCCTAATGTATCATTTCCTGAGTTCAGACTCCAGAGCATTTCCCGCATGGAGATATTCATTTCCTCAGAAGTTTTCAAGAGCTCATCAATATCACTTTGCAGATCATCATCTTCAGCTTTCTGTTTCAGAAATTCTGCCTGAAGCTTCAATGCCGAAATTCCTGCTCCAAGATCATCATGCATATCGTGGGAAATACGTTCCCGTTCCTGTTCCAGCACTTTCTGTTTTTCGAGTTCTTTTTGAAGGAGCTGGTTCTGGTGTTCGGATTCTTTGAGCTGTTGTTCTTTTAGGTATAAAAGCTGCTTTCTGTTGTACATCAATACAACAAAAATTGTAAAAGCAACCAACAGCACAACCAAAAGTAATGCTATAAAAAAAATAAGCTTTATTTCTGAAGGCAAAGACTTCATTTTTTATTCATCAGTTTATATTTATGCAAGGCTTATATTTATGCAAGGCAATATAAAATAAGCCACAGCATACGATATTGATTATATTTAATATTTGTTTCAGCAGTTTTAGAAACGGTTTATCAATTTCATTCAGCAGATACATTGGAATAATTCTGAAAAGAAAAAAACAGCTCCATAAAAGTAGCGAGGTTGAGATCCAAAATACGGGATCTTCTGTAATTTTCGATTTACTGATATTGTTTAATTTATAACTGCACCAATACAATACCTGCAGTATATTGATTACACAATACGTGATCGCCATATTCAAATTGTATTTATCCATATAAAAAAGTTCAATATTCCATAATATTGCGATTAAAACAATGGCAGATATGGCAACTGCAATCTTTTTATTGCTGGTGTATCGAAAATAAAAGATGATAAAATAAAAACTATTGAAGACATTCAGATAATTATACTGAATTGATTTTGTTAAAATAATATTAGTCTCTGAAAAGAAATCTACAACAAAATTTACGATTAAATACAACAAAAAATAGTCTTGAGAGGATAATTTTCTTCCTCTCAAAACTATTATACCTTTTATTACAACAATAAAAGAAATTATATAGTAAGCTGTAATAAGCATTTTATGGCTCCAGACTTCCCTGATCGTAATATGGAAATTCTCTGCTAAATAATTGTTTGTTGTTATCTGCCGGCATAGCAGCCAGATATACTGACTCTTTTTCGGTTGCGGAACTTAACGTCTTTTTTCGGCCAATACACGGTATGAAATTAATTCTGGTAACCGTTTTTTGAAGACAGCCTTCCAGATACATATGGATTCTATCGATGTACTGTTTAACAAGAATCAAATCATAGCATATAGAGTTGGCTACATACCGATCACTTGATGCTCCACTGAGGGTTCCGCCTAAGGGTGTTCTATCAAAATCACCAAAACCTGATACATTAACTTCATAATAGGTTTCCAGATTAAAGACAAAATAATGTTTATCAGTTGTGACATTTTCAGGCTCATTATGGAAGGAAAGGGTTGCATACAAATATCCTTTCATACTGTTCAAAAATAATTGATTTGCGGGGAGCATTCTAGAAAATTCACCGACGGTACTATCTGTAATTTCTCTAAAAGAGATCTTCATTTTGGTATAACCATCATTCAAATGGTTTCTAACAAGGGTTTCAAATAAACGGAAGTCAATATACAGCTCCTGTGCAAGGTTGGGAGCTCGCTGCTGGAATACTCCACTGTTTACCCGAAATTCTTCATCCCCAATAGGATGTGTTACAAAAAAGATGATACCATTCTTTGTAATATATTCCTTTATCCATTGTTCCCTTTCTGTAAACTCAGCCATTTCATAGAAATCTTTAATTGTTCCGGCTTTCTGCATTGCAATGATGGTTGCTTCCAGTGCACATTTAAAATCATACAATTCTTTTTCCATAGTTTTTAGTTTTTTGATTGATTAAATTTATTAACGGCCTCCACTTTGTTGTTTACGTGAAGTTTTCTGTAAATATTTCCTACATGTTTTTTTACGGTATCAATGCTGATGAATTTCTGATCTGCAATCTCTTTGTAGAGCAGCCCTTGTGAAAGAAGTTCAAGAATTTCTTTTTCGCGTTCCGTAAGTTCATCAAAGCCTTTTATTTCCGGAAGTTTTTTTTCGAAATGCATCAATACCCTTCTTGCAATTGAGAAACTCATAGGAGCCCCTCCATGATACACATCCCGTATAGAAGAAAGAATCTTATCCATACTTTCTCCTTTTACCAGGTATCCCATTGCGCCAGCTTTTAAAGAATTAAAGATTTTTTCATCATCATCAAAACTGGTACACATGATAAACTGTGTATTGGGCATTTCTTTTCGGAGTTTTTCTATGATTTCGATTCCGAGCATATCCTGTAGCTGGATATCCATCATTACTACATCAGGGGAAATATCAGGGAGATTCATCATGGCATCATTCCCATCAAAGAACTGAGCAATTACTTTCATATCCTTCTGATAATTGATGACCTTCTTCAACGCATTGTTGTAGTTTTTTTCGTCTTCTACTATGGCTATGGAAATGCTCATGACTTTGTTTGTTTGAAGCAAATTTCAACAGAAAACAATTTGAAATCAATTACACCTTTGTGTAATATTCGTGTTTGAGTTTGCCGTGATGGTTTCAGTCTTTTAGTTTTATTAAATTTAATCAATTTTCCACTTAGAAACAATACAATACTAATTATTTCACAATAAATTAAAACAAAAACAATTAAATATTAATACATATCATAAAATCAATCGTTATTTCACAAGTTGATCAAGAATAGGATGATCAATACTGCTTATAGTAGGATGAAAGTCAATCTGTTCAAAGATTTGAATGAGGTTTTTACCTTTTTTCAGCCATACTCCAGGAATGTAAAGTGTTTGTTGGGGCCCTGCAGTACTCCAGTATCTTCCTGCATTTTTTCCGTTGATGAAAACAATGCCCTTTCCAAAATTTCTCATATCAAGAAAAGTATCTCCCGTTTCATCAAGGGTAAATTCAGCTTCCTGAATTACAGGTGAATGGTCTGCAATATCCTTATTTTTAAAATGATGTTTAGGAAAAGTATCAAATGGTAAAGGAAGCATTTCCCAGTTTCCAACCATCTCAATCCCGTTCATTTTCACAGGGCTTATAATTCCTTTTAGATTATGAACAATCTCTGCTCCGTAATTAATCCTACCCATATTTTCCACCAGAATTTCCAGTCGGTCTCCTGATTTTATTTCAAGATCGAGATCATACTTTTTATGTATCCTGTTCATCTCTCCTTTCCATTTTCCATTGATGTAGATATTCGCATAATCCCGCAATCCTTTTATCTCTAGTTTTCCTTTCTGATCTTTATCAAACTTTCTTCTGTAGAGCATATATCCGTTTCCAAGATTCAGATCTTCAAATGTGAGCGGCTTGTCACTTATAACGGGTTTCTGATGATCGGTAAGATCAAAAAGACAGTTTACTTTTGAAAATTCAATTGCTGGAATCGTAATAACTTTGACTGGCTTTGGAACGTCAGGAAGTTTATGCTTGTTTATTTTTTGAAAAATTTCTCTCAAAGCATTGTATTTAGAGGTAGCCCATCCTGCTTCACTTATGGGAGCATCATAATCATAGCTGGTAAGATCCGGCTGGATGTCATGATCCTTATCGTAATTGGCACCGCTCGTAAACCCAAAGTTGGTTCCCCCATGAATCATATAATAATTAAAAGAAATACCATTTTCTATATACAGCTTTGTTTGCTTTACGACTTCTTCTGTTGAAACCTTAACAAAAGGTTCTGCCCAATGATCCAGCCAACCCGGATAATATTCTGCTACCATGTAGGGACCTTTCCCTCCATTATATTCATTGATACTTTTCTTTAAAACATCAATATCACTCTCTCCATTTGCTGTGGGTAAAGCACCTTCAATAGAACCTCCTTTAAAAAGTGAACTCCCGTCTGAAGTAAATAACGGCACTGAAATTCCGTTTTTCAATAGCATTTCTTTGATCTTATGGCTGTATTTCCTGTGCTCTTCAAGAGGAATATCTTTTCTCTGAGCTGCATATGATCCAAATTCATTTTCTGCCTGCACCATAATCACAGGGCCTCCATTATTAATCTGCAGCGGTACAATCTGTTTTGCCAACTGATGGATGTATTTATTACATTCTTCTAAAAAGGATTTATTATCTCTTCTTATTTCAAGGTCTTTATTCTTTTGCAGCCACCATGGATATCCGCCAAATTCCCACTCTGCACAAACATAAGGTCCCGGGCGGATGATAACATATAAACCTACTTCCTGGGCTGTTTTTATAAACTTCTGCAAATTTTTCTCGCCTGAAAAATTCCATTTCCCCGGGGCTTCTTCATGATAATTCCAAAAAACATAAGTGGTCACTGTATTCAAACCCATGGCTTTCATCATCTGCATACGATGCTTCCAGTATTCTGACGGAACTCTTGGATAATGCATTTCTCCGGAATAAATCGTGAAAGGTTTTCCATTTAAGAAGAAATGTCCATCTTTGATTTCAAAATTTCTCTTTTGTGAAAACATAGTATTCAAGGAGAAAAATAAAAGAAATATGCATAAATAACGGTTAAAATTTCTCATATTGTAAGGCATGATTTTTGTAAAATTAAAGTATAAAAATCATATTGAATATCAAATAATATAATCATGAAAAAAAGTCTTTTAGCATTAGGTGCTGTACTTGCATTGGCTGTAGTGAGCTGTAAAAAAAGTGAAAGCGGAAACAAAAGCATTATCAAAACAGACAGTTCAGAAACTGTAATTACAGATAGCAACGGAAAAATAGATTCTGTGACTCAAAGTTCATCAACAGTAGATGTAAATGGCAAAAAAATTGAAAAAACAGATTTTGTTTATAAAGCAACAGATGGTACTTTGGTAAAGGTTGTTTTCAAAAACGATCCGAAAGAAAGTACAGTAGCTATTACCAGCAATAAGAAAACATTCACGCTGCCAAAAACAGAAACAAAGGGTGATGAAACAATTTACAAGAAAGATGATATGACTGCACACGTAAAAGGAGACAGCCTTCACCTTGAACAGGGTAATAATATTATTGAGCTGAAAAGAACGAAAATTTAATAAGATCTTGTTCTTTGATTATAAAACAAAAAAACCATCCGGAATCCGGATGGTTTTTATTTATATCTGAATGAATATTATTCTTCAGTTTTTTCTTCAGTAGTATCAGCTTTAGCTTCTTCTACTTTCTCTTCTACTGCAGGAGCTTCAGCAACTACTGCTTCAGCTTTTTTAGGTGCAGCAGTTGATCTTCTGCTTCTTCTTGTAGCTTTTTTCTCTTCAGCATTAGGGTTGTAAAGCTCGTTGAAATCTACTAATTCGATAAGAGCCATATCAGCAGCATCACCTGGTCTGAAACCTGTCTTAATGATTCTTGTATAACCACCGTTTCTTTCAGCGATTTTAGGAGCTACAGTTCTGAATAATTCAGCAACCGCAAATTTATTTTGAAGGTAAGAGAATACTACTCTTCTGTTATGTGTAGTATCTTCTTTTGCTTTTGTTAATAGAGGCTCAACATATACTCTTAAAGCTTTAGCTTTAGCTACAGTAGTGTTGATTCTTTTATGCTCAATTAGAGAACAAGCCATATTAGAAAGTAAAGCACTTCTGTGAGAAGCTGTTCTTCCTAAGTGATTGAATTTTTTACCGTGTCTCATTATTAATTATTTATCAGCGTCTAACTTATATTTTGCAACGTCGAAACCGAAGTTAAGACCTTTTGAATGCACTAATTCTTCTAGTTCTGTCAAAGATTTTTTACCAAAATTTCTGAATTTCATCAAATCAGACTTACTGTAAGAAACCAATTCTCCAAGAGTTTCTACTTCAGCTGCTTTCAGACAGTTAAGGGCTCTTACAGAAAGATCCATATCTGCTAATTTAGACTTAAGAAGTTGTCTTGTGTGAAGAGTTTCTTCATCGTACTGGATAGATGCTTTTACAGCTTCTGTTTCAAGCGTAATTCTCTCATCAGAGAATAACATGAAGTGATAAATTAATATCTTAGAAGCTTCAGTTAAAGCATTCTGAGGGCTGATAGACCCGTCAGTTTCTATATCTAATACAAGTTTTTCGTAGTCTGTTTTTTGCTCTACACGATAATTTTCAATGCTGTATTGTACTTTCTTGATCGGCGTGAAAATAGAGTCAATGGCAATAGTTCCTACAGGAGCATTGTTTGACTTATTTTGTTCTGAAGGAACATATCCTCTACCTTTTTCAATATTGAAAGTAATTTCGAAAGTTACATCAGTATTTAGGTTACAAATCATTAAATCCGGGTTTAATACCTCGAATCCGTTGATCGATTTTCCTAAATCACCAGCAGTAATGATCGTTTGACCTGAAACTTTAGCAACAACCTGCTCGTTAGCCTGGCCTTCTGCTGAAGCTTTTAATCTTACCTGCTTAAGGTTAAGAATAATTTCGGTAACGTCTTCGATTACTCCTGGAATAGTTGAAAATTCGTGCTCTACACCTTCTATTTTGATAGATGAAATAGCGTATCCTTCCAGAGAAGAAAGCAACACTCTTCTCAAAGCATTACCGATTGTAAGCCCGAAACCTGGTTCTAAAGGTCTGAATTCAAATTGACCTTTAAATTCATCAGAGTTAAGTAAAATTACTTTATCGGGTTTTATGAATTGTAAAATTGCCATATTATTGGGTTGAGCAAAAATTTGATTAAAAAATTATTTAGAGTAAAGTTCGACGATAAGGTTCTCCTTAATGTCCTCCGGAATTTGGATTCTTTCTGGAGCAGAAATGAAGGTACCTTCTTTCTTCTCATCGTTGAATTGTAACCACTCATAGTTTGACTTAGAAGCCAATGCATTGGTAACAACTTCAAGAGACTTAGACTTTTCTCTTACAGTGATTACATCACCAGCTTTTACCAAGTAAGAAGGGATATTAAGAATTTCTCCGTTCACAGTGATGTGTCTGTGAGAAACTAATTGTCTTGCACCAGATCTAGTTTTAGCAAACCCTAATCTGTATACAACGTTATCCAATCTTGATTCACAAAGTTGTAATAGAACTTCACCTGTTACTCCTTTGCTTCTGTGTGCTTTTTCAAATAAGTTAGCAAACTGTCTTTCTAAGATACCGTAAGTATATTTAGCTTTTTGTTTTTCAGCCAACTGAACTGCGTATTCTGATTTTTTAGCACCTCTTCTTTTGTTAGGACCGTGTTGTCCTGGCGGTTGGTTTTTTCTTTTTTCGAAGTTTTTATCATCTCCGTAGATTGCAGCACCAAACTTTCTAGCAATCTTAGTTTTAGGTCCAATATATCTTGCCATAATGGGTAAATTCTAAAAATTAAACTCTTCTTCTTTTTGGTGGTCTACATCCGTTGTGTGGCATAGGAGTCACGTCAACGATTTCTGAAACTTCAATCCCTGAATTGTGGATAGATCTGATAGCAGATTCTCTACCTGCACCTGGACCTTTCACAAACACCTTTACTCTTCTTAAACCAGCTTCGTGAGCTACAGCAGAGCAATTTTCAGCTGCCATCTGAGCAGCAAATGGAGTATTCTTTTTAGAACCTCTGAAACCCATTTTACCGGCAGAAGCCCAAGAGATAACCTCTCCGTTTTTATTTGTTAAAGAAATGATGATGTTATTGAAAGAAGCCTGAATATGCGCTTCACCAATAGCTTCAACTTTTACTTTTCTCTTCTTAACTACTTTAGTTTGTTTTGCCATAATTCCTAACGATTATTTACTAGCTTTTTTCTTGTTAGCAACAGTTTTTCTCTTTCCTTTTCGGGTTCTAGAGTTGTTTTTCGTTCTCTGGCCTCTTAAAGGTAATCCAAGTCTGTGACGTATTCCTCGTTGGCATCCTATGTCCATCAATCTCTTGATGTTCAATTGCACTTCAGATCTTAATTCTCCTTCAACTTTTACGTTTTCTAAGATATAAGTTCTGATTGCAGCCAATTCATCGTCATTCCATTCGTTGACTTTTTTGTCTTCGCTGATACCGGCAGCTTTAAGGATTTCAGAAGAAGTACTTCTTCCAACTCCGTAGATGTAAGTTAAACCGATAACTCCTCTTTTGTTTTTTGGTAAATCAATACCTGCAATTCTCGCCATAATTTAATTAACCTTGTCTTTGTTTAAATTTTGGGTTCTTCTTGTTGATTACGAACAGTACACCTTTTCTGCGTACGATTTTGCAATCAGCGCTTCTTTTTTTAATTGATGCTCTTACTTTCATTTTGATAGTATTTATTTTTTACAAATGCCAAATGGAATGAGAATTCCATTTGGCTAAATGTTTTTAATATCTAAATGTGATCCTCCCTTTCGTTAAATCATAGGGAGACATTTCTAGTTTTACCTTATCACCAGGTAAAAGTTTAATATAATGCATTCTCATTTTACCAGAAATATGAGCAATAAGAATATGCCCATTTTCAAGTTCTACACGGAACTGAGCGTTCGAAAGTGCTTCCGTTATAACGCCGTCTTGTTCAATATGTTTTTGTTTTGCCATAAATTAATATCCAGTCGTTCTAGACAGTTTAGACTGCATTAAACCATCATAATGATGATTCAGCAGATAAGTATTAATCTGTTGAACTGTATCTAAAATTACACCTACCATAATTAATAGGGACGTTCCCCCGAAAAATAGGGCAAACGCATCTGTCTGAACAAAGCTTCCATGCACAATTGCTGGAAGGACTGCAAAGATAGATAAAAAAATTGCACCTGGCAAGGTAATTTTTGATAAAATATCATCTAAGTAATCTGCTGTCTCTTTACCGGGTCTTACTTTCGGTACTAAACCTCCATTTCTCTTCAAATCATCAGCCATCTGGTTTACCGGAATTGTAATTGCAGTATAGAAAAACGAGAAGATAATAATTAATAGCGCAAACAATACATTGTACTGCCAGCTAAAAACATTCTTGAAACCTGCAAGAAAAGTGTTAGACTCATCGAATTTTGTTAATAATCCTGGTACGAACATCAATGCCTGAGCAAAGATAATCGGCATTACACCAGCAGCATTTACTTTCAATGGAATCCATTGTCTTGCTCCCTGCATAAGATTTTTGTTTACACCTCCTCTTGCTTGAGCTCTGCTTACATACTGAATTGGAATTTTTCTAACAGCAACCGATAAGATTACTGCGAGAAGAACTACCACCATCCAGAATAATACTTCAATAAGGATCATGATAGATCCCATTCCTCCTTTACCGTTCTGCACGGCCATCTCCTGTACGAATGCCTCAGGTAATCTTGAAAGGATTCCCACCATAATAAGGATAGAAATACCATTTCCGATACCTTTATCGGTAATCTTTTCACCTAGCCACATTGCAAATACTGAACCGGCAACCAAAATAACGATACTTGGCAACCAGAACATGATTGAATTTGGCTCTACATAGTATGCAGACTGGAACTGAGCATATGGTAAGAATAATTGAGTAATAGAAGTTAAGTAAGAAGGTGCCTGTACCAGACAAACTCCAATCGTTAACCATCTTGTAATTTGGTTCAATGTATTTCTACCTGACTCTCCATCTTTCTGAAGCTTCTGAAGATAAGGAATAGCCATCCCCATCAACTGAACAATAATAGAAGCAGAAATATAAGGCATGATCCCTAACGCCATTACGGAAGCGTGGCTGAAAGCTCCCCCCGTAAACGACGAAAGCAAGCCAAGGAGACCTGCTCCTTGCTTGTTACCGCCTTGATTTTTATAATGCTCTAAGAGATCTCCCACCTCTGCAAGGTTAATTGCAGGAAGTGAGATATAAGATGCGAATCTATACACAAGGATAATACCTAAAGTGAAGAGAATTTTATCTCTCAATTCTTTAAGACTCCAAATATTTTTAAGTGTTTGTATAAATTCTTTCATTAGTAAGTATTATAAGGTAATTGCTTTTCCACCTGCCTTAGCAATAAGCTCTTCAGCAGATTTCGTGAATTTATCAGCAGAGATTGAAACCGCAGATTTCAATTCTCCTCTACCCATAATTTTCACTAATTCGTTTTTAGAAACGATCCCGTTTGCTACTAAAACTTCTTTCGTGATCTCTCCAGTGATGGATTTGTTCTCGATTAAAGTTTGGATAGTATCAAGGTTAACACCTCTAAACTCTTTTCTGTTTACGTTTTTGAATCCGAATTTAGGTAATCTTCTTTGTAAAGGCATCTGTCCACCTTCGAAACCGATCTTCTGAGAATAACCAGCTCTAGCTTTCTGACCTTTGTGTCCTTTTGTTGAAGTACCTCCTTTTCCTGTACCTTGACCTCTACCAATTCTTTTTGAGTTGAAAGTAGATCCTGCAGCAGGTTGTATGTTATTTAAATTCATTTTAATTTCTCTTTTATAAAATTATTTTTGAACTTCTAGTAAGTGACCTACAGCAGCTATCATTCCTAAGATAGAAGGAGTAGCTTCATGCTCTACAACTTGGTGAAGTTTTTTTAATCCTAATGCTTCAAGCGTTCTCTTTTGGGTTTTTGTTCTACCAATAGCGCTTCTTACTTGCTTTACTTTAATTGTTGCCATTGTTTTATTATTAACCGTTAAACACTTTACTTAGAGAAACTCCTCTCATTCTAGCGATCTCTTCAGGTCTTCTGATATCCAATAACGCTTTGAAAGTAGCTTTCACCACGTTGTGAGGGTTAGAAGATCCTTTAGATTTTGAAAGGATATCGTGAATACCAGCTGATTCCAATACCGCTCTTACCGCACCACCGGCGATAAGTCCTGTACCGTGAGAAGCAGGTCTTAAGAAGATATCTGCACCACCGTATCTAGCAGTAGTTTGGTGAGGAATAGTATGGTTCATTACAGGAACTTTCACAAGGTTTTTCTTAGCGTCTTCAACTGCTTTAGCAATTGCAGAAGCAACCTCTTTAGATTTTCCTAAACCGAAACCGATAATACCTTCTTCATTTCCTACTACAACAATAGCAGAAAATCCGAAAGCTCTACCCCCTTTAGTTACTTTTGTTACTCTGTTAACAGCTACGAGACGATCTTTTAATTCTAATCCTCCCGGTTTTACTCTTTCTATATTATCTAGTCCTAACATATTTTCCGAAATTTAATGATTAGAATTTAAGTCCTCCTTCTCTCGCACCATCAGCTAGAGCTTTTACTCTACCGTGATATACGAAACCGTTTCTGTCAAATACAATACTTTCGATTCCTGCAGCGATAGCTTTAGCAGCGATAGCTTTACCAACAGCAGCAGAAACTTCAGTCTTAGTACCTTTAGCGTCTACACCTTTCTCTCTAGAAGAAGCTGATGCTAAAGTTTTACCATTTTTATCGTCGATTAACTGAGCGTAAATTTCCTTATTACTTTTGTATACAGATAATCTTGGCAATTCAGAAGATCCAGAGATTTTCCCTCTTACTCTTCTTTTGATTCTTATTCTTTTTTCTAATTTACTTAATGCCATAATACTTATAATTTATTAAGCAGATTTACCAGCTTTACGTCTAACAATTTCTCCTACGAATCTTACACCTTTTCCTTTGTATGGCTCAGGCTTTCTGAAAGAACGGATCTTTGCAGCTACCATTCCTAGAAGTTGGTTGTCGTGAGACGTTAAAGTAATAATTGGGTTTTTACCTTTTTCAGTCAATGTATCAACTTTTACTTCACTTGGAAGTTCTAATACGATACCGTGAGAGAATCCTAAAGCTAACTCAAGTTTTTGACCTGCGTGTGAAGCTCTATATCCTACCCCTACTAGTTCTAGTTTCTTTTCGAAACCTGTATTTACACCAACAATCATGTTGTTGATTAACGCTCTGTATAAACCGTGAAGCGCTTTGTGTTGTTTAGTATCAGATGGTCTGTTTACATTCAGTTCGCCATCTTTTTGTTCTACAGTAATTCCTGCTGTAAGCTCTTGAGAAAGTTCTCCTTTAGCTCCTTTTACAGTTACTACACCGTTGTTTTCAGTGATTGTAACTCCTGCTGGAATTGTTATAATTGCTTTACCAATTCTTGACATTTTCCTCTGATTAAAAATTAATAAACATAGCAGATTACTTCACCGCCTACTTTCTCTTCTCTAGCTTTCTTGTCAGTCATTACTCCTTTAGAAGTAGAGATGATAGAAATACCCAAACCGTTTAGTACTCTTGGAAGTTCAGTAGAACCTTTGTACTGTCTCAAACCTGGTCTAGAAGCTCTTTGAATAGACTTAATAGCAGGTTTGTTAGTTTGCTTATCGTACTTTAAAGCGATTTTGATCACTCCTTGAACAGCGTTATCTTCAAACTTGAAGTTTAAGATATACCCTTGATCAAATAGGATCTTAGTAATCTCCTTTTTGATTTTCGATGCAGGAATTTCCACCACTTTGTGGCCTGCGCTTTGTGCGTTCCTTACTCTAGTTAGGAAATCTGAAATTGGATCTGTTACCATTTTTCTTTTATAAATTATTGGTTAAAGAACAATCAGTATTGAAAAGACTTGAAGAGAAAAATATCAGACTTCAGAAAACTTCGGTCTGATATTTATTCTTTAGTATCTTGACAACTTAATTGTCCCGATTTTTAATTAGTAATTATTACCAACTAGCTTTTCTTACACCTGGGATAAGACCGTTGTTTGCCATTTCTCTGAAAGTTACTCTGGAAATACCAAACGTTCTCATGTATCCTCTTGGTCTACCTGTTAGTTTACATCTGTTGTGTAATCTTACAGGAGAAGCATTTTTAGGTAATTTTTGAAGTCCTTCGTAATCACCAGCTTCTTTAAGAGCTTGTCTTTTAGCAGCGTATTTAGCAACTAGTGCTTCTCTTTTGCGCTCACGCGCTTTCATTGATTCTTTAGCCATTTCTTAGTTCTTTTTAAATGGTAAACCGAAGTGAGTTAGTAATGCTTTAGCTTCTTTATCTGTTTTCGCAGTAGTAACGAAAGTGATGTCCATCCCTTGGATTTTTTTCACTTTGTCAATCACGATTTCAGGGAAGATAATCTGCTCAGTAATACCTAAGTTGTAGTTACCTCTACCATCAAAACCGTCAGCTTTGATTCCAGAGAAATCTCTGATACGAGGTAAAGCAGAAGCAGTAAGTCTGTCTAAGAACTCATACATTCTGTGAGCTCTCAACGTTACTTTTGCACCTACAGGCATACCTTTTCTAAGTTTGAATGCAGCCTCATCTTTCTTAGAGATTGTTCCTACTGCTTTCTGACCTGTAATGTTTGTCAATTCTTCTACAGCATAATCAATAATTTTCTTATCTGCAGTAGCATCTCCTAAACCTTGTGATACAACGATTTTCTCTAATCTAGGTACTTGCATGATTGACTTGTACCCAAATTCTTCCATCATTGCAGGAACAATTTGCTCTTTGTATATTTTTTTGGGTCTTGCTATAAATTCCATGTTAATTCAAATTATAAAGTTTCACCCGTTGCTTTGTTAACTCTCACTTTCTTATCTCCTTCGATTTTGTAACCGATTTTGATAGCTTTTCCGTCTTTACCAACTAAAGCTACGTTTGAGATATGAATAGAAGCTTCCTTTTCAGTAATTCCTCCTTGAGGATTTGAAGCTGAAGGCTTAACGTGTTTTTTAACGATGTTAAGTCCTGCAACGATTACTCTAGGGTCTTTTCCTTCTTTCTTGATCACTTCAATAACTTCACCAGTCTTACCTTTGATATCTTTCTTACCAGTAGTAATGATTACGTTATCTCCTCTTTTTATTTTTAACTTTGACATTTCTTTAAAAAATTTTAAAAATTAAAGTACTTCAGGAGCTAATGAAATGATTTTCATATATTCTTTGTCTCTCAACTCACGAGCAACTGGTCCGAAAACACGCGTTCCTCTCATTTCTCCCGCTGCGTTTAGTAATACACAAGCATTGTCGTCGAATTTGATGTATGAACCATCTTTTCTTCTTACTGCTTTTTTAGTTCTTACTACTACAGCTTTAGATACCTGACCTTTTTTAGCGTTTCCTGATGGTGTAGAATCCTTGATAGTAACAACGATTTTATCACCAACTGAAGCATATCTTCTTCTGGTTCCTCCCAGAACTCTAATAACTAGTACTTCTTTAGCACCTGTGTTATCAGCAACTTTTAATCTTGATTCTGTTTGTAACATTATTACTTAGCTTTTTCAATGATTCTTACTAATCTCCATCTCTTGCTCTTGCTCAAAGGTCTAGTTTCTTGGATAAGAACTGTATCACCTTCTGTGCATTCGTTGTTCTCGTCGTGTGCAGTATATTTTTTCGTTTTCAAAACGAATTTACCGTACATCGGGTGCTTTACTCTTGTAGTTTCACTAACAACAATAGTTTTTTCCATTTTATTGCTGGAAACCACTCCGATTCTTTCTTTTCTTAAATTTCTATCCATTGTAAAATGAAATTATTGTTTGTTAGTTAACTCAGTGTTTAGTCTTGCGATTGTTTTTCTCAAATCTCTGATTTGAATCGGGTTTTCAATTGGGCTGATTGCATGAGCTAATTTCAATTTAGAATATTGAGCTTTTGCTTCAGTTAATTGAGCTTGAATATCACCCGCGCTTAAATTTTTAATATCAGCATTTTTCATTGTATTCAAAGATTATAGAGGTTTAACAAAATCGTTAGCAACGATGAATTTAGTAACTACTGGTAATTTTTGTGCAGCAAGTCTTAAAGCTTCCTTAGCGATATCGTAAGGTACTCCTCCGATTTCGAACATAATTTTACCTGGTTTTACTACAGCTACCCAATATTCAACAGCACCCTTACCTTTACCCATACGTACTTCCGCTGGTTTTTTAGTAATTGGCTTATCTGGGAAGATTTTGATCCATAGTTGACCTTCTCTCTTCATGTATCTTGTTGCAGCGATACGAGCTGCTTCAATTTGTCTCGCAGTGATCCAAGCTCCTTCCGTTGCTTTGATCCCAAAAGTTCCGTAAGCAAGTTGACTACCTCTTTGGGCATTCCCCTTCATCTTCATCTTGTGAACTCTACGGAATTTGGTTCTTTTTGGTTGTAACATAATTTCTAAATTTTAGATTTTAGATTTTAGATTTTAGATTTTTTTTAATTTTAAAAAAGTAACGGTAATTTAAAATTCAAAATTTCTAATCTAAAATTTTAATTATTATTGTTATTGTTGTTGTTTTTTCTAGGTCTTCTGTTGTCTCTGTCTCCTCCTCTGTTTCCTCTGTCTGACTGACCTCCTTTTTTCTGTTGTCCCACTAATGGAGAAAGTTCTCTTTTACCGTAAACTTCACCTTTCATGATCCAAACTTTTACTCCTAATCTACCGTAAGTAGTGTGAGCTTCTGCCCAGTGGTAATCGATATCAGCTCTGAAAGTTGACAATGGAATTCTTCCTTCTTTGAAAGATTCTGATCTTGCCATTTCAGCTCCGTTCAATCTACCAGAGATTTGAACTTTGATACCTTCAGCACCCATTCTCATAGTACTTGCCATTGCCATTTTAACAGCTCTTCTGTAAGAAATTCTGTTTTCAATTTGCTTAGAAATACTATCAGCAACTAGTACAGCATCTAATTCAGGTCTTTTGATTTCGAAAATATTGATTTGAATATCCTTACCTGTAAGTTTCTTCAATTCTTCTTTCAATTTATCAACTTCCTGACCTCCTTTACCGATGATAAGTCCCGGTCTAGCAGTAGTGATTGTAACTGTTACTAATTTAAGTGTTCTTTCAATATAGATTTTTGAAATACCACCTTTAGATAATCTAGCTTCAAGGTATCTTCTGATTTTGTAGTCTTCAGCGATTCTGTCTCCATAATCGTTTCCACCAAACCAGTTAGAATCCCATCCTCTGATGATACCTAATCTATTACCAATTGGATTTGTCTTCTGTCCCATACCTTGATTAATTTTCTTTATTACCTAAGATTAATGTAACGTGGTTAGATCTTTTTCTGATTCTATACCCTCTACCTTGTGGAGCTGGTCTTAGTCTCTTCAATTGTCTTGCGCTATCCACGAAGATTTCTTTAACGATAAGGTTAGCTTCTTCAATATCCGCACCTTCGTTTTTAGTCTGCCAGTTTGCCATAGCAGAAAGAAGTAATTTTTCTAACTTGTTAGAAGCATCCTTCTTAGAATATTTTAGGATATAAAGAGCTTTATCTACCTGCTCTCCTCTAATGATATCAGCAACTAATCTCATTTTTCTTGGAGAAGACGGGCAATTATTTAATGAAGCTTTTACAACGTCTTTGTTAGCTTCTTTTCTTGCGATTGAACTATCTTGTTTTCTTGATCCCATGATTATCTGCTTCCTTTATTTTTGTTACCACCATGACCTCTGAAAGATCTTGTTGGAGAAAATTCGCCTAACTTGTGACCAACCATGTTTTCTGTAACATAAACAGGGATAAAAGATTTCCCGTTGTGTACAGCAATAGTTTGTCCTACGAAGTCCGGAGAGATCATCGATGCTCTAGACCAAGTTTTAATAACTGTCTTCTTACCAGACTCTATGTTTGTCTGAACCTTCTTATCTAAAGTATGATGAATGAATGGTCCTTTTTTAAGTGATCTTGCCATAATTATTTACGTTTAGATATGATATGACGGTTAGACGCTTTATTTTTCTTTCTGGTTTTGTAACCTTTAGCAGGCATACCATTTCTAGATCTTGGGTGACCTCCTGAAGAACGCCCTTCACCACCTCCCATTGGGTGATCTACTGGGTTCATTACAACCGCTCTTGTTCTTGGTCTTCTACCTAACCATCTGCTTCTACCAGCCTTACCTGATACAGTTAACTGGTGGTCAGAGTTAGAAACAGATCCAATCATTGCCATACATTCAGTAAGGATCATTCTAGATTCTCCTGAAGGTAACTTGATGATTGCATATTTTCCGTCTCTTGAAGTTAATTGAGCTGAAGAACCAGCACTTCTTGCTAAAATAGCACCTTGGCCAGGCTTCATTTCAACACAAGAAATCACAGTACCTAATGGAATGTTTTTCAACTTCATTGCGTTCCCTACATTTGGTTCTACGCTTTCACCAGAAATTACTTTCTGATCAACTTTGATACCGTTTGGAGCGATGATATATCTCTTCTCTCCATCAGCATACTCTAGTAAAGCGATAAATGCAGTTCTGTTTGGATCATACTCTACAGTTTTTACAGTTGCTTCAACGTTTGCTTTGTTTCTTTTGAAGTCAATAATTCTGTATTTCTTTTTGTGTCCACCTCCGGTGTAACGCATGGTCATTTTACCAGTTTGGTTACGTCCACCTGACTTACTAATACCAACTGTTAGAGATTTCTCTGGTTTGTTGGTAGTAATTTCTTCAAAATTGTTAACAATTCTGAATCTCTGTCCCGGGGTGATAGGTTTTAATTTTCTAACAGACATTACTATTATATATAATTAATAATTAATTTACAGCAAAAATATCGATAACCTCACCTTCAGCAAGTTTGATTACCGCTTTTTTCAATTTGTTTGTCTTTCCTACTTGAAGACCTTTTTTAGTGTATTTTGAAGAAACCTTCGGAGCATAAATCATTGTGTTAACGTCTGCTACTTTTACACCGTAAGCTGCTTCAACAGCCTTTTTAATCTGGATCTTATTCGACTTAGGGTTAACTAAGAAAGAATAAGTACCTCTTAAATCTGTAAGGTAGTTAGCCTTTTCTGAAATAACTGGTTTAATAATAACTGACATGACTTATTTCTTTAAATTTTCCTGGAATTTTTCAACTGCACCTTCGAAGAAAATGATCTCACCAGCATTTACTAAATCGTAAGAACTGATTTCGTTGAAGTTCATTACTTTAGTTTTAGGTAAGTTTCTTGAAGATAAATACACATTCTTGTTAGCTTCAGGAAGAACGAATAAAGATTTTTTACCGTTAAGTTCCAATGCATTTAATACATTGATGAAATCTTTAGTCTTAGGAGCATCAAAGCTCACATCTTCTAAAACTTTAATGCTGTTGTCTCTCATTTTCTGAGATAAAACAGATTTCTTAGCCAATCTCTTAAGAGCTTTGTTCAATTTGAATCTGTAGTCTCTTGGTTTTGGTCCGAATACTCTACCTCCACCTCTGAAAGTTGGAGATTTGATATCACCATATCTAGCAGATCCTGATCCTTTTTGCTTCTTAAGCTTTTTAGTAGAAGCAGTAATTTCGCTTCTTTCTTTTGCTTTATGAGTTCCTTGTCTTTGTGCAGCAAGGTACTGTTTAACTTCTAAGTAAACCGCGTGCTGATTTGGCTCAATTCCGAATACTGTTTCGTCTAGAGTTACTTTTCTTCCGGTCTCTTTTCCTGATGTATTTAATACTACTAGTTCCATTTTCTGATAATTACATAAGAATTTTTAGCTCCCGGAACAGCACCTTTTACTACTAAAAGATTTTGTTCTTGATCAACTTTTAACACTTGAAGGTTTTGAACAGTTACCTGCTCACCTCCCATTCTTCCAGCCATTCTCATCCCTTTGAATACTCTTGAAGGGTCTGAACCAGCACCGATAGAACCTGGAGCTCTAAGTCTGTTGTGCTGACCATGAGTTGCCTGCATTACACCTCCAAATCCGTGTCTTTTAACAACACCCTGGAAGCCTTTACCTTTTGAAGTTCCTGTTACGTCAACATATTCACCTTCGATGAATAAATCAACTTTTACTTCTTCTCCTACTTTCACATCAGCGAATCCATTGTGGAATTCTACTAATTTAGCTTTAGGAGCAGAACCAGCCTTTTTAAAATGGCCAGCTAACGCTTTACCAACGTTCTTCTCACTCTTGTCATCGAAACCTAACTGCACAGCTGTATAACCGTCGTTTTCTAAGGTTCTGACCTGTAAAACCGAGCATGGACCTGCTTGAATAACTGTACAAGGAATGTTTTTTCCTTCTTCGTTAAACAAAGATGTCATACCGATTTTTTTACCAATAATACCTGACATTGTTTATATTATAATAAAATTTATCCTTTATTTATCCCCATTTTTCGGAAGTCTGAAGTAATTTCTACTTTTGATATAGGCATACTACGCCCCTAAAATGAGTGTGCAAATGTATGAATAATTTTGTAACTGACAAATATTTTGACTAAAATATTTTGATTTTTAATCAATTAGATGATTTTAAAAAAATTCAGAACAAATTTCTCCAAGATTTATTTTGATTTTTAAAAAGAAATTAAGATGAAGACGTTACCGGGCAATCACTTTCACTCCTGCTTCTTCCAGTTTAACCCTGTCTTCAGCACAGATACCATCATCGGTAATCAAATAATCCACCTGATCCAAATCCGCAATCTTTCCAAATCCTTTTTTATTCAATTTTGAGGAATCCGCGAGAATAACCGTCTGATCCGCACATTCCATCATAATCTGATTCAAATGAGCTTCTGCAGCATTGGAAGTACTGATTCCAAATTCAGGATCAATCCCGTCCACTCCCATAAAAAGTTTATTACATGAAAACTGTTTGAGGATTCCTTCGGAAATAGATCCTACTATAGAAGTAGAGCTCTTTCGTACTTCTCCTCCTAATTGTATAATATTAATATTAGGATTATTACAAAGTTCAATGGCTACCCGTAAAGAAGATGTCAATACAGTAAGCGGCCCAAAGTTCATCAACATCCTGGCAAGATAATGCATGGTTGTTCCGGATGCCAGAATAATACAGTCGTTTTCCTGAATCAATGACAGTGCAGCTTTTGCAATAACCTGCTTGGCCTCCACATTGATATTTTCTTTTTCCCCAACATTTTTTTCATAAGCATATCTTACCTGCTTACTCGCTCCTCCATGATTTCTGAAAAGAAGCCCCAGACTTTCGAGATAGTTCAAATCCTTTCGGATCGTAACTGAAGATACATTGAGCTTTTCACACAGATCCTGCACAAGTACATGCCCTTTCTCATCCAGCTCTTTAAGTATTTGATCCTGCCTTGGTAATAGCTTTTCCATTTTATTCGTTTCATCAAAAATACCGTTTTTTTTCGACATCTTAAAATTTCATTTATTTTCTTTTTGCTTTCATTTTTAATTTATATATTTGAAAACGAAACATAAACGAAACATTTATGAAACGAAACGAAGAACTTAGTAAGTTAACCCATGTAAAAGAATGGGACTTTATTGTCATAGGAGGAGGAGCCAGTGGTTTAGGTTCAGCATTAGATGCTGTAAGCAGAGGATTCAAAACATTATTGCTTGAATCTCATGACTTTGCAAAAGCAACATCCAGCAGAAGTACCAAATTGGTACACGGTGGAGTTAGATATCTTGCCCAGGGAGATGTCGGATTGGTAAAAGAAGCATTGAAAGAAAGAGGACTCTTAGCAAAAAATGCAGCACATATCGTAAAAAATCAGTCTTTTATTATTCCCAACTATACATGGTGGGGAGGAATCTATTATAAGATAGGATTATCAATTTATGATTTTCTTGCCGGAAAACTGAGTTTAGGTAAAACAAAATACATCAGCAAATCAAAAACCGTTGAAAAGCTTCCTACTATTGAACAAAACCATTTGATGAGTGGGGTTGTTTACCAGGACGGACAATTTGACGATGCCAGACTTGCGATTAACCTTACCCAAACCATCATTGAAAAAGGCGGAAGTGCCGTTAATTATGTAAAAGTAGTTAATCTTCTGAAAGATGCTTCTGATAAAGTCATCGGTGTGGTTGCAGAAGATCAGTTTTCCAAAGAGCAATATCAGATTCATGGTAAAGTAGTCATCAATGCTACAGGGGTATTTACCAATGATATTCTTAATATGAATAATCCTAAACATGGTAAGCTGGTAGTACCAAGCCAGGGAATTCACCTTGTACTAGATAAATCCTTCCTGAAAAGTGATGATGCCATCATGATTCCGAAGACATCAGACGGCAGGGTTTTATTTGTTGTTCCATGGCATGACAGAGCGTTGGTAGGAACTACAGATACGCTTTTAAAAGATGAAAGTTTTGAACCGCGTGCCCTGGAAGAAGAAATCAACTTTGTTTTAAATACCGCAAGACAATATCTGGCTAAAAAACCAACGCGTGAAGATGTAAAATCTGTTTTCGCAGGTCTTCGTCCGCTTGCTGCTCCTAAAGACGGAAGCAAAAGCACAAAAGAAGTTTCCCGAAGCCATAAGGTTATTGCATCTGACACCGGATTAATTTCCATCATTGGTGGAAAATGGACTACTTACCGTAAAATGGCCGAAGATACCATTGATAAAGCAATGGAAGTTCACAAGCTTGGTAATAGTACTTCTAAAACAGAACACATGTCTATTCATGGAAATGTAAAACCAGAACAGGTAGACCGAACGAACCATCTCTATGTTTACGGATCTGATATTCCTGCTATCAAAGCATTACAGGAAAGCAATTCGCGTTATGCTCAAAAGATCCACCCTGATCATCCTTTTACTGTAGCAGAAGTGGTATGGGCCGTAAGAGCTGAAATGGCAGAAACCATCGAAGATATTCTGGCAAGAAGAGTCCGTTTACTGTTCCTGGATGCAAGAGCAGCAATAGACAGTGCTCATAATGTAGCAAGAATCATTGCTGAAGAAAAAGGATATTCTGAAGAATGGGCTCAGCAGCAGGAAAATGAATTCATTGAATTAGCAAAAGGGTATTTATTAACTCCTTACTCACCTAAAGTTATCAACCTAAATTAGCATTATATACATGAATGAAAAACTAATTCTCGCTCTTGACCAGGGAACAACTTCCTCCAGAGCGATTCTCTTCAATCACAGTGGAGAAATAGAATATGTATCTCAAAAAGATTTCAGACAAATATTTCCTACTCCGGGTTGGGTAGAACACGATCCCAATGAAATTTGGTCTTCACAGATCTCCGTAGCAGCAGAAATTATTGCGAAAGCAGGAATCTCCGGACTTGAAGTTGCAGCTATCGGAATTACCAATCAACGTGAAACAACAATCGTTTGGGATAAGGAAACCGGTGAGCCCATCTACAATGCAATTGTATGGCAGGACCGCAGAACTTCAAAATATTGTGATGAACTGAAAGAGCAGGGACATGCAGAAACGATCAAAGAAAAAACAGGACTTGTTCTGGATGCCTACTTTTCAGCAACCAAATTAAAATGGATTCTTGATCATGTAGAAGGAGCAAGACAAAAAGCTGAAGAAGGAAAATTATGTTTTGGAACCGTTGACACATGGCTTGTATGGAAGCTTACCCGTGGAAAAATGTTTATTACGGATGTTTCCAATGCCAGCAGAACAATGCTTTTAAACATTCATACACTAGAATGGGATAATGATTTATTAGAATTATTCGACATTCCTAGAAACGTTCTTCCTGAAGTAAAACAAAGCAGTGAAATATATGGAGAAACTGCTACTACTCTATTCTCTACCAAAATTCCTATTGCCGGAATTGCCGGAGACCAGCAGGCTGCCTTATTCGGACAGATGTGCACCACTCCGGGAATGGTAAAAAACACCTATGGAACAGGATGCTTCTTATTAATGAACACAGGAGCAGAAGCTGTTTCTTCTAAAAACAATCTTCTTACAACAGTAGCCTGGAAAATCAATGGAGAAGTCAACTATGCACTGGAAGGAAGTGTATTTGTAGGAGGTGCAGCTATTCAATGGCTAAGAGACGGTCTTAAGCTTATCCGTTCTTCTGAGGAAGTAAACAAACTGGCTGCTTCTGTACCAGATAATGGCGGAGTTTATTTTGTACCTGCACTGACTGGTCTCGGCGCTCCTTACTGGGATCAGTATGCCCGTGGAACAATTGTAGGAATTACCCGAGGTACCACTGATGCCCATATTGCAAGAGCCACACTGGAAGGAATTGCATTTCAGGTTTATGATATTGTAAAAGCTATGGAAGCCGATTCCGGAACAGCCAGTCTTGAATTAAGAGTAGACGGCGGCGCCTCTGCCAGCGATCTTCTGATGCAGATACAGTCTGACCTTTTCGGATTTAAAATTACAAGGCCAAAAACATTGGAAACCACTGCACTTGGAGCTGCCTATCTTGCCGGACTTGCAGTAGGATACTGGAAAAGTATAGACGAAATCCAGGAACAGTGGATTGTAGACAAAGACTTCCACCCTCAATTGGACAGAGAAAAAGTGGATAAAATGACCCACTTCTGGAAGAAAGCGGTAAAAAGCGCTCAAAGCTGGATAGAAGATTAACTCACATATCAAAAAAACTTATATGACCCCATTTATTGCAGAAGTTATCGGTACGATGCTTCTTATATTGTTAGGCAACGGTGTTGTAGCCAATGTTGTCTTAAAAGGTACGAAAGGAAATAATTCCGGATGGATTGTGATTACTACCGCATGGGCATTAGCCGTATTTGTGGGAGTAACCGTTGCAGGGCCAATAAGTGGGGCCCATCTGAATCCGGCTGTAACGATTGGTCTTGCAGCTGCAGGGAAATTTTCATGGGATCTCGTCCCTTCTTATATCGCAGCCCAAATGATTGGAGGAATGTTGGGAGCTTTTCTGGTATGGCTGTTTCATAAAGATCACTTTGCTATTACAGAAGATGAAGGCGCAAAACTGGCTTGTTTCAGTACCACTCCTGCTATCAGAAAAACATCGTCTAACCTTATCAGCGAAATTATCGGAACATTTGTACTGGTATTCTGTGTCTTTTATTTTGCAGATCCAAGCATTTCTTTACAGGCAGATCCAACTGCTAAAGTAGGATTGGGTTCTATCGGAGCCATTCCCGTTACGTTTGTAGTATGGGCAATCGGTTTATCTCTTGGAGGAACTACAGGGTATGCCATTAACCCGGCAAGAGATCTTGCTCCAAGAATCATGCACGCCATTTTACCTGTAAAAGGGAGCAGTGATTGGGGATATGCATGGATTCCTGTAGTAGGTCCTGTTACAGGAGCTATTATCGCTGCCGTTTTATATGGATTTCTAAAATAGTAACAGATGATGAGAAAAGTCTTACAAGGAATCTTCCTACTTGCTATAGGCACAGGAAGGTTATTTTCACAGGAAAATGGCGAAACCAAGGAAACTAAAGAAGGGAGGCTTGATTTTACGGCCAACATTCAGAACAATCACCTATGGAGAGGCCTTATTATTACTGATAAACCGGTGGTAATGGGTAATCTTTCTTATGCCTTAGACGCAGAAAAGAAATGGAAAGTAGGAATCTGGGGAGCTTCTGCATTAGCGGATGATAAAGACAATACCCATTATAAAGAGATCAATTATTATGTTCAATATTCTGACGGACGTTTTTATATCGGATTATGGGATCTTTATAATTCCAGGAATATCAATACTGCTGTGGCCGCTGATGATATCTTCAGTTATTCGCAGAGAAGAACGGCTCATATCATTGACTTAAGAACAAACTACACTTTCGGACCTTCATTCCCTATTAATATTGAAGCTGATATTATGCTCTATGGAGGAGCTAATGCGGGAGAAGTTATCCTTGAAGCCGACGGAAGCTATAAGAAAAACAGATATTCTACTTACATTCAGGCAAGTTATCCTGTTATTAAGGGGCAGAAAGTAAATCTGGACGCATTTGTAGGAGCAGGATTTGCTCTCAACGACAAAACATTCCTGTATGGCAATGGTAAAAACAGTTTCGACATTGTAAATGTAGGTCTAAAGGCTGGAAAAGTGGTGAAGATCACTGATCATTACAGTCTTCCTGTATCAATGATGGCTATGTGGAATCCATCCAATAAGTATGCAAGAATTCAGCTTGCAGCAACCGTTTTTTAATTTGACTTTAACTCAATTATAGAAAGCCACTTCGTTTAGGAGTGGTTTTATTTTTCAAAGAACCTCCCCATCAACGGATTAGATTTACCTCTTCAAAATAACCAATCTGTACGGTATATCTTTTACAGTTTACAATAACCGTATTTTTACGGTCGATGTTTTGCTGAAATATCTTTACTTTTGAAAAAAAATATCTATGAAAAAGTTTTTCAGTGTAATGATTCTGTGCATCAGTATTTTTACATGGGCACAGCAGACAGAAGTTCCTTTTATTGGATACAGAGCTTTTGATATTATGAAGGGGTATAGTGGCACCGGTACTCCTCATTATTATGTGGATGTAAAAAATAATGGGGATGTCCATTTTGGATATGTCCAGGTGAATCAGGCTAGCGGAGAAGAAACAACGGAGGAGATCAATGCAGGAAAATATGCTCCGAATAAGGTAATGAAAGTGGTTTTTAAAAAATATGAGGAAACGTTTTTCGTGAAATTCGACAAAGAAAAGATTTACCTTACCGATGAAAAGGGAAACGTTAAAAATCTTGAAGGCTGCTGCTCATCTTCTGATAGCATCAAAAAAGAAACTTGTACCTGCGAAAGCGAATTTTTTAAGTAGTATAATAATATATAGAGAAAGCCATTCCATTTGGGATGGTTTTCTTGTTGTTGGGAACCACCCCGTCAAATTATAAATTTGCACCCCTCCGGAGGAGGGGAATAGTTATACAATCTACTGCATTGGAACAAGTCATAGTACGTAAATACGATATTCTTTTGCTTCTGACCTTTAATCACCGGGATTTTACGGTTTATATTCTGCCAAAATATCTTTAATTTTGAAGGGTGATTTACACCAATGAAACATTTTAAAATTTTATTTCTACTTCTTCTCTTTCTTACTGTATCATGCAACAGGAAAGAGCATCATTCTTACACATTTTATTACTGGAAAACCAAACTGAAGCTTGACAATGCAGAAAAGAAAGCATTGGATAAAGCCTCAATTCCTTATTTATATACCAGATTCTTTGATGTAGATAAAGTGAACGGGAAATTTCAGCCGGTGGCAGTGATTACCAAAGACCAAAGTTTTCAGACAGACAAGCAGATTGTTCCTACAGTTTTCATTACCAATCAGACGTTACTGGGCATTTCTGCGGAAGAGATCAAATTCCTGGCAGAAAGCATTCATTTATTGGTTCAAAAGAAAACAGAAGAATATCAACTGAAAACCTATCCTGAAATTCAAATCGACTGTGACTGGACTGCCGGAACACGGAACGATTATTTTAAATTCCTGAAAGAACTGAAGAGAGTTTCCGGAAAAGAAATTACCTGCACACTTCGTCTTCATCAGGTGAAGGATAAAAAACAAACCGGGATTCCTCCTGTTGAAAAAGTATATCTGATGTGCTACTCTACTTCTTCGCCATTGAAAAAGTCTGATAAGAATTCTATTCTGGATGTGAATATCTTAAAAAGCTATCTTTCAAAAATTGAAGAGTATCCTATCAAAAAAATTGAAGTCGCACTTCCTATTTATTCATGGGGAATTGTCACCAACCATTTGGAAAAACATAAACTCATCAATGCTTTATCCAAAAGAGATCTGGAAAATCCGAATTTCAAAAAGATATCCGACTATGAAATTGAGGTTCTGAAAGACGGATTCTACTTTGGAAGTTATTTAAACAAAGGCTTCAAAATAAAGGTAGAAGAAATAGCTGAAGAACAGCTTGAAGAAGTAGTTTCGTTTTTGGAGAAAAAAATTCCACACTTTACTATTATTTATTATCAATTAGATAGTAAATTTGTGTTAGATCGGAAATTTTAAATCTCCCTGAGACAGAGACCTGCCAACGGCCAGAACCAAACCATACAATATTAAAACTAAAAACACTACACACCCTATGAAAAAGTATATTCTTTCACTTGCGGTTGTATCACTTTTCTATACACAATCTGATGCCTGCGCGTGGTCAGATCCTGATTATGATTACTTCAACCTTTTTACGCAAACCATTATCAAGGACAAAGCGTATCTTCCTTTTCTGCACAACTATTCAAGCAGGTTTTATGGAGGTTACAACTCATCATTGATCCCTGATGACAATGTGGAAACATGGAAAAAGTTTTTTAATAATCAGCTCAGTTATTCTGAAACCCAGAATCTGGTGTATAAGATCAGCATGAACGACCTGAATGCTTTAAAGAACGGAAATCCCACAAATCCTCTTTTACAAAAGCTCGGTACAGGATTTTACTCAAAATATAAAGAGGCTATTGATTATTTAATTGAAGCCAAATATCTTGAGCCTTTTATGAGCATCAATTATGTTGAAAGTGAGAATTCATTTTATTACGACAGAGATGCCAGCAGAAAAAATGCAACAGCTCTTGATTATCATAAAACTATTGCCGCCTTAACTTCTTTGTACAATGCAGCAAGAAATCCCGAAATCAAACAACGTTACGGGTATCAGCTGGTTCGTCTGAATCATTATACAAGAAACTATGATTCTGCAGTACAGGCTTTTAAAACTTATGTGGCTCCCATAAAATTAAAAGGATCGGTTTACTTTATGTCTCTGGATCAACTGGCAGGAGCACAAAGAGGATTGGAAATGAACAGTGATGCCAACTGGAACTTCTTTCAGGTATTCATGAATAGTAAAGACCGTAAGGAATCTGCATTTGTTTCTATGAAGCTTTCTGATACGGCATCTTTCAGCAATATCATGAAAAGAGCCAATACGAATGAAGAAAAGAATATGGCTTATTTCCTTTTAGGATATGAAGACTTCAACAATCCTATTCCAATGATGGAAAAAATGTATGAAATCAATCCTGATTCTGAAATTCTGAAAGTAATGGCTGCCAGAAGTATCAATGAGCTGGAAAGAAGCTATTTGCCTACGTATTACTATACTTCAGAGGCTCAAAAGGTATCGGCAAAAGAAAACTCTGTGAACGACGCTGCAAAAAACAATTCTACAGCTCAAACAAAACCTGAAGTAAAGGAAGAAAAACTTTCTTTCTGGCAGAAAATTGTAAGGTTCTTTAAAAATCTTTTCGGCGGTTCGAAATCTGAAAAAACAGGTGATAGTGCTAAAGCTGATCAAAGTGATGATGAGTTATTTAGTAATCCTGACCGAATTCCATTCTATAACAGAACAGGTTATTACTACGATGAAAAAACACAGGATTTCCTTGATGATCTGGAGAAATTCACTGATAAAACAAAAGAAAAATCCAAAGATGAATACTGGCAGATTGCCGATGCTTATCTCAAATTTTTAAAGAAAGATTACAAAGGAAGTTCTGAAATTCTGGACGACATCAAAACAGCTAACCCTGAATATCTGGAGGAAATCAAAAGAATGAAAGTTCTGAATGATATTGTTTCCCAGCCTAAAATTGATGCAGAATATGAAGATCACCTGATGAAAGATTATGCGGAATATTTCGTAGAGAAAAAAGTAGAAAAAGACACCGCGGCTACAGATAATTTCGATTATTATGGTGAAGTACCTTCTACTGCAGATTTCCTTAAAGATGTTATTGCTAACCGTTATTTCCTTCAGGGAGAAGACGGAAAATCTTTCCTGATGAACAATAAGCTCTCTGATCTCCAGTACAATCCAAATTCCAACTTAGTGAAAAGTGTGGAAGAGTTTTACAGAAAGCCCAATAAAACTCAGTTTGAACAACAGATCATTGCCAAAAACATGGACAGTGTAGGCAATATTGATGCCTTCTTCAGTACCATTTATGGAGACAGAGCCATGAGGCTTGCCGATTTTGAAAAGGCAAAAGCTTATTATGGAAAAGCAAAAAGCTTTGCAGGTATTCCAAGACAGAATTATGAATGGACAGAAAAGAATGGGCAGACCATCACTCCAAAACAATATGCACCCGCAGAGTATGACGGATTTAAAAACATTTCAAATCTTGTATTCGGACATAATGTTTGGGAGAGTTTCGGAAGTCCTGATGCTGAAAGTATGAAAGCCGAAAACTATACAGATTTCCCTTTCATCAAAACAAGTATGGATAAACTTGAACTGGCAGACGCACTGATTCAACTTAAAAAGATTGGAAACGGAACGGATGAAAAAGCAGCAAAAGCCAACCAGCTTATCGGAAACTTATTGTACAACACCTCCATTTTAGGCTATTACCGTCAATTGTTTGTTATGGATATTGATAACAGCAACGGAGGTAAATACGACTTCTGGAATACGGACAGAAAGAATCCTTATAAGTATTATTATAAAAACTTCCTTGATACCTCTTATATTGAACCTGACAATTTTGATCTGTCTATCAATTATTATCAAAAAGCACTTAAGCTTTCCAATAATAAAGAAGAAAAAGCAAGAATCCTATTCCAGATGGCAAGTGCTGAACAGGGGAAATATTACCAGTATGAAGCGAAAGCTCCAAAAGATTTTGATTATTCAGATCCGAAATGGTCTGAAAAAGAAGACGCCCGCCAAAAGGAAATGGACCAACTTAAAAACCAGAAATACAGAACCTACTTTGCTCAGCTAAAAGCTCAGTATTCTGACACTGAAACAACGAAGAGCCTTATGGGCAGCTGTAGTTATTTCAGTTATTTCATGAGATAATATCTTCCATAAAAAAACCTCTGAGTGATCAGAGGTTTTTATTTTGGTATTTTTACCGTATTATTTTTTCACAAATTTAGTGGTGCTCTTCTCTTCTTTATTATTGATTGTAATAAAGTAGATTCCTTTAACCAGTGTTCTTACATTAATTTTACCCTCTCCTATGGTTCCTTTTGCAATCACCTGTCCCGGAGCATTGAAAATTTCATAAGAAGCGTTTGAAGAAACATTCATGACATTCAATACATCTTCTACCGGGTTCGGATAAATCTTAACAGATTTGGTACTTCCAGCTTCAGAAACAGCCAATAGACTGGATACAGTAGCCTGCTTCGCTGCGTAGAAAACATTTCCGATTGCAGAAACTCTCAGGTGAATTGTTTTTCCGGCTAAAGATGCAGGAATGAAAACACTTGCCGATCCGTTATTTGGTACTGATGCTGCCAGATCACTCCAGGTTACTCCACCATCTTCTGTATAATCAATTTTAACATTCGCTACATTATACGGAGAAGCTGTAGTTCCGGAAACCGTCCATGCAATAGTAGAGTTTGCATTAGGAGTCAGTGATGTTGTATTAACGGTAAACGCAGCCGCATTCCCTACAACGACAGTCTGTGTAGCATAAGCAGTCTGAGCCTGTCCTCCCGGTTTATTATCTCTTACCGTTACCCGGAAGTTTGTTGTTCTTGCTACTGTACTGGCAGCTTCAAAATCTGTTGTATTTTTTACAGCACCGCCAAGCACGGTAGCCAGTTTTGGAAAATATCTTGTAGGACTTGCAGTAGGTGCCCAGGATCTGAAATTCGCTCCTGAACTTGTATTTCCAATATTATTTTTGGTTACTCCATTGCCTAAACTACTTGGATTTACCTGTTCCCAGCAATAGGTCAGTGCATCTCCATCCGGATCTGTAGCTGATGCTGTTAACACAAATGCTGTAGATTTCGGAATGGTATAAGTAGTAGGCATTGCTGTAACCACAGGTGGGTTATTGGTAATCGGAGTTTCAATATCTGCTGTTACAGAAGCAAGATTGGTCTGTACCTGCTCAATACTTACATTATGAAAATACACATCGGAATGCTTTTGTACATCTGTATTTGGACCTGTAATTCCGGCATATCCCATGATGGTAGACCCTGAACCTGGTTCTACTTCCTGATTCAGAAAATTTTCGTAGAAACTGTATGTATGGGAATCTCCCAATTGATGTCCGATTTCATGCGCTACAAAATCAATATCAAAAGCGTCTCCACTTGGTGGTAATTGAGCGGTACTGTTTTGGTTCCATGTTCCACCAGCGTAATAATCTATTCCAGGGGAAGTATATCCACTTCCTTTATAATTGCCTGGAGAAGGTGAGTTTTGACAATTAGGATCAATACTTGTAGAGGTATCATTACTTCCGATACAACCGATGCAACCGGCACTTCCACCGCCACCTGTTGCTCCAAATAAATGTCCTATATCAAAATCTGCATCTGTAACACCGTATGCTCCTCCATGTAATGTATTCATCAATTCATTATTCCATTTGCACATAAGACTGGACTCGCTATAAGGATCATTGGCAGCATCCGTAAATATCAGGTTGGGAGCATTAATCGCATTAACATGTACATTAAATTCTTTTTCAAGTACACCATTCACTCTTGATAAGGTAGCATTTATTTGGGTAAGAGCACCTGCTGCCCCTCCAAAGAAAGCAGTATATTCCCCTGTTACAGACATTGCCAGTCTAAGGGTATGGAATGTTTTATTATTTGATTTTGCTGTAGATCCGGAGTTCATAAGCTTCTGCATTCTGGCAACAGCTTCTTTATCTTCTTTTGTATTACACACAAATGCATGTCCGTTCTTATTAGTCTTCCCATGAACGGAATAATAAGACTTATCAGACGTTGCAGGTTCTATAAATTCATATTGCCCGTCGGCACCAATAATCATAGACTGGAAATCATTGGGAGCAACGCTGAACCGGATGTATTTGGTTGGATCATCAGTTCCAATCCCTACATAAGAGCCCAACTGGTATTTATTAGCCAAAGCTTCATCCATAACGGGAAAACTGTTGACTGTAAATTTTTCTATTTTTCCATCAAGAGTAGGAATATTGATAGTGATGGGAGAACCTTCACCTATTTTAGGAGCTCTTAGCAACTGCGTTCTTATCTGGTCAATATCAAGCTGGTAGTAAACAGAACGATCACTCTTTTTTATTATTTTCTGTTGAGGCAACCCTCTGCTCCATTGTGCATTTGCTGATATTGCGAACAACAATACTGGCAAGCAAAATAATTTTGTTTTCATATATTTTTTTCAATAAATGTAGATATTTATCAAAAAAAATACTAAAAATCAGATGAAAAATCAAAAACAAGCCCGAAAACCACCATAACACCCATTAAAAAATTAAAAATAAACCACAATATTTAAAATATTAAGAAAATTTTTAATCAATTCTATTTTTGTTCCCGCTTTTGCAGCCATTCTTCATGTTTTCTTTTGAAGAATTCATATTTGTAATCCTGGTTTCTTTGTGCCGCATCTATGGAATGAGATGTATGAATATCGGCATCTTTTTTGGCAAGCTGCCCCAGTTTTTCATAATAGATGTGGAGCTGATCAAGTTCTGCTTCTGTAAGGTCTTCAATATCTACAATACGGTTGCTTGCTTTTTCATGAGCGGCAATGAGTTCATTCAGTTTGATCTGTATGGCTTTGGAATCTTTGTTCTGAGCTTTCTGAATCAGAAATACCATCAGGAAGGTAATGATTGTTGTTCCGGTATTGATGACAAGCTGCCAGGTTTCAGAATAATCGAAAAAAGGTCCGGAAACTGCCCATATTACTACAATAAGAAAAGCGCCCATAAAAGCATATGGACTTCCTGTAAATTTTACAGCCCAGTTTGAAAATTTTTCAAAAAAACTATGGTTCTTTTTTTCCATGATTGTCATTTTATAGAGTGATTAAATGTATAAAATTAACAGGAATCAGGAGTCATAAATACAAACAAAAACATTAAGACAATACTACTGTCTTAATGTTTTCTAATTAAAATTGATATGAATGTTTGAAATATATTATTTGATTTTTCCTGAAAAACGATTTTCAAGGTTTTGTTTTTCTTCTGCTATCATGCTTTTACCGATGTGAGGAGGTGAAAAAACTTTTGGATAATATGTATTATTCCAATGCTCCTTCCAGGGTGAAATGTTACCCCAAGAATACATACTTGTAGGATTTTTATAATGTTTTTCAATATTTTCTCTTGCTGTTTTCAGTTCTTCTTCAGACAAATGTTCTTCGGAACATGAAGCTAAACCAGCTGTGGCAATCAATACTAAGAATACTGTTTTGGTAATTTTCATTATATTTTTTTGATTTAGAATTTATAGTTTACCTGTACAGCAAAGTTTCTAGGCTGAATCTGATCAATGTATCCACCTCTGAAATAAGAATTATATCCTACTGAATCAAAGATGTTATTGAAGAATCCTCTTAATCCTAATCCATTTTTGAAGGAATATCCTATCTGGGCATCTACCGTAGTATATTGCGGCATGAAGAAAGGTTTTTCTCCTGGCTGAGTTCCATTCACATGGCCATTTTCTGTATTGGTATATTGTTGTTTATAGTCATCTACTGGTCTTTGTCCAACAAAATAGATTCCGGCTCCTACGTCAAGGCCTGTTAACATCCCTGTATCGAATTTATAATTCAGCCACGCATTAGCAGAATGCTTAGGCGTATTAATAGGTGCTGAACCATTCACAAATGAAGGGCTGTCTTCATATTGTGCATCCACATAAGCCCATCCCGTCATCACTTGTAGGTTGGGAAGAATTTTACCTATCAATTCAACTTCAACACCCTGTCTTTTTAAGTTACCGGCAAGGGCATATTTTCCGGTAGGATTTCCGCCATCAAGAAGTTCATATGATAAATTATCTGTCTTGATATCAAAAAGCGTTACATTAAATCTTAATCTTTCATTCAGCCAGTCTGATTTAATTCCAGCCTCCCATTGTTTTGTAGTAGATGCTCCTACAGTCCCTCCGTTGAACAATACATTATTGGAACTTCTCAACGCAGTAGTGCTTGTATAGGAACCAAATATGTTCATATTTTCAATCGGAGAAATCATAATCCCCAGTGAAGGATTCCATGCGTAGTCTTTTTCTTTATCTGAGCCAATGAGTCTGCTGTAACGAACTCCTAAATGAGCTTTAATATACTTATTAAAAGTAATGACATCCTGTGCCATTAGCCCCATTGTAGGTGCTACTGTGTTAATAGCATTAGCCGTTGATAAGTCTATATTAACTCCCGCAGGAAGAATATTGTTGATTTCATTCAGGACATTGATCTGGTCAACATCTTTAGCTTTATACGAAGTGGTTGTAACATTAGATTCTTTCCAGTCAAAACCTACCTGAAAAGTATGTTTCATGAATCCTGTCATGACATCGGCTCCAATAAAATCGAACTGAAATACTTTATTTAAATCCTCTCTATCAGATCGGGTTAATGTTCTGTTACGGAACTCTGTGGGATTATCTCTCTTTAAAGGAGCCAGCGCTGCACCTACAATTTCAGTCTGATAAGATGAGCTCATATAAGCCGCCCTTAATTTCAATTTCTCAGTCAGCTTTCGTGTAACCGTTGTTGAGAAGTTGAATGTTTCAGTCTTTGCCTTATCTGTAGAAAATCCAAGGAATTTTCTTCCCGGCATTTTATATATTGCCTCAGTATCTCCTTTGGCAAGGTTTACAGTTCCTCTATCCGGTGTTGTATTGTTATGCATATAATCCATTTCCACCACAATCTCAGTTTTATCGTCCGGACGGATGGCAATGGATGGATTTACGTAAATACGCTCTGTATTAATAAATCTTCTGAAGCTATTATTATTTTGGTACGCTGCGTTTAGTCTGACAGCAACTTTCCCCTGAGAATCTAATACTCTCTGGAAGTCAACTGTTGGTCTATAGAAATCCCAGCTACCGTATCTGAAGCCAACATTAGTCTGATTGATAAATTTAGGAACTTTAGTGACCACATTAATCACTCCACCTGCAGAACCTAAACCGTCACCTATTCCCTGTGTAACAGCCGCAGATCCTTTAATTATCTGAATACTTTCTATTCCCTGCATATCAGTAAGCATTCCTGCAGTACGGAAATCAGAATCCATCTGAACCCCGTTCTTTAAAACCGGAACTCCTCTGTATCCTCTGATAGACATACTTTCTCTGGTTCCGCCGTAGCTACCGAATTGAGTTACTCCAGGAACATTCTTTGCAACGTCTGTAACCGTTAACCCTCCTAGATCCTCAATTACTTTATGGGAGATTACTGAAATACTCTGAATCTGATCTCTGGTTTTTAATGGCAATCTTGTGATTGTCTCCAAACCTTGTGGTTGCTTTTTTCTTTCACCGAATAATTCTACTTCGTCAATTTCCTTCGACTTTTTAATAGAATCATTAACTTTCTGTGCATTTACAAAAACCCCACCTAACACAAGCAGAGAAAAGGATACTACTTTATTCATCTGATAATTTTTTGCAAAATTATTATTTTTATTCATTCTAAATAAATAAACAAGAGTGACATATGTCACCTGAAAAAGAAGTATTAATATCAGATCATTAATCTTATCCTAAGACCCATTATAATCTCCAAACAGATTCATAACATCATTAAAGGTTATTTCTCCAACGCCTTTTATGGTTATAGAAAGTACAATGCAAAAAAAAGCAGATTTGATGGTTTTACAATCTGCTTTTGATCGTTTTAATTCCGTTAAGTAATCGCTAAAAAAAATCCGTCCCTAAAAAGGAACGGATTTGTATAATCATTGCAAAGTATGCATTTATCACACTTTAATTTCAACGTCTACACCTGAAGGAAGTTCTAATTTCATTAGAGCATCAACAGTTTTAGAAGAAGAAGAGTAGATATCCATTAGTCTCTTGTGAGCTGAAAGTTGGAACTGCTCTCTTGCTTTCTTGTTTACGTGCGGAGATCTCAATACTGTGAAGATTCTCTTATTCGTTGGCAATGGAATTGGACCGTTTACAACAGCACCAGTAGCCTTTACCGTTTTTACGATTTTCTCAGCAGACTTGTCTACCAAGTTGTAATCGTAAGATTTTAGTTTTATTCTGATTCTTTGTGACATTTCTTTAATTTAAAAATTAACCTTTTGCTTTAGCTATGATTTCTTCAGCAACGTTTTGTGGAGTAGCTTGGTACTTCTCTAATTCCATAGAAGAAGTAGCTCTTCCTGATGAAAGTGTTCTTAGAGTAGTTACATATCCAAACATTTCAGAAAGTGGAACAGAACCTTTGATTACAACAGCACCGTTTTTCTCTTCCTGACCACTGATAGTACCTCTTCTTTTGTTAAGGTCACCAATGATGTTACCCATATATTCTTCCGGAGTTACAACTTCCAGTTTCATAATAGGCTCCATAATTACTGGCTTAGCAGCACGTCCCGCTTCTTTAAATCCTAATTTAGCAGCCATTTCAAATGAAAGAGCATCAGAATCCACCGCGTGGAAAGATCCGTCTTTAAGAATAACTTTAATACCTTCAACTTCGAAACCAGCCAAAGGACCGTTTTTCATTGCAGCTTTAAAGCCTTTTTCAATTGCAGGAACAAATTCTCTAGGAACGTTACCACCTTTGATCTCATTGATGAATTCTAAACCAATTTTACCTTCTTCTGCAGGTCCTAGTTCAAATACAATGTCAGCAAATTTACCTTTACCACCAGATTGTTTTTTGTAAACTTCTCTGTGTTGAGCAACTTTTGTTAAGTTTTCTTTGTACTCTACCTGAGGTTGTCCTTGGTTTACTTCAACTTTAAACTCTCTCTTCATACGGTCAACAATGATATCTAAGTGAAGCTCACCCATACCAGAGATAATCGTTTGTCCAGAAGCTTCGTCAGTTCTAACCGTAAACGTTGGATCTTCTTCAGCCAATTTAGCTAGAGCGTTACCCATTTTATCCTGGTCAGCTTTAGTTTTAGGCTCAACAGCAATACCAATTACCGGATCAGGGAAAACCATCGATTCAAGAACGATTGGGTTTTTCTCGTCACACATTGTATCACCAGTTTTGATAGACTTGAATCCTACCGCTGCACCAATATCACCAGCTTCAATATATTCTACTGGGTTTTGCTTGTTAGCGTGCATCTGATAGATTCTAGAGATTCTTTCTTTATCTCCTGAACGAGTGTTCAAGATATAAGAACCAGCATCCAGTCTTCCAGAGTATGCTCTGAAGAATGCTAATCTTCCCACGAACGGGTCAGTAGCAATCTTAAATGCTAGAGCAGAGAAAGGCTCATCTACAGATGGCTTTCTTGTAATTTCAGCATCTGTTCTTGGGTCAGTACCTTTGATATCATCTTTATCCAATGGAGAAGGCAAGTATTTACATACTGCATCCAACATAAACTGTACTCCTTTATTCTTGAATGAAGAACCACAAGTCATTGGGATAATAGATAAATCGATAGTAGCAGCTCTCAATGCAGCATTAATTTCTTCTTCTGTAATTGAATCCGGATCTTCGAAGAATTTCTCCATCAAAGTTTCGTCATATTCAGAAACAGCTTCTACTAATTTCTCTCTGTATTCAAGAACTTCATCTTTCATGTCTTCAGGAATTGGCACTACTTCGAAAGTAGCTCCTTGTCCTGCTTCATCCCAGATGATCGCTCTGTTTTTAATTAAGTCAACAACACCTTTGAAATCTTCTTCAGCACCGATTGGTAAAACGATTGGAACTGCGTTAGATCCTAACATTTCTTTAACCTGGTTTACCACGTTAAGGAAGTCAGCACCTTGTCTGTCCATTTTGTTTACAAATCCCATTCTTGCAACTTTGTAGTTGTCAGCAAGTCTCCAGTTTGTTTCAGACTGAGGCTCTACTCCATCTACTGCAGAGAATAAGAATACCAATCCATCCAATACTCTTAAAGATCTGTTTACCTCTACTGTGAAGTCAACGTGTCCCGGTGTATCAATGATGTTGAAGTGGTAAGGTTTAGTATCAGCAACAGGTTTTCCTTGATCTGTTGGAAAGTTCCAAGAACAAGTGGTAGCTGCAGAAGTAATAGTAATACCTCTTTCTGCTTCCTGCTCCATCCAGTCCATTGTAGAAGCACCATCGTGAACTTCTCCAATTTTGTGGTTTACCCCTGTGTAGAATAGAATCCTTTCTGTAGTGGTAGTCTTACCTGCATCAATGTGAGCAGCGATACCAATATTTCTTGTAAATTTAAGATCTCTTCCCATTTCAGATTAGAATTTGAAGTGTGAGAAAGCCTTGTTAGCTTCCGCCATTTTGTGAGTATCAGATTTCTTTTTGAAAGCAGCACCTTCTTCTCTTGAAGCAGCTACAACTTCGTTAGCTAATTTCAAAGCCATAGACTTATCATTTCTAGCTTTAGAATATTTGATTAACCATTTCATTGCCATAGAAATTTTTCTATCAGCTCTGATTGGCATAGGGATTTGGAAGTTAGCTCCACCTACTCTTCTAGAACGTACTTCTACGTGAGGCATTACATTTGTAAGTGCATCTTTCCAGATTTCAAGTGCAGTTTTTTCGTTATCTCCTTTTTTAGTTTCTACGATCTCTAATGCATCATAGAAAATTTTGAATGCGATAGACTTCTTACCGTCTAGCATTAAGTTGTTTACGAATCTCGTTACCAATTGATCATTAAATTTCGGATCTGGTAACAACGGTCTTTTTTTCGCTTTTGTCTTTCTCATTGCTTTTGTACCTTATTTAATGATTATTTTTTCTTTCCTTTTGCAGGAGCAGCAGCTGCTTGTCCTGGTTTAGGTCTCTTAGCTCCGTACTTAGATCTTCTCTGAGTTCTTCCATTTACACCAGCGGTGTCTAATGCACCTCTTACGATGTGGTAACGTACTCCCGGTAGGTCTTTCACCCTTCCGCCTCTAACCAATACTATCGAGTGCTCTTGAAGATTATGTCCTTCGCCCGGGATATAGGCGTTAACTTCTTTACCGTTTGAAAGTCTTACCCTTGCTACTTTTCTAAGTGCAGAGTTAGGTTTCTTAGGTGTAGTAGTATATACTCTCGTACATACTCCACGTCTTTGTGGACAAGAATCAAGGGCAGCCGATTTGCTCTTCTTGGCAAGCGTGGCTCTTCCTTTTCTTACTAATTGTTGAATAGTAGGCATTTAATTGCTTTTTATTTTAGGGTGCAAAAATAGTAATATTTTTTTAATCTGCAAATACTTATATAAAAATTAAAATCAAATACTTACATCCCAAATCAATCACATTTCATAAGTACCATTATGGAAGTACAATCTACATGCGGAAAAGAGACAGAAAAATTTATATTCCGGAGCTTTAAAAATGGATATTAAATAATTATGAAATTTATCTTTTTAAAGATGATGTATAAAATTTTTCATTGTAAACAGATTCCGGACTCCTTCTCCGATATATCCAAACTATATTTAAAAACTTTCTTATAGTTATCATCTATTAATAATCAGAGGTGTTCGGCACGATATTTCGTAAATTTGAAGTACACAAAATAATAAACGATCTATCACATCCACAAAGCTTCTTCCTACACTTAATAGAAGCTGTGATTGTATACGACCATAAAAAAATAAATATATACATATGAAAAACGCAAGTATTATTGGCCTTAAAGAAGCCGACTGCAAAAACATTTCAGAAAAATTAAATGTACTGTTAGCGAACTATTCTGTATTCTATCAGAACACCAGAGGTTCTCACTGGAATATTAAAGGAGAACAGTTCTTCATCCTTCACCCAAAGTTTGAAGAATTGTATAACAGTCTGGTTTTAAAGATTGATGAAATCGCAGAAAGAATTCTTACCCTGGGAGCTACTCCTGCACATAATTATTCTGATTATTTAAAGGTGGCAACCATTAAAGAAAGTAAAGAAGTGACAGACGGTACTAAAAGTGTTGAGCAGATTCTTAATTCATTTAAAGTAGTCATTGATCTCCAGAGAGAACTTTTAGACATTACAGATAAAGCTGGAGATGAAGGTACCAACTCTCAGATGAGCGACTATATTACGGAACAGGAGAAAGAAGTTTGGATGTACAATTCTTATCTTGGAAAATAACTCCATCAAAAGCATGGAAATATTTCAAAAAAATCGCCTTACATTTAGGCGATTTTTATTTTTTATTTTTATATTTGCGTTAAAATTACACATATTATGAACGGCGTAAGATTAAATTCTATTCTCGATAATGATTTCTATAAAATAACCATGCAGAATGCAGTGGTAAAACTATTCCCGGGTTCTATTGTAAAATATGAATTTATCAACAGGGGAAAACACCACTTTCCGGATGGATTTGATGCAGCTTTAAGAGAGGCCGTTAATAAGATGGCTGAACTTAAACTTACGAAAGACGAAAAAAAGTTCATGGCGAGAACCTGTCCTTATATAGATCTTCCTTATCTTGATTTTTTAGAAGGGTATCATTATGATCCATCCGAAGTAAAAATACATCAGGAAGGAGGCGATCTTTCTGTTACGGTGGAAGGTCTTTGGTACAGAACCATCCTTTGGGAAGTTCCATTGCTTGCACTGATCAGCGAGCTGCATTATGAAATGAACCACATGGAAAGAGATTCTAATGAGGTCGTAATGAGCAAGACGATAGAAAAAGCAGATTCACTAGGCAGACTTGGAGTAACATTTGCAGAATTTGGAACCAGAAGAAGACATTCTTATAAGGTACAGAATCTGGTGATGGAAGCTTTGACCCAGAAAAAAGAGTCTACCTTTATAGGAAGTTCAAATGTTCATTTTGCTATGAAGTATGGCGTAAAACCTATCGGAACACACGCACACGAATGGTTTATGTTCCATGCTGCTGAATATGGATTCAAAATGGCCAATGAAATGGCACTGGAACATTGGGTAGATGTTTACAGAGGTGATCTTGGAGTAGCCCTGTCTGATACTTATACTACTGATGTTTTCTTCCAGCAGTTTGACAAAAAATTTGCAAAACTTTTTGACGGGGTGCGTCATGACAGTGGTGATGCTTTAGAATTTGCAGACAAAACCATTGCACACTATCAAAGAAATGGCATCAATCCTATGTTTAAATATATTATTTTTTCTGATGCATTAAATCTTGAAAAAGTAGAAGAAATCACCAATTACTGCAGAGGGAAAATTGGGATCTCATTCGGAATCGGAACCAACCTTACCAATGATGTGGGATTAAAACCAATGAACATTGTGATGAAACTCATCGGTGTACAGGCTCCCAATAAAGAATGGATTCCTACCGTAAAACTTTCTGACGAACATGGTAAATATACAGGCGATCCAAAGATGATTGAACTGGCGAAAGAATTTTTAAGAATAAAAGATTAAAATAAACTCATCTGAACAATAAGATAAACCTCGTATCCATCGAGGTTTTTTTGTATCATGCCTTCATTTGAAATTCAATTCAGAAATCTTTAAGATTTTATTATATTTATCAAAATAAAACAAGATGAAATCAAGAACTTTACTCATCGTAGGTCTCCTCCTATCAGCATTATCTATTGCTCAGGAAAAGAAAGCAGATAAACCTAAATACAATCAGGAACTGGCTACATCTTTAGGGGCTGACAAATATGGAATGAAACCCTATACTATTGTCATGCTGACAACAGGTACCGCTAAGATTGAAGATAAAGCCAAAATGGGCGAACTCATGAAAGGTCACATGACCAATATCGGGAAACTGGCTGATGAAGGTAAAATTGTTGTCGCCGGACCTTTCCTCGAAAAGAATAAAGAAAACTACCGCGGTATGTTTATTTTCAATACCAAATCTAAAGAAGAAGCCGAACAATGGGTAAAAACAGATCCTGCAGTTCAGGCTGGTGTTTTCAGTTATGAAATATTCCCCTGGTACGGTTCTGCTGCCCTGCCTTTGTATCTTAAACATCATGATGAAGTTGCAAAAGAAAATCCTTAATAAACAAGAAATCCCTCAATTGAGGGATTTTTTATTAATCAAAACAGATATACGGTTTTCTTGGGGGATAACAGCAATAAGGATTACTGCAGAATATGTATCCTGCCGGACAACCTCCATCTACGGGTGCCTCACAAGCTAATGCCGCACCACCCAAAACAGTTTTTAACTCTTTTCTGTTTAAGCTTTTTAGATTTTTCATGATTAATTTAGTTTAATTTAGTTTCCTACTCTTGAAGATTTTCGGATTCCTCTTTTTATTTCTCTTTATATGGAATTAAATATACGGTTTATTTTTAAAAAATTCTGAATTTCAGATCATTATCATTAAAAAAACAATTATTTTAAGAAATACATCTTGTCACAATGAATTAATTTAATTATTTTAGCTCAAAAGCAATATAACTTACATAACTCACTGTAAATAAGTGATAAACCAATATCATAATTAAAAATTAAACCATGAAAAAGAACTTAACAAAACTTTTAAGAACAGATTTGAAAAATGTATTCGGAGGAACTCTTTATCCTGCAGAATGTCCCGGAGGATGCCACGGTGAAGGCATGATCAGATGTCCTGACGGCACCACTACTATGACTAATTTTATATGTATGGGAGGAACCTGTCAACCGGCAGCCATGTGCAAACCATTGGTTCTTGAACCTTTTCCAGATCCGATTACCATCACCCCGTAATCTGATAAATTAAAAAAGAGACTGTTTTCTGACAGTCTCTTTTTTTTACAATTATAATTTTACCTTAAAAAATATCGCTGCCGATGATATAACCATTGGTACCGTTTATCTTTTTAACTGCATTATTATTAAATCGATATTTATTATAGACACCAATATTAGGAATATATCTTAAAGTATTACCTTCCCTCATATATATCTTATTGGTATAATTATCCTGTTTAAGATCATTATCAGGTGTTAAATCCGCCCCGCGCTCTACTGTTGACAAATTACTTGGACTCACAGTCGCGATTTCACCACTGGTAATATTAAACAATCCGTAAAGAGTCATAGGACTTTGAATATATCTAAGTTTGTTTTCAAACATAAAAAATATCTGGTTGGTAGCAGGATTTCTAACAAAATTACCATTCACGAGGTTTGCAGTATTGGTATAATCCAGTCTCACCTGATTATCAATTAAATATTGATCTATATAAGCTTTTAACTGAGCTTTCTTTACAGGATCTTTAATAAATTCATAAAGAGGGATCAAACCATTGCTTCCAAATTCTACCAACACTGCATTAGCTGGTGTTGAGCTGTTTTGCCAGCTTGAAATATTAATTTTAGGATTTGCCTGGTCAAGGTTTAGCTCTCCCACCAAACTCTTCGATGGATCTCCACCTCTGGTTTTAAAGGATAATTTTCTAGAAAAGTTTTTACTGGATTCTGAAGTATCGATGTCATTATCAACATTGGCATCAAAAATACTCTTTACCCCAACTTTAACTCCCACTCTGGCTGCTTTTTCACGGCTTTGATTGGTGGTTTCAGATTGAAACATAACATCTAACTTAGCTCCGGTATAAATATCAATGGCAACGTGGGTTCCATAATCGTTTACAATCTGCGCAGGGCTATTATTCTGTAAATCACTGGAAAACTCCGGTGTCAAATAATCAGATAATAAGACAGGAGTAGCATTAAATCTAAATCTTCTTTGCTTAATTAAAAGATTATAACTTCCATAAATGTACTTTGCATCAAATTTGTTGGTAGTAGTGTTGCTAACCGCAGAACTAAAAGTAACCGAAATAAGTTTTTTAAATAAAGAGAATCCAGCTGAAGCTCCTACTTTGGTAGAGACCATTTTTGAATAAGCTTCTGCATTTTCCCCATACTCTTCAAGGTATTCCTGAGAGAATACATTATCAGTGATCAATCTACCTGCCTGTTCGTTTTTAAATTTCTCAATATCAATCACCTGATATCCTGCAGCGTTAGAATTAGCATATTCCCCCGTGGCATTATAACCGTATCCTAAAACATCATAGATACCATCACCAGCGCTTTTAGCAAAATTTCTCCCTGAATTTTTTTTTGAGTTTTCATTTAGGTTAGGATTTTCCAGCTCATCAGTAGAGCAAGAAGCTGCAAACAGTAATATAATACTGGCAAACAAGAAACTTAGTTTTTTCATATTTTTATTTTAAGTCTGTAAACTTACTTCTTTGTACCCAAAGCCAAAATGACATAAATCATATATAAGGGAATTAATTAAAAAATATGCAATATTATACTGTACTAATAATTTCTCAATATCTTTAAATAAAAATCTACCATGAAAACCATTGAGGAAGTTCTGAAAAAACTGGATGAAATCATTATCTGGTGTAAAGAAAATCAAAGTCCGGCAGGATATTTTGCCTGTACCTACCGAATCATGACAGCCCAGGTTCTGAAAGGAATCCAGCAAAAAAAGTTTGAAGACAATCCTAGAATGACATTGCTCGACATTGCTTTTGCACAGAGATACCTTCAGGCATGGGAAAGCTACAGCAAAGGAAAAAGATGCACCAATTCATGGTACATTGCATTTGACGCCGCTAAAAACAAAAATCTTTTGATTTTGCAGCATATATTTTTGGGTATGAATGCTCACATCAATCTGGATCTGGGTATTTCTGCAGCGACGATAATGCCTTACCGGAAAATAAATCCTTTGAAAAAAGATTTTGAAAATATTAATAATGTCATTGCTTTTATTAATCAGAACGTGCAGGAGTCTTTAAACAAAATCTGTTATCCCGTAGACCTTATTGACCAACTCTCTAACGGAAAGGATAATGTGGTACTTGATTTTGCAATTTCCAAAGCACGAGACACCTCATGGGCAACAGCAGTCATTGCATGCAATACTCCAATTTTCTTAAGAGAATCTGTAACCGGTATTGTAGATTATGCAACAGCAAAAGTCGCTACACAAATTCTGAACCCAAAGATCCTCACTCCCACCCTTTTAAAAGAACTTAAAAAATGTGAAAGCAGTGATGTGGTGAAAAATATTGAGATTTTAGAGTCTACAAAAAATACTTAACAAAAAAGGCCGGGATCTTCCTCACGGATCCCGGCCTCATAATGAACAAAATAAAAGAAACTATATTGCTCCTTTATGCTTTTTACGATAAGCATAATGGAAAATAATAGGCAGTATTGTAAAGGACAGCAGCATACAGACAATCAATCCTCCAACAATCATAATGGCTAAAGGTTTCTGAATTTCTGAGCCCATTCCGTTTGACATCGCTGCGGGAAGAAGTCCCATAGATCCCATCAGGGCAATCATCACCACTGGGCGGATTCTACTCTTCACTCCTTCTGCAATGGATTCTTTGAGAGACATTCTGTTTTGGAGATTTTCTTTCATCACTCCAATCAGGACGATACCATCTATCGTTGCAACACCAAAAAGGATAATGAACCCGATTCCCGCTGAAATTCCAAAGATGGTTCCCGTAAACCAAAGGGATAAAAATCCTCCGATAAACGCAAATGCCAGTGTAATGGATGAAATCAGCGTATCTTTTATGTTTCCAAAGTTGAAGTACAACAGCATCAGAATAAGAACTAAAGAAATCGGTACTACCATTGCCAGCTGTTTTGCAGCTCTTTCTTTGCTTTCAAATTCTCCGGCCCAGGTCATTTTATGGTTTTTCGGAAGTTTTACTTCTTTGTCTACTTTTGCTTTTGCTTCTTTGATGGTACTTCCCAGGTCACGGCCTTCAATATTAAATCCAACTCCGATGTATCTGCTGTTTCCTTCACGGTAAATAAATGATGGTCCTGTATGATAATCAATCGTTGCAATTTCTTTCAACGGAACTTTTTTATTATCCTGAGTCGGGATGAGAATATTCCCCATCTTTTCAGGAGTATCTCTGTAATCTTTTTCAAATCTCAGCATGACATCAAACATTCTTTCTTCTTCATAAAATTTAGTGGCAGCCTGTCCGCCAATCGTCATTTCGATGACTGCCTGTGCATCTGCTGTGGAAACTCCATACTTGGCCATTTTAGAATCATGAAGCTGTATTCTCAATTCCGGCAATCCAATATTTTTAAAAACATTCACATCGGATATTCCCGGAACTGTTCTGATGGAATTGGCTACTTTATTGGCATAATTTTCAAGTTCGAAAAGATCATTCCCGAAAATTTTAATGACCAGCGGAGCTTTTACTCCTGCAACATATTCTTCCACATTATCCTGTATTGGCTGGCTGAATCCAAAGTTGATACCAGGATACTTTTCAAGAGAGACTCTCATTTCTTCAAGGAGTTCTTCTTTGGATATTTTTTTCTTCCATTCGTTTTCCGGCTTCAGCTGAATGTTGAATTCAATATTAAAAAATCCGGTGGGATCTGTTCCGTCATTGGGACGGCCTGTCTGGGTCATGACAAATTTCACTTCATCATATTTCATGAGAATCTCCTTCATCTCTTTGGTCAATCTTACAGACTCATCCAAGTTGACACTGTTGGGAAGAGTTGCTCTCACGTAGATGGCTCCTTCGTTCAGTTTTGGTAAAAATTCGGATCCGTAATTTGAAAATCTCCATCCACAAATGGCAAGTAAAGCAACAAAGCCAATCATGAATCCTTTTTTGTGACGGTCACTGAACTCATAGATTCTGTAGATATTAACTCTGAAAAATCTCGAGATAAAGTTTTCTTTCTCTTCAATATTTTTAGTCAGTAACAGTTTACACATTGCCGGAACGTAGGTTAAGCTTAAGATCAATGATCCTAACAACGCATATCCAAGCGTAAATGCTAACGGTGAGAACATTTTTCCTTCCACTTTCTGGAAAGAGAAAATCGGCATCAGGGCAACGATAAGAATCAACAGGGCGAAGAAAATATAACTTGCTACACTTCCGGCACTTTTCTTAATAATTCCCAGTTTTGAAATTTTGTTGAATCTTTTCAGCCCTATCTTCTTGGCTTTAAGTTCGAGGGCGACAAAGACATGTTCAACAATGACCAGCGTTCCTTCCAGAAGCAGTCCGAAATCCAGTGCTCCCATGGAAATCAGGTTTGCCGGAAGTCCCTGAATTTTCAACATAATAATTGCAAATAAGAAAGCCAAAGGAATTACCGATGCTACAATGAAAGTTGTTCTCCAGTTGTAGAGGAATATAAATACAATGATGGAAACCAGAATAACTCCTTCAATAAGGTTTTTGGAAACAGTATGAACAGTAGTATTTACCAATTCTGTACGGTCAATGATCGGAACAATCTGAACATCACCGGGAAGTTCTCCTCCGTTCAACTGCTCTATTCTATCTTTCAGTTTCGCAATCACTTCACTTGGATTTTCACCACGAAGCATGATGACAATTCCTTCTACAACATCATTTTCTTTGTTGTATCCTACCTGTCCTAATCTTGGTTTTGCCGAAATTTTTACTTCAGCAACATGCTTTACCAAAATAGGAGTAGAACCTTTTACCTCAATCTGAATATTCTCAATATCTTCTTTTTTCTCCAAAAGACCAATCCCCCGCACTACATAAGCCTGATCACCTTTTGCCACTACATCTCCTCCTACATTAATATTACTCTTCGAAACTGCTTCATACACATCCAGGGGGGAAAGGTCGTAATTGTGTAATTCCGTAGGATTAATTTTTATTTCATATGTTTTTTCTTCACCTCCAAAGCTTACCACATCAGCAACACCGGGAACCGCAAGTAATTCTCTTTCTACCACCCAATCCTGGATTGCCGTCACTTCTTTGATGGGAAGTTTACTCTTGATAATATACCGGTAAATTTCACCGGTAGCTCCGGACGGAGGTTCAATACTATATTCTGCTCCGCCAGGAAGTTCTACATTTCCTAGTTTATTGGAAGCATACTGCTGTGCATAAAAATCATTGACATGATCATCAAAAATAACAGTCACCACTGATAATCCAAATAGGGAAATAGACCGTACCGAAGTTTTATTCGGAATAGCATTCATTTCCTTGGAAATAGGTATGGTGACAAATTTTTCTATTTCTTCAGCACTTCTTCCAGGCCATTGGGTAATGACTCTTACTCTGGTATTGGTAACATCCGGAAATGCTTCAATGGGGGTATGTAAATAAGAATAGATTCCTCCGGCCAGCAATAGGAAAGTTCCCAGAAGAACAATCAATGAGTTTTTTAAAGAGAAGGAAACTATATTCTGTACAAATTTTCGCATTACTTCGTGGAGTTATTTAATTGGTTTTTCAGGTTTTCATAAATCAGCAATCCGTTGGAAGCAATCACATTTTCACCCGGTTTCAAATTTCCTTCTACATAAATATACTGACTGTTGGAAGCTATTTCCGTCACAGGTCTTATTTCCAGTTCACAGTCCTTTTTGTAAACCACTACATAACTTTGGTTGTTATCAAAAATCAAAGCTTTTGCAGGAATAGCCAATGCACTTTTGTTTTGTGAGTTAACGGGTAATACAACATCTGCAGACATTCCGGGTCTTAGCTTCATTCCATTATTATCCATAATGATCTTGGCTTTGAGAACCCTTTCATTTTCGTTGAAAACCTGGGAAATATTATTGATCTTTCCTGAAAAGCTGTCATCCGGATAGGCCAGTGTTTTTACCACTACGGGCTGATCTACATAAACATGTCTCATATTGGTTGCGTATACATTAGCCATGACCCAGACTTTATCCAGATTGGAAATCGTAAACAGCTGATCTCCACCAGCAGTAACAGGCATTCCTTTAGCAATATTCTTTGAAATAACATATCCGTCTGCCGGAGCTTTTATCTGAATGGTATTTCCTCCTGCTGAATACAGCTGCATATTTTTCTGTGTTTTGGAAATATTAGATTGCAAAATGGCAACTTCCGAACGGGCTTCCTGTAAATCTTTCTGTGAAGCAATATCATCTTTATACATGGCTTCTACAGAAGACAGCTTTCTTTTGGCTACTGCCAACTGTGCCTGTAAAGTTTGGGTATCATCCTGCATTTCATTCACAGCCGTACTTTTTACACTTGCCAGGGTTTGTCCCTTTTTCACATAATCGCCAAGAGAGAAATAGGTATCAATCACCACTCCGTCCACAAGACTTACAAAAGGAACCGTTTTATCTGAATTACTTTCCACCTCTCCGGTAAGGGTGATACTTTCTTCTATGGGAAGCATTTCTGCTTTAACCAGCTTAATATCTTTTTTAAGTTCTTTGCTGATGCAGTAAGCTTTATCGGCTTCTTTATTTTCTTCTTTTCCGGCGCAGCCTGTAAAGATCATGAGAGCAGACAGATAAGCTGCAGCAATGTATTGGGTAATATTTTTGTTCATATCTTATAAATCTTGTCCTACAACATACTGCAGGTTTTCGTAGTATTGATTAAGTTCTTTTTTAGTATCCAGAATGATCATTTTATTTCCGATGTAGGTATCCAGAAAATCCATGTATTCCAGCATGCTGATATTTCTTAGTCTGAAATTTTTCTCATGACTTACCAGCAAGCCATCAAGTGTAGATTCATAATTTTCATCAATTTCTTCTGAAACCTGTTGGGTACGGATATAGTTTCTGAAAACAGAGACAATTTCATTCTCAGACTTCAGCATGTTTTTACGGGTCTCAAGTTTACTTTTCTCAATTTCAAGCCTCGCTTCCTGAATATTTCCTTTATTGCGGTCGAAAATGGGAAGATCCATAGAGACACCTAATCCTATAAAATCTTTCATGATATTTCCTCCGCGGTCATAGCCAATAGAAACGGCGACATCGGGAGTTTTCATAGCATTTTGAATCTCCAGATTTTTAGCCGCATGCTTTTCTTTATTCCTTGAAATCATGATATCAGGACGGTTTTCTTTTGCTTTTTCCATCCATTGGGCAACCTCTAATTCGGAAAGTTGTTTTTCGGGCATCACAAATGAATCCGATATAACCAGATAAGACTGGGAAGGCAGCATCAATAAAGCTTTAAGCTCTACCTGCTGATCCTCGATTTCCTGTTTTAATGAAATCAGTTTCTTTTTAAATTCAATTTCCTGTGCTTTTAGGCGGACATATTCAGCTTTACTGATGTTGCCCAAATTCAGTTGATTGTTATAGGATTTTGTTAGTTTCTCAATGGAAGCAATCTGTCCCTGATAAATTTTCTGCTGTTCCTGATTGTAAAGAATTTCGGTAATGGTATTTCTAAGTGTTTTTTTAAGCTCACGTAAAACTTCCTGCAATTCGTACTTCTCGCCTTCCACTTCTATTTTCTGCAGCTCGATATTTTTTCGTCTTTTACCTGCTGTCTGAATCACCTGCTCTATCTCTGCAGAGATTTGGGTATTCTTTCCCCAATTTCCGATCAGCGCCGGCTGCTCTTCAATATCATACGTTCTCCATAGGTTTACTTCACTGATGCTCAATGTAGGATTAGGCCAGTATTTAGCCTGAACCGCTCTTGCTTCAGCTTGGGAAATTTCAAGCTTCTGTGCAATGAGGTCGAGGTTTTTAGCCAGAAAAATAGTTTCAGCCTCCTTTCTGCTGATTTTCATAGTATCTGAAATCTGCGCTGAAAAGAAACTGAAACAATGAATATAAAATAGGGTAAAAAATAGCTTCTTCAAGGGTCTTTTATTTATGACTACAAAGCTATTTGTCTAATATTAGAGGGAATTGTAAAGAAAATTAGAATTCGGTTAGTTCAACATTAGAGTTTGATTAGAACTTTTTTTATTCCTGGGAAGTGTGTTGAATTAATATGTTTTGGCTGAAGCCGAAGGATTTTGAATGCATTTTGTAAGTGGGTTAAAAACCGCTCCTATTGAATATTCAAATCTCTCACAGATTTCACGGATGACACAGATTTTTAAGATTTAAAATGAATCTAAAATTATCAATTTGCGAGATCTGGAAAATCTGTGGGAGAAAAAATCAAGAATGAGCTGGAAATTCAAGAAGAACACTGGTCCCAACATTTACAACGGAATCAATTTTCATTGCAATATGATGATGATCAAAAATACTTTTAGAAAGGGATAAACCAATTCCACTGCCTTTCACTGTGTCTACATTTTTTCCCCTGTAAAAAGTCTCAGCTATTTTCATAAGATCATCCGCTGGAATTCCCCTTCCTTCATCTCTTACTTCAATATACAACTGGCTGTTTTTCTCTGATAATACAATCACTACAGGTTTATCATAAGAATACTTGATCGCATTTTCAACAATATTATATAATGCCAAATATAGCAGAGTTTCATTTCCCGGAAATTCCAACAAAGCAGGTTTTGTTACCTGAAGCTGTATTTTAATGGATGAATTGTTTTCTTTTGCTTTCGGTTCTAATTTCTCATAGATTTTCCAGATCAGCTCATCCACTCTCATCAGTTTATGAGAAGATTCCAGTTTAGACATTCCGGACATCAGCAGAAGATTGTTTAAAATATTTTCAATCTCATAAACATGATCTAATGATTCTTTTGCCACTTCTCTATATTCTTCCGGAGTTCTATCCTTTTGGGCAAAGACTTCCAGGTTTCCGGAAATTGCTGCCAGCGGAGTTTTAAACTCATGAGAAACATAATTAATAAAATTCTGCTGTAAGAGAACATTTTCAGAAATCCTTCCCAACAGTTTATTGTAAGATTTTATAAGATCTTCAATTTCATCATTGGTATTGGTAGAAGTAATTGCCGTAGAAATATTATTGTAATCCACTTTATTAATACGTTCTACAACATTGGAAATAGGTTTATAAACCACCTTAGAAAGATACCTGCTCAGAAAGTAAATTGCCAGCAAACCCACTACCAGTACAGAAAGCATAATAATGGCAAGCCTCAATATCTGTGATTGAAAAGAATCGTTTGATGATTTTACAAAAACCACGAAATCACCTTGATTATCCGGATAAAAAATTCCATAGTAGAATTGATTATCAGACATAAACTGAATTCCTTTATTATTTCGGACAGCCTGCAGATGAGAAAGCTTTATATTTTTATCATTCACATTATGTCCAAAGGTAACTTCGTTATGCTGATTGTAAACCGCTACCCTGTTATTCTGAATCAGGTGATTATATTCTTTTTTGATCTGAGCATGACGGTCTTTTGGAAGCTCATCTTTTTCAAGGTAATAAATAGCAGAAATAAGAGCCGTATTTCTAAGCTTTTCAAAATAAAAAATCTTGGTACTGTCATAATAAGCAAAGAATATCACCGCAGATGTGATGATAGAAACAATGCCGAACGAAAGGCTTGAAATAAGGGTAAACCTGTTTCTGAGAGTCATTTTCAGTCTTTAATCAAATAGCCGGTTCCTTTCACCGTATGGATTATTTTCTGTTCTGTTTCGTCAATCTTATTACGCACGTAGGAAATATAAACGTCTACTACATTCGTTGTATTATCAAAATCAATTCCCCACACTTTATGTAAGATCTGGGTTCTGCTCAGCACTTTATTTTTATTCTCCATAAGGAAAGTGAAAAGCTTGTATTCTGTAGGAGAAAACTCAATTTCCTTATCATTCTGGGTAACCTTATGAAGGTCTGTATCAATGGTGATATTTCCACATGACAGATACTGGTCTTCTTTCTGATAGCTCAGTTTATTGCGTCTTGTTAAAGCTTTAATCCTTGAAATCAGTTCTTCAAAATGGAAAGGTTTAGATAAATAATCATCCGCACCCATATCCAGCATTTTGATCTTGTCATCCGGACTGTTCAATGCACTTAAAACTAAAATCGGAGTATAATTTCCTTTAAATCTGATAATCTGGGTAAGCTGCATCCCATCCAGTCCGGGAAGCATGATATCCATTAAAATAATATCGAAATCATAGGTATGAAGAAGTTCACGAGCCTTTTCCCCGGAATCTGCAAGCGTCGTATTATATCCAGCCTCGGAAAGGCCTTTTATCAGGAAATTGCTGATTCTTTGATCATCTTCTACCAACAAAATATTCATAAGTCTCTGAAATTTCCTATAAATATAGGTATTCTAATTAAGAAAGGAAGCCGGAGGCTGGAAGAGAGAAGTAATGAAGCTTTATCAAATAGTCTCAGGCATTTCATCCATCTTTTAAAATAGTAGAACAAACACCTATTATTGTCCATGCAGCTTCCAGCCTTTTTTCATAATTTTGGAAGATGGAGATGATATATTTAATTATTGGGTTGGTTGCCGGTGGTGTACTGGGCGCTGTTATATTATATTTTGCACTGAAATCATCAATGGTTTCAAGGAGTTCTTATGACGAGCTGAATACCTTATCTATTAAAAACCAGTCTGATCTTGAAAATTCCAATCTTAAGATTCAGGAACTTAATCAAAATATCAATAAAGAGAAGGAAGCCAATATCCTACAGCAGGACCATTTGGATGATTTGAAAAATGAATTTTCTAAAATTTCTGCCGAATATGCTTCTTTAAGCACTCAGTTTCAGGAATTAAAACAAACCAATCAAAGACAAGCTTCGCAGATAGAAACCCATATTCTTGAAAAGCAGTCTATTTTTGCAAAAAACTCCGAACTTTCAGCAAAAAATGAAGTTCTCCAAAAATCTCTTGACACTCAGAAAGAAGAAATTATCAAGATCCAGGAAGAATCAAAACTTCAGTTTGAAAACCTTGCGAACAAAATTTTAGAAGAAAAAACAGAGAAATTCACCACTTTAAATCAGAATAATTTAAAAAACATTCTGGAGCCTTTTCAGGAGAAAATTGCTGATTTAAAAAATAAAGTCAACGAGGCCTACGAAAAGGAAAATAAAGAACGATTCTCCCTCGCTGAAAAAGTGAAGGAACTGGCAGAACTGAACCAACAGATTTCTGATGATGCCAAAAAACTTACCCGCGCTCTGAAAGGAGAAAGCAAAACTCAGGGAAACTGGGGTGAGATGATCCTTGAAAGCATTCTTGAAAAATCCGGGCTGGTAAAAGGAAGAGAATATTTTCTGGAACATGAATTACGCGATGAAGACAATAACGCTTTATTCTCCGAATTCTCCGGAAAAAAAATGCGCCCCGATGCAGTGATAAAATATCCGGATGAAAGAAATGTCATCATTGATTCCAAAGTATCCCTGACTGCCTTTACAGATTTGGTAGACGAAACCGATCCGGACGTGTATGCCATAAAGCTGAGCCAGCATCTTGGATCTATCAAAAAACACATTTCACAGCTAAGTCAAAAAGCTTATGACGACTACGACAAGTCTATGGATTTCGTCATGATGTTTATTCCTAGTGAACCAGCCTATATTGCAGCCATGCAGGCTGATCATAATCTATGGAACTATGCTTATGAAAAAAGAATACTTCTGCTTAATCCAAGCAATCTGATCACTTCTCTTAAACTGATCGCTGATCTTTGGAAACGTGAATATCAGAATAGAAATTCTATAGAAATTGCTGATCGCGGAGCAAGACTGTATGACAAATTTGTAGGTTTTGTGGAAAACCTGGAAAAAGTAGGGCGAAATCTGGATCAGGCAAAGAATGTATATAATGATGCCTACAAACAACTTCACACCGGAAATGACAATCTCATTACCCAAACTCAAAAGCTGAAGTCATTAGGAATTAAAAACAAAAAAGAACTGCCTCAAAGTCTTATCGATAATAGTAATCTTATTGAACCGTCAGACAGCTAATCCTCATAAAGAAGTCGCTTACCACAGAAAGTTCAGATTTAAGTTTTGTGTAAAAAGAAAAATAAATTTCATTTGAAGTTAAATGGAAAAGCCTTTTTATGAAAACCAGGGAAGTTCAATCATAAATTTTGCATAATTTTGCGGAATGTTGATAGAAAGTTTTCAAAACGATAAAATAAAAAATGTCACTAAGCTCCTTACTGACAACAGATTTCGTAAAAAATCAAAAGTTTTTGTAGTAGAAGGCCAACAGGAAAATGAAAGAGCCATGCAGTATGATTTTGAACCGATGGAGTTCTTTATCTGTGAAAATATTTTTAAAGGAACCCTTCCCGGTGGAAAAATTCATTATGTAAGTGAAAAAGTATATGAAAAAATAGCGTACAGAGGAAGTTCTGAAGGGATTATCGGGATCTACCACGCCAAAGAAACGCCACTTTCTTCATTTATTCCTAAAGAAAATTCTACAGTAATTATTGTGGAAGGAGTGGAAAAACCAGGAAATCTTGGTGCTATTTTAAGAAGCTGTGAAGCATTTGGAGTAGATGCATTGATTGTTGCTGATGGGAAAACCGATTTCTACAACCCTAATGTAATCAGATCCAGTGTAGGATGTCTTTTTGGAATGGAAGTATATCAGGCTGAAAATGAAGAAACATTGGAATTCCTGCAAAAGAATAGTTTCAATATCTACACTACACTCATGGATGAAAGTGCTGAAGACCTTTATAAAAGAGATTTCAGACAACGTTCGGCGGTATTATTCGGTACAGAACATTCGGGATTAAGTGATTTCTGGATTGGAAAAGGAAAAAACACGCTGATTCCTATGGCCGGAAGTATTGATTCTCTTAACCTGAGCAATGCAGTAGCGATTACCTGCTATGAATCTTTGAAACAGAAGAAAGGATAAATCCTATATAACTTTTTATAAAATGAGATTGCTTCGCCTTTGGCTCGCAATGACTAAGCACAAAAAAACCGTTTCACTGGGTGAAACGGTTCTTTTATTGTTAAGCGTATGCTAGAATTATTTCTTAGCAGCATCTTTAGCAGCATCAGCAGCTCCTTTAGCAGCATCAGCAGCTCCTTTAGCAGCGTCAGCAGCACCTTTAGCAGCATCTTTAGCAACTTCAGCACCAGCAGCAGTAGTAGCAGCAGCAGCATCTTTAGTAGCTTCTACAGCAGTAGTTGCAGCAGAATCAACAACTTTAGCAGCTGAATCAGAAACTACAGCAGCAGAATCAGCTACAGTAGCAGCAGCAGAATCAGTTGTACCTTCAGTAGCAGTAGCTTCAGTTTTTTTACAAGCAACTAGAGAGATTGCAGCGATAGCAGCTACGAATAATGACTTTTTCATAATAAATTAAATTTAATTTTGTTAATATTGTTTTATAAAATTTTCTTCTGTTCTGTTATTTGAACAAGACAAAGGTAGAGCAGTTAGAAAATTTGTCTATGAAAAATAATTGTAATACCTTTGTAAAATAGTTTTACAAAAAAACATAGCTGATAATCAACAATTTAATTACTTTTTGAAAAATTGACAGATTTAGATCTATTACACTTTGAACAGCTAAAAAAGGAAGTTCAGGGTCAATACTTAAAAGAATATACCCCTTCACAGGATGATATCTCCAAGTGGAAGGGTATAGATATTATATATTTCCAGGAAGACCTGCGGAAAAAAGCAAAAGGTAACATCAGTGAAAAGTCATTTTACACCTATTTTAAAACTTCACCTGTTACTAAATTGCCAAGAATAGATATGCTCAATTTATTGAGTATTTATACAGGTTATGACTCGTGGTATGAATTCAAAAAACAACATCTTTTTGCCGGTGAATTATTACTGGAAAATGAAAATCTGGAGGAAGAAGAAATCAATGAACTAGAAAAAACAGTTTCTTCGGCACCTGAACTTCCAAAAACAGAAATTCAGCCTAAAAAACCCGAAATAAACACCCCACAAAACACTGATTTACAAAAATCAAATACTGATAATCAAAACGTTACAAAAAACAACACAACAACTAATGAAATTGAAATTTCATCGGTTCCGCTTAAGAAAAATTTCTTCAAAAAGAATGCCTGGGCACTTGTTACTTCCGTTTTGATTACCATTACCGGTCTTTTAGGATTTAAGGATGTACTTTTTTCAAAAACTTACAAATATTGTTTCATTGATAAAGACAGAGGAGTTTCCGTTATCAATACATTGGAAATAATGGTGGTGAAAGAAAATGAGTCTCCGTTGATGTATAAAATAAAGCCGGGCGAGTGTTTTTATTATTCTACGAAGGATAAAAATCTAAAAATGCGAATCAGCGCTCCTTTCTACGAGCCTCAGGAGGTAAATCGAAATCTTGAAAATGCTCCGGAAGAAGAAAAAATCGAGCTAAAACCGGATGATTATAAGATGGCCGTTTATTATTTCTCTATAAAAGACATTAAAGGAGGAAATCCTGATGAACAGGTTGCTCTTATTAAGCAGAAAAGAAATCAGCTGGAAAACCTGATCAGTAATAATGCTGTAATCTACCAGGTTTATGACAATGATACGTATGGTATAGAAAGCCTGAATAAGCAGAAATATATAACACTGGTAACCACGCCTACCACTTCTCTGAAAAACCTGAATGTAATAGAAATGAAAAAGGATAACAAAGGTAAGATTGTATCCATCAAATTTAAAATTGCTACCACAGATGAAAAGAATAAGTAATTTTTTAATTTTCACCGTGCTTCTGACATTATTTATTGCCTGTAATAATAAAACCTCAGAGGTAAGCGACCTCGATAAACTACGAAACAGCAACAATGAAAAAAGCTATCCTGCGGTACAAATGGATAGCATGCAGGCAATCAATTCCATTACTAAACAAAAAGTTCAGGAACTCCTGGATCTGTCTACCCTATACCTTAGCGGAAACAGAAATACAGAAATAGATACGGTTATTTACTCACAGATGGAAAGTTATTTCCATAAACCGGATTCTCTGACTTTTAAAAGATTATTGAAGGAACTGGACAGCCTGAAAGCAAAATCAGCAAAGGTCAGCAGCCTGAATGTGTATAAAGAATTCTATAAAAAGGACACCTTAGACTACGCCAAGTTCAATGTGGAGTACTTTGACAATAAAAACAAGTCTTTGGGAAGCTTTGAAAAGAACGCACAATACATCCTGCTTTCAACGTCCAAGCTTAAAAAAGAATTTAAGTTTTACTTTTTAGATTTTTATTCCAAACCGCTTAAGAATGACAGTACTTTAGTAGGAGTAACCAAATAGTCCAGGGGAATATCATTTTCCCAGACATCATCCACATATTCATCGGGGTCAAAATAATTGACTCCGATTTTTTTGGTCTCAGCGGACACATTTTGAAACAATCCATCATAAAACCCTTTGCCATATCCTACCCTATTTCCTTTTTTGTCACAATACAACAAAGGTGTAATCACATAATCAAATGCATTCTCACCGGAATCTTCATTGGAAACAGGCTCAGAAATCCCCCAACTATTGGTCTCAAAGACCGTTTCTTCAAAAACTTCTATAGTAATAAGCTGATCACCTACAATTTTAGGCACATAAACACGGATATTATGAGCCAGAAAATAGTGTATGAAGATTTGGGTATCAATTTCCTTTCTTACCGGAATTGGAACAAAAACATGTACTTTTTCCGATTCTTTTGGATTGAAATAATGAATGAAATTTTCAAAAATATTCTCTGATAACAAGAAAGCCTCATCAGGAGACAAGGCTTTTCTTTTTTGAGTGTATTTTTTTCTAAGCTCAGCTTTTAGCATAATTATTAAGTTATTTGAACTGAAATAATTTGTACCTGACAAGCTTTTGCAGCTTTATCGCTTATTCCGGATTATGCGTTTTGCACAATTCTGTACAGTTTATCAGATAAACGAACTCTAAATGGAAGCTCGAAGGTAATCTGATCTCCAATTTTTGCTGTTTCACAAGGACCTCCGTTCGCATAGATTTCAGTAATAGTAACTTCCTGCTCCCCAGTGGTAGGACCTGAAATTAATACTTTATCTCCAACTGACAAGTCTTTATGTTCAATTAAGAACTGTGCAATTTTTGATTTTGAGAAGTAATGTTCAGCCTTCCCGATCAATTCTTTTTTAACAGCAATCTTTTGACGGATATTTTTTGTTTCAGCTTTCGCTAAAGGTTTATCAGTTAAATCCCCTGAATTTTTGAATTTCAAGGCATCAGATTTTCCTTTTCTGAATACTTTATTCCCAACCTGCAGTCCTTTTCTTAATTTTAGCTGCTCGTCCCAAGGTAAATGTACCGTATCCAGACATTCTGTGGAACAGCAGTTTTCCATGGCTGCTTTACAGTCATCACACTGGATAAACAATAGATGACAAGCATCATTCGCACAGTTGGTATGATTATCACAAGGTTTTCCACACTGGTGGCACTGGGCAATGATATCATCAGTAATCCTTTCTCCCAAACGGTGGTCAAATACAAAGTTTTTACCGATAAACTTACTTTCTATTCCTTCTTCTTTGATCTGGCGGGTATATTCAATAATTCCGCCTTCTAATTGATAAACATTTTTAAACCCTTGATGTTTGAAGTAAGCACTGGCTTTTTCACAACGGATTCCTCCGGTACAGTACATCAACAGGTTTTTATCTTCTTTAAAATCCTGTAACTGCTCATTAATAATTGGTAAACTTTCTCTGAAGTTTTCCACATCCGGAGTAATAGCTCCTTCAAAATGTCCTACTTCACTTTCGTAGTGATTTCTGAAGTCTACTACGATAGTATTTGGATCTTCAAGGAGATTGTTGAATTCCTGAGCTTTTAAGTGAATTCCTTTGTTGGTAACATCAAAAGTCTCGTCATTCAAACCGTCAGCAACAATTTTGTTTCTGACTTTTATGGTTAATTTTAAAAAAGAGTAATTGTCCTGGTCTACCGCTACGTTCAAACGGATTCCTTTCATGAAGTCATACACTTCCAGCGTATCTCGAAAAGCCTCAAACTGGTCTGCAGGAACACTCATCTGAGCATTGATTCCTTCTGTTGCAACATAAATACGGCCAAGGGCGTCAAGGGCATTCCAGGCTATAAATAATTCGTCGCGAAATTTTTTGGGGTCTTCGATTTTGGCATACGCATAGAAAGACAAAGTAAGACGGTCTTTACCGGCTTCATCAATAAGTTGAGCTCTTTCTTCTGCGCTTAAGGTGTTATACAGTTGCATGCTATAAACATTTTAAGTGAGAATAAAATTTTTGCAAAGATAAGAATTTTAGAATTAAGTATATTGATGACAGAAATCACGAGTTGTGAACAATCCGTGATCAGAAGTAAACAATGCGTAATAAAAGAGTAAAAAATCCAGCATATTTTAACCAACATTCTGTCATATTTTCTTTAATTTTTTTTTAAGTTTTGTTAACTCTGGCATTAACAATTATGACATAAGACACAAATTGATATAATAGCCGTTAAATTTTAGTTAAAATTGAAACATAGCATACTAATTGCTTACTTATTTAACATTAAATTTGTTTACTCAAAAACATAAAAAAGAAATTAATTAATAAACAAGAAAGATATACAATGAAGAGTACTTTAAAAAAACTATTACCATTTGCAGTAGTTGGAGTCATTTCCGGAGCTACTACCGTTGGAGGTTTACATTATTTCGGACACAACTCCAATAATGGAGATCAATCTTATTTTACAACCGCTGCACCTAATACTTCATTCGCAGGAATGAATACAGGAGCTGTAGGTGATGATTTTGTAAAAGCAGCGAAAACAACCGTTCCCGCTGTAGTTACCATTAAGAATTACCAAAGCAGAACAGCAAGCAGGGCTTCAGAACAGGACTTGTTCGACTTTTTCTTTGGAGATCCTTTCGGAGGAAGAGGCCAGCAAAGACAGAAGCAACAGCAGACTCCTGAAAATATGCCATCAGGAATGGGTTCCGGTGTAATTATCTCTCCAGACGGTTATATCATTTCCAATAACCACGTTGTAGCAGGTGCTAATAAGCTGGAAGTAGTGTTGAGCAACAAGAAATCATATATTGCAACATTGGTGGGAACAGACCCTAATACGGATATCTCTTTATTAAAGATTGAAGAAAAAGGTCTTCCTTATTTAAATTTTGCAAACTCAGACAATATTGATGTAGGACAATGGGTACTGGCAGTAGGAAATCCATTGGGATTAAATTCTACCGTAACCGCTGGTATTGTTTCTGCTAAAGGAAGAGGTATCGGAATTCTGGGAAGCCAGGGAAAAGCAACGAATCCTATTGAAAGTTTCATTCAAACCGATGCAGCCATTAATCCGGGTAACTCAGGAGGAGCTTTGGTGAATACGAATGGGGAACTTATCGGGATCAACTCAGCGATTCAGTCTACTACAGGATATTACCAGGGATACGGATTTGCTGTTCCTGCCAATCTGGCAAGAAAAATTGTTGAGGATATCAAGAAATTCGGAATTGTACAGAGAGGATTCCTTGGAGTTCAGTCTTTAGATCTTTCAAATGATCAATTGGTAACTTCATACAACAAACAGTTTAAAACAACTCTAAAAGTAGGTTCAGGAATCTATATTACAGGATTTGGTGAAAACAGTGGTGCTGAAGATGCAGGATTGAAAAAAGGAGATATAATCACCAAAGTAGACAACTACGACATCACAGATTTTGCTGATCTTTCAATGTCCATCGGAAGCAAGCGTCCTGGAGATAAAGTACAGGTGACTTATGTAAGAAATGGTAAAGAAGGAACTACTTCTGTAACACTTAGAGACCAGAAAGGAGGAACTTCTACCAGAACGAAAGCCGACCTAAGTGTGACTGAAAAAATCGGAGCTGAATTTGATCCTCTTACAGAGCGTTTCAAAACAGAATATGGACTGAACAGTGGTGTTGTAGCGAAAAATGTATCTGAAGGCAGCGAAATGGCTAAAATCGGGATCGTTGACAACTACATCATCATTGAAGTAAATGGCAAACCAGTAAATTCACAAAAAGATGTAGAAAAGACTCTGGAGAAATATCAGGGGAATGTACAGGTAAAATTTGTGGATGACTACGGAAGAATTTATACGAAAGGATTTAAAATGCCTTAATCAGAAAACAAATTGGTTTTCATATCAACAAAAAAACGCTGCAGAAATCTGCAGCGTTTTTTTATATTTTATTTAGGCTTATTCATTTTTTCAGAAATTATTTTCTTCCTGTTCCGCTCATAAATCACTTCTACAATCTTACCTCCAATCCAGGAAAACGGAAAAAATGTAAGGAAAATAGAGATCTTATAAAATGTGGGATGATAAGGAAAAATAATAACATCCAGCATTGCGATAAAGAGCATAATGAATCCGATCAGAATAGCATAGGCTACTTTAGCATATTTTACAATAATAGCTGTTGCGACTCCTCCAATTGTAGTTCCCAGACCGGAAATAAACAACAGGAAGCCGAAAAATGCCTTGTCATCTTTCATGCTGAAAAGAAACCTTTGCCAGTGCTCAAACGGAGCAAAAGCCTCAAAAGTTACCCATTGCGGAAACACCCTTATACCAAGAGTAATAATAAGTCCGGCAATACCAAGACCTACCAGAACCGCAATTGTATTTCTTATAAAATTCATTAATCCTGATGTGCAATCATAGAAATTTCGATATCCACATTTTTAGGCAGGCAAGAAACCTGTACGGTTTCACGGGCCGGGTAGCTTTCTGAATCTAAGTAAGAAGCATAGATATCATTCATTACAGCAAAATCATCCATACTCTTAAGGAAGATGGTAGCTTTTACAACATTTTTAAAAGTCATACCTGCTTCAGTAAGGATCGCTTCAAGGTTTTTCATTACCTGGTGCGTTTCCTTTTCAATTCCTTCTACCAATTTACCAGTTGCAGGATCTACAGGAATCTGTCCGGAGATATATAAAACTCCATTTGCCATATTAGCTTGTGAATAAGGTCCGATAGCTGCAGGTGCATTAACTGTGTTGATTATTTGTTTCATATGTGGATATTATTTTTTCTAAAGTTATAGGCAGTCACATCTACAGTATTCATTAAAAAGAAAATCTCGTTAGCAGTGACTTCATTAGAATTTATTTTGCTTGCAAATATAAAATTTATATTCTCAAATGCCAATCTGATATTAGAAAGGTGCATTAGGCTGGGTAAAGCTTCTGTCTTTGTACTTCAATGCATCACTTAAGATATTGGCTTTGATCCCGATAAAGAAGTCATATACTTTATACTGCCCGAAAGGAACCCAGTTGAAATTGATGGTAAAACTTCGCTGATCTCTTGAAAAACCAATTCTTGTATACGCCAATTCTTTAGTCACCATATCATAATGCGTACTTCCGTTGATATTCCAGTAAGGGGTAAGTTTAATACTACCATCCAAACCTAAAGATGCAATTTTATTACCAAACCTGCTTAATCCTTTTGAGTAGGCATAATTGGCACTAATATTCAAAGTCCATGCCTGATCAAAGTGAGCATAATGATCATCATCAAAATAATAATTTTCATTTCTGACTTCTCCTTTGGACGAATACTTTTTAGCATAATCTTTCTTCTCTCCAAAAATTTCGCTGCTTAAAGGATAAGACAACTGAACGTTGAATCCCTGTACACTGAAATGCCCGAACTGTTCTGTTCTTATTCCTGTATCCTGTCCTGATGAGAAGTCAATTTTATAAGGTTCCAGTGCCAGACTGGTATTTACCGTAAGTTTATTGTTGAAAAAAGAAGACTGTCCATTGATTGAAAATACGGACCACGGATGATCTTTAGCGGCAAAGTTGTAGCTTCCTGCAAAGTTTAAAGATTCAAAAATTTTGACTTTTTTCACTCCTGTAGAATCACTCTTAGACTTTACTTTCATCTCAATATTGTTACCGATATTGAAACCTAAAGCTCCCTGCATACCACTTGACGGACTTGAGATGATCCCTTTTTCAAAAATAGAATAAGGGGTCAGTGCTCCGTTGGCATTGTAATAATTCTTGTAATATCCGAAGTTAGGACTTGAAAAGTCCGGTGAATAAGTAAAGCTCACACTTGGAGTCATCATATGTCTCACCGCTTCCACTGTAGATCCTTTTTTGAATTTCATCATTCCGAAAAGCGTTGTCTGAAGACTGGCAGAAGTAGAGAAGGTAGAATATCCTGTAAAGTTTTTATTGATCTCGTCAACGGTTACATTTTTTACGGGATCATAATATCTGTTCAGCGTTTTTGTAGTCAAAGCGTTATCAATATTCGCACTTAAACTGAAAGTGAAATATTTCGCCAATGTTGTATTGGTTGCTAAAGCGATGTTATTTTTAAGCCCTGTCTGCATCTTATCCCACATTTCTTTTTTAAACAGCTCATTTTCCTGAGTGTTTACGAAATTGGTAAGGTTGAATCCGGTATTTACTGTAATATTTTCAAGAAGTCCCTGTCTGATTCCTGTTCTTGATTTAAACAGATAAAACTGGTTGATGGCTACGTTCATTTGCGGAAGACGAAGGTCTGCCAATCCCGTTGCAAAGTTTTGAGAATAAGAAGCAGTTCCTGTAATCGTCATCGGAAGTTTCAGGAATCTCTTGGTAAGGGTTACCGTAGAGTTCTGCTGGGTATTCAATACATTCTGGTTGAAAATGTAGTTGTTATTAAGCGGATTATTATAAAACTTGGTACTTACAATATCTACTGAAGCACTGAATGTAAGGAAAGGATTAGCTTTAGAATCCTGAGAATGCGTCCAGTTTATTCTGTATGTACTGTTTTTGGTATAATCATCCAGTCCTTTAATTCCTCTTACCATGGTACCGATGTCTGCCGTAAAGTTTCCGGAGTAACGGTATTTCTTCTGATAGTTCATCTGAGGACGTAAATTCCAGCTTCCTTTTGTATAGATATCAGCTAAAACTTTAAGATCGAAGTGTTCTCCAATGGGTTGGTAATATCCTATTCCATTCAGGAAGAAACCTACATCTTCCCTTTCCCCGAAACTTGGGATCAGGATACCCGCTGCTCTTTTATCCGAGAACGGCAAAATGGCAAAAGGAAGATAAAGCGGTGTAGGAACCTGCTCAATAAACATTTGAATAGGACCTGTAACGATCTGGGATTTATTCTTGGTTTTAATCAGCTTAATATTATAAGCTCTCATAAAATAATCCGCTGCCGTATCTTTTTTCTTAATGAAATAATCATCCGTTGTATAATCCGCTTTTCTCATCGCGAATACGGAATCATTATATTTTTTTGTTTTCTGAGCTATAATTACCCCTTCACTTTCTTCTGTTCTTGCATTGAAAGCAATGGCCTGTTTCGTTTTTGTATTATAACTGAATTCGTTGGTTTCATATTTTTTTCCTGCCTGAGTGGTAATTACAGGTTCAATAATCTTCCCTAAAGAGTCCTGTTTTCCTCTGGCATAGATCAGACTTTTATTATCATCAATAGAGATATAGTCTGCATCAATCTGCATATCCTGATATTTTACCTGAGCATTTTTATTCAGGAATGTCATTTTTTTCGGGACATCTCTTCTCTGATCATCCGCTTTGGTACGAAGAACATCATTTAAAGATTCTTTTTTTACAACTATGGTATCCTTTTTGGAAATAGTATCATTAACCGCATTTTTAGGCAATTTTTCAGGAGTTTTCTGTGCTAAAAAATTGTTAAAAATTAGGATAATTAAAATTTGTAATATATTTTTGAAGACGGTTTTGGCCAATTTTATACTATATAATTAAGGCTCAAAATTAATATAATTTTTATAACTGTAAGATGTACAAACAAAATTTTAAAATAATTTTATCATTTCTCCTTATCCTTACCAGCAACTTTATTTTCTCCCAAAAGAAGTTTACTATCGTTCTGGATGCGGGTCACGGAGGAAGTGATCATGGAGCCAACAGGACTTATTCTGACATTGGAAGAGTCGCAGAAAAAGACATTACACTTTCCATTACGTTAAAAGTAGGGGCAATGTTGGAGAAAAACAGAGACTTCAAAGTAATATATACCCGAAAAATTGACGAATATCCTTCTCTGTCGGACAGAACCAATCTGGCCAACAGGAGTAAGGCAGATCTTTTTGTATCTATTCACTGTAATTCTTCTCAAAGACCTACAGCATATGGTACTGAAACATATGTACAGGGACCTAACCAGAATAATGAAAACCTGGAGGTTGCTAAAAGAGAAAATGACGTGATCTTTCTGGACGAAAAAGATAAGCAGACATTCGGGTCGTATAATCCGGATTCACCAGAATCATTAATTGCCCTGAAGCTTCAACAAAGTAAATATCTGGAGTCAAGTCTTCTTTTGGGAGGATTGGTAGAAGATAACTTTGTGAATAAAGATAAAAGATCTTCAAGAGGTGTATTCCAGAAGAACCTTCACGTTCTCCGTATGAACGCCATGCCATCTGTACTGATAGAAACAGGGTTCATCAATCATCCTGAGGAAAGCCACTACATTGCATCAGACAAAGGACAGAGTGAAATTGCGGAAAGTATCTACAATGCCATTATTGATTATAAAAAAGCTATTGACAGAAAATCCGGAGGTTCTATTGCTGTCAGAAAACCTGAACCTGAAAAGCCGGCAGAAGTTCCTTTGAAAAATGATTTCAGAATTCTCTTAATGAGTTCACCTACTAAATACAATGAAAATGATCCAGCACTGAAAGGACTGAACTATATTCTTACCCTTAAGGAAAACGGACAATATAAGTACTATTACGCTGTAACCAATATGGCTTCCGTGAAAGACATCAATCTTAAAACGGCCAAGGATGCAGGCTTCAGAAATGCTTTTGCGGTAGGATTTATGCCTAACCAGAGAATCAGCATGGGATATTATACAATAGAAGTATATTCCGGTGATAAGCTGAATGGTAATTCTTATATCCTTCAGAATTTAAAAGATGTGGAGCGAAATAAGGACAGTGGTATATTTTATTACACGTATGGAAAAGTATACACCTTAGAAGATGCTGTAAAACTTCAAAAAGAACTTGAAGCTAAAGGTGTCAAAAATACTGTGATACAGAAAGTCTACAAATAATTTAAAAAAATAATTTTGAAGTTAAAAAGTTAATGATTACTTTTGCAACCTCAAAATTTGGCCTATTCGTCTAGTGGTCAGGACTCAAGATTTTCATTCTTGCAACAGGGGTTCGATTCCCCTATAGGCTACAACTTATAAACCTTTAGCTGATCAGTTAAAGGTTTTTTTATGGGCTCTTCTGTTCTTATTTTTTAAATTTTAACAGCTTGGAGTACCTTTCAAATTTTGTCATTATATTATTAATGAAAAGGACAGGGATTTTTAGCATACTGACACTCTGATAATTACTGTCATTATATTAAAAAGGAGTTTACTTTTATTTGAAAAAAGCATTCTGCCTATGTTATATGTTACAAAAGCATTATATTTGCAAAAATTTTAGCCATAGTTGGTCACCCAAATATGGTCACACTGATGAAAAATATTATTGATAAATCATTGTTTGTAGTTTTCTACAGGCTATCAAATTTTATATCATGCCGGATTTAAAAATACAAGAAGCTAAATTGCTTTTTAAGAAAATCCACTCTAACCCAAAAAGTTATGATTTACAAATCAATGAAGGCGGGATTACAGGCAGAGATGATAAAATCAGTTTCAGACTTTACAGGACTGGAGAAAGGGTTGCTTTTGAAGTAACAATTGACGAACTTACTTTCACCAACACCACTGGAGAATGGAATAATGCACTGATCATGCTAGGAAATACGATCAAAAAATTAGAAAAAGAACAAGAAAATTTAAAAATAGAACAAGCAATAAATAAACTTAGAAAGTACCTCTCAGAAGAAAATTAAAATTTTTGAAAATAAATTTGGTAGTTTAAAAAAAAGTTTATAGTTTTGCACTCACATTTAAACGATATGGCAAATCATAAATCAGCACTAAAAAGAATCAGACAAAACGAAACTAGAAGACTTCGTAACAGATATTACCACAAGACTGCTAGAACAGCTTTAAAAGCTTTAAGAAATGAAGAGAACAAAGCTGCTGCTACAGAACAATTGCCAAAAGTTATCGCTTTATTGGATAAATTAGCTAAGAAAAATATTATCCACAAGAACAAAGCAGCTAACTTGAAAAGCAAATTAACAAAGCACGTTAATAAATTAGCGTAATAATATAGCTGGCCCGTTCGTCTATCGGTTAGGACCTCAGATTTTCATTCTGGTAAGAGGGGTTCGATTCCCCTACGGGCTACTTACATCTTATAAAACCACTGTAATAACGGTGGTTTTATAAAGATCACAGTAGAAAAGCTATAACAAAATACATCTAACCGGCCCGTTCGTCTATCGGTTAGGACCTCAGATTTTCATTCTGGTAAGAGGGGTTCGATTCCCCTACGGGCTACAATAAGAGTTGATACTTATAAAAACAAAAACTAGCACATTACTTCGGTAATGGAAGATAGAGGGCCCGTTCGTCTATCGGTTAGGACCTCAGATTTTCATTCTGGTAAGAGGGGTTCGATTCCCCTACGGGCTACAAAAGGACTTTTTAGAAAGTCCTTTTTTCGTTTCTGCATATGCATTCTGGCACTTCCTTTCCAAAAACACCAACGTTTTAAGCATTCTCACCAATTGATTATACGGATTACTACCGGATAAAACAATCTTTTTCCTGAATAAAGCTTCCCATTTACTAAACTGTTTATACTCTACTCTACAGTCATATTAAATTTCATTAAAAATATCACCAATAATGGAAATATTGCTTTCTCATTATTCCACTAATCCTTAAATTTGAATAAAACTATTCATTTTAAAATATATAACATGAAATTCAATTTACTTTCGGGGAATCCATTCTCTTTCAAAGCCGGGCTGATGGCTTTATTTCTATTTTCAGCCAGCACAATGTTTTTTGCACAAAACAGAATTTACGCCCATGCCCAAAGCTCGGGTGTATTCGGAGTAGCCTGCCTGGGATGTCGTATAGATAATCCACTTAATGCTGTAGGATATGACGAAGATGATTATTCAACAATGGTATTGGGAACAGCTCTATTGGGAGGAATTCAGCAGACACTGATTTTCCCTGACCTAAGATCAGACACAAGACTGGTTGTAGGAATCGGTACAGACAATATTCCTTTATCTGTGCAACTATTAAGCGGAGTAACTCTTGAAACAATGAACGGAGGAACCTCTAATGACGACCGCAGAACCATTGATGTCAGCCTTCTTAAACTGGGAGCCACGCCGAACAGAGGTACCGTAGAATTCAAACCAACAAAGCCTTATGATGGGATAAGAATAGGCTTAACAGGAGGAGTACTAAGTCTTGGCGGCGGATTCAGAATTTATTATGCTTATCAGGATCCATTGGCAAACATTTTGGCCCACAGCTTAAACGGACAGGTAACTCTTGGAGGAAACGTAGCTTTGGAAGGCTCAGAGGTTACACTATATAATACATCAGGAAAAGAAGTATTCCGTTCTACATTGAAATCAAATACTTTTGAATCCAGACAATCAGACGGTATTTATATCATGAATGTAAAAACCAAAGAAGGGAAAACATACTCCAGAAAAATTTTAATCAAATAATTCAATAAGCAATAAAATAAATACGGCAGTCTTTTTAGGTCTGCCGTATTTTTTGTCTTCATTTTCAGAGAAATACAAAAATATCTATCATTAAATAAAAACAAATTCACAACCACAAATATCAACAAATCATTAACAAATCACAGAAATATGAAATAAAATAAGCAACATAATCATTTTATTTATAAATTTACAAAAAGCTAAAACCCAAAATTTTCCAACATATGAAAACTTATTTATTACTTAGCCAACGCACGATGAAAGCTGCAGTTTTGGCGTCATTCCTATTTTTAACAAGCACAATGTCTTTTGCACAGATTGTAAAAACCTATGCAAGCAGCCAAACCAATCAGGTACTTGGAGTATGCTTAGGCTGTGGTGTATTGAATCCTGAAAATGCTTTAGGAAGTAACGAAAGTGATTACTCCACCATTCAGGTTTCAGTAGGTCTTTTGGCAAGAACGGAACAGACATTGATCTTCCCAACGACCAATATCGCGAACAACACCAATAAGCTTGTGGTTGGAATTGGTTCCAATGGAACTCCATTATCTGCTCAGGTATTGGGAGGTGTAACTATTGAAACATTTAACGGAGATGTTTCCAACAACGACTACCAAAGTCTTACCAATACTCTGATCAACCTGGGAGCCGGAGATCCGAGCAAAGCTGAAATTGAACTTAACATGAACATTCCTTTTGACCGTATCAAAATCAATGTGAATTCAGGGTTATTGAATATTGGCGGTGAGCTTAGAGTATACTATGCTTATCAGTACAAAGATCCATTCATCAATTTCATGGCTCACAGCCAGAACGGGCAATTCACTCTTGACAAAAATGTTTCTGCTGAAGGTTCAGAGGTTACTCTAACGAATACATCAGGAAAAGAAGTATTCCGTTCTAAGCTGACCTCAAATACATTTGAAACAAAACAGCCACAAGGAGTATACATCATGAATATTACCACTAAAGAGGGAAAAACATATTCTAAAAAAGTGATCGTTAAATAAAAAAATACATAACAAATCGAACCCGGCAAGCTTTTCAAGCTTGCCGGGTTTTTTATATTCAATCTAGAATCATATCCGGCTCATAATGATGTTGAATGATAAATAAAAACCCCTGATCAGTTTTGATCAGGGGTTTTATTAACAAGATTACGAACTAAAATACTATTAGTTTTTGATTACTTTTTGCTGATATACAGCTTTATCTGTCACGGCTTTCAAAATATAAATACCTTTTGGAAGTGAACTTACATTGATCTGTCCGTTATTCAGTTGTGCATTTACTACTCTGCCTGAAGCATCATACATAGAAACATTCTGAATTTTCTCCTGAGTTTTAATCATAAGAATATCAGTTACAGGATTCGGATAAATACTGAATTCCAGTTTTTTCACCTCAGCTGTAGCTAAAGTTGATGTGGTACTGTTTACCGTAATTGTCTTTTCTACCAGCTTACCATTTGAGTTAAAGCTGATCACAATATCAGATGTCCCCGAAACAAGCGGCGTCAGAACCAATTCATCACTATTGTTAATAGCAGCAGAAACGACCGTAGGATTACTGTTTGATTTTATAGTTTTTACCACAGATACCGCCATGTTATCTGCATCAGAAACTATTGATTTCAGATCAACGGTTGTGGTATTCCCAGCTGTAATCTGTGAAGGTAAAACGTTGCTTACAACAGGAACGGAATTGTTGGTAAATACTGTCAATGCAGGGAACCAATAATAATCGTTCAGTGTTTTTGTATTGATAAGAGCTCCGGTCATATCATAGGTATGAATCCAGTTTTTCTGATAATGAGCTCCATATCCGCTTTCCGTTGTATTCAGAACCAGTTCTCCGGTAACAGGATTTATACGAAGCGCCGCACCGTAAGGAATTTGCTTAAATTGCCCTGTCTGCCCTGGGATTGCAGCAAAATTTTCGTTAAATGTTTTTGTAGTAACATCGAATCTTACAATCTGTGTTCCTGAACTCCAGCTGCTGATTGAATTGATCCAGTATAAAGCATTTTCTTTGTTACTTGCTGAAAATTTACCTGCATTCCATGCTCCCCAGTCACCGATATATTTTGTTGTTGGGATATTGTAAACCTGTGTTGCAAAAGTAGTAGGATTGATGCTGATCAGCTTCTGATCCTGAATTCCCCATATACTTCCGTCTTTAGCCTGAGCAACTGAGTAGAAACCTCCGGCAATAGTACTTACTACGGTATCTGTATTAGGATTTATGACTAAAATCCCTACTCCTTGTTTCACCGCAAATACATATTGTGAAGTACGGATCATATTTCCGATCTGTCCCGTTCCACCCGTTCCGGTAATTAAAGAACCAACCTGTAAATTATCAATATTGAAAGTAACAATTCCTGTAGAAGTACCGATATATCCTTTATGTTCGTTTACTCCCACAAATGATCTACCATCACCACCTCCGATATTGTTGAATCCGGCAATTTTCTGCATGGTCTGTGCATTGGCTACAACCAATCTTCCTCCAGGTGTATATTGAGTATCTCCTCCATCAGCAGCTTGTTTTGACACGAAATAGAATTTATCACCATAGATTGTTCCGTATTGTGTAGTGGCACCGAAAGCCTGATTATTATTTGCATTGCTGTATACACGATAGTTGATCTGCCCGTTATTGTCAATGAAGTTTACGGAACCATTGGTATGGCCAAACCATTCTTCGTTCACCATGAAATATCCATTGGTAAAGTTATTGGAAGCCACATAAGGAGAAACCGGAGTGATGGTAGAAGAAATAGGAGTTTCATTAAATCCTACATTAAAATTCCAAACATCCCATGAACCGTTTTCCAAAACACGTGAAGAAGCTCCTACACTAGAATATCCAAAATCGGCATCCGCAGGGTTCTTTACCCAATATGCCCAGTATCCGTTCACGGTCCAGCCTGACTGCCAGTGATCATTAGCAGCATCTACAATCGTATAGCTGTCAAAATCATAAGCTGTAGTATTCACAAAGCCATTCACCGGATATAGCGGATAAGTGGCATTTCCGCTTTTGATCAGTGCATTGGTATTCTGCCCATTCAGGTCAAATCCTATTCCTCCAACAGCGGATCCAAACTGCGTTCCCTGATAAAGCAGTGTATATAATCTGTGGTCTGCTTTAGCAATAGCTTTCAGCATATCTTCACCTGTAGCATTTCCGTTCCATTTGAATCCCCAAACCATAGCATCAGGGTTTTTGCCATCGTTCCACTGTACTACAAAAGCAGCCTGGTTGGTGCCTGATCCTACCCAATACTGAATATCAGAAAAACTGATTGTAGTGGTATTAAGCTTGCTGATCCCTGAAATATCATTTCTGGGTACACCCTGAACTTTTATCTGTGCATTTGATAAGCATGCAAACAGAAAAAGCATCATAAAAAGATAAAACTTTTTCATTTTTTATTAATTTAAATAGATTGTATTATTGACTTATTATTTGAAGTGTAAATCGTAAGCTCCCGCCACTTCTGTGGAAACTTCTCCCAGCCAGCCAGCTTCCTGATTAACTCCTGTGTATATTTTCATAAAATCGACTCCCGGAAGTTTCACATATTTTCCACTTCTGTCTACCGCCCAGGAAATATCAATATTGGAGGCATCATCAGTATTCGGAGCATTATCCGCATATCCGAATTCATATGATTTTCCTACCCAATAGGATCCGTCACCGCTCTGATCGAAGAAGTTATTTGCCAGTCTGGTTCCCGAAAAACTGTAAGAAGGATCTGTAAACCATAAAGGATAATAGCTTTGTGCATGAAACGTATTTTTTGTTTTAAATCCCTGATTCCCCAGATTATCATTCCACTTGATATATTCTACATCAGTCTGCCAGAATTCGGTCCCGGGTACAGGAACTTTATTTTCATTAGGCTTATGGTACGTAATACTATAATCTTTTACGGTTGTATTTTTGAAATATTCGCTGCCTGCAATTTCGTACCACTCATCATTATCGGGTTTCCCATTTTTATTTTTGTCGTAGGCCACCATAATAATTCCCGGCTCACAAGATCCTGAACGCTGATCATTAGCATCATTTCCAAAGAATGCATTTCCAAGCACTTTAAAATCTCTTCCATTCAGATTGGGAATTGTATGATCAAAACCGAAAACGACATAACCGCCATATCCTCCAAGGCTGATCATCGTAGAATTCCCTCCTACCAATGATTCATTTGCTTTCTGAAGCATATTCGCAGCAGTATTTCCAGGTATATATTCCGGAATTTCATTCATGAACTGTCCTACAGCAGGACGGAATTCTAATACTTTGGAAATATATTTACTATAAGGTGTTTTTTCTTTGGTAACGATTATTTTAGAATGATAAATCTGCTCCTTCCCTTTATTGTTGATCTTCAAAGTCAGAGGATACGCATCTGCGTCCGGACTGATAAATTCAAGTTCTGAATTTTGAGAAATGATAGAATCATTAATGCTCCATGTAACCGATCCTGATGCATGGGTAGGAATACTCAAAACTTTAAAACGCTCAATGGAATAGGAATCATCAAGACCGTTAAATGTAAATTCATCTTCATCATCATGTTTGCAGGCTATCACTCCTACGAGGAAAACTGATAAAAATCCGATTTTTAAATAGGTAAAGGTATTTCTGTTCATTTCTTAAAGTTTGATTATTTGTATAAAAAAGCAAAGTGGGCAGGAATATTTCCTCCCTCCGTTTTCCACTTAAAGTGTCCGTTTTTATCAAAGCAATACACAAATCCCATGGATACATAATTTCTGGCATCTGTGATGTAGATATCTTCTGTGATGGGGTTTACTGCTATGCCGTAAGGTGTTTTAATGGCAGTTTCGTATTCTTTGTCAAAAATTTTGTTGGCAATAATCTCTTCTGTTTTCACATCAATGATTCCAAATGTTTTTTTATAGCTGTGGGTATTGTAGTTGAATTCATTTCCGTAGAAATAGAGTTTATCATTAACGATTGTCATTTCACTGACTGAGAGATGGAAATCTTTTTTAACAGTTCCTGTGGCTGCATCAATTAAATAAAGGCTTGAAGGAACGTTATAATAATCTCCTCTTGAGCTTACATACAGATCTCCATAATTGTCCTTTTTAATGTGGTGAAGATTGATGGCAACATTTAGTTTTTGGATTTCAGTAAAAGTGCTCAGGTCAATTACAGAAACCGTATTGTCATAATCGGGCGCTTTGTATCCTCCGGAATTGGCAACAAATAACTTATTGCCTACAATTTCCATTTCTTCCGGCTGATATCCCACCACCACCTCACGTTGAATAGAAAGAGAAGTGGTATCAATCTCCACTACTTTTCCTTTTGGTGCTTTGGGATTAATGGCTACAGGTCCGGCATAACTACTGGCATAAGCTTTCCCGTCTTTGAAGGCCAGATATCTGCAGTTTTGCAGGGGAATGGAAGTAATACGTTTAGCGGTTTTGGCATCCAGCACTTCAATTTTATTGGAAACATTGACTACGATATAGAGTTTGCTTCCATAGACTTTGATATCATTTCCTACATCTCCCAGCTCTTTTACTACATTCGGATTGATTTCAGCATAGATATTCCGGTAATAGGTTCCTTTGGTGTAATCAAAAAAATCCAGCGTACATTTATTGCTTCCCATATTCCCTTCATTCAGCATGTAAAAACCTTTTATTGCTGTATTTTCTGAAGGAAGTCCTTCTACCACTTCCTGACGGACAATAATATCATCTGTACGGCATGAAGTAAGAAAAGCTAATACCAGAAATAAAAAATAAAAGTTTAGTTTTCTCATAAGGTGAAGTTTAGAATAAGTTTAAAATTTCTTCCAGGCATCGGATAATTGATGACAACATCATAGTATTGATTGAAAATATTATTCATCTCAAGGCTCACTTTAAATTGGTGATTCGCCCAATTGAATTTTTTCTGAACAGACAGATCGTGAGTGTACCAGGGCTGCACATAATTGTATTGAATATTGTCCTGATTCACATCATATCTTTCTCCTACATACATCGCACTGTAATTGAAACTCCAGTCTTTATAATCTGCCATCAAACTGAATGATCCGCTATGCCATGGGGTATAAGGAATCTGATTACGATAAAAGGTATCTTCCGGATCACTTATATCTCTTGCGCTTTGATACGTGTAAGAGAGCAATGGCCTTAGCTTTACCTTTCCTAATTGCATTTCAGTCTGAATATTCACATCCGCTCCAATGATTTCAACCATTCCAAGATTCATCATCAGCCAGCGGAACATACTTCCATTAGGGGCCGCTACAATTTTATCCTGTACTTTGTTGTAGTAACCATCTACTTTAGCATAAAAGCTTTTAAAGAAATGGTTGGTATAATTCTTCTGATAAGTAAATCCTACGTCATACTGATTGGTAAATTCCGGTTTCAGATAGGTATTTCCGATATTGGTATAATATAAATCATTGAAAGTGGGAAGTCGGAAAATTCGTTTATAGAAAGCTCTAAGTGTAAGCTCAGGAATGATCTCAGGCTGATAACTCATAAATACGGCTGGTGTCCATTCTCTGCTGTCTCCGGGTCTTTTGTTTTTTCTTACTTCTTCAAACGTAAAAGTTCCTAAAAGGCTTCCCAGAATTTTGAACCTGTTCCACTGATAGGTTGTTGCCAATGCCACCAATGTGGTATAGCGTGTAGGATAAGAAAAGTTATCAAGATTAGCATCAAGATTATTATATTGAAAATCTCCGCTCAGACTCACATCCCAATTGGGTGTGATAGAATAGATATTGGATGAGGAAAGATAGAGCTCTCTTTGGATATAGGTATTATCGGTATGAATAATAGACTGCGAACGAACCGTATCCATGAAATGAGTATAATCGTAGGCGAATTTTGCTTTCAGCTGTGTTTCAAATTTTGGGAACAGTTTTTTTCTCAGATTGGCCTGTACAAAATAATTTTCGTCAGAAAGTCTCGCTCCTCTTCCACCAAAACGGCCGTTAACAATAGGGGCCGGCATCCCACGGTTTGAAATATAACCGTAGCCACGGATATTCCAGCTTCCGTTATTTAAAGTGCCATTGATAGACGTTTCAAAACGTTTTGCCCTGATATCTGAATCCTGTCTCTTTGCGATGGTATCATAAGCCTGCTGGCCATCGGGATATTTCTTGGCATACCGAAATCTGTAAATCCCGTCACTCTGCATGAATTCTCCACTGAAACTGGCAGAAACTCTGTCTGATATTTTTTGTTCCAAACGGAATGATGGATTGAAAAGATCAATGGACGCACTTTTTGCTCTTATAACGAGATTGGTTTTTCTTGTTCCTTTAAATACGGGTGTCTTGGGCTGCAGATAGATCGATCCCGAAGAGCCAAAGTCTTTTGCAGGTTGGAAAATTTCACTTTTCTGCCCGTTATACAATGATATTTCTTCCAGATCATCTAATGAATATCTCCCGAGATCTACCAGCCCGTTTTGAGCATTTCCCAATTGAATTCCATCATAGAAAACACCTACATGCTGGCTTCCCATACTGCGGATATTAATGGTTTTCAAACCACCTAACCCTCCATAATCTTTGATCTGAACTCCGGAAAAATACCGCAAAGCATCAGCAACTGAATGGCTGTTCAGTCTTTCCAGCTGCTCACCTTGCAGGGTTTGTGCCGGAATAATTTCTTTAAAATTCTTTTTATAAAGACTAATCGCCTTGATGGATTCCTCCTTCAGAGTGTCATTTTTCTTTTTTTGAGAATATAAAAGTTGAGATGTGATCACCAGTATTGTGAAAACAGCTTTATGAATTGCAGAAGTAGTTTGTTTTGCCGCCATTAGCTCATTTAGGATAATGAAGACGCTAATGGATATAAGAAAGCAACGACAAAGCACAGCTGTCACTGCACAGAATCATTGATGTCCTAAGCTTTATTCCACGAAAGCGTCAAACGATTATTTTCTGGCAGGTCTTCTGACTTACTCCATTTTTGAAATCCTTCCCATTAAAAAACAGTGGATATATTCTTCAAAAACCTTGGTGTGGAGCTTACAGCAGCGGGTCTGTTCCGGATTTTCACCGGATTCCCTTTTAAGAGCTTTTTAGGGCTCACCAAATTCCGGCAAAGATAAAAAATTATTCCTAACCCCCAATTAAAATAATGATTCATAAACAATTAAAGCTCCCGAAGGAGCTTTAACATGATTTTCAAAAGGGTTTTTATTTAAATTCCAATATTCAGGAAAATACTGAATCTTGATTTTGCTTCGATATCACCTCCTGCCAGATGGGTATACATAGGAAGCATGAGTTCACTTCCCAAACTCAGCCTTTTGTAAGAAGCTTCAAAACCCAATTTCCCATACAAAGCACTTCCTGCAGTATTAGGCAAGGCTTCATTGAACTGTTTATTCTGAGCATAAACCTCTCCCTGAACTCCCGTTTTTACAGAAAAAATAGATTTTTCATTCCCCGCAACCTGATAAAAACCTGTTGCAGCATAATTCCATTGGTTTCCAAATCGGTAATTTTTCTTATTCTCCGTTTTGATGGTATAATCTGTATTCACCAACACAGCCACTTTATTTTTCTGAAACTTATAATTCAAAGCGGCCTGATAATCCCAGCTTCCGGTTCCCAGCTGAAAACTCGGATTAACGCCGGAAGCTCCTTTCTCATCGAATTTCCCCAAAGGGATTTTCACACCCAACCCTCCGCTTAAGTGGTGAAAATTATCTTTAGAACTCATCAGCTGATAAATTCCCATCAGGTTAAGATCCCCGATTCCATTGATTTTGATATCTCCCTGTTGGGTTTTCTTTTCATGGAAATGGAATGGCAGACTTGCATATACACTCAGTTTTTTAGTTAAAGGAATCTTTCCCCAAAGCTGTAAGGTATTGAAATACTGATCCTGTGTAAGATCTTTCACAAATAGGTTTTCTTTTGCTTTGTAATGCTGGGCAAAGTATTTGATTCCGATAAACTGTGGATTCAATAAAGACTCAAAGCCGGAAGAACCGTTTCCTGCAGCACAGCCACAGGCATCACAATCATCATCAAAATCAAATCTGCTAAAGCTGTCCGGAGCTATATATGCGCTATCTCTGATGGTTTTTGCCTGATATTGCCCAAACAGGATTAAACTTATTATTACTATAATCTTCTTCATGTTTTCTATAAATTATTCTGCAAATTTTGGATTGGATATAAAACTTTTATCTGATAATGTTTTCAGGAATGCAATGATCGACTGTTTTTCCTGACTGTTCATAGCAATACCTATATGCCCATTCTGTTTCAGCTGCGAATCCAGATTGGGATTATCTTCTACCTGATCAGAATAGAAATTAAGTACCGCCTCTAAGGTGTAAAATCTTCCGTCATGCATATAAGGTGCTGTATATTCTACATTTCTCAGACTCGGAACACGGAATTTCATCCAATCTACCTGATTAAGAGTAACTCTGTAGCGTCCTGCATCTTTGAACTCGGTGTTATAATACATTCCTGTATTGCGGAAACTTTCATCGGTAAATAATTCTCCACTATGACAAGAGGCACATTTCTGACCGAACAAAGCCATTCCCTGAGATTCTGTTGAAGTTAGCTGCTCTTTTCCTTGTCTGAATCTGTCATATTTTGAATCTGCAGAAATCAGTGAAGCCATAAACTGTGACAGCGCTTTTAGAATTCCTTCTCCTGTAATCGTTTCATCTCCATAAGCTTCCCTGAAAAGTTTTTTATACTTCTGGTCATCTTTTATTTTTGAAATAGCTTCCGGTATAGAACTGTCCATTTCATTGATGTCTGTAATAGGGCTGATGGGCTGTTCATTAAGATTATGAATGACACCGTCCCACATATATCTTTTCAAAAAGGCCATATTCTGAATGGGTGGAGCATTTCGGATTCCAATTCTGTCATCTACCCCATGGCTTACAGTATGCCCATGATGGGTAAAAGCGTTTTCCTGAATATGGCAGAAACCGCATGAAATGGTATTATTCCGGGAAAGCTTTCCTTCGTAGAATAATTTTCTTCCCAATTCTACACCGTTTTTTGTCACCGGATTCGTTGATTTATCAAAAGTCATTTCAGGGAAATAAGAAGGAAACTGCAGATTATATGCTTCATCATTTTCCAGCGGCTGTATCACCTCATCTGAACAGGAAATACAACTCAGCAGAAATACACCCAGAACCAGTATTGTTTTTACAAAAAAATTAATCATTATGAACGTGATCTACTTTAAACATTTTTGTAAGGTTATTGGTAACGTCTACCAGATGTTGATTTGAACCCATCAGCATATCATTAGTTGCGGTAAGGGTAAGCGCTTTATCTCCACTCAAAAACTGATTCAGATCTGCCAGAATATGAACAGAAGGGCGAATTTGTCCTGTTACTCTGGCTGTTGTTGGAAGATTCAAAGTAATTTCACGATAAAGATCAGGGGTATTATTTTCCGTAGTATTTCCCATATTTCCTGTATGATTCATGAATTCCTTTGATGGAGAATCTGCTCCATACTTTCCTTCCAGTTTTACAAAAACATATCCGGCTGCCCATGACCATGACATCCCTTTCTGCTTGGCTTTTGTCCAGAATTCAGCTTGACCGTCCTGTCCCAATAAGTAAGCTTTCTGGCTGATTCCTAATCCGAATTTTATTTTTTTATAATTATTTTTCGGAATACCCTCCAGGTTGAGGTATATAATTCCGGCTACCGCATCAGCCTGATCCACGATGAAAGCACCTTTATCAGGGTTGTTTTCATTGTATTTAAATTCATTCCCGTTCTCGTCTATCAGGGAAATGTTACTGATTACATATTTTAAAGCAGAAAAATTATGTTTCTGTCCATTAGAAGAAGTCTGAACCGTTTGATTCAGGACAATATCTCCTACATTATTAAATCCGTTTTCAAATTTAATCTGAAGTTTTCCGGGCGTAGTATCCTGTGGATTTTCATCATCTCTGCTGTTTTCGCAGGCTACAAAAGAGAATAAAGTAAAGGCAATAAAGAATAGTGATAAAAATTTATAAATTTTCATTGTTGATTTTTTTAAGTTGAATGATAATTGTTGAATGTGAAGACATTCTTTTTTTTACCACAAAAGGCACCAAAGCTCTTACACTTAAGGTATATCAAGTGGTAATTTTTATGCACAATAAGAACACTTAAGCATTTTTATTTATCTGTGCTTTTGTGACTTTTGTGGTTGAATAGTGATCGTTTAACTTAAAAAACCGGTGGTTTGAAAATATGGGTAAGAAACAGAAAAGAATAGGCTGTTTCATAAGTGAAGTTGAAATTGAAAAACGGTTGTTTTTCAGCAGTAATGATCTCTGCAGTTTCAGGCAGAATATAGGTATCAAGGAGTTTAGGTCCTGAGCTTTTGAGTTTCTGAAAAGGTGAAGATTCTGAATCATTGGTTTTAGCCAATTCTTTACTCAGGTAACACTTTCCGTTACAGTGAACCTCTGGCCTGGATTTATTAATACAGAGAACTTTAACGATATAATCATAATTTACAGCATACTCTATCACAGGCACTAAAGGTCTTAGCACCATGTAAAAAGTAAAAAGTATGCTGTAAAATAATTTCATCAGATTATTTCTTGCTTAAAGCTTCGTCATATCTTCTGCTGATTTCTTTCCAGTTGGTAACGTTCCAGATCGCGGTAAGATAGTCTGCTCTTTTATTCTGATATTTCAAATAGTACGCATGTTCCCAGACATCAATTCCGAAGATAGGAGTTCCCTTCTCTTCCACCACATCCATCAAAGGATTGTCCTGGTTAGGGGTTGAAGAAACGAACAATTTTCCATTTTTATCTACGGAAAGCCATGCCCATCCTGATCCAAAACGGTCTGCTCCTGCTTTAGCCATTTTTTCTTTAAAAGCATCCATACTTCCAAAAGTTTCAGTGATGGCTTTTACCAATTTTGCAGAAGGCTGTGTATTCTTCTGAGGAGTAAGAACCGTCCAGAACAGTTCGTGATTGTAATGTCCTCCTGCATTATTTCTTACTGCAGCGGGCAGTTTTGAAACATTGGAAAGAATCTGAAACAACGTTTCTTTTTCCTGTGGAGTTCCTGTAATTGCTTTATTCAGATTAGCGACATACGCTGCCGCATGTTTTGAATAATGAATTTCCATCGTTTGGGCATCAATATTCCCTTCCAAAGCATTATAAGCGTATGGTAAAGGAGTCTGCTTAAACTGAGCCAGTGTAAACTGGGCCGCGAAAACTGCAGTTACAGCAGCTATTTTCAAAATCTTCATAATGTTTTTGTTTATGGTTGAACAATGTTTTTTGCTAAGCTGGAAGATGGGAGATGGAGGCTGGAAGTAATTGGCATTAAAGTATAAATCCTTCAACTTCTATTTACTTCTATAGCGATCTAAAAACCGCTATAGCTTTATCGTCTGGAAGAACTTCCAGCTTCCAGCTTCGTGCTCCCATCTCCCTTATTTCAATAATTTCTTAATATCCTCAATCAGAATTTCTCTGTCCGGATGGTATTTTCCGGTCAGCATAGGTGTTTTACCTTCCGGATCTTCATAATTCAATCCTGAATAATACAGAATAGGCATATTTTCTTTATTGTATCTGCATCTGATATTTCCATCCTGATCTACCAGGGCGATCATTCCGCTGTGGTTCAGGCTTTCTCCTTCATCTTCTTTGTCCCCCACATAGATATTAAATTTATCCGCGAGATCACCAATATAGGTACGGTCTCCGGTCAGGAAATGCCAGTTTGGAGACTTGGCTCCTATTCTTTGGGCATGTTCTTTCAGTGCTGATGGAGTATCATTTTCCGGATCAATGCTGATGGAGATAATACCAAAATTCGGATCATCGATCTGATTCTGAATAGCCTTCATATTGGTATTCATCACCGGACATATTGTAGGACATTTACTGAAGAAAAATTCTACGAGATAGACCTTTCCCAGCATATCTTTATTGGTGATTTTTTTACTGTTCTGATCTGTCAGTTCAAAATCCGGAACTTTCATTACGGTATAAAGGCTCTTTTTAAAATACCCCATTCCGACACCGATTCCCAGGAAAAGCAATGCAAAAACCACAATGGGTATGATCACTTTACTTTTATTATTGGTCTTGTTATTTTTGGGCATATTTCTCAGGGCTTTTTTTGAATTCATCTTTGCAGTAAACACTACAAAAACCGTACGTTTTATTTTTATATACCGCTGTATCTTTCATAGATCCGGCCGTTTTCATGTGGCAGATCGGGTCTTCTTCATTGACGACCTGTACATTTTCTATTTTCTTTCCGGAAGAATCCATGTGGCTTGCATGCTTTACCTGAGGCGTTTCCTTGGCACACGACAATAATGATATTGACAGTATTGCCGTCAAAATAAGAGGAGATTTCATTTTAATGTTAAATTGAAATTAATAATGATAAATTAACTTAGAACACAAAGCACAGCGTTATAAATTGTGGGAAATTAAACCCCAAATTTAATGATGCAAAGTGTAGTAATGACTTTTAATTGAAAGTTTCAGCACCTCCAATTTATAAACTAAAAATATAGTTTAAAATAAAATTAAGCTAATGGAGGATGGAAAATCCTGGAAAAATATTCTGAAGAATGAGAATTAAAGTAACTTGAATCAGGAATCTCAGTAATCAATTCCGGGTTGAGTAGTGAAGAGAACGAAAGGATATCATGAGAGATAAAGGCATCTAATCCTGCAATCTTTATGGTTTGAGAGCTATTGGACTGTTTTTCTGTTTTTGCCAGTTCTTTTTCCACATAGCATTTTCCCTTACAGGTTGATTGTGGTACATTTCTGTTCTCACAAAGGTTTTTCACAATATAATCATAGTTCACCGCATAGTTTACCAATGGCAAAACGGGACGTAATGCAATGGTAAAAATGACGAATATGGAAATAAATAACCTCAACGATTTTTTCTCTGTCACAAATATACTACTTCAAAACTGTTTTATGTATAATTTATGATGAATGTCATTGATGGTTGTTTACTGTTACCCACAAAAATTATAAAACTGTGCCTGTCAGCTGTATAATTTTATCCCGAACTTTGAGTAAGACTTTAGACCTAAATAAAAATTTAGTTCTTTATATACAATTTAATCTTGTTGATAAAAGCTTTGCTGATGTTTTTGGCAGAGCTTTTTTATGTTTTGTTGGGAATCAAAAGGTGCTAAAAATGTTTCCGAATACTTAATGTTTTTGAATAAGATTTTCAATCAAGAAGTAAACTTGCTTAAAATCTTTGATTTTCTTGCGTCCTTAAAAACAACACAATTTTTATCTTCTTTGCGCCTTTGTGTTTATCCAATAAAAAATCTATTCCCTTTTTTGAATTATGTTTTGGTATGGTGTAATGTTGGAAACGCAAAGACGCAAGTTTTTTTAAAATGCTTACTGTTTTAAGGCGCGAAGATTTTATCTCCGATAAAATTTAAAACTAATAATAATGAAACTGCTCATTAGATTCCTGCGGAATGACAAGCTGTGTGTATTATTTTCATACTTGTTGTAATTGTCTAATTATCTGTCATAGTTTATACGGAAAGTAGAGACAGTCCCTTTGTCACTCCGTAAGAGTTTCAATAGTATAATATGGATTTCAATGGAATGACTGGTATGATGGGTAATTTAAAACAAAAGCTCTACTGAAAATCAGCAGAGCTTTTATTGAATATAATTGAGTTGTGTTTATTATTTGCTTTTTAAAATTTCATTCTTTGAATTCTTACCGCATTTAAAATAGCCAGCAAGGCAACTCCTACATCGGCGAAAACAGCTTCCCACATAGTAGCCAGTCCACCGGCACCCAGAATTAAAACCACTGCTTTTACGGCAAAAGCAAGAATTATATTCTGCCAAACGATTTTTTTCGTTTGTTTTCCGATATTGATTGCCATTGGGATTTTGCTTGGTTTGTCATCCTGAATGACTACATCTGCCGTTTCAATGGTGGCATCACTTCCTAATCCTCCCATTGCAATTCCCACATCACTTAAAGCAACAACAGGAGCATCATTCACTCCGTCTCCTACGAAAGCTACGGTTTGTTTTCTGGCTTTAATTTCTTTAACCTTATTGACTTTATCTTCAGGCAAAAGGTCTCCGAATGCATTGTCTATGCCCAACTGATCTGCTACATATTTCACAACGGTACTTTTATCACCGCTCAGCATTGTAGCTTTTACATTCATCTTATGCAGATTGTCTACGGTTTCTTTGGCATCTTCTTTTATGCTGTCTGCAATGGTGATATATCCTGCAAACTTTTTATCATAAGCCACTGCGATGACCGTGTACACAATATTGGCATGGTTAAGATCATAATTGATATTAAATTTATCCATCAGCTTAAAGTTCCCTACCAGAAGCTCTTTTCCGTTAATCGTTGCTTTGAGTCCGTGTCCTGCAATTTCTTCTACATTTTCTAATGGAATATTGTGGTTGATATCTCCTACATAATTGTGAATAGCTGTTGCCACGGGATGGGTACTTTTGCTCTCAAGAACATTTACCATCTGAAGGATTTCCTCTTTATTAAATTCAGAAGCCATACTTACTTCCTGAACTTTGAATACGCCTTCTGTCATCGTTCCGGTTTTATCCATCACTACATTCTGAATTTCTGCAATACTGTCCAGGAAGTTACTTCCTTTGAATAAAATTCCATTTCGGCTTGCGGCACCAATTCCTCCAAAATATCCCAATGGAATAGAAATCACCAAGGCACAAGGGCAAGAAATCACAAGGAATATCAATGCTCTGTACAACCAGTCTCTGAACTGATAATCACTAACGAAGAAATAAGGCAGTAAGCAGATTCCAATAGCAAGAAATACAACGATAGGTGTATATACTTTAGCAAATTTTCTGATGAATAGTTCTGTAGGGGCTTTTTGAGCTGTTGCATTCTGAACCAGTTCAAGAATTTTACTCAGTTTACTGTCTTCATAGGCTGTATTTACTTTGACTAAGGCAATACTGTTCATGTTGATCATCCCTGCAAGAACAGCTTCTCCTTTATTTTTGGTATCGGGTTTACTTTCTCCTGTTAAAGCTGCTGTATTGAATGAAGCTGAATCAGAAAGCAGTTCTCCATCGAGAGCCAGTTTTTCACCGGGTTTCAGCTGGATAACATCACTGATTTTGGCTTCTTTTGCTTTTATCGTTTTGGGCTGATTATTTTCTATAATGGTGACCTCATCAGGACGCTGATCCAATAAGGCTTTTATATTTCCTTTGGCTCTGGTAACTGCCATAGACTGGAATACCTCTCCTACTGCGTAGAACAGCATCACCGCTACGCCTTCAGGATATTCTCCGATGGCAAAAGCACCAATCGTTGCAATACTCATCAAAAAGAATTCTGAAAACACATCTCCCTTGATAATACTTTTATAAGCATCTTTCAATACCGGAAATCCTACAGGAATATAAGCTGCCAGAAACCATACCAGGCGCACCCAGCCTGCAAACCATGCAGGTTTTATATAGTTATCAAAGGCAATTCCCAATAATAAGATAACAAAGGATATAATGGCGGGAAGAAACATCTGAAAGACTGTCTGATCTCCGGAGTCGTGAGAATGATCATGGCCGTCGTGGTCATGGCCGTCTCCTTCTGCATGATTATGTTTGTGTCCTTTTGTATCTGGTTTTTCCGGGGTTGTACTACAGCATTTTTCCATAACTGAATATTTTTATACAAATTTAAAGGTGAGACTGATGCAATGCTATTGCAAACTTTCGAGACAATTTTCGCAGATTCCTTTGGCAAACAATCTTATTTCATCAATCCTGAAGTTGGTCTGTATGTTTTCAGGGAAGGAAATATCTTCTTTACAGGTTGTCTGCTTGCAGATTTTACAATAAAAATGGAGATGCCAGTCTTTATGTGTTTTTTCATCACAATCGTCTTCACATAACTTGTATTTTGTGGTGGTATTTTCCTGAATGCTGTGAACAATTCCTTTTTCCTCAAAGGTTTTCAATGTTCTGTAGATGGTGATTCTGTCAGCATTTTCAAAATGATTTTCTATTTCAGAAAGGGATAAAGCAGCTTCCTGAGAGCTTAAAAAATCATAGACCAAAATCCTCATGCTTGTGGGTTTGGTATTTTTATCAATGAGTTTGTCTTCTATATCTTTTTTCATTGTACGCTTTTAAAGTTTTACAGATGTACTTCATCTTCTTCATAGCCTTCCTCTTCTATCTGAAAAGTGGTATGACTGATTTTAAAATTATTAACAGTAGTGTCTGTCAATGTTTTTAATAATTGATTCTGAGCATATGCCGCTTCTTTTACCACATGGGCACTCATTGCATTTACGCTTGATGTTAATGACCATACGTGCAGATCATGAATATTTTTCACTCCCGGAGTTTGTTCCAGAGATTTACGAAGTTCATGAATATCCACATCTTTAGGAGTTCCTTCAAGCAACACATTAATGGCTTCTTTCAACAGCCTCCATGTTCTTGGGAAGATCAGCAATCCAATTGCGGCTGAGATCAGGGGATCGGCATAATACCAGCCTGTTGTCAGCATAATTACTCCTGCAATCATCACTCCTACTGAAGTAAGCATATCTGAAAGGACTTCAAAATAAGCGCCTTTCATATTTAAGCTGCCTTCCGAGTCTTTTCTCAGAATCATCATTCCGACAATATTAACGATCAATCCGATTCCTGCTACAATCAACATTGATTTACTTTGTACTTCCGGCGGATTTTGAAACCGCTTGTAAGCTTCAAACAAAACATAGATCGAAATTCCCAGTAAAACAACCGCATTAATAACAGCTGCCAATATTTCGGTACGATAATATCCATATGTTCGGGAAGGATCTGCTTTTCTTTCTCCTATTTTGATGGCTATAAATGCCAGCAACAATCCTACCACATCTGTCAGCATATGCGCTGCATCTGCCAGTAACGCAAGACTGTTGGTAACAATTCCTCCTATCACCTCAGCAATGAGATAGGTCCCGCTAAGGCAAATAACGATCAGAAGGTTCTTTTTATGTCTGCTTCCTGCAGAAACGGTTTGTGTTGGTGTGTTTTCCATATTGTGTATGGTTTAATTACATTTCATAATAAGATGTATTTTCTTTTTTGGGTGGAACATTCTGCTCACCAATCATTTGTCTGATATTAATCTCTATGGTTTGTGCCAGAGAAGTCATTGGCGTATCTACAGGGCTATTTTCAAAGGGATCCTGCATGATGATTGATGTTTTTTCAATCGCAATGAATGTTACCGGAACCAGGAAAGTAATCGCAATTTCAACTGCCAGCTGTGAATCATCAAGTCCAAACGGAAGTATTGCTGCAAAAACATAAATCAAAATATGGACTAAAACACTATAAGAACGTGGAAAAACCGTATTCTTCAACCTCTCACATTTTCCCATACTGTCGCAAAGTCTTGTAATGATATCATTCAGCTGCATCTGTTGAAAATCGGTCAGTCCTTTGGAAGCGGCAATTTCTTTAAGCTGTCTGGAGTGTTCGTCCAGAATAGCATTGGGAATATTCACTGCTTTTATCTTATGCTGATCGAGATATTGCTGAACTTTTTCAGAGAATGGCAATTTTCTGAGGGCTTCTCCCAGCCCGTAAGTCCAGATGATTTGTCTTTCGGCAAAATCTTTTACTGTTTTATCTTCTCCCGCCGGCATAAACTGGATGATTAACCTTACAAAAGTCCGGGAATCATTCACAATAGCTCCCCAAACGGTTCTGGCTTCCCACCATCTTTCGTAGGACTGGGAAGTACGGAAAGCCAGCAGTAAAGACACTGCCGTTCCCAGCAATGCCGGAATATTCAAAGGCAGTGAAATTTTACGAAACCATGGCAACATATCCAAAAGACCGATGGCTACAGCGAATATTCCGATAAACAGAATTTGGCTTTTTATTTCACGGATGAAATACCAGACTGATATTTTTTTGTTTAATAACATAATCGGGTTATTTATTAAAATTAGGGTAGATAATCTTTACCTTTTTCCTGCCGCTTTTATTCAATAAAAAATTCCGTAAACAGCTCTAATTTAAGGATAATAATCGACATTTTACTGGCTCCAGCTACTTTCATTAATGCTCGTGTTCCCCGGAATTCACAAGTTTCGCATTCACGAAAAATGCTCCTTTCACTACTATTTTTGCATTGTCCGGAATATTTCCTACCGCAGTTATCGCCGTATATCCCATATCAGAAGTTCCTTTTACCACTTCTATTTTTTCAAAGTTTAAAGTTTTCGGATGAGGTTTTCCTTTTTCATCATGTTCTTCCTCTACTTTTTTATCAGTCTGAACAAATACAAAGTATTTACCATCTGCTTCTACGATGGCTTCGGTAGGAACTGCAGGGGTTGTACTTTTATCGAGGCTTACAATTCCGGTGATATTCATTCCATCAATCAGTCCGGATTTATTTCCGATTACTTCGCAATGCATAGAGATGGTTTTGCTTTCATTTTCAAAAGAAGATCCTATGCTGTAAATTCTGGCATCATATTCTGTTTCCGGATTATTGGTCAGTTTAAAATGAACAATCTGCCCGACTCTCATTTTGGGAAGATCTTTTTCAAACACCTGAAGATCGAGATGAATGGAACCGTTATCAATTACGGTTGCAACCGGAGAAGAAATATCTACATAACTTCCAATCTGTGCTGTGATACTGCTGATCGTACCACTGATAGGTGCTGTGATAACCAAACCTGATCGCATATTTCCATTATTTACTTTCCCCGGGCTTATTCCCATCATCTGTAGCTGTTTTAACAGGGAAGCTCTTTTTGTTCTTAATGTTTTCAGTTCAGCATCAGCACTTTGAAGGTTTTTCTTGGCTCCGGCATCATTATCAAAAAGTTCTCGTTGTCTTCTGTATTCCTGTTCGGCATACGTTATCCTGCTGTTGGTAGTCAGATAATCTTCCTGAAGCTGAATGTATTCCGGATTGGCAATGGTAGCAATCACCTGTCCTTTTTTCACAATACTTCCTACCTGAATATTGATGGTCTTGATGATCCCTCCATACAGGGAAGTGATGGTTGCTTTATTACTGTTGGGAACACTCAGCAATCCATTTGCTTTGATGGTGGACGTAAGCTCTTTCATTTCTACGGCTCCCAAAGCTACTCCTACAGACTTCATCTGATCTTCCGTGAGTGAAGCTATCGTTTGTGGAGCTTCTTCATGTGCCGCCTCTTTCTGTTCTGTTTTTTCAGGAGCTTTTTCTTCTGCAGCTTCTTTTTTTCCACAACTTGTTAGCAATAGTGAAATCAGGATAAAAGGAATGATATTATATTTGAGTTTCATAAGTAAAAATGTATTTTGTCTGATGCCGTATGCCATCGTTTTCATGGGTCTGGCAGAAAATTTTGATAACAGCGCTTTCATATTATTTATTAATGATTGAATTGATGATTACAACAGATTGATTCACCTGCTGGATAGATTCCAGATATTTTAACTGAATATTGGTAGCCGTTTGCAGGGCAAAAAGATATTCCACATAGGAAATTTCCCCTGTTTTATATCCTAACTGGGCAGCCTTTACAATTTTCTCAGCATTGGGTAGTGCCTGGCTTGTATAATAATCATACTGCTGAATATCCTGCTGGTACTGACTAAAAGCGTTTTCTAATTGAGCAGCAAGTTGTTTCTTCTGCATTTTGGCATTGGTTTCCGCAACCTGTCTGTCATATTCCAATGCCTGAATTCTTGCTTTCGTTGCTCCAAAGGTCAAAGGAATTGCTACTCCTACGGTTGCCGACTGAAAACGTTTTCCCGAGTTATAAAAATTTTCCTGTCCGTTGATGGTATGAAGGCCTATCAAAGATTGATTGGTATATCCTAAGCTGAAATCTGGCAGTCCAAGAGATTTTTCTACTTTCTTATTTTTCTCAGCAATTTCCATTTCCTGGTAAAAAGCTCTTACAGACGGATTGTTGGCCACCACGGCACTGTCTAGTACATTTTCTGCTTTTAGAGGAACATAATCTTTATTAAACGGAACTTCAAGATCTTCTGATGTGTTCATCAAAGTCTTTAAATTCTTATAGGCATTATTCAGAAAGACTTCATTTTGTCTGAGCAGCAGATCAATTTCTCCTTTCTGAGTTTCCGCTGTACTGATTTCAATCTTTTTGATATCACCCGCCTTGAATCTTACGGTTGCAATTCTGATGAATTCCTCATAATATTTATCCAGACTGGTCAGCTGGGCTTTATTATACTGAAGATATTCAATCTGATAATAATAGGTACGAACCTGTTTTATCAGTTCATTCGCTGTGATTTCTTTATCAATCTGCTTGCTTTTAATATTCTCAGTAATTACATCTTTTCTTGCTTTAAAAAGGGTAGGAAAAGGAATGCTCTGTGAAATCGCAAACGACTGGTCAAACTTTGGACTGTTGTATTGTCCCAGCTGAGCTTCAAAGCTTAATTTAGGAAGCTCTTTCGCAGTTGCCCTTAATGCTTCAGCAGACTTAATGCTTAAGTCTTTTGACTGTAAGGTTAAATTATTATTAACTGCCTGTTCTACCGCCTGTTCTACAGAAACCGGTCTGGACTGCGCTTTAAAAGTTTGTCCCAGCATCATGAATCCTAATACCAGAACTACTGTAAATGTTCCCGGATTATTATTTTTTCTTTTCAAAATTTTTGTGTTAAAAATGATATACAGCATCGGCAAAACAAATAGCGTAAGGAATGTAGCCGTCACCAGACCACCAATCACCACTGTGGCAAGAGGTTTCTGTACTTCTGCTCCGGCTCCGGTGGAAATAGCCATCGGTAAAAATCCTAATGAAGCCACTGTAGCGGTCATTAATACAGGTCTTAATCTGGTTTTTGTTCCTTCAAATACTCTTTTCAAAATATCTGTTTCACCTTCTTTTTCTAACTGGTTGAATGTTCCGATCAAAACAATTCCGTTCAGTACTGCCACTCCAAAAAGGGCAATAAATCCAATCCCTGCACTGATACTGAATGGCATATCTCTTATTAAAAGGGCAAATACTCCACCAATAGCACTCATAGGAATCGCGGTAAAAATCAATGCAGCCTGTTTGAATGAGCGGAAAGTAAAATACAACAGCATAAAAATAAGAAGCAATGAGACCGGAACAGCGATCATCAGGCGTTTGCTTGCTTCCTGCAGGTTTTCAAACTGTCCACCATAGGTAAAGTAATATCCGGAAGGCAGTTTCACTTTATCCAGTTTTGCCTGAATATCTTTCACCACACTTTCCACATCACGGTCTTTTACATTAAATCCGATAACTATTCTACGTTTTCCTTGTTCACGGCTGATCTGTGCCGGACCTAATTTATAACTGATGTTAGCCACCTGTGACAATGGAATCTGTGCTCCGGTGCTGGAGGTGATCATCAGGTTATTTACATCCGAAATATCTGTTCTGTGAAGACTATCCAGACGGACTACGAGATCAAAACGTCTTTCGTTTTCAAAAACCTGTCCGGCAGCTTTTCCTGCAAAGGCTGTACTTACGGCATTATTGACATCTTCGATATTCAATCCATAATTGGCGATTCTTGTTCTGTCATATTGAACATTAATCTGCGGAAGGCCACTCACTCTTTCAATCTGAGGCGCTGTAGCCCCATCTACTGTCTGAATAATTTTTCCCACCTTATCTGCATACACGGCTAATGAATCAAGATTCTCTCCGAAAATCTTTACAGCAACATCCTGTCTGATCCCTGTCATCAATTCATTGAAACGCATCTGGATAGGCTGGTTTTTCTCAAAGAATACACCCGGAATCGTTTCCAGTTTCTCACTGATCTCATCTGCCAGTTCGTCGTAAGATTTCTTGGTTTTCCATTCGCTTTGTGCTTTCAATACCACAATCATATCGGTTGCTTCAGGCGGCATCGGGTCTGTAGGAACCTCAGCAGAACCGGTTTTTCCGACTACCATTTTCACCTCATCAAACTGTTTGATAATTCTTGATGCCTGCATGGAGGTTTCTATACTCTGGCTCAATGAACTTCCCTGCGGTAAAATACAGTGAAATGCATAATCTCCTTCCTGCAGCTGAGGAATAAACTCACCACCCATATTTTTAAAAATAAACGCAGAGATAAGAAAGACTACAGCCGTTGCTGAAACAATTGCATATTTTACTTTTATTGATTTTTGCAATAATGGCTGATAAATCTTTTGCAGGCTATTCATCATTTTATCAGAGAACGTTTCTTTGTGAGATATTTTCTTAGATAAAAACAGGGCGCTCATCATTGGAATGTAAGTCAGAGATAAAATTAAAGCTCCTAAAATGGCAAATCCTACTGTTTTTGCCATTGGAGTAAACATTTTCCCTTCCACACCAGCCAAAGTAAGAATCGGGATGTATACGATAAGAATAATGATTTCCCCGAAGGCTGCACTGCTTCTGATCTTTGATGCAGAAAGAAATACTTCTTCATCCATCTCAGACTGCGTTAATGCACGGGCAGATTTCCTTACTCCTAAATGATGCAAGGTGGCTTCTACAATAATTACCGCACCATCTACAATCAATCCGAAATCTATTGCCCCAAGGCTCATTAGGTTGGCACTTACTCCAAAAACATTCATCATTCCCAGCGCAAACAATAAGGAAAGCGGAATAGCAGAAGCCACGATAAGCCCTGCTCTAAGATTTCCAAGGAAAATTACAAGTACGAAAATAACGATCAGTGCTCCTTCAACAAGGTTTTTTTGTACGGTATTGATGGCTCTGTCTACAAGATCTGTCCTATCCAGAAATGGTTCTATAATAACATCATTGGGAAGAGATTTCTGAATGGTAGGAATTTTTGCTTTGATATTGTTTACGACTTCATTACTGTTCGCTCCTTTCAGCATCATCACTACTCCACCTACGGCATCTACTTTTCCGTCATAGGTTAATGCACCGTAACGAACGGCACTTCCTAAACGAACATCAGCAACGTCTTTGATAAAGATCGGAACGCTTCCTGTTTCATTTTTAACTGCTATGTTTTTGATGTCTTCAAGGGAGGTTACTAACCCTATCCCACGGATAAAATAAGCATTGGGCTTTTTATCAATATAAGCTCCTCCTGTATTCTGATTGTTTTTTTCAAGCGCTGTAAATATTTCAGTAATACTTGTTCCCATTGCTTTTAAACGATTGGGATCAATAGCCACTTCATATTGTTTTAATTCTCCTCCAAAACTGTTGATTTCTGCAACACCTGGTGTTCCGTTCAGCTGTCTTCGAACGATCCAGTCCTGCATGGTTCGGAGTTCTTTGGCATTGTATTTCTTTTCGCTTCCTTTTTTAGGGTGAAGAATATACTGATATACTTCTCCAAGACCTGTACTTACAGGGGCCAGCTCAGGAGTTCCTACTCCTTTTGGAATTTCTTCCACTGCATTTTTCAGCTGTTCATTAATGAGCTGTCTCGCAAAATACACATCTACATTTTCTTTGAACACCACTGTAATCACAGAGAGCCCGAATCTTGAAATACTTCTTGTCTCCTGAATATCGGGAACATTGGCAATGCTTTGCTCAATGGGAAAGGTAACCAGCTGTTCTACTTCCTGTCCCGCCAGTGTAGGACATACGGTAATGATCTGCACCTGATTGTTGGTGATATCCGGCACAGCATCTATTGGCAATCTGGTGGCACTCCACGTTCCCCAGATGATCAGTACCAGGGTCATCAACCCAATGATCACCTTATTTTTAATACTGAATTTTATGATTTTATCTAACACGATTTTTAGGTAATTTTTATTGAAAATGAATGCACACAGCATAAAATACTGCAGCAAAAATATCCTGAAAACCTCTGCAATGGTATTGCAAAGTTTCAAGCACAGTTAAATATTAGAAAGCATAACTTTCTAAAAGTCAATAAAAATTAAATTTTAGGAGGCTGCCAGATAGGGTCGTAAATTTGGTAAGCAAAGTCGTTTTTGTGAAATAAGATCTTCTTCGAAAAGTAAGCAGGAATCTGCTCAGGAATCTCCAATAAAGGATCCATTTTAAATGCTGAAACTGTCATCTGGCAACAACTGCATGCACACAGTGGAGAACAGATATCTCCTTTTTCTGTAGAATGAACGCCATGAATACTTAATGAGATCTTATTATCTCCTGAATTCAACGGATGGGACGTGTCTTCACATGGCATCAATGATAACGCCATGAAGTAAAATGCAAGTATCCATCTTAAGAGGTTCATTGTTACAAAGGTAGAGATTTTTTCTAAAATGGGTAAAAGCTTTGGTTGTTTTATAGATTATTATTCTTATCAAAACTAATAAAATACCATTCCAATTATTATTTGTTAGCTTTGTATTTCACAAAACCACTAGTTCCAATACCTCTATTAATCTGAATGAGTCTGTTCACATCAAAAATATTTTTCACAGCTTGTCTTTGCTTCATCATATCATCCTGTGAACAAAAAGAAGTATTGGCCAAAGACATTTCCATTGAAACAGAAAGCAGAAACCTGTCAACTCTTAAAGGCACGGATATTTATAATACCCTATTATATACCGAACCGGACACTTCAGATACCCTCCGATTCAAACTTACAGAGCGGGATTGGATTATTTTAAAAGAAAGTTTTGAGAAGCATCAGCTCTACCTGATTGACAACACTACAAAAATTGGGGAAAGGGTACATTCCATTTACCTACCGCATAAGATTAAAATCAAAACCAACAAAAGGCTCTTATCTGTACAGTATCGGTTCTTCATTGGGGAAAAGGAAAATTTTGATCGTATAAAAAGTGAAAAATTTAAAAAGTTCTTAAAGACTTTTGATTCTTTGGTGTATTACAGATCAGAAAAACATATGGATTAATCCGAATATAATGAAGAATATCAAATACTTAGTTTTCGTATTATTGTTTATTAGTATTATAATTTATAATAATTCAACCTCATTCACTGATGAAATGAAATCCGATTATTTTCCTATGGAAATGAAAGGAAAGATATATGATATTTCTCGAATAAAAGGTGGGCCCCTATATTTAAATATACATACTTATTCCAAAGATGATGGAATCAGTATTAGAAATTCAGATTTTGTTTTGAATAGTATTAAAAAGCAATTTTATTTCCGGAAACTCTCAAATAGTAATCAATGCTATATTATAAAAGGTGACAGCATTATGTATTTTGATTGTTATATTTTTTCAAAAGAAGACTCTGTTAAAATAGGAAAAATCAAAGGATGGAAACCAGCTATTACCAACCACTGGTTATTAAAAAAATAAATAATACCCCCTTAATAACAGATAGATAAACTTAACTTTTAAATGAATAAAATCTCCATTCTATTAAAAAACATAAACCACTCTTTAGTAAGAGTAGTTTTTATTATTTATACTTAAACTATCTTTTATTTTAAAATAAAAAAGCCACCGCAAAAGCAGTGGCCAAAAAATCAATCTAATTATAAGTATGTTCCTTATAAATTCGGGTTATTTTCAGCTTCTCTCTGTGGAATACTGAATAAATAATAATTGCTATTCGGTACAAAAGCAGATTTATCCGGGAAATCAAGAACAGAATGCCCTCTACCATCTACAGTTTTCACTGCTCCTTCTGGTGTAGTAATCTGAACTTTTATCGGTTTACCATCAACATCTACAAACGGTTTTCTTACCACCGTTCCTTGCGTTCTGATAATATCTGAAAGGGAGAAACCCTCTCCAAACAATTCTTTTCTTCTTTCAATCAAGACTGCTGCTACAACCTCATTCTGTGATAATGAACCATTATAAATATTGGCATTTCTGGCCGATTTCAACTGATTCAGAACAGCTACTGCCTGAGAGACATTTCCAGTTCTGGCTTCAGCTTCAGCTTCAATAAGATACATTTCTGCAGCTCTCATGTACACAATATCTGCAATAAGGGTTGGTTTAAATTTAAACTTAGCATACCTCAGCAATCCTTCTCTTCCTTTCTGCCCGTCCCATGAAAATAATTGGGATCTGATATCATTGCCATCAAAAAGATCTTTAAAGTAAGGATCCGCCATAAAGCTGTAATAATAACTTCCTGATGAAGATACATCCAGATAATGGAAAGCATAACTTGCGTCAGACTGTTCCTGCGTCTGTCCGTGTCCCCAAATCCATTCTGCATTGTTGATATCATTAAATCCATCTTTGTATTTTTCCGGAGCCATCAGTGGAAAACCTTCTCTTGCAATTTTTGCAGATGCTGAAGCTTTGCTCCACTCACCGGTATTCAGGTAAGTTCTTGCCAAAAGACCGTTCACTACGGCACGGTTGATTTTATCCTTGTTATTTCTCGTATAAGTTTTCAACAGGTTATCTGCATCAGTAAGATCACTTTTAATCAAAGTATAAATCTCTTCAAGACTTGCCCTCTTCTTCCCTACTGTAGTTGTTGTGGATGGCTCAGTATAAATTGGAGCTGTCAAGGCCGACTTATCTTTCAGGTAGCTGAACTGATAAAAGCTTGCCAGATTCAGGTAACAGAAAGCACGTAATGCTTTTGCCTGACCTTTCACCTGATTCTTTTTCTCCTGGCTGCCTTCCGTTCCATCAATTCTTGTGATCACATTATTCATATTATTAATGGTAGAATACAACATCGTCCAGATAAATAAAGGTCTGCTTGCTGTACTGTTTACCATTTCAGTAAATGCATAGGTTGAAGCAAAACCATATTTATTAGTCAATACAGCCACATCACTTCCCATCGCATCACTGGCTCTTAAAACTGTGGAATACCCGATATTGGCATACGTTGTTCCGTCGTTATTAAATTTTGCCCACGTACCATTTACTACAGTTTCTGCACTTTCAGCTGTTTTGAAAACTTCTACGCTGTTGGCCTGATCAGTCGGAGCTGTATCTAGCTCACTTTCACAGCTTGACAGTGACAAAAATCCGATGAGCGCAAATGATAGATATTTTAATTTTTTCATTGTTTCAATTTTAAAAGGTTAAAGAGTTGCCTGAAGACCAAATGTAATTGTTCTCATTGCCGGATATCTGTAATATGTTGTTCCGTCCAAAGCCTGTTCAGGATCCATTCCTTTATGTTTATAGAAGGTCAGAAGATTTTCTGCCTGGATATAAATTCTGAATTTCTTAAGTCCTATTTTCTCAAAATAATCCTCAGGAAGAGTATATCCTAAGCTTACATTTTTAAGTCTTGCATACGTTCCGGAGTAAAGGAATCTTGAAGATGTTGAGGTCCAGTTATTCGTTGTTGTACTCAATCCAGGAACATCTGTATAAGGATTTTCCGGAGTCCATCTGTTTACCATTTCAGCGCTCCATGCACGTCCTCCGGCACTTCCGTTATGCATGATGGAAGTATAATCAGTATCTAGAATTTTTCCTCCGATTTTGAATGTCAGTAATCCTGAAAAATCAAAATTCTTATAGGTGATACTGGTACTGATTCCTCCTGTCAGTTTAGGCAAGGCTGAACCCTGTAACAACTTTGTGGCTTTTGAATATTCCGAAGTCGTTCCTTCTACTGAATTTCCGCTGGCATCGGTAGTAACCGTTTTCCACAAAGGCTTTCCATTGCTTGGATCAACTCCAGCCCATTCCGGAATAAAGAAGTCGTATACCGAACCTCCTACTGTCAACAGCTTAGTTCCTACTACAAGAGAACCTCCGGGTAATTTCGTTACCTTATTGTTTAAAGTACTCAGATTCACATCTACATTCCATTGGAAATTATCATTCTTAATGGGTGTTGTGAATAATGAAAATTCAAATCCTGTATTCTGAATGGTTCCGATATTCGCCGGATAATCACTGATTCCCAACGACGGCGCAACCGGCATATTAAACAGAAGATCCTGGCTTTTTCTTTTGAAGTATTCGATATTTCCTTTAACCCTGTTATTCAGAATCGCGAACTCCAATCCTACATTTAAATTAAGGTTCGTTTCCCACTTTACATTATTGGTAGACGTTTTTTCCAGTGTTGTTCCCGGTTCTCCGCCAAGGCTGATAAATCTGTACAACTCCTGATAAGCATAATAAAGCGGCTGCCCGTTAGGTCTAAGTAATTTATCATTTCCTTGTCCTCCGTAGCTGGCACGCAATGTCAATTGATTGAAGACATTCAGACTTTTGACAAATTCTTCGTTTGAAATTTTCCATGAACCTCCTACTGACCAGAATCTTCCCCATCTGTTATCTTTTGCAAATCTCGAAGAGCTGTCTGCCCTTCCTGATGCAGATAAGAAATAGGTATTGTTGTAATCATACTCTACTTTTCCAAGGAAACTCAATAAACTCAATTTATTACTGTTTCCGCTGAAACTTCCCAGTAAAGAAGCGGCATCCGGCTCATAATAGTAAGGTAGTGAGAACTGACTTCTTGTTCCGGAAATTGTCTGATAATCATATTTATAGAATTCGTGCCCCGCTAATGCATTGACATGGTGTTTTCCAAACTTTTTATCATACGTCAGAATATTACTGGTTGTATAAGAAAGCGTTCTGGTATTGGTTTTCGTCACCGATCCTCCAATCTCAGCGCCTTGCCCCAATAATGGATTTGAATAATAATGTCCGTTATAATTCACCAAATCCACAGAGAAACTCGTCTTGAATTTTAGCTCCGGCAAGAAAGTAAATTCCATGAATCCTTTCCCTGAAAAGTTGTCCTCTTTATTTTCGTTTTTATCTAATGGTAAGGTTGCTGCGGCATTTTGATTCTGAAGCGCATTTGTGGGTCTGTATTTTCCAAAATCATAAACCGGGTTTCCATCAGCATCCAAAATATAAGTTCCGTCAGCATTTCTTTCATAATAAGGATAGAATGAAGGAATAAATCTTGCCGCATTGATGATGTTACTGGCCTTGGAATCCGAAGAAGTAGGCGCCTGCTGAATACTGTTTGTATAACTTAAGTTCACCCCAACATTCAGCCATTTTTTTACTTCAGAATTGATTTTCAATCGGGTATTATATCTTTTATATCCTGATTCAATTGCCATTCCTTTATCATCCAGATACCCCAGAGAGAAGAAATAATTACTTTTCTCACTTCCTCCGCTGATATCAAGATCCACCTGATTTCTTGAAGCCACTCTCTGCAAGATATCTCTCCAGTCATCATTCCAAAGTGGTGATGCACCAGGTAATAGTTTTCCATCTGTACCTACAGGCTTTGGATAAGCTGTCCCATATGGATTAATCCCCAGTGAAGAAACAAGGTTGTCTGTTGCCATCTGAGCGGCCTGCTGAGAAGAAACTTTCCCGGATTGATATCCATTTCTCAATGCTTCCCAGTACAGTTGAAAATACTGATCTGTATTTACCTGTTCATAGTCTTTAACGGCTCTTCCGGAGAATCCCTGACTGATATTAAAATTAACTTTTGCTTCCCCTTTTTTACCTGATTTTGTAGTAATGATGATGATCCCATTTGCTCCTCTTGAACCATACAAAGCACTTGCTGTAGCATCTTTCAGAACACTTATAGATTCGATATCGCTGGGACTGATTGAGTTTAGATTTCCATCAAAAGGAATTCCGTCCACTACATATAACGGATCACTGGAAGCACTTATTGAACCAATTCCTCTGATTCGGATAGTGGAAACAGCACCTGGCTGGCCTGATGCACTGGTAGTCTGAATCCCTGCAACCTGTCCTTCTAATGCTTTCGTAATATTCGTTACAGGTCTGTTATTGATTTTATCACTGGAAATTGTAGCTACGGAACCGGTATAGCTGTTTCTTTTCGCTTTTCCGTAAGCTACCACTACTACTTCATCAATCTCTTTTTCATGAAGGCTATCTTTTTTCGGCTTGGAATTCTGTGCATTTACACTGGTAATTCCCAGAAAAAAAACAGCAACCGGAGGTATCCAAGCTTTAGAATTAAATAAAGTTTTACTAATCATAATCAATTTTATTTATCATATATTAAAATTTAACCCTTTGCAGAAAAGTCAGCAAAGGGCATCGATAAATACGATAAACCAAATGCTTATTTTTCCTTAAAAGGCTGAACGTAACACCTTGCCCAATGGGTAGGTTGTTAAGACTTCACGGGGTCAGTTCCCTCCATCTTTCTTTATAAGCCGATCGAAATATGTTTGCAAAGCTAAAAACTTTTAGTCTACAAAACAAGTAGACTTATTTATTTTTCATGATAAATTTTTAATAATTAACATAAAATTTTAATAAAACTCATTACAATAAGGAGTTGTAGCCGTTATCATTTATTCAAACATGATAAATATCATTATTAATAATTCAATGGAACAAATATTTGAGGACACCTTAATTTTTGTACTATTAATTGAAAAAACTTTTTAATTTTATAGTATGAAAGTTTTGATTATAAATGGGCCTAATCTCAACCTTTTGGGCACCCGGGAACCGGAAATTTATGGAAATGTTTCCATGGAAAGTTATTTGGAAAATTTAAAATCCGAGTTTCAGTCTCATGAAATACAATACTATCAGTCTAATATTGAGGGTGAGCTTATCAACAGACTTCAGGAGGATGATTTTGATGCAGTGGTGATTAACCCGGGAGCATTTACCCATTATTCTTATGCTATCGCTGATTGTTTAAAGAATATCCGCAAGCCAAAAGTAGAAGTACATATCAGCAATATATACAAAAGAGAAGAATTCCGCCAGAAATCTGTAACGGCAGCGAATACAGATGCTGTTTTATCCGGCTTTGGAATGGATGGGTATAGATTGGCTTTATTGAGCCTGAAGTAATTTTCAGTCTATATTTTCCCACAGATAGCACAGATTCTCACAGATAATTATGTATACAAAGAGAATAATTTATGAAGATAAAGGATAAGATTTACTGTAAAAGCATTGGCATATATTCCGGGCAATTAACGAAGAGAGAATCTTATATCGTTGAAGAAATAAATGATGAAAATATAAGAATCTGGAATGACGAAGGAAGACTGAGATGGTATTCTGATTTTTATTTTACTTTAAACAATGAACCGGAAATCATTTCTATTAATATAGATGATCCAATAGAAAATATTGAATCTGATGCCATAGAAGTAACTATTACCTTTTCCAACAAAGCAAAATACTGGATAACTTTCACTAATCCAAAGTATTTAGATAAGATATTGGACGAAGAATCTTACTTTTCTTCAAAACATTTTATGATCATAAAACATTTAACTGAAGAATCAATCAAATCAACAGTCTTAAAACTTGATGAACAGGATGAATTGATTGAAAACTGTCAAAAATATTAATAAAAAAGCCTCATCAATGATGAGGCTTTTCCTTATGTTATAGATAACTATTAATTAGATAGTTTGTTCCTGTAACTGAGGTCCTGAAGCAACTAATTTGTTACCTTCTTCAGTATCACAATACTGTTCAAAGTTTTTGATATATCTTGAAGCAAGATCTTTTGCTTTTTCTTCCCATTCTGAAGCACTTTCATATGTATCTCTAGGATCTAAAATACCTGTAGAAACGTTTGGCAATTCAGTAGGAATCTCAAGATTCATGATTGGAACCTGAGTTTTAGGAGCGTTATCGATAGATCCGTCAATGATTGCATCAATGATTGCTCTTGTATCTTTCAGAGAAATTCTCTTTCCTGTACCATTCCAACCTGTATTTACCAAATAAGCTTTAGCTCCGTGCTCCTGCATTTTACCGATCAATGTTTTAGAATACATTGTTGGGTGTAATGTAAGGAATGCTTCACCAAATGCAGGTGAGAAAGATGGTTGAGGTTCTGTAATTCCTCTTTCTGTTCCAGCTAGTTTTGATGTATAACCGCAAAGGAAGTGGTATTGAGCCTGATCTTCATTCAAGATGGAAACCGGAGGAAGTACTCCGAATGCATCTGCTGAAAGATAAACAATCTTCTTAGCATGACCTGCTTTAGAAGGCAATACAATTTTGTTGATATGATAAATTGGATAAGAAACTCTTGTATTCTCAGTGATTGATCCGTCTGTATAATCTGCTACTCCATTGTTCACAACAACGTTTTCAAGAAGTGCATCTCTTTTGATGGCAGCAAAGATATCCGGTTCTTTTTCTTCAGATAAGTCGATAACTTTAGCGTAGCATCCACCTTCATAGTTAAATACTCCGTTGTTATCCCAACCATGCTCGTCATCACCAATAAGATATCTTTTCGGATCTGCAGACAGAGTCGTTTTTCCTGTTCCTGAAAGACCAAAGAATAAAGCTACATCACCTTTTTCTCCTACGTTAGCAGAACAGTGCATTGAAGCCATACCTTTTAATGGAAGGTAATAGTTCATCATTGCGAACATCCCTTTTTTCATTTCACCTCCGTACCATGTACCTCCGATGATCTGTAGTTTTTCAGTAAGGTTGAACATGATGAAGTTTTCAGAATTCAATCCTTGAGCTTCCCAGTTAGGGTTTATTGTTTTAGAACCGTTGATTACTGTGAAATCAGGTTCTCCAAAGTTTTCAAGCTCATAGTGAGAAGGGCGGATAAACATATTAGTAACAAAATGCGCCTGCCATGCTACTTCAACGATAAATCTTACTTTAAGTCTCGTATCTGCATTCGTTCCGCAGAATGTATCTACTACATAGATCTTTTTAGATTCAGCAAGCTGGTTCAGCACTAGTTCCTTACAAGAACCGAAAATTTCTGCAGTAGTAGGTAAGTTTACTTTACCATCCCAGAAAATTGTATCTCTTGTAACATCATCCTGAACAATATATCTGTCTTTAGGTGAACGACCTGTGAAAATTCCTGTTTTTACTGACACCGCGCCAGATTCCGTAAGTTCAGCTTTCTCAAATCCCTGATTTTCAGAAGAAACTTCAGCCTGGTATAATTCTTCATAAGAAGGATTATACACTACTTCATAGTTTCCTTTAATCCCCAATTTCTCTAAATCCTGGATGATTTTAGTGTTTTTCATTTTACTTATATTTTCTATTTCTTTATTGACTTCAACAAAAATAATATTAATTATTTGTTAAAGGTGGTTTAAATATACTGATATAAGTCAGAATGGCAAATAAAAAAACAGGATTGTAATCGACTGATTACAAATCAATTATATTTTCCCATTCAAAAACCGAAGGAAAACCTTTCTCCCAAAAATAGTTCTTATAGTCCCCAAATTTGGCACTCATTACAAAATCTCCGCCCCATGCCCCTAAACTTTTGACAAAAGAAGGGCAATCTGAGAATAGCTTCTCTTTAACTGTGGAAATTTCAAGAAAATTAGCGATTTTATGTTCATGAATCATCATTAATTCAGAAAAATTTTCCAATTCATTACATAACAATATTTTTTTTGTAAGATCAGAAAATTCATTAACCAATTCCGGAGACTTCTTTTTTGACTTGTAAAAATTGATTCCTTCTCTGCTATCCTGTTTCTGATTTAAGTGAATAAAAATCAATTCATTTTTAAAAGAAGGATTGAAATTAACCTTTTCATATTTTATTTCAGGTTTACTTTGGAAAAGAACGGCAGCCTTTTCTTTCGCCACCGCAATATCGTATCCACTGCCTCCTAAACTTATTGCATTAAGATAAAACGGGTCTATTCCGGCCCATTCTGAAAGATTATTCATCAGGGTAGAACTGCTCCCAAGTCCATAGTCTGGTGGAAACTGAAGGTTTGTTTTTAAATGATAGGTAAGATCAGTCTTGAATTTCTGATGAGAAAGCTGCTGAACATTTTTTAAGGTTTTGGTAATAAATTCAGCGCTTGATGGAATGTTGGTTTCTAAGATCTGCCATGTTTTATAATCAATAACAGCTTTCAACCATAATGTATTCTGATGATAAGCCTCCCAAATAATCAGAGATTTTTTATCATCTGTTTCTTCAAAAAAAAACTCTTGTCCCAGCTTGGTAGGTACCGCTAAGACAAGAGCTCCATCGATTGCGAAATATTCTGAAGTAAGCATAAGCTTGCCCGGTGAAAATATCGCGTTCATATATTTTTGAATTAGATTGCAGAAGCAGATTCTACGGATCCGTCAATTTTCTTGATCAATCCCTGAAGGGTTTTTCCCGGTCCTACTTCTACGAAATTAGAGGCACCGTCTTTAATCATGTTCTGAACAGATTGTGTCCATTTTACAGGACCGGTAAGCTGAGCGATCAGATTTTGTTTGATCTCATCAGGATTTGTTACCGCTGTTGTAGTGATATTCTGGTATACAGGAATGGTTGCTTTTCTGAATTTTGTTTTTTCAATAGCTGCTGCCAGTCTTTCCTGTGCAGGCTGCATTAATGGTGAGTGGAAAGCTCCGTTTACCGGTAACAGTAATGCTCTTTTAGCTCCTGCTTCTTTCAGCTTTACGCAAGCTTCTTCTACAGCAAGTGTTTCTCCTGAGATTACCAATTGTCCCGGACAGTTATAATTTGCAGGAACAACAATTCCGCTGATCTGTGCACAAATCTCTTCAACCTTAGCATCCTCTAATCCTAAGATCGCTGCCATAGAACTTGGATTTGCATCACAAGCTTCCTGCATAGCTTTTGCTCTTTCAGAAACTAATTTCAAACCGTCATCAAAAGATAAAACTCCGTTGGCAACTAAAGCCGAAAACTCTCCTAAAGAGTGTCCTGCTACCATTTCAGCGCCAAGACCATTTACGGCTTTTAATGCGGCTACTGAATGTATAAATATTGAAGGCTGGGTAACCTCTGTTTTCTTAAGATCCTCATCCGTTCCGCTGAACATCATGGAAAGAATGTCGAAACCTAAAATTTCATTGGCAGATTCCATCAGATCTTTAATATCTTTTCTAGAATCATACAATTCTTTTCCCATTCCTACGAACTGAGAACCCTGCCCTGGAAATACAAGTGCTTTCATGTATTGAATTAAATATTATGCAAATATAACTATAATGTTAACAATATTCTTTTAAACAGTTATAAATCATTTAAGGTACTAACCTGATTACTCTATAACCAGTATTTACATAAGCACCATTAGCTTTAGATTTTACAAACTCAAATTTTGTAGCAAGCTGAGTCTGAACTTTATTCATCTGTTTAAATATCTCTCCTTTTTTATTTTCTCTGGTTAACATGTCGTTGACAACATCAAAACCTACGATAGCATATTTTGGTGGAGTTTTGCAGTATTTGCTTTTATAGGCAGCCAGAATTTCTTTTTCAAAATTACCGTCAGTATTAATCTTTCTATCCATCAGATATACCAGACTTGCCTGGCTCAGCTCATCTACTTTCTTTTCAAAAACAGGAGAATAGAACATACTGAAGGCTTTTACTCCCTGTACTTCTTTAGAAACGGCGATTATTCTGCTGGCAAAAGCATCTCCTGCCGCATTATCATCATTCGCTAAAATAGCAATAACCGGAGCAGATTGTCCTGTCATCATATTCTGGTCAGGCTGAATATCTGCCGGAGAATTCACAATAATGATATTAGGATTTTTCACCGCTTTTTCAAGTCCTGCTTTGATGTAGTTGGCATTTTCTTTTTTAGAATCTGCCACGATATATATTTTTTGATCTGAATAGGTACCTTTAACTTCTTCCACAATCTTGTCAGCATAAGTCTGATTGTTCGTTTCTACGATAATAAGATTGCTGTAGTTATAGAGTTCCGGAGTATTGGCAAATGGCGCTACTACCGGGATTTTCTGATTTTTTGTAAAATCAAGAACATCAATTACATTGGATTTGAAGAATGGACCGATAATAAGATCTGTATTATCCGGATTAATCTGCGTCAAAGAATTTTTAAATGAAGCTTCATTTCCTGAGTCTACTACTTTAATATCCAGTTTTTGTCCACCTCTTGCATTTCTTTCGATGGCAAGTTTAGCACCAGTCAAAAAGTCAAGAGCCATTGCTCTGTATTGGGTTTCATTTGTACTGTACCCGAAAGGAAGCATTAGGATAACACTTAAAGCATCACCGTTTTTCTTCACATAAGCAGCATCCTGCTTCTTGATTCTTAGAACCATTCCGGTTTTCAAGCCATGTGAAAGGTCTGGGTTCAGAGCAATAAGTTCATCTATGGAAACACCGAATTTATTAACGATAGAAAATACTGTATCTCCCTGCTGAACCGTATAGGTAACATAATCATCACCTGCTACAACATTGGAAGCAGCTGTTGATTTTTCGTTCCCGGAATCCATTTTTGCTTTTGGATTTGAAGGTTCAGTAGGCGTGTCGGTGTTGGTATTATTTGCAGTGGATGTTTTTATTTTGATGGTATCCCCAGGCTTAAGTCCTTTTTCTTCCAATCCTGGATTTAAAGCAAAAAGATCCTGCTGGCTGATGCCAAACTGTTTTGTAATTCTGTAATAATTATCTTTAGACTGAATCACATAAGACTCTCCTTCTACAGCAGTGGTAACAGTTGTAGGTGTAATGGTGGTTATGTTTTTTTCTACGGCAGGTTCAGCATGTCTTTCTCCTGTTACAGCCTGTTGCTCTCCGCCATATTTTTTTATGCTTGCAAGAGGTAAAGTAATCTCATCTCCGATTTTCATGTGAGAATCCAGCTCAGGATTCAATTTTCTTAAATCAGTTTCGGAAATTCTGTATTGTTTTGTAATACCATAGATGGTTTGCTTTGGCAGTAAAACAATTTTACCTAGAGAAGAAGCACTTGTAGTTGAAGTTACTTTTTCTGTTGGAGCTGTTTTTGTCACAGCCGGAGTGGCTGCTTTATCTGATTTTATTGTTAAAACATCTCCGATGGCCAATTTGCCATCTTTATGTTTTGGGTTTAGCTTCAGCAATTCATCTACAGTCATTCCATACTTTTTGGCAATGTTGTAAGGATTATCACCTTGCACAACCGTATGTGATTTCTGGGCTGAAACTCCCAAAACCATACATAAACTGGATAGAATAAAAAACCTCTTTATCATATTCGATAATTATAATTTACAAAAATACTTCTTTAAAATTAAATGGCAACAATTATTAATTTGGAATCATCAACCACCATTTCTTCCAAACAATTTTCAAGCCATGAATATCCATAATCTGAAAAGAATACACTAAAGTTATATACTCTTTCCTGCCATGTTTTAGCAGGATGAACATCTAAAAACAGATTTTCAAGTCTTTCCAGCAATTCATTCTGTTTTATTTTCTCAGCATGAAGCAGGCGTTTTTTCATTCTTTTAAATGATTTTAATTGCCGTACCTCTTCTGCCTTCACCATATTTCCAAAAGATCTTTCAGTAGTTTCAGCAGCTCTTTTCAACTCCGAAAAATTACGGATCAGCCATTCTTCTTTTTCTTCCAGCAGCTGCAAAATAGGGTTATCTTTTAAAATCTTCTGATTGGTAAGTACCGTGAAGTTCTGGAAAAAGTCGTCTATTTTAAGATCCAGTTTCTCAATTTTCCCTATTATTTTCTCCTTCAGGAAAAGCATAGAGTTTCTTGGAATCAGAATAGGGAAAGGAATCGTAATTTTTGAGAAATAGTCTTTCAGTTCCAGCCAGTACATGATTTCGGCATTTCCACCGATATAAGCCAGGTTTGGCAATACATTTTCCTGGTACATCGGGCGCATTAATGCATTGGGACTGAATTTTTCAGGATGATTTTCCAATTCAGCCAGGATCTCCTCTTCTGTAAACTGAATTGCTTTATCTACAATGATATAGTTCTGTCCGTTATATTCAATTCTGTCTCTGGTATCAGAAAGGTAGAAAAGGTTAATTTCACGAGGATTCACCTGAACCTTTCCATATTTCTCTGTCAGAAAATCTACTTTATCTTTAGCTGTTTTTTGTAAGCTGAAGTTCAGAAGTTCATCTTTAAAAATTGCCTTCATCTGCTCTTTAAGATCCTTAGAATCTCCATCTACAATCAAAAGCCCGAATTCTGAAAAAAGACGGTTAACAAGAATCTTAATAGCTTCCGTTAAGGTATTTCCTGTTTTGTAAGCTTCTTTCATCATTAAGATCAGCTCTGTTCCGAAAATAGAATCTTTAAATTCTTTTTCAAATTCCGAAATAAAATAGGTATCACTGATTTCAATTCGACCTACCGGACCTCCGGATTTCTCGTTGGTTTCGTAATAATTATTTTCGGTTTTAAAATGATTGATCTCAGCAAAGTCATGATCCTCTGAAGCCATCCAATACACCGGAACGAAATTAAAATCCGGAAAGTTCTCTTTCAGATAACTGCATGTCTTGATGGTCTGAAGAATTTTATACACAAAGAACACAGGCCCTGAAAATAAATTCAGCTGATGTCCTGTTGTAATGGTGAACGTATTGGGCAGCTTAGTATTCTCAATATTTTCTCTTTGCTTTGAAGAAAGGGAAAGGCTTGCAAGCTGGCCTTCGAACACATCTGATAAAATGCTCCTTTTCTCTGCTGTGAAAGAATCTTTTTTCAGATGAATCTGCTGCCTGAAATGATCCAGGGAAAATGTATTATTTTCAAAACCCTCAATTTTTTGATTTAAAAAATCTTTTACCAACTGAGGAATGCTTTCTATATCGTTAAATGATATTTTATTAATTGTTTTCAACCTGTATAGTTTTTAGTTGAACAAATACCACACAATTCCAATATTCAATCTGAAATCATACACCGGATAATGTGGAAATGCATATGCTTTGTTATTGGAAATAACAGTTCCTATCTGCTGACCTTCTATGAAAAAGAACATTTTTTTCACTTTCATATTAATATAGATATCGGCGATAGGCTGTCCTCCAATTGAAAATGAATTGGCGTTAGGAAGGATATATTCGTTAAGAACAGGGAAATAATCTCTTGATGCAAATTTAGAAAAATAGTATACTTTAACTCCTGCCTGAATTTCTGCTGCTTTTTTGAAAGCCTGTGTCTGGTAGAAGAAATTGGCTCTCCCAATAAAGCCTGGCATAGGAAGCAGTTCTTTGTTTGTTAAAGTATTCTGGAAATGCACTCTTGTATTCAGATGGAATTTGTTGAAGCTGAAAGTAGCATCTCCTCCAATCTGAGAGATATTCACTGAGTTATTACTTTGCTTAGGACTTCCGTTACTGTCAAAATAAGTATAGTTATCAATTCTGAAATAATTGGCAAAGATTTCTGTTTTAAACCATTTTAGATTAATACTTCCTCCCACTTCCATTACAGATTGGTTCTTTGCATTTTCAAGGTAGTAATTGAAATTATTGTAAACGGAAGTATTCAGTAAGTAATTGAATGAAGGGTATGCACTCTGGAAGTTCACTTTTGCATTAACAAAATAATCTTTGATAGGTTCAAACTTCAGATTATTGGTTGTTTTCAGGTAACTTTTAAACTGGCTTCCGTTTGAAAATTCAAGGAATGAGTTCAGCTGGATTTTATCCCAAAGTTTTACCTGCAGATTTCCTACAGCTCCAATTCTGTTTTCTTTTAGCTCACCCGGGAAAGGTACTCCATTAAGGGCAACAACGTCTCTTATTCCTAATTTGATCATCTGATAGCGTACCCCGGCATCCAGTTTGAATTTTTCATTATTAAAAATCAAGCTTAATGTATTACTGAAGTTTTCAGAGTATTTTTTGGTTGTCAGTGGAAACCCATTCACTAAATCCGTAGGATCATCATACCAATAAGACTCCAATCCAGTTTGGTTATAATAATATTTATTCCCCTGATGAGAAATAATATGTCTTATGCTGAAAGGAAATTTCCCGGAGTTGAAAGGCGTAAACTGATGGCTCAGATAGTATCTTCTGTAAGAAAACTGCGAGCTTGAAGAGGCCAGATTTACCTGTGCGTTTTGCCTGTTGCTATAATTACTATCCCCATTCATAAACAGGTTATCCTCTGTAATACCACCACTTTCCTGATTGTTTACATTCTGGTGAAGATAGTGAGCAAAGAGCTCATAATTGCCACTTTTTGAAACATAGTGTCCTGAGAAAAGGGTATTATTATTTGCTGACAATGAGTTTCTGTAAAGTCCCTGAGAACGAAGTCCCATGTATTCAAGGGCAAAATTGAATCTTTTCCCGATGTTCTGGGTGTAGGTAGATCTTAGAGCGGCTCCGTTTCGCATGGCATTGTGATAAACAAAGGTAGCGGTAGGTGTTTTTACATCGTAATATTTCACATCATTTGCTCCAATGATCATATACGATTTATTGGATGGCAATAAGGAAAGGTTTTCCTCAGCATTTACTTCGAATACAAGAGGGTTAAATCCAGAGCCAATATTGGCAGGCTGTACTCTTCCAAAGTTATCTTTATTATTTTGTTGTGAAAAGATATACGTTTTATCAAAAGTCATTACCGTATCAAAAACTTTCTTTTCGGAAAACTGAGTCTGATACTGGTAATCATTAATGGTAGGTTTGAAAATTTTCAGGGAATCTTTCTTCCCGGAATCAATCACAAGGGTGTCTTCTTTCTGTGGTTGAGGCTTAGCGTCTGCTTTATTAACAACCTGAGCCTTGGCTATAAAACCTAAAGAGAAGAGTATGAAAAGGATGTACTTCATTATTGATTATTGTACAGCAAAAATAAGAAATAAAAGAACATAAAAAACCCCTGCTTTGAGCAGGGGTTCTATATTGAATGATTATTCTATGATTAATAACCAGGGTTTTGCTGAATCTGTGGATTGTTATCAATTGCTCCTTGAGGAATTGGTAATTGCCACTTATGACTTGCAACAGGAAGCGACAAAACAGTCGCCGGGTTTCCTGCTCCATTAGATTCCGGACCGAAGTTAGATCTTTGAATAGGTAGAGCAAGTCTCTTTAATGTAAAGAATCTGTCTGTTTCAAATGCTAACTCTAATCTTCTCTGTAACATAATTGCATTCCAAAGATTTTGACCAGATTCTGTTCCTGGAACAAAACCAGTATATCTTTGTGCTCTTAATGTATTTAATAACCCTAGAGCTCCAGCTTCATTTCCTTTCTTAAACATTGCTTCAGCAACATTTAAAACTACTTCTGAAGTTCTTAAATACTTAACATCCACAGCTTCAATTGGCTTGTCTGTAGCTTGTTTGTATTTAATTACGTTATTATAGTTCTTACCATTAAAAGGAGAAGTTATAATATAAGAAGATTTTCTGATATCTGTATCTAGGAATTTAGTATATAGATCATAGTCAACAACATATTCCGACTTAATCTGACCTCCTACAGTCTGGTTATAAGCAGAACCTGTTTTAATGTTTTCAATACTTGAGTTCAATACTTTGAATAATACTCCATCAGTAGAAGTATCGTTCCAGATATTTTTGAAAGTTCCGATTGCTCCTACACTTGGTTTCAAAGCGATAGATTTTTGTCCCCAAAGAATCGCATTATCATAGTCACCTTTATATAGATATACTCTTGATAACATACCTTGTACAGCAGCTTTTGTCAGTTTACCAACATTTGCTGATTGCGTAATGTTTTGTTCAGCGAAAAGTAAATCATCAAGAATTCTGTCATAAACCTGATTTACGTTTAAGTTTCTTGTCGTTATTAAAAACGGATCGAATTTATCTACATATGCAATACCCATTGAAGTTCCCGCATCAGCAGACTGAGTAGGTATTTTACAATATCTTCTAACAATATCAAAGTGAGTAATTGCACGAAGACCTCTTGCTTCAGCTTCGATATTGGTTCTGAATGCTCCTGCAGGTAAATTATTAATCTTATCAAGAACTGCATTAGCTCTAGCTGCCACAGCATAACCTGCTCCATACACAGAAGTAATCTCTCCTACGTTTCCAGCAAAGTTTAAGTTGTAACCATCATTATTAGATCTTCTTCCCTGAGGATTCTGAATTAAGTTATCTGAAAGAATATCTGGAATAATTAATTGGCTATTATCTCCAGCATAGTACCCTCCTGCTTTGAATGCATCATAAGCATAATCAACACCTCTTCTGAAATCTCCTTCAGTTGTATAATAGTTATCTACAATCAGTCTATCATTTGGCTGTACACTTAAATCATCAGTACAAGATGTTGCGGTGAAAGCAAGTGATGCAAATAATACTATTCTTACTATATTTTTTTTCATGATAAAATTGAATTAGAAGTTAACTTGCACTCCCATTAGGAATGTTCTTGTATTTGGATAGTTGTATAAGCTTAAAGCTCCTGGAATAAATGCTCCATTGTTAATCTGAGTTTCAGAAGCTACAGCGATTTCTGGATCCCCTGTAAAGTTAGTCCAAAGCGCTAAGTTCTGACCAGAACCGTATACTCTGATACTGTTTACAGGAAGTTTCTCACCTAAGAATTTCTTATCAAATGTATATCCAATTTCTACTGATCTTAGTCTTACGAAATCTGTTTTTTGTAAGAATTGATCTGTTGTTTGAAGACCATTTACGTTAGGTTTTGGCAATACATCCTTATCACCTGGGTTTTTCCAGTAGTTAAATGCATCTGTGCTTAAGTTTTGGTTATAAGCAGAGAAGTCAACAAGGTTTTGTCCTACAATATTGTAGCTATATCCTCCTGTCTGGAAAGAGAAATCTGCATTTAAGTCAAATCCTTTATATCTGAAAGTTGTTCCAAAACCTCCATAAGCACTTGGTAATGTAGATTTTCCTGGTAAGAACTGAGCATCACCTGAGCTATATACATTGGTGATAGAGCCATCAAGTTTGTAGTACAATGCATCTCCATTAGTAGGATCTACCCCTGCACTTTTAACCATTTTAAATACTGTTGGCTCATTTCCGATACTCATAAATGTGTAACCGTCTAAACTAAGCTGAGTGTTAGTTCCATACAAGCTCTTCACATTATATTTAAGCATTGAAATGTTTCCTCTTACTGACCAGTCAATATCTTTACTTCTGATGATATCAACATTTAATTCAGATTCTAAACCTTTGATTTCAATATTTCCGGCATTAGTAACACTCGAGAATAAATATCCTCCACCTTCATATTGAGTACTTGGAATTGCATAAAGGAAATCTTTTCTGTCATCCTTAAATACTTCCGCACTTAGTTTAACTCTGTTATTCCACATTACAAAGTCAACCCCTAAGTTTTGAGATGTTTTAGATTCCCATTTAAGGTTTTTATTTCCTACGTTATTAGAAGGACCTGATGTAGGATCTAAACCATAGTCACCAGATACAATAGAAATAAGGTTTTGGTAATCAGCAAGAGCAGAGATATTACCTGTTGTACCAATACTATATCTGAATTTGATATCATTGAAGAAAGGTACATCAAAGAAAGATTCTTTTGCTAAGTTCCATGCTGCTGAAGCAGACCAGAAGTTACCATATTTATTACCTTCTCCTAATCTTGAGTTTCCATCTCGTCTGATGGATCCTGATACAATATATCTATTAGCGTAGTTATAGTCAACAACTCCTAATAAACTCACGTAGTTTGTTGTAGTTGTATTACCTGTAACAGCAAATGGAGTAGCTGCAGAACCTACGTCAGTAATATCTGGTCCTAGCATAACTCTTTTTGTACCGGATAAACTACCGAATTGTTCCTGGCTATATTCAAATGCAGCAACTGCAGATACTTTATGTTGTCCAAAAGATCTTGTAAAGTCGAATCTGTTGTTAAATACATATGTCCAGAAATCTGATCTAGTATCTCTGATACTTCCATCCGGATATCCATATACTTTAGCAATATCTGAACCTTTTCTTACAACATATTTGTTTTTTCTAAGGTCATAGATCGTACCGAAAGTAGATTTAAATGATAATCCTTTAAAGAATTCGTATGTACCAAAAACCTGTCCTGACAATCTAGTTCTCCAATCTGTTGTCACCTCATTTCTTCTAAGGTCAATTGGGTTAATAGAGTTTGTTGTAGGGTTAAATGAACCATTTGGATTATAAATTGGCTCATATGGATTCAATGAATATACTGAATAGAATGGGCTTAATGCGTTATATGAAAAACGTTGATCCTGGGTCTTAACATTTACGATACCAAAATCAAAACCTAACTTCATTTTATCAGTAATCTTCTGGTCGAAGTTAAATCTTGCATTATATCTTTTGAAACCCTCTAATTCTTGTAGGATCCCTGAGTCAGAATCATAACCGATAGAAGCATAATATGAGTTTTTATCTCCTCCACCTCTTACAGATAAGTTGTGGTATTGAATGCTTGAGTTTCTTAAAATTTCTTTTGACCAATCATGATCTTGTGCTAGCAACTGAGCTTTTTCCTGCTCTGTATAAAGTGGGTTTGGATTAATTCCAATAGTAGACATCTCATCTTCAAACTGAATCTTTTGTGCAGTATTCATCATTTTGAAGTTGATATCTTTTGGCTTATAAGCAAAACCAAATCTTGTATCATATGTAATGGCAGGTTTTCCTAACTTACCTCTTTTAGTGGTAACTACGATAACCCCGTTTGCTGCTCTAGCTCCATATACAGCTGTAGAAGCTGCATCTTTCAATTCTGTAACACTTTCAATATCTGTTGGAGGGATCGAGTTAAACTGACGTTGAGTCATGTAAACACCATCAACCACAAATAATGGATCAGATGCTCCTAAAGTAGAAGAAACGTTAATAGCTCCTCTAATTCTAATTGATCCTGGTTCTCCTGGCTTACCAGAGTTTGTAGACACCTGCAAACCTGACATCTTACCTTGAAGCATGTTTGTAATACCTGTACTTGAAGCTGACATTCTAGTTAATTCTTCACCAGATACTACAGAAACAGCTTGGGTAACTTCTTCTTTTTTCTTTTTTTGTACCCCAACTACAACAATCTCATCAATTACTTTAGTATTTGCTGTATCTTTTTTAGTTGTTTGCGCAAAAGCGGATTGTCCTAAAAAGAACATAACTCCTGCACTCAATACACATAATTTAACATTCATATTAACAAATTTTAATATATTTTAGCAACAAATATGTTAATAAATATTAACACTAGCAAATTTTTAACTTACATAAAATGAGATATTTTTAACAACAAACAGTGATTATAGCTTAAATTATAAATATATCGCAATTTTAAAAGGACAAAAAAGCTTAAAATTCAAACAAAATATAAAAACAAACACTTTAAATATCTAATTCATAAATTGATATTTTTTTATTTATAATCATTCTAAACTAAAATATTGAATAAATTTAGCTTTTAAGACCATATTTACATATAAAAAGAAGAAAATCCCCATATTTCATTCACAATCTCAACCAATTATCACCAAACCATCTTTTTTCCATAATGTTGATGTAATGAATTTTGGAAAGTCTCGCATAAAAGTATCAAAATGCTAAGCGTGTAGCCAATGGGTTACATAAAAAATCACATATCAACATATAAAAGCACCGAAATATTCTAACTGAAAAAAATTAACCAATACAAGAAATAAGACTAATAAAATACTTGACACCTTTATAAAAGACATAAAAAAAAAGTGCCATCTCATGAGATGGCACTTTTATCTATTATACTAAGATATTATTTAAGTTTTTTCTTAACAGCTACTTCTTCGTATACTTCAAGAATATCGCCTGTTTCAATATCATTATATCCTTTAAGGTTCAGTCCACATTCGTAACCTTTTGTTACTTCCTTCACATCATCTTTGAAACGTTTTAAGCTTTCAAGCTCTCCGTCGAATTTAACAATACCATCTCTTAACAGACGTACTTTGGATTGTCTTGTTACTTTTCCGGTAAGAACCATACAACCTGCAATTGTTCCCACTTTAGAAATTTTGAATACTTCACGGATTTCAACATTACCAATTACCTGCTCCTGAATTTCCGGCGAAAGCATTCCTTCCATTGCTTCTTTTACCTCATCAATGGCTTTATAGATTACAGAATATGTTCTGATCTCAATTTCTTCACGGTCTGCAAGTTCTTTTGCATTAGCACCTGCTCTCACATTGAATCCAATGATAATAGCATCTGACGCTGCCGCTAGGTTGATATCAGATTCAGTGATCTGTCCAACCCCTGAGTGAAGAATTTTCACACTGATTTCCTCTGTTGACAATCTTTGTAACTGATCAGAAAGAGCTTCTACAGAACCATCCACGTCTCCTTTCAGGATAATATTCAATTCTTTGAATTCTCCTAAAGCAATACGTCTACCTAATTCCTCAAGTGTTGTATGTTTCTTGGTTCTGATTGACAATTCTCTCTGTAACTGTTCTCTCTTGTTGGCAATAGCCTTACCTTCACTTTCATCAGCATATACTCGGAACTTATCACCTGCAGTAGGTGCTCCGTCCAATCCTAAGATCGTTGCCGGAATAGATGGTCCTGCTTCATTAAGGTTTTTACCTCTTTCATCAAGCAAAGCTTTTACTTTACCGTGATTTTTACCTGCTACTACATAATCACCCACTCTTAGAGTTCCGGTTTGTACCAACATTGTTGCTACATAACCTCTACCTTTATCTAAAGATGCTTCAATAACAACTCCATTTGCTGCACGTTCAGGGTTTGCTTTCAACTCAAGCATTTCAGCCTGTAGTAAAACTTTCTCTAACAATACATCTACATTGTTACCAAATTTAGCCGAAATCTCCTGCGCCTGAACATTACCACCCCATTCTTCTACTAAAACCGGAGGGTTTAAGCCTGAAAGCTGTTGACGGATGTTATCAGGGTTTGCGTTCGGTTTATCAACTTTATTGATTGCAATAATCATTGGAACCTGAGCAGCCTGAGCGTGAGCAATAGCTTCTTTCGTCTGTGGCATCACATCATCATCAGCAGCAATTACAATAATTGCAATATCCGTGATCTGTGCACCTCTTGCTCTCATCGCTGTAAAGGCTTCGTGACCAGGTGTATCTAAGAAGGTAATTCTCTGACCGTTTTCCAGTTTCACATTATAAGCACCAATGTGCTGTGTAATTCCTCCTGATTCCCCAGCAATTACGTTGGTTTTTCTCACGTAGTCCAATAATGAAGTCTTACCGTGGTCAACGTGTCCCATTACAGTAACTACAGGAGCTCTTTGCAATAGGCTTTCTTCAGTATCCACTTCTTCTTCTGAATCCGTATCTTCAAGATCAGCATCCGAGAATTCAATTTTGTAACCAAATTCATCTGCTACTAATAATAAGGTATCAGCTTCAAGTCTCTGGTTCATGGTAACCATTACCCCTAATGAGAAACAAGCAGAGATTACTTCAGTTGGAGAAACATTCATCAAACTAGCCAGTTCACCTACTGTGATGAATTCTGTTACTTTAAGAGTTCTGTCTTGTGCTTCAAGCTCCTGCTGACGCTCATCCTGCTCTCTACGGAAAGTTCTTTTGTCTTTTCTGTGTTTTGCAGATTTAGATTTCCCTCCTTTATTAGTAAGTTTTTCTAATGTTTCTTTGATCTGGTTTTTAACTTGTTCGTCAGTAAGCTCAACTGGCATAACTCTTTGTCCAGGTCTGTTGTTCTGGCCTCCTTTTTTGAAGCCACCACCACCTTGGCCCTGACGGTTTCCACCACCCTGGTTATTTCCAAAACGGTTTCCACCCTGGCCTCCCTGACCTTGCGGACGGTTTCCTTGACCACCCTGACCCTGGCGGTTTCCACCTTGTCCACCCTGACCTTGCGGACGGTTTCCTTGGCCTTGACCACCTTGGTTATTGTTATTATTATTTCCTGAGTTTTGATTATTCCCCTGACCTTGTTGGTTATTCTGGCCACCAGGTTTTTCAATTCTCTTTCTTTTCTTTTTTGCTCCGGCACCTGGCTTCGGCGCAAACTGAGTTAAGTCAATCTTTTCCCCAACGATCTTAGGACCATCAAGTTTCTGATATACTGTCTCAATTTTCTGTGGTTCCTGAGATTCAGGCTCAGCCTCTACTTTTGGAGTTTCCACTTTTTTCTCCTCTACAACTACTGGTTTTGGAGTTTCTTTTACAGGTTCCACAGGTTTAACTTCTTCTTTTTTCTCCTCCATTTTTGGCTTGTCTTTTTTCACAGGTCTGTTTCTAGATTCTATTTGAGACAAATCAATTTTATCCAAAACTTTAAATTCCTGCTTTTCAGGTACTGCTTTAACTTCCGGCTGTTGTTCTTCTTTCACGATTTCTTCTTTCTTTTCTTCAACCGGTGCTGCAACAGGAGCCACAGGAGCTGCAGGAGCTTCTTCAACTTCAGGCTTCTTAGGTTCTAACTCTATTTTACCTAAAATTCTAGTTTCTGGTTTATTTGCTTTAGCTCTTATCACTTCAGGGGTTTTCTTTTCTTCAATTTCCAGTTTTTCTTCCGGAACTTTAGTGATCACCACCTCATGGGAAGCCTTTCTTTGTTCGCCGTCTTTAGCAAACTCAGCCTCCAATGCAGAATATGCCGATTCTTCCAATTGAGCGTTAGGATTGCTTTCAACTTCGATACCCTTTGATTGTAAAAACTCTACTAATCTGGACATCGAAATATTGAATTCCTTAACCGCTTTATTTAATCTAATTTTTGGCATTTATATTATTTACTGTTTTTAATTTTTAAAATTAAAGTATTTCTTTTTTACTGTTTATTAAAATTTATTTAAAATCTTAATCTTCAAATTCTTCTCTCAGAATACGTTTAACCTCTTCGATTGTTTCTTCTTCAAGGTCAACCATATTTAAAAGACTCTCAGTTTCTTTATCCAATACTGATTTTGCAGTTGTAAGTCCTACTTTCTTAAACTCATCCAAAATCCACTGCTCGATATCGTCGTTAAATTCTCTCAATTCAACATCATCATCCTCGCTGGACTCTCTGTACACATCAATCTCATATCCTGACAACCAAGAAGCCAGTCTAATATTCTGTCCTTGTTTTCCAATTACTTTAGAAATCTCTTCAACAGGAGTATATACTAGTGCATAGTTTTGTTCCTCATTGATGTCAATTTTATTGATGGTAACATTTCCTAATGCTCTCTTCACCAAAATCTCAGGGTTTTTAGACCACTGAATAACATCGATGTTTTCATTTCTCAACTCTCTTACAACACCATGAATTCTGGATCCTTTCACCCCAACACAAGCTCCTACCGGATCAATTCTGTCATCATAAGCATCTACTGCAATCTTCGCCTTTTCACCAGGAATTCTTACTACCTTTTTCAGCATAATTGTTCCGTCCTGGATCTCAGGAATTTCCAGCTCTAATAACTTCTCAAGGAATTTAGGTGCAGTTCTGGAAATAATAATCTGTGGTTTAGAACCTTTAAAATCTACTGTCTCAACAATAGCTCTGATATTCTCACCCTTTTTAAAGAAATCGGATGGGATCTGGTTTTCTTTTGGTAAAATAAATTCATTTCCTTCATCATCCAACAAAATCACATGCTTGTGACGGATATGGTGGATTTCCCCTACAACAATTTCCCCAATTTTATCTCTAAACTGTTCGTACAGCATTGCATTATTATGCTCCTGAAGTTTTGTAGCCAGAATCTGCTTAAGGGTAAGAATATTTCTTCTTCCCAATTGCGCAACAGGAATTTCCATTGTAAAGTCCTCACCTACTTCGAAGGTAGGGTCAATCTTCTTAGCTTCAGAAATTTCAATTTCCAAATCATCATCTTCAGACATTTCGTCCTCTACAATTGTTTTATTTAAAAATATCTGAAAATCTCCTTTATCCGGGTTTACAATCACATCAAAATGATCATCTGAATCAAATCTCTTTCTTAAAAGAGTCTTCAGTGAATCTTCAATAATTGCCATAAGATCAATCTTACTGATCCCCTTTTCGTCTTTAAAATCACCAAAGGATTCAATCAACGCTATATTATCCATCTATTCTTTTTTCTTTTTAAAATTTAATTACTACTAATGCTTTTTTGATCTCAGGATAAGAAATCTCTTTCTCTTCCTCCACATCTACTTTTCCTTTTCCGATATCTTTCGGCTTGCGGTAACGTAAAACAAGTGTGATCTTCTCATCATCTACTTTTGACAATTCTCCTTCAATTTTAGAAGAATCTTCCAGCATTACCTCAATTTCTCTTCCAATATTTTTACCGAATTGTCTTGGTGTGGATAATGGCTCGCTCAGTCCTGCAGACATCACCTGAAGGCTAAAGTCATGCTCTTCACGATCCATATTAAATTCAATTGCGCGGCTTGCATCAAGACAATCCTGCAAAGAAACTCCGTTATCACCATCCAAAATCACTGTAATATCATCCCCTGCAGAAATTTTAAGATCAATAAGAAACAGATCTTTTCTGGTCTCAAGGAATTCATTTAATAATTCTTCAATTCTTTTTCTAAACTCCATATATTTTTATCTTGATTTACAGTACGAAAAAAGGCTTTCTTCCGAAGCCTTCCCATTTTTTCCGTAAATCCATTGCAAATATAAGCTTTTTTTCTAAAAACACAAAATTATCTTAAGTATCAAGTAAATAGCGCCAGATTCATTTACAATAAATTAAAAGAATATGTCAGAGGATTTTTATTACTTTTGTCTTTAGAATTTTAAAACAAACATTTTGAATATAACGATTGTAGGAACAGGTTATGTGGGATTAGTTACAGGAACTACTCTGGCAGAACTTGGCAATTCAGTATACTGTGTTGATATTGATGAAAAAAAAGTAGAAGGTATGAAAAACGGCGTTGTTCCCATCTATGAGCCGAACCTTGAAGAAATGTTTTTAAGAAACATCCAGTCTGAAAGATTATTTTTCACTACCAACCTTAAGGAAGCTTTAGACAAAAGCGAAGTAATATATCTTGCACTGCCAACCCCTCCGGGTGAAGACGGATCTGCAGATTTATCTTATATCCTTCAGGTAGCTAATAATATTGGTGATCTGATGACTGAGTACAAAGTCATTGTAAATAAAAGTACTGTTCCTGTAGGAACCGCAGACAGGGTAAGAGAAACGATCTCTTCTAAAACAGACATTCCTTTTGATGTCGTTTCAAATCCTGAATTCTTAAGAGAAGGCTTTGCCGTTGAAGACTCCATGAATCCCTCAAGAGTCGTTGTAGGTGCCAGCTCAGAAAGAGCAAAAGATATTATGTCTAAAATATATCAGCCTTTCACCAATATCGGAATTCCTATTATTTTTATGGATGAGAAGTCTTCAGAACTTACCAAATATGCCGCGAATTCATTTTTAGCGGTAAAAATCACCTTTATGAATGAGATTGCCAACTATTGTGAAAAAGTAGGCGCTGATGTAGACAAGGTAAGACTGGGAATGGGTAGTGATGACAGAATCGGGCATAGATTCTTATTCCCGGGAATCGGATATGGCGGAAGCTGTTTCCCTAAAGATGTAAAAGCTCTTATAAAATCCGGAAAGCAGGAAGATTTTAATTTCCAGATTCTTGAAGCTACGGAAAAAGTAAATACAACCCAGAAAGTAATCTTAGTCTCTGAAATTGAAAAATATTTTGGCGGAAATATTGAAGGAAAGAAAATTGCCATGTGGGGACTCGCCTTCAAAGCAAACACAGACGACATCAGAGAAGCTTCGTCTTTAGACAATATCGCGCTTCTGCTGGAGAAAGGAGCGGAGATTATAGCGTATGATGCCGTAGCAGAAAGCAATGTTCAAAAACTTCTAGCCAATAAAATACAATATGCCAAAGGAATGTATGATGCACTGGAAGATGCAGACGCATTATTTATTGCTACAGAATGGCCTGAATTCAAAAATCCTAATTTTGAGCTTATGGCTAAAAAAATGAAAAACAAAGTCATTTTTGACGGTAGAAATATGTATCCCTTGGAAATCCCTGAACAAAACGGATTCCATTATAAAAGTATAGGAAGAAAGACCATCTCAAAATAAATAAATGAAAAACATTATCATTACAGGAGGTGCCGGATTTATCGGCTCCCACGTTGTAAGAGAATTTGTAAAAAACAATCCGGATACTAAGATCATCAATCTCGATGCTCTTACCTACGCCGGAAATCTGGAAAACTTAAAGGACATTGAAGATGAACCCAATTATGTTTTCGAAAAAGCAGATATTACAAAACCCGAAGAACTCAGAAAAGTTTTTGAAAAATACAACCCTGATGCTGTTGTACATTTAGCAGCAGAAAGCCACGTAGACAGAAGTATTACCGATCCAATGGCGTTTATCAATACCAATGTAAACGGAACAGCTAATCTTCTTAATCTTTGTAAAGAGTTCTGGACATTAAATCCTGATCATACTCATGGCAGATTCCCGGATGAAAAAAGAAACAACCTTTTTTATCACATTTCTACAGATGAAGTATATGGAAGCTTAGGGGAAACAGGTTTCTTTTTAGAAACAACATCCTATGACCCTCAATCACCATATTCCGCTTCAAAAGCGGCTTCAGACCATCTGGTAAGAGCGTATGGAAATACCTATGGAATGCCATTCATCGTATCGAACTGTTCTAACAACTACGGCCCGAATCATTTCCCTGAAAAGCTGATTCCACTTTGTATTTCTAATATTATCAACGAAAAACCGCTTCCTATTTATGGTGACGGAAAGTACACCAGAGACTGGTTATTTGTCATTGACCATGCCAGAGCCATTCATCAGATTTTTAAGGAAGCAAAAACCGGTGAGACCTATAATATTGGAGGATTCAATGAGTGGCAAAATATTGATCTTGTAAAAGAGCTGATTAAACAAATGGATGCCAAACTGGAAAGACCGGAAGGCTATTCTGAGAAACTGATCACTTTTGTAAAAGACAGACCAGGTCATGATAAACGTTACGCCATTGATGCCACAAAATTAAATAAAGATTTAGGCTGGAAACCATCGGTAACTTTCGAAGAAGGTTTAGGAAAAACCATCAACTGGTATCTGGAAAACAAAGAATGGCTTGAAAATGTAACCAGCGGAGATTACCAAAAGTATTACGAAAAGCAATATTCGTAAAATGAAAAAGTACTTATTTATATTTTTCGTGATTTTCTCAGCTTTGTTGTATTCGCAATCTGTCATTCAGACCAAATATCCCACTGAAACCCAAAAGAAACTTATTGATAAGCTTATTGAAGTAAGTGGATATAATGACTCATTGATGAAAACAGCCAACTTACTATTGTTCAGAAAGTCTATGCAGCATGAAAATGGTAAAAATTTCGAAATTTTAAATACAGAAGAAAAGAAAATCATCCTTAATAGAATAAGACATAATTATTCAGAAAAAGATAAACTCTATTTTGATTTCATGAATTTGACTGAAAAGAATCTGATGAATTTGATTCAATTTTATGATGAAAATCCGAATTTGAAATCCAGTAATTATATATTTTCCTCAGATATTATAATTCATAATCTGGACAATGAAATCAGCCATGAAGTCAATAAGATTTTAAAAGAAAAATCCACACAATAAAAATGAAAGGAATAATATTAGCCGGAGGTTCCGGAACAAGACTTTACCCTCTAACAATCGCAGTAAGCAAGCAGCTGATGCCTGTTTACGACAAACCCATGATCTACTATCCTCTTTCCACATTACTTTTAGCAGGAATAAAGGATATTCTCATCATCACTACTCCACATGACCAGGCAGGTTTTATCAAACTTTTGGGTGACGGTTCCCAAATCGGCTGTAATATAGAATATGTTGTACAGCCTAGCCCGGACGGTTTAGCACAAGCTTTTATTCTGGGTGAACAGTTTATTGGTAATGATCCCGCTGCACTGGTATTGGGTGATAATATTTTCTACGGTTCGGAAATGGGAACGTTGCTTAAGAATAAAACCAATCCTGAGGGAGGTGTTGTTTTCGCTTACCATGTTGCAGATCCGGAAAGATATGGGGTTGTAGAATTTGACAAAGATCTTAAAGCTGTTTCTATTGAAGAAAAGCCTTTAAAGCCTAAATCAAATTATGCTGTTCCCGGTTTATATTTCTATGATAATACAGTAGTGGAAATTGCCAAAAACATCCAACCTTCCGCAAGAGGAGAACTGGAAATTACCGATGTCAATAATGTTTATTTAAATAACGAAAAGCTTGAAGTAGCTGTTCTGGACAGAGGTACGGCATGGCTGGATACCGGAACATTCGATTCTCTTCATGATGCTTCAGAATTTGTAAGTGTTATTGAAAAAAGACAGGGATTCAAGATCGGGTGTATTGAAGAAATTGCCTTCAGAAACAAATTCATTGATGAAGAAAAACTTCTGAAAACAGCTACTAAATACGGAAAAAGCGGTTATGGTGAATACCTGAAACAGCTTATAGAAAAATAACAATATAGTTTATAAAATTTGCACACTATTGGCTTTATGGCCAATAGTTTTTGTTCATACCGTCAAATATCAATATATTAGTTGTTGATTTTTAGTTTTATTGACAATGAAAATTCATAAACTAAGAAATACGGTAAGAATTAATTATTATAAATTTGCAAAAACTTACACAGATGAATGAACCACAACAGAAGTGGACTGAAACGATTGATGCTGATCATTCGTTATTTGACTTAAAGCTAAAAGAAGTCTGGAGATACAAAGATCTTGTTTATATGTTTGTAAAAAGAGATTTTGTGTCCAGTTTTAAGCAGACTATTTTAGGACCGATCTGGTTTTTTATCAATCCCATCTTAACAACCATCGTATATCTGGTTATTTTTGGAAGAATTGCCAAATTGCCTACAGATGGAGCTCCGCCTCTTCTTTTTTATCTGGCAGGTGTTACCCTTTGGAATTATTTTTCTTCTTCATTAGTAGCAACATCTTCTACTTTTACAGGGAATGCCGGAATTTTTGGAAAAGTCTATTTTCCAAGACTGGTTACTCCTTTATCGATTGTCCTTTCCAACCTTATGAGGTTTGGAGTACAGTATGTTTTATTCATCATTGTATGGGCCTATTATTACTATAAAGGAGAAGTTCATCCTAATGTATGGATTCTTGCAACTCCATTCCTTATATTCTTAATGGCTCTTTTTGCATTAGGAATGGGAATGATATTTTCTTCCCTTACGACAAAATATAAAGATTTGGCAATGCTGTTAGGATTTGGGGTAAGCTTATATATGTATGCAACTCCAGTAATATACCCTGTCTCATCACTCCCTGGATTTTTTAAAAAACTGGCTTATTATAATCCTTTAACGGGTATTTTTGAATGCTTTAAATATGCATGGATTGGTGTAGGAGACTTCTCCCCTGCTATGCTGGGAATCAGCACAATTATTATTCTGATCCTTTTAGTGATAGGAATTGTTGTCTTCAATAAGGTGGAAAAAACCTTTATGGACACCGTATAGATTTTACTAGTAACCTTTTTATTAATTTTAAATCATTTAAGAATATGCTGTCTTTAAAAGCAGAAAATATATCAAAACAATACCGTCTGGGACAGGTGGGTACAGGAACTCTTTCCCATGATCTCAACAGATTCTGGTATAAAATAAGAGGAAAGGAAGATCCTTATCTGAAAATTGGTGAAACCAATGACAGAACAACAAAAGGATTATCTGAGTATGTATGGTCTCTTCGCGACATTAATTTTGAAATCGAACAGGGAGATGCTGTTGGAATTATTGGAAGAAATGGAGCAGGAAAATCAACCTTATTAAAGGTTTTAAGTAAAGTTACAAAGCCTACTACCGGAAAAATATACAACCATGGAAGAATTGCATCCTTACTTGAGGTAGGAACAGGGTTCCACCCTGAAATGACTGGACGTGAAAATGTCTTCCTTAACGGTGCTATTTTAGGAATGACAAGAAAGGAGATCAAAAGGAAGTTTGACGAGATTGTAGATTTTTCAGGTGTTGAAAGATATATAGATACTCCTGTTAAAAGATATTCTTCAGGAATGTATGTCCGTCTTGCGTTTGCAGTGGCGGCTCACTTAGAATCTGAAATCCTTATTGTAGACGAAGTATTGGCAGTGGGAGATGCAGAATTTCAGAAAAAATGTCTCGGTAAAATGAATGATGTAACGAGAGGAGAAGGTAGAACGATCCTTTTCGTAAGTCATAACATGACTGCTGTTAAAGAATTATGTTCAAAAGGAATTCTTTTAAATCAAGGAAAAATCGATTACCAGGGGGATATTCTAAATACAATCATAGAATATCAAAAAAGTAGTGCAAGAGCAAGCTCTTACTTCTATAATGGTAATTTAGATGAAGCTTTGGGTAATGAAAATATCCGTATAAAAGAATTTTCCGTTTCGCCAATCAATGGAAAGCTTATTGATATTGACTCTGGGATTCGTGTAAAATTGGTTTTCCAAAACTACTGCCCGGATATAATGCTTGACACAACATTTGAATTAAAAAATTATGAAGAATTGGTAATTTTCCATGTTGGAAAATCTGTTTCTGAGAATCACGATTCAAAAGTAGGCGAATATTCTGTAGAATTTGATATCCCAGCAGGTTTTTTGAATGCTGGAAATTATTATTTCAGACTTTACTTCGGTAAGGATCAGAGAATACTTTTATACGGAATTGACGAATTTATTGGATTTGAAGTAGAAAATGTAAAAGTTGGAAAAATGATGCACATCTATCCAGGAGTCACCAGACCATTCTTTGAATACAAAGTACAAACACCATGATCCCCAAAATAATAGAACTTCCCAAAATATATGATAAAAGAGGAAATCTATCCTTTTTTGAACATCCCAATCAATTACCTTTTGAAATAAAGAGAACATACTGGGTATATGATGTACCCGGAGGAGAAGTGAGAGGAAGTCATGCTTTCAAAGAACAGCAAGAGTTTATTATTGCTCTTTCAGGAAGTTTTGATGTGGTAATCCATAATGGAAAAGAAGAGCAGAGATTTTCTTTAAACAGATCTTACTATGGCTTATATATTCCTAAAATGTTTTGGAGAAGATTGGAAAACTTTTCAACGAACTCACTAGCACTTATTGTTTCCGACAGAGAGTATAACGAAAGTGATTACATAAGAGATTTCGAAGAATTTAAAATATTGGCTGATGAAAAATAATATTTCTGTATTTGACTGTAATGTTATTGATTTAGGTAAAATCAGTTTTGATGAAGGCAACCTTACAGTGGTTGAAAACAATTCATCTTTTCCTTTTAATGTAAAAAGAGTTTTCTATTTATATGATATTGCCGGGGGTGAAAGCAGAGGAGCTCATTCCCATAAAGAATGTCATCAATTTTTGATTGCTGCAAGTGGCAGTTTTGAAGTTTCTTTAGATGATGGAAAATTTAAGCGACAGGTTTTTCTTAACCGTCCTGATTTAGGATTGCATATTCCTCCCGGGATCTGGGCTTCAGAAATTAATTTTTCTTCTGGTGCTATTTGTCTTGTACTGGCTTCACATACTTATAATGAAAAAGATTATATCAGAAATTATGAAGACTTTTTAAGTTTTCATCAACTTAACCTTGTAGAATATACTCCGGAAATATTGAGTAAATCCTGGGATTGGCTCAATGAACCGGAAATTAAACACTTAACAAGCACTCCTGATTTTTCAAAAGATGACCAACAAAAATGGTTTGCTTCCCTCAATCAAAATCCAACATATTGGGTTAAAGGTATCCGGTACAACAATACCATTATTGGAGTTGCTGGTCTTAAAAACATAAATATGGATGATAAATCTGCCGAATATTTCGGATATATAGGAGAAAAAGAATATTGGGGAAAAGGATTAAGTACTGAAATTTTCAAACACATTTTTAAATTTGCCAAAGAAGAATTCAATTTAAAAAGTCTCTATTTAAAGGTTATAACAGAAAATACAAGAGCTATAAAAGCTTATGAGAAAGCTGGTTTTGTAAAACAGAAATCTGAAGATTCTAATATCATCATGTCCATAAACTTATAAGATGGCTATTGAAATAAAAAAGTATAGAAAAGAATATTATGATCAGTGGAATCAATTCATAATAGAAAGCAAAAACGGACTTTTCTTTTTTGCCAGAGATTTTATGGAGTACCATTCAGATCGATTCAAAGACCACTCTCTTCTTATTTTTAAAAATAATAAGATCGCAGCTGTACTTCCTGCTAATGAATCTGAAAAACAGATTATTTCTCATGGCGGATTAACTTTTGGGGCTTTAATTCTATCTCATACTGTAAAGGCCAGTGAAGTTCTGGAAATTTTTACTGAAATAAAGAAATACTATTCTGACCTTTCTTTCAGTGAAATAATATACAAAGCGGTTCCCTATATTTTTCATAAATATCCTGCTGAAGAAGATTTGTATGCACTTTTTCGTAATGATGCCCATCTTTTCAGAAGAGACATTTCATCTGTTATCGATCTTTCACACCCTATCCGATTTTCAGAAACAAAAAGACAATTGGTAAGAAAGTGTAAAGAAAATAATGTAGCAGTCACAGAAAATACAAACTTCGAAGAATACTGGAGCTTACTTTCCTCTGTTCTTCAGAAATTTGATACAAAACCGGTCCATACAACAGAGGAAATCACTCTGTTAAAAGAAAAATTTCCAGAAAACATAAGACTTTTCGAAGCCAGGCAGGATGGCAGGATTTTGGCTGGTATTGTTATTTTTGATTTTGGAAATACCATTCATACCCAATATATGGCAGCCTCATCAGAAGGAAGGAAAGCAGGCGCATTGGATTTTATCAATCATTTTCTTTTGGAAAAATTCAATGACCGAAAATATTACAGTTTCGGAATTTCCACAGAAGACCAGGGCAAATATTTAAATGAAGGGCTAATTCAGCAGAAAGAAAACATGGGAGCAAGAGGAATTGCCTTAGATTTTTATTCAATTAAACTTTAAACTATGATTAAATTTCTTGATTTACAAAAGATAAACTTACAATATCAAAACGAAATAGAAGCCAAACTCTTGGAAGTCTTCCGTTCCGGATGGTATCTTATGGGCAGCCAGCTTTCAAACTTCGAAAAAAATCTTTCAGATTATATCGGAGCTAAACATTCTATTGGTGTTGCCAATGGGCTGGATGCTTTAAGGCTCATTTTGAGAGCCTATATAGAATTAGAAGTCATGAATATCGGAGATGAAATTATCGTTCCTTCCAATACTTACATTGCTTCTATTTTAGCTATTTCAGATAATGGTTTAATTCCAGTTTTGGTAGAACCGGAAATTAATACGTATAATATTGATATCTCTAAAATTGAAGAAAAAATAACTTCAAAAACCAAAGGTATTCTTATTGTACATCTCCAGGGCAGGATTGTATTCTCTGATTCACTTAAAGAAATTGCAAGAAAGCATAACCTCAAAATTATAGAAGATAATGCTCAGGCAATCGGAGCAGAATGGAATGGAATAAAATCAGGAAACCTTGGTGATGCAGCTGGCTTCAGCTTTTATCCGGGTAAAAATCTAGGCGCTTTAGGAGATGCAGGTGCTGTAACTACCAATGATGATGACTTAATGAAAGCTATCAGAGCTTTAGCTAATTATGGTTCCAATAAAAAATATGTAAACATATATAAAGGATTAAATTCCAGACTTGATGAAATTCAGGCCGCAGTTTTGGATATTAAATTAAAATATATTGACCACGAAAATAATATCAGAAGAGAGATTGCAATGCGTTTTATAGATGGAATAAACAACCCGGCAATTATTCTTCCTGAATATCCTGCTGGTGAAAAAGAACATGTATGGCATGTATTTGTTATCCGCTCCGAAAGAAGAGATGAGCTGCAGTCTTATCTTACAGAAAATGGAGTGCAGACTTTAATTCACTATCCTATCCCTCCGCACCAACAAGAAGCCTACAAAGATTGGAATGATATGTCCTTCCCGATCAGTGAAAAGATACATGCTGAAGTATTGAGTCTTCCTATTTCACCTGTAATGGAAGCTGAAGAAATAAATACAATTATTGAGATTATAAATAAGTTTTAGTCCATGTCAAGACTTTTAGAGAATAAGAAATATTTCCTTAAAACATTAAAGATCGCAAAACTTCTTTTTAGTGAAAAGAAGTATAATGATTGTTTGATGTATATAGAGAAAATCTCATATTCGGCATGGTATAATTTTCCTGGTTATTACACTTCCAATTGTTTTGAATCAATAATCAGAAAAATAGCCATTACAAGCTTAGATTTTGATCATCAAGAAAACCACACCCACACACAAGACACAACATTACATCTTTTTTCTGAAATCAGTAGTATCGGAGGACATTCAAAGCTTATCTTCAGCTGGATGGAAAATGATAAAACAAGTAAACATTATCTGATGAGTAACTGGCAAAATTTTCAGGAGGTTTCTGAAATAGCAGAATCTTATCAGTATAAAATCAATAATAACTTATTTGTTTACGATCAAAAACTAAGCATTATTGAAAAGGCACAAAAAATAGTAGATACTTTAAAGAAAAATCATTTCAGCAGAATTGTCCTGCATATCCATCCCCATGATGTGATCCCATCAATGATCTTTTCTTCAAAAAAAATAAAAAGCCCTGTCTTTTTTCTCAATCATGCTGAGCATACTTATTGGTTAGGAGCACCTGTTACAGATTTTTTGCTTCAGATAAGAGAATCAAATATTTTAAAAGATTCTAAAAACAGAAATATTCCTGTACAAGATCAGTTCTTTTTGCCAATCCCTGTAGATGAGTCATATTCACTAAAAAAGACGGAGAAAAATACATTCAATATTATTTCAATTAGCAGAGAATCGAAGTATGAACCTAATCAGGATTATAATTTCTATCAGGAAGCATTAAAAATTGTAAGAAAATTTGACCATGTTGTCTTTACTATCGTGGGAATTGCATCAAATAATCCTAATAGAAAAATCTACCAGCATGAACGATTAATTTTCATTCATCCTACAAGAGATATTAATCAATATATTGAAAATGCAGATTTATACTTAGAAGGCTTCCCTATTCCTTCTTTCACATCACTTCTGGAACCGGCAATGGCAGGAGTTCCTTTTGTATTGCATTATAATCCGGCAAGCGTCTATAAGGTTTTTGATGATAATAAGGAAAAAGGAATATTCTATCCAAAAGACCTGAAAAGCTGGGAACTTGAAGTGGATAGGATGATCACAGATGAAAGATACAATAACCTTATTAGTAAGTTACAATTAACATATTTACAGGAAAATTATTCCTCACAAGGATGGAATTTAAAACTAGCGAAGATTAAAGATTCTTGCAAAAATAAACAACATAATATCCGCACTATCTCTAACGAAGAAAAGTATGTGGATGGAAGAGATGAAGAGTTGGTATCCGTTATCGAATCAAAACCAACTAATCATTACTCGTATACGAACCGGCTGGGATTTTTTTCAAAATTAAAAGTCATAGCACTATCTTTTGATAATCCCTCTTGGGTAGAAATTTTACCTTGGAAACAGACGATCAAGTATTTATTTAATAAATAATTTAAGCACATAAATATGAAAATAAGACCAATCGCCATACATTTACCACAATTCCATCCGTTCCAGGAAAATGATGAATGGTGGGGAAAAGGTTTTACAGAATGGACTAACGTTACCAAGGCGAAACCACTGTTTGAAAACCATTATCAGCCACATCTTCCCTCGGATCTGGGGTTTTACGACTTAAGACTAGAAGAAGCAAGAGTTGCACAAGAACTTCTTGCTAAACAATATGGAATCTATGGCTTTTGCTATTATCATTACTGGTTTAATGGTAAAAGATTAATGAACGAACCTATTGACAGAAAATTAAAAAATCCAAAAGAAGATCTCCCTTTTATGTTTTGCTGGGCCAATGAAAACTGGACAAGACGTTGGGATGGTAATGACCAGGAAGTATTGATTGAACAAAAATACTCTGTTCAGGACGATGAAGCTCATATTGATTTTTTACTTCCTATTTTCATGGATCAAAGATATATTAGAGTAAATAACAAGCCTATTATTGTTATTTACAAACCCAATATTTTACCAAATGTACAGGATACAATCAAGTGTTGGCGGGAGAAAGCAAAATCTGTTGGCTTGGAGCTCTATATATGTCATATGGTATTTTCATATCAAAAAGGATGGGATGAATTAGTAGAAGGTTTTGATGCTGCAATTGATTTCGAACCTTTTGGAATACGCAGAAAAAGTGTTTTTCAGGAGATTAGGGAGAAAAATAAAAACAACAAGAAAGGTCTTGTCAATAGGTTGAAGAATGTTTTCACTGATACAGAGAACAGATACAATACAATTCCATATAAATGGATGGGAGAAAGTTTAACTCAGCAGAAACATTTTGATTTTAAGCTGTATCCTTCTCTCGTACCAGGATGGGATAATACATCTAGGAGAGGTACAAATCCTACCTTGATACTTGAAGATTCTACACCTGAGCATTTTGGAGACTGGCTCTCAAAGATTAAATCTGATTTTACTCCTTATTCAGAAGACGAGAATTTCATTTTTATTAATGCATGGAATGAATGGGCAGAAGGCAACCACTTAGAGCCTGATCAAAAGTTTGGAACACAATATCTGGAATCAGTTAAAAATTTATTCTTAAATCAATAATGAAAAAAATAAAACCCCTTGCGTTCTACCTCCCTCAATACCATCCCGTTCCCGAAAATGACGAATGGTGGGGAAAAGGTTTTACAGAATGGACGAATGTAGGAAAAGCCCAACCATTATTTGAAGGGCATGAACAGCCTATCTACCCTGGAGATTTGGGATATTATGACCTGCGTGTTCCTGAAGTAAGAGAACAGCAGGCTCAGATGGCTAAAGACTATGGAGTACATGGATTTATCTACTACCATTACTGGTTTGGTAATGGGAAACAATTGTTGGAACGTGTTGCTAATGATGTATTGAAATCCGGAAAGCCAGATTTCCCGTTTTGTTTCTGCTGGGCCAATGAAACATGGTCAGGAATATGGCACGGATTATCAGAGAAGATACTTGCTGAACAGGTTTATCCGAGTGAACAGGATTTAATTGCGCATTTCGAATATCTTCTTCCTTTCTTCAAAGATGAAAGGTATATAAAGGTAGACAATAAACCTCTATTGATTATCTATGACTCCAATCATTTACATGATGGTGACCCTAACTATATTTTAAAATTCAGAGAGCTTGCAAAAGAAAACGGATTTGATGGTTTGTATGTTATGGCATCCAATAAACTCCGTGATGATCTCGATTTTAAATCTATGGGATATGACAGTAAAATTTCTAATGCTTTTCTGAAAGCCTGGATTCCTCATATTGACAAAAAAGAGTATATCTCCCATTCCCAATATTATAAAAACAGAATAAAAGGATTAATCGGGATTAAGAAAAAAGAACAGCCTAAAGTCAGAATTCAGGATGCCCAGGCGGTAGTTAATGACTTAAAGTTTGAAGAAAGCAACGTTCCTACCTATCCATGCATACTGCCTAATTGGGACAATACTCCCAGAAGCGGCTACAGAGGTATTATATTGGCTAACAATTCTCCGGAATTATTCGAACTACAAGTAGAAAAGGCAGTAAAATATCTTGAGGATAAAAAAGACTATCCGGAACAGTTTTTAATTGTTAAATCATGGAACGAATGGGCAGAAGGAAATATTCTGGAACCAGATAGAAAAAATGGTTTCGGTTATTTAAATGCATTAAAGAAAATTCTGAATAAACATAGCCAAAATGAGTAAATTCAGCCTACTTATCGCCAACTATAATAATGGACATTTTTTTGAAAAATGTTATCAAAGCTTAGTGGCTCAGACTGAAACAGACTGGGAAGCTGTAATCCTGGATGATGGTTCCACTGACGATTCTCTTGATGCTATAAAAAAAATAATCGGAGATGACCAGCGGGTTAAAATCAATCAGAATGACCAAAACAGAGGAATCGGATATACAAAAAGGAGATTAATAGAACTTGCTGAATCAGAAATATGTGGTTTTTTAGATCCTGATGATGCATTAACAAGACATGCGCTGGAATTGGTTTTAAAAGCACATTCTGAAAATCCCGAAGCAGGTTTGGTATATTCAAATTTTGTTTTTTGTGATGAATATCTCAATCCTCAATCTGTTCATAAAGCAAAACAAATTGCAGAACTGGATCAGTCTTACTATAATTTTAATGGCGAAATCTCACATTTTGTCACTTTTAAAAAGAAAATATACGAGAAAACATCTGGTATTGACCCTTTCTTAAAAATAGCAGAAGATAAAGACTGGTATATGAAAATGTGTGAAATAGCACCAGTGAAATACATTGATGAAGATCTATATTTATACAGAATCCATGATAGTGGTATCTCTACAACTAAAAATTCTGAAAAAGCACTGTTCTGGCACTGGGTAGCCCTTATAAAAATGGCAGAAAGAAGAAACATCAGTGTTGAAGATCTTTTTCTTCAAAGCTATGTTCCCAAAAACAAATACGAACACGCTCTCAACAAACTGAATCATGTAAAAAATTCAAGATGGGCAAAATTGGGTAATAAACTTGGACTTTTTAAAATCTTTAAAAACCTTTAAAACTAACATCTTAATTAGACTAGAAGCATATGATTATTGGTAATGGAATTCTGGCAAATGCCTTAAGGTTTTATGATAAAGAAGATGTTATTTTTTTTGCATCAGGAGTTTCCAATTCACTGGAAAAAAATCCTGCGGAATTTGAAAGAGAAATATCCCTGCTGAAATCGGTTATTAGCCAATATCCGGATAAAAAGCTGATCTATTTTTCTACGTGTAGTATCTACGATCCAAGCAAAACTGAAAGTCCTTATGTGATGCATAAACTTGCTATTGAAAAAAAAATTGCTGAACAGTGTTCAAGCTTTGTTATTTTCAGAGTTGGTAATGCAGTAGGCCGTGGAGGAAATCCCAATACACTGATCAACTTTCTTAAAAACTCAATTTTATCTGAAAATAAACTCACCATTCACAGCAATGCAAGAAGAATACTTATCGGTACGGATGATATTGCTTTGTTTGTTTCAAAACATATAGAAACTCTCAACAATAAAATTGTCAATCTGGCTTATCCTTATCAGTATTCATTGCATGAAATTTTATCACAGCTGGAGAATCATCTTGCCAAAAATGCGGATTGTGAAAGTGTAAATGAAGGTTCTTTTTACAATATAGAATTTGACAGTTTGACAGAAGATTTTTTCAGAGGCCTTTCCCCTGATGAATACCTGAAAAAGCTTTATTCATCATATTTGTAACATATTATGCAGCAAAAAAAATCTATTCAATGGCATATCCAAAAGTATCCCATTCCAAATTCCCGGAAAAAATAATTTTGTACCTTCGAACAGAAAATTTCAGGTAATATTATTAAGGTGTGGCAGAAAAAATTTAAAAAGCTGTAATCTTAATGATCAACTGAAAAGTAAAACACAATAAATTTATTGAATAAAAATGAAAATGAATCCCAAAATATCTGTAATCGTTCCCTGTTATAATCAAGCACGCTTTTTGGATGAATCTCTGCAATCTGTTCTTGATCAAACGTATGAAAACTGGGAATGCATTATCGTTAATGACGGATCTCCTGATAATACGGCTGAAGTAGCAGACAAATGGGCCCAAAAAGATAGCCGTTTCAGATATCTTTACAAAGAAAACGGAGGGTTATCTTCTGCAAGAAATGCAGCCCTGGAAATCATAACCGGAGATTATATTCAGTTTTTAGATTCAGATGATATCTTAGTTAACACTAAGTTTTCAGATTCTTTAAATTTGATACAAGAAAAAGAAGCAATAGTGGTGTCAAATTTTTGTTTGTTTGACGATTCAGATAAACAAAAATTATTACCTCCTTTTTGCAAGTTATCTCAGGATTTGCTGAATTTTGAATCTATCCTATATCAATGGGATTTTACATTCACAATTCCTATTCATTGTGGTTTTTTCCCAAAATCTCTTTTTGAAAATATTCGTTTTAATGAACATCTAAAAGCAAAAGAAGACTGGCTTTTCTGGATTCAAATTGCACAAAAAAACATCAATTTCATTTTTTTAGACGCTCCTCTTGCGTTGTATAGAAAACATGCAAGGAGTATGTCCAGAGATAGAACACATATGATTGTATATCAGATGCTTTTCTATAATGAAGCTGAAAAGGTAATTTCAAATTCTGATTTCAAGAAATTGCTTTTAAGGCACTTAGACACTAACTACAACAAAGTGAATGAATTAACAATTGAAATAAGAAATCTAAAAGAATCAAGAACTTTTAAACTGTTTTTGTCTCTTAAAAAAATAATTGAAGATCTGGGGTTATTACATTTATCTAAAAAAATATTCCGCTTCATAAGGAAGCTTAACAAATAAATTTCAATCCAGAGATTTTACAAAGTAATACTAGATTAAAAACAGAAAAAAATATCAATATCCAGAAAGTAAATTATTTTTTACAATATATTAAGACATTTCAACAACTTTTACTTCCAAAATCCTATGAATATAGCTTTCACAATCTGCTCCAATAACTATTTAGCACAAGCTAAAGTTCTAAAAAATTCTGTTAATAAATATGGTGAAAATTTCAAATTTGTAATAGGATTATGCGATGAAAAATCCAGTGAAATAGATTATGATTCTTTCCAATGCGAAATTATCGAAATGAAAGATATTGGAATAAAGAATTTTGATGAATTATGGATGAAATATGACATTATAGAATTTAACACCTCTGTAAAAGCATCATTTTTCAAGTACTTATTGGCAGAAAATCTAAATACAGAATTTATATATTACTTCGATCCGGATATTGAGATATTTGATCAATTATCTATATTAAATGCAGAATTTGATAATAATACAGATATTTTGCTCACCCCTCATATCCTGAGTTCTATTCCCTTAGATGGCTACAAACCCGTAGAAAATACTTTTCTTAATTTTGGCATATATAATCTGGGGTTTATTGGATTAAGGGGCAATTCTGAAGAGGTCAAAAAACTTCTCGATTGGTGGGAGGAAAGATTATTATCTCTTTGCTATAATCAGCCGGAAAAAGGTCTGTTTGTAGATCAAATCTGGATGAACTTTACACCTGTTTTTTTCAAAAATGTAAAAATTCTCAATAAAATGGGATACAATGCCGCTCCATGGAATTTGCATGAAAGAATAGGATTAGTAGCAACAGAAGACAATAAGTACATTATGCCGGACAAATCCCCTTTAGTATTTTATCATTTTTCAAATTTTAAATATAAGAATCCCGAAACTCTGGCAAAATACTATAACAGATACTCTCTGGAAAGTTCAGGTTCTTTGAAAAAACTATATCAAAATTATTATCAGAAAACCATTGATAATGACATTGAAAGAATCTCGAAAATAGATTGTAAATATATAATTTTGAAAAATGCTATACCTCAAAAAAGCAAACCGTTCTCTCAAATTTTGAAATCAAACTTCAATAATTTATTAAAAATAATTTATTATAAAATCCGTTACAACTACAATTATGAACCAAAACTCTAAAATATATATTGCAGGACATCGAGGTATGGTTGGAAGTGCCATTTTAAGAAACTTAATTTCAAATGGATTTAACAATATTGTTACCAAAACCTCCGACGAATTAGACCTTACAGATCAAAAAAAAGTACAAGCATTTTTTGAATCTGAAAAACCGGAATATGTCTTTCTTGCTGCAGCCAAAGTAGGAGGTATTCTTGCCAACAATACCTATCGTGCAGATTTCCTTTACGAAAATCTTATGATTGAGTCTAATGTAATCCATCAAAGTTATTTGCAGGGAGTAAAAAAATTACTTTTTTTAGGCTCTAGTTGTATATATCCCAAACTTGCTCCTCAACCTCTAAAAGAAGAATACTTATTAAGTGGATTTTTGGAAGAAACCAATGAGCCTTATGCCATAGCAAAAATCGCAGGGATAAAAATGTGCGATGCATACAGAACTCAATATGATTGCAATTTCATTTCTGCAATGCCGACCAATCTTTATGGCCCTAATGATAACTACGACTTACATAATTCCCATGTTTTACCTGCTATGCTCAGAAAGTTTTTTGAAGCCCAGCAAAACAATGTAAAAGAAGTGGTCTTATGGGGAGACGGCAGCCCTTTCAGAGAATTTTTACATGTAGATGATCTTGCAAAGGCATGCGTATTTTTAATGAATAATTATAATGATAGCGGTCATGTAAATATAGGTTCATCCAGGGAAATCTCTATATTAGAACTGGCCATGCAGATTAAAGATATTACCCAATATGAAGGAAATATAGTTTGGGATACGGAAAAGCCCAATGGCACCCCTAGAAAATTAATGGACTCCTCTAAAATTAATTCTATGGGATGGTCCCCTAACATATCTTTAGAAGAAGGAATAAAACAAGTTTATCAAGAAAAATTTTTAAACAAATGATGAAAAAAGCACTTATTACAGGAATTACGGGACAAGATGGTTCTTATCTTGCCGAACTGCTTTTAGAAAAAGGCTATGAAGTTCATGGTGTAAAACGAAGAGCCTCCTCTTTTAATACTCAAAGAATTGATCATTTATACCTAGATCAACATGAACATAATGTAAATTTCAAATTACACTATGGAGACCTTACAGATTCTACCAATATCATCAGAATTATACAAGAGGTACAACCAGACGAGATCTACAACCTGGGGGCAATGAGCCATGTGAAAGTAAGTTTTGATATGCCCGAATATGTTGCCAATGTAGATGGTTTAGGTACACTGCGTTTATTAGAAGCAATCAGGATTTTAGGACTAACTCATAAAACGAAAATTTACCAAGCCTCTACCTCAGAATTATATGGCGGGCTTCCTTCCAATAAAAACGAGAAAGGATTTTATGATGAAAATTCTCCCTTCTACCCTCGTTCTCCCTATGGTGCTGCAAAAATTTATGGTTTTTGGATAACAAAAAATTACAGGGAAGCATACGGAATGTTTGCCTGCAATGGTATTTTATTCAATCACGAATCGCCTAGAAGAGGTGAAACTTTTGTTACCCGGAAAATAACCATGGCAGTAGCTAATATAGCAAAAAACAAACAAGATTGTTTATATCTGGGAAATCTGGATGCTAAAAGAGATTGGGGACATGCCAAAGATTATGTAGAAGGAATGTGGAGAATGCTGCAGCAGGATAAACCGGAAGATTTTGTTTTAGCAACAGGTGAAACTACTATGGTAAGAGATTTTCTGATTATGGCTTTTGAAGAAGCAGGAATAGAGCTTGTCTTTGAAGGCAGTCAGGAAAATGAAATTGCCAGAGTGCTGCGCTGTAATAATCCAGATTATCAATTACCTGTAGGTAAAACTGTTGTAAAAATAGATCCTAATTATTACCGTCCAACAGAAGTTGATCTCCTAATTGGTGATCCCACAAAAGCAAAAAACATTCTCGGTTGGAAGCCACAATACACCGTAAAAGCTCTTTGTAAAGAAATGGTAGAAAATGATTTGAAAATAATATGATCTTTTTAAAATCATTTTCTATTATACAACATCATTTTTTTGCAATAAACAGGCAGATATTTACCAAAAAATCACTCAAAAAATATGCTTAACAAATCCCTTACAATCATAACGATAAACTTTAATGACCAAAATGGTTTACAAAAAACCTTCAATAGTGTATTTGGCCAAACCAATAAAGATTTTGAATATATCGTAATTGATGGTGGAAGCTCAGACGGAAGTAAAGAACTCATAGAAAAAAATAACTCCAGAATAAACTATTGGGTAAGTGAACCAGATAAGGGAATTTATCATGCGATGAACAAAGGAATTGAAAAATCTACCGGAGAATATCTTCTTTTCCTAAATAGCGGAGACGAGCTGATAAATGAATCAGTTGTAGAAAAAATAACTCCACTACTGCATACAGATGATATTATTTCTGGAGATTTAGTTATAGATGAAGATAATAAAGATGTTCTCAGACCCACCAAAAAAAATATCTCATTCTTAGATTTTATTGCAGAAACTATTTGGCATCCCAGTACATTCATTAAAAAAAGTGCTTTTGAAAAAGTAGGTCTCTATGATGAAAACCTGAAAATTTGTTCGGATTGGAAATGGTTTTTGATTTCTATTTTTAAGTATAATTGTACTTATAGACCTATAGAACACACCATATCCCGATTTTATAAAGATGGTATAAGTTCCGATCCAAAATCACAATCTTTAAGAAAGGAAGAAAGAAGAAAAATACTCGTAGAAAATTTTCATTTTTCTGAATTCGAGACAGAAGAATTAATCGATAAAATTAATTTATATTTTAGTGCACAAAATTCTTTAGACAAAATAAATAAATTGAAAAAATCAAGATTATTAAAATTTTTATATCGAATAGGGGTATTTAAAAACTATAAATATCTTTAAAAAAATTTAAAGGATAGGATGATTTTTCTTCTGCTATGAAACTTAACAACCTCCAGATACTAAGAGGGATTTCAGCATTATTGGTATGTTGCTTTCACTTTCGGGATACCATCAACTTACCAGGGCTGAATCTTGGTGACCTTCTATTTAAAAAAGGAAGCATCGGTGTTCCCGTATTCTTTATTATCAGTGGATTTATCATGGCTTTCACCACTCAAAAAATAAATTTCAGCAAGGATACTTTTCAGCAGATTACTTTATTTTACAAAAGAAGAGTGATCAGAATTGTTCCATTGTATTATCTTTTGACATTTGTAGCCATGATACCGGGAGGCAGTTTCTTTCTATATTTTCATGGAGCAGGTCTTTATGAATTAATCCATTCTTTATTATTTCTTCCGACCAAGAAAGAATTTCCGGTTCTTTTCTTAGGCTGGTCTTTAAATTTTGAAATGTTCTTTTATCTCATATTTGGACTCTCGTTATTTTTTAAAGAAAAGAGGTATTATTTCATTGTAGGATTTTTCATCCTCACTTCAATTTTAGGCTATATTATCCATTTTGACAGTCCTTATCTGAAAATGGTAACCCACTCACTGAATCTTTATTTTGTTGTGGGAATACTTTTTGCACTTTTACTGAACAAATATTCAGTTCCAAAGAATTGGGCAGCCATAATTTCTGTAATAGGAATAGTATCATTTATACTTGTATTGCTTAATATTATTCCAATAGATAATACTTGGATAAAGTTGGCCATCATATCCACCTTTGTCTTTTCTTTCCTTACCTTTGATTATATTTTCCATTGGAAAGGAAATAGATTATTAATATTTCTGGGTGATATTTCCTATTCATTATACCTGTCTCATCCATTCGTGGAGATTGTTCTCAAAAGATTCAAAGTAGAAGGCTATTTAAACATTCCTTTTTTTCTTCTCAAAATTGTTTTAGTTATTATGGTAGCTTCCCTTCTGTATTATTTTGTAGAGAAAAAAGTTACCCATTATTTGAAAATTAAATTAAAAGCATAATCGAAAAAATGAAAATTTCAGTCATCATTCCCGTCTACAATGCCGAAAAGTATGTTGCTCAGGCTGTAGAATCTGCACTTCAGTTCGAAGAGGTATATGAAGTTGTATTAGTAGAAGACCAATCACCGGACAATGCATTACAGGTTTGCCGGGAACTCGCTGAAAAATATGACAGGGTAAAGCTCTATCAGCATCCGGACAAAGGAAATCACGGGGCAGGTGCCAGCAGAAACCTTGGGATGGAAAAAGCAGAAGGAGATTTTATTGCTTTTCTTGATGCAGATGATTATTATCTTCCCAACCGTTTTGATGCAGAAAAAAAACTTTTTCCCAATCATGAAGTAGATGGCGTATATGGTGCCATAGGCGTTCATTATTATTCTGAAAAGGCAAAAGAACAGTATTATAAAGTTTTTGGAGACCGCCTGACTACAGTTTATAAAGAACATTCTCCTAAAGATGTCTTTCCGGGACAGCTTAATATGAGAGGAACTTTCGGGCTTTTCAGCATTGATGCGTTAACGATCCGTAAAAGTTCTTTGAAAAACATGGAGTATTTCTTTAAAACCCATCTAAAGCTTCATCAGGACACAGAATTTTTATTCAGGCTTTCCTACTATCTGAATCTGTATCCGGGAATTCTTGACAAAGCGGTAGCGGTGAGAGGTGTTCATGAGAATAACAGAATTACCAAAGTAGATTCCGGAGAAGTAAAACCAGCCTCAACAAGGGTTGTATTGTGGAAAGAGGTCAATTATTGGGCAGAAAATGAAAATACTATTCCTGAAGATATTAAACTTCACATCAAAAGAGTATACAGAAGTTTCCAGATCGCCAATGCTCCTCTTCTCAAAAAATGGGGAATGATTACGAAGTATCTGTTTACAGATTATAAAAGTATACGTTCAGGGCTGTATAATATTAATTTTAGAAACGATTTGTTCTAACAACAGAAGCAAGCTAAACGTCTAGTTTAAACTATTTTTAAAATTGTTATCGTTTAGCAAAATGGATTTTCCTTAGAAGATCACGCATTGGTTTTTCAATAAACTGGTAAAAAACGGCCGAACTGAAAAGCATAACAATAATATAAATCACAAATACAATATCAATACTGAACGTATATTCTTGCCATTTTAAAAATGCTCTCACAAGATAAAGAACAGGAATATGGGTAATGTATATTCCATAACTTATTTCTCCCAGATATTCCAGAGGCTTTAGTGAAAAGAACTTACTGACTCTTCCGTTATTAGCCGAAATGAAAAGAATAGCGGGAACAAAAAGCAAAGCCATCAACCCGTTGTGGTAAAAAAGCGGAACAAACATCAGAGACACAAGAATCAGTAAAAAGACTGCGATCACCTGACGATCGTAATTTTTTTGTTTGTAATTTCTCACGAAAAATATCCCCGCAAGATTTCCGATCAGGAACTCATTAAGATGCCAGAAAGGAAAATAATATAGAAACTCATGACTTTTTGTATGTGGCCCTTCATAAGCTCCATACACAGGATAAAGATTAGAAAATACCTGAGTGATCAACCAGAGGCCGATCGCAAATACCCAGATCATTTTATTTTTCTTAGCATAAAAGTAATTGTACAAAAACGGAAAAAGCAAATAAAAGAAGAACTCTACGGAAATAGACCATCCCGGAAAATTAAGGATCATTGCTTCTCCCGGGATCCAGCTCTGAATGCCCAATCCATATAAAACCAGTTTATACCCATCAAACATCTCGTATCTCGTCATAAAATACAGCAGAAGCCCCAGCATATAAAGCGGATAAATCCTGGCAAACCTATTTTTGTAAAATTCCAGGTAATCAATTTTATCTTTTTTATGATAAGCAATGATCATGATAAATCCTGAAAGAATAAAAAAATAGCTTACTCCAACATTCGCCCTCAAAAAAAGATTGGAAATATAATCTATCTTATATAAAAACAGATCTTTATTGAAATGAGAAATAACAATTGCCATGGCGGCAATAAACCTGGTAAATGTAATCTGACTTATCTTCACAGAACACAAAATGCTTTCCTTTATCAAAACCGGACAACCTCAACGCTGAAGGCTGTCTTATTTGATATAAAGTATTAATTTAAAGGCACAAAAATAAGATTTATTCTTATAATTATATAAAACAAATTATATTTGTAAACTACAAATGTGAAAATAAATTCAGGTATGCTTGATGAAATTTTAGCAAAAATTCAACGAAAGGGCCAGATTTCTCGTCTTAAAAAACACCCCAATGTTTCTTTTAAAGGGATAAAACTTGGGATCAGTAATCATTTTGTTCTGCACGAAAATCTAAAAAATATTACTATTGGAAATTCCGTTAGTTTCAGAAACTATGTACATATTCTTGTGCAGCAAAATGCCACTTTAGAAATCGGGAATAATTTTTTTATGAACAATTTCTGCTCCATCAATTGTCTCGACAGAATTTCAATAGGAGATAATACATTATTCGGAGAAGGGGTGAAACTGTATGACCACAACCATGCTTACCAGACCCAGCCGGAATTTAAGCTGTTCTCATCTGAGTTCACTACAGCTCCCATCAAAATAGGAAGTAACTGCTGGCTTGGAAGTAATGTGACCGTCTTAAAAGGGGTTACTATTGGAGACAACTGTATCATTGGAGCCGGATGCACCATTCATAAAGATATTCCGTCTAATACCACTGTTATCAATCATCAGGATTTAATACTCAAGGAACGGTAATGAAGTTTTCTATTCTTATTGCACATTACAACAACGCCATTTTTTTTAAAGACTGTTTGGAAAGTATCCTTCAACAGACCTATACAAACTGGGAAGCTGTAATTTTAGACGATGCCTCTTCTGAAAATGAGAAGATAATGATCCGGGAAATGATTTCAAATGACAAAAGATTTAAATTTTTTGAAAATGAAAAAAATTCCGGTGTAGGAGTTACAAAAAGCAAACTGATTGAGCTTGCTGAAGGAGAAATCTGTGGTTTTGTGGATCCGGATGATGCCATTTCCCCTACGGCTATTCAAAAATGTATGGAGATTTTTCAGGCTAAAAAAAATACGGTCCTTACCTATTCAAGGTTTATGACATGTGATCAGAATCTGAAGCCTATAGCTCCGTTCAGATCTGCGATGCAGGTACCGAATGGAGATCCTTATTTTTTTAATTTCCCGATTCAGATTGCTCATTTTGTAACTTTCAGAAAATCGGTTTATGAACAGACTGAAAAAATGAATCCTAATTTAAAAATAGGAGAAGATCAGGATTTATATCTTAAAATGTATGAAAAAGGGAACGTTCAGTTTATTAATGAAACCAACTATCTTTACAGAACCCATCAGGGCGGAATTTCACAGAATGACAATAAAAAGAAATCCCATGAGTATTTTGCCCAGGTGATTTTCAATACGATGAAACGCAGAGGACTTACCACCATCAATGGAGAAAAAGTTCCTGATCAGTATACAGGTTCAGATGAAATATTTGAACTATTGCAGTATCAGCATCAGCTGCCTTTCCGTATCATGAAAAAAATAAAAATTACGTTACAAACAATCTTCGGATAATGTTAGAAAAAAAAATAAAAATTTTGTTCAGGCATCGTTCCATGGAAATGGGAGGTGTAGAAAAAGTATTACTGGGACTTCTCAACAATCTTAATCCTGACAAATTTGAAATGACAGTATGTTTGACTCTCAACCAGGGGAAACTGCGTGATGAACTTCCGAAACACATCAGAAAAGTATACCTAACCGACGGAAAAGAAGATTTTTCCCACAACGCTCTTTTACAGAAACTTCAGCTCGTTAAAAGAAGAATAAAGCTAAGAAAACTGAAAAATTCTCCTGCCATCGCAGACCGTCTTATTAATGATACTTTTGATATTGAGATCGGGATGGATTACAGGGATTATGATGCCATTCTTAATTCTACCCATAAGAATTCAAAAAAAATAGGCTGGTTTCATTCTGAAATTAATGTCCCAAAATTTCAGCCGTTAGTACCGAACATTTTAAAGAGCTTTCCACAATTTGACCATATGGTATACTGCTCTCATAAAATAAAGGATATGATGCATCAGTATTACCCGAATCTCAATTATCCTGCTGAGAGCGTTATCATCAATCCTATCCCTATCGAAGAAATTAAACATAAGGCGGAAGAAAAGCTTGAAAATTTTCCTGAAGGGCCTGTTTTTGCGTCTATCGGAAGACTTCATTCAAGAAAAGGATATCACAAACTTATTGACGCTCATACGAAGCTTATCAATGAAGGGTTTCATCACAGCATCATTGTCATTGGTGATGGCGATGAAATGAACAACCTTAAAGCACAGGCAGCCAAAAATAATGTTGAAAAGACATTTATTTTAATGGGAAATCAGATGAATCCTTATCCTTATATTAAAAAGGCGGATTATTTCATCCTTTCTTCTGAATCTGAGGCATGGCCACTGGTAATTGCTGAAGCTTTAATTCTTCAGAAGCCTATTATTGCAACAGAAGTAGGAGATGTAGGCCTTATGATCAAAGACAGGGAAACAGGATACCTCATCAATTATGACACAGATGAAATGTATTCAGCGATGAAAACATTCCTTACCGACCCCAGCCTTGTTTCGCACATTAAAGAGAATCTTAAAACTATTGAAAGTCAGTTTGATAATAAGAAAATATTTGACAGTGTAGAAAATATTATAGAAACACTGCTCAAAAAATAAGTTATTGTGCAGAATATCCTCCGTCAATCACAAGGTTAGTTCCTGTGACCCATCTTGAGGCATCAGACAGTAAAAAAATACAGGCATTCGCTACATCTTTAGGTTCACCTATTCCCAGCGGATGCTTTTTTATGATTTCTGATGAAGCTTCTTCTCCGATATTTTCAAACATTTTCTCTAAAATTGGAGTATTGACCATCGCCGGACTTATGCTGTTAACCCGAATATTACTTCTTGATAGCTCCATAGCCAAAGAACGGGCTCCGGAAATCACAGCTCCTTTGCTGGCAGAATAAGCAGCCTTCCCTGCCTCTCCTATCATTCCTGCAACGGAAGAAATAAATACAAAACTTGAGATCTCATCCTTATACTTTTTTAAAGATAAAATTTTAGCAATTTCAAGTCCTGCAATGACGTTGACAGCAAATATATCCTGATAAAGCTGAGGGTTATGTTTCTTTAGTGGTAATGTTTTCTCAATACCGGCACAATGAATAAATCCTGCTATTTTACCTAATACTGAAACTTTATCCGCAATGATGGCTTCAAGGTTTTCAGATTGGGTAATATCTTCAGTGATGGTTTCAACTTTTGTTTCAGGATTCAGCATAGACACTGTTTTCATCAGTTCCTCATGGTTTCTTCCCACGAGAATAAGATCAGCACCACTTTTGCTGCATTCTACAGAACAGCTTCTCCCGATCCCGGAAGAAGCGCCTGTAATGAGAATAATTTTATTTTTTAATGAGAAAGCATCCATTAATCTTCAAAATTTTCTTTTCCTATAACATTCATCAGGTCTGAAACGGTTTCAATATCTTTAAAATGTTTAGTATCAATTTTTTTGCTGAAGTTTTCGTCTACGAATGCAATAACAGAAAGCAAGCTGATAGAATCGTAGCTTTCCAAAGATTTTAAATTCGTTTCAGTGGTTAATGTTTCATCTTCTTCCAATTCCTCCTGTAGTTTTTCTAAAAAAACGGATGTTTTCATATTTTATAATTTTAAATGTTTTGTTCTCTTATATTTCAATAATGGTGGCTCCCCATGAGTATCCTACTCCAAACCCAGCCATTAAAACCTTATCCCCTTCTTTTAGCATTCCTTTATCCATCATATTTTTAAGAGCAATAGGAATGGTTGCAGAAACCGTATTCCCGGTTTTTTCCATATCAATATAGAACTTTTCTGCCGGAATTTTGGTTTTCTTTCTTAAATAATTCAGCATAAAAGAATTGGCCTGATGGAAAACAAAATGATCAATATCATCCATCGTCATTCCATTCACTTCCAGTGTTTCTTTTACCAGCCCGGGGATATTTTCAATCGTAAAATTAAAAATTTCAGGGCCATTCATATAAATATTTTCAGGGCTGAATTCATGTTCAGGATTGAGTTCAAAATCTTTTTTGAAAGCACCTTTCTTCACGATAAGATTTTCTGCACCACTTCCATCTGTTCCCAGGCAGAACTGATAATCATTGCCTTCTGATTTTTCAATAATTGCAGAAGCAGAGGCATCCCCGAATATGCTGCGGTTGCCTTTATCATCAGGGTGAATGTGTTTGGTATACGTCTCTGAAGTTACCAAGAGAATACTTTTTGCAATGCCTGCGGAAATTAATCCTTTTGCAAAAGCCAGTCCATACACAAATCCTGAGCAGCCAAGGTTAAAATCTATAGCGCCGATATTTTTTCTAAGCCCCAATCTGTCCTGCAAAATACAGGCCGTTGTAGGAAGGAAATATTCGGGACTTTGGGTACAGAACAAAATAAAATCTACTTTGTTTCTGTCATAGTTTTCAAAAATTTTTTCTGAAGATTGTACAGCCATATCCAGTACGGTTTCGCTGTCAGAAGAAATATGACGTTGGGAAATACCTACTTTCTCCTGGATACGTTCGGAACTCCATTCAGGGAACTGTTTCTCAAGGTCCTCGTTAGTTAACACCTGCTGAGGCAGATAATATTCTATTTTTGAAATTTTCATCATATTAATAAATTCTCTTTCTTTGCAAAAGTAACGAAAACAAATTTACACTTGTGATGATTTTTATATTCAGAATCCTATTAAAAATAGACTCCCTCTACCATACTTTTTTGAACAGGGGCAGCCTTGAAGTGGCTAAATATAGAGGGATGAAAGTAGGAAAAAACTTTAACATGCCTGATAAAGTGTATTTCGGAACGGAACCTTACCTTATTGAAATTGGTGATAACGTAAATATTGCCGGTGATGTAAGGTTTGTGAATCACGGTGGAACAACCACCTTGCTCAGAAGACTTCCAGGCTATGAAGACGCAAGAATATTAGGAAGAATAAAAATTGGAAACAACTGCACTATTGGACTTAATTGTGTAATTATGCAGGATGTTCAGATTGGAAACAACTGTATTTTGGGCGCCAACTCTGTATTATCACAGTCTATGCCTGACAATACGGTCTTCATCGGAAACCCGGCACAATTTCTGTGTACTATTGAGGATTATGGTGATATTGTTCTTAAAAACAACCCGGAATATCCCCGTGAACTGGAGAAAGACCGAAAAAAGCTGGATGCTTATATCAAAGAAAATCTTCCTCACAAGTATAAAAAAGCAAGAAAAATTAAATAAATTTAATCTTGCCAAATCATAAAAAAGAAAAAAAGCAAATTGAAAAAGAAAAAACTCCTCATTCGTATAGGTTCATTACGTCATGGTGGTGCTGAGAAAGTATTAATCAACTTTTTGAAAAATCTTCCTCCTGATAAATATGAAGTCGACCTTTTACTTAATCTCTATTCGGGACTCTATATTAAAGAGGTTCCGTCATGGGTGACCCTGTACTATTTGACAAAAGGAGAAATGATAACAACCAACAGGCTGCAGGATATTCCTGTAAAAGCTTACAGGGTGCTTTATCAGAAGATGTTTCTTTGGTTTCCTTCCCTACTTTATAAATTTGTTTTAAAGAATAAAAAATACGATGTAGAGATTGCTGCCATCCATGCGATGCACCAGGAAATTCTCTCCAGTCCTCAAAAAGATTCGAAAAAGATTATCTGGGTACAGAATGATATTTTCAATTTAAAAGGGTACACTCCGGAAGTCATCAGACAGTTTTTCAAGTTTGACAGAATACTCGTTATTTCCAACAAACTTCAGGAAGGAATGTATGAGCTGGCTAAAAACGAAGCAGAAAAAGCATCCGTGATTAAGATCTTTAATCCGATTGACAAAAATGATACGTTAAGAAAGGCAGATATTGAAGTTAATGACTATCCTTTCAACAGTGATCTTCCTACTTTTGTAACGGTAGGAACTGTATATCCGCAGAAAGGATATGACAGATTGCTTAATGTTCATAAAAAACTGATTGATGAAGGGCTTCAACACCAACTCCTGATCATTGGTGACGGATACGACTTTGATACTATTCAAAACCAACTTGATACCTTAGGGCTTCAAAATACGGCCAAAATGCTTGGCTTCAGCAGTAATCCGTATCCTTATATGAAAAAGGCAGATTTTTACATTATGTCTTCACGACACGAGGGATTCCCTACGATTATAGCAGAAGCGCTTATCCTCAATAAACCTATTTCTGCTACAGATATTTCCGGCATCAGGGATCTTCTTCAGGACGGTAAGCTGGGAAATATTACCCCCAATTCCGAAGAAGGAATATATGAAGGAATGAAAAAGTTTCTTACGGATAAAAATATCACTGAAGAATACAAAAAGCAGGTCTCAGAAACTGAGCTTCCATTTGTTTTGGAAAAATCTGTAGAACATCTTCAGAAAATAATTGACGAAGTATAAAAACATTTACAATGGCCGATTATTCTATCATTCAAAAAGATTTTTACCGGGAAAGCGGAAAATGGCTTTCAACTTTTCAGATCTGGAAAAAATGCATTCATCCGAATCTTCATTTTGTCTATATCCTGAGAAAGGCTCAGAAATATCAGAAGATTCCTTTTTTGAATATTTTCTGGAAAATTGTACTAAGACATTATCAGATCAAATATGGTTTTCAGATTTATCCTGAGACCCAGATCGGCGAAGGTTTTTATTTGGGACATTTTGGAAGCCTTGTCATTAATCCCAAAACAGTTATCGGAAAAAACTGCAATATTGCTCATGGAGTCACCATAGGTCAGCAGAACCGTGGAAAAAATGAAGGGTATCCGGTTATTGGCGATGAAGTATGGATTGGCACCAATGCCGTTATTGTAGGAGGAATCACTATCGGAAATAATGTATTGATTGTTCCTAATTCTTATGTCAACTTTGATGTTCCCTCCCACTCTGTTGTGATTGGAAATCCTGCCAAAATTATCCCTACAGCAGATGCAACAAAGGATTACATCAACCGTAAAGTATAGTAAATCCAATAGTTATAGTAAAAATTCTACTTGCATTTATCGGTAATTTCCTGTACATTTGAAAAAAAATGTATTGTTTGGTTATATAACAACAACACAATCATCAATTTTAAATAAAATATTACATTTTATTTTTGATGACACCTATCCTTACAATACCACAAATCGCTTAATATTAAAAACACAACCCAGACTTATTATTAATTTTTTAAAATAATTTTTGATGAAAAAAAATATGACCCAAACGTCCCTATTCCTACTTACACAATCAACTCTATAAAGCGGAAAAATACATACCGCTCTAAACTACAACAATTTATCTTCAAAAGTTTCTTTGTTGAGTTGATGCAATATCTATAACATTTGGGAATTATTATCTGATAGTAATTCTTTTCATGCACTCCATGATTCTGATATTCGGCAGGCTCTTCCGGAAACTCTAAGAGGTAGATGATATAAAATTTATCCTAACAGCCCAGACACCTACAACCATGTTCAAAAAAATAGTTCCTATTCTTCTCATTATAATATACCTAACGGGTTTCTTGATTTCATTCCCTTACATCTTTGATAATCTCTTTGGGGCTGAAAAAACAGACAGTATCCGGAATATTTTTGAGTATGGAATTATGTTTTCTTCGTTTCTGGTATTCAATGCACTTCTTTTTAAGAATAAATATACAACTGTCATTGCTGGTATTCTCTGTTTATTGCTAAGCATTAACTTTCTGATCTCAGTATCCTGTTTTCTTATTTATCATTCCGGATTTAATGTAGGAATGGCCATCAGTATTCTTGAGTCTAATCCGGATGAAGCCATGAGCATGTCTTATATGTTTATTCTTCCGGTCATCTTGTTTTTCGTTTTTCTGGGAACGATAGTGTACTCGGTGAATTACCTAAAAACAAATGTGGTCAAGTTTGATGCCAAATTTATCACTATTGCATTACTGTGGCTTATTTTACCCTTCGGATATCACCTTAAACACACCTATGTAAGTAATAAAGGTGGAGGCAGGATGATCAAGAATGTATATTATCATTTATCTGATTTCAATACCGCATTGAATATACAGAGAGATATTAATGAAATAAAAAAGAATATTCCGGTTTTCAATATCAAAAAAATACAGCCTGGAATAGAAAATGTAATTCTTATCATCGGGGAATCAGAAAGAAAGCAAAACATGTCCCTGTATGGCTATTCTAAAAAAACAACTCCTTATACAGATCAACAGGCTGAAAACATGATAATTTTTGATCATGCTGTTTCTCCTGCAGGAATTACAAACCTGAGTGTCCCATTAATGTTATCCAGCATTCATCCTGATGAATTCAGATATCGTTATGATAAACTTTCCTACAATATCATCAATCTTGCCAATCAGAGCGGGTACAATTCTTTCTGGCTCAGTACACAGGCAAGTGCAAAAGGAATTACAGCCATAGCGTCCATGTCTAAAAATAAAAAATGGGTAAACGGCTACGATGAAATAATTGTTCCTGAACTCAAAAATGCAATACAGAAGAAAGAGAATAAATTTGTAGTTCTTCACATCATGGGAAGCCATCCAAACCCATGTAACAGACTTCCTCCCAACTGGAATTCCGGAGATCTTAACTGCTATGACAGCTCTATCAAATACACGGATTATGTTTTCAACAATATTTTCAAAACGCTGAAAAACACTAATTCTGTGGTAATTTACGCTTCAGATCATGGCCTTAAAATACAAGGAGACAAATTATTGCACGTAGACTCTAAAGAATCTACTCAGGTTCCGTTTTTTGTATGGTTTGGAGACAAAGTTCCGGCAAACTACAGAATTACCGGACATGAACCCCAACAGACCCAAACTACTTATATCTACCCTCTGATCATGAAATATATGGGGCTGGAAACACCTCAACACTATAAAAATGAAGGAAATAAGTATTTGAACTTAGAGATGAAGAGTATGGAGTATAGTCAACTACCGGAATAGAACCTTATTCTGAAATTGCAACCTTTTTTGTATTAATAAAATAGGCCATTAGCAGATTGGGAACCCAACACAGCCATGCCACTGCAATATAAGAGCTTTCAGCATCTCCAGTAATCTTTGTCAGCAAAGGATACCATAGCCTCAGTGTTACTGCAGCAAAGGTGCAGGCATAACTATAGGTCATGAATTGCTGATGTTTACTGATATTCCCTTTTCTGATCTGTATAACCGCTGCAAGAGTAGTCATCAGCCAGATTAATCCCAAACTGATAAACCCTGCCGACGAAATTAATCCGCCATTAGCATAAAAGCCCATATAAACAGCCGAAACAGAACTAATAACCACTGCAATCACATAGAGCTTCCCAATGATGCGATGCACCCTGATATTTTTATTGCGGAATGATTTCCCAAACTGAGACCAGCCAATAAAAAGTGCCAGCCCACCAAAAATAATATGAGAGAAAAAGGCGGATTTCCAGATAATATTATGGAGAACTTCTGATGATTTTGAACCCAGAAAGGTATATTTATGTTCTACAAAAGCGTAAATAAAAGGATATAATCCAATAAGTAATGCCAAAATACCCATTATTACAAACAGTAACTTTTTCATAGTTGTCAATTTAATTTTCTGTAAAAATGAGCATAATAAAAGTGTCAATTGTTCCAAAATGAAAGGTGGAACCTATTTATAAATCGCTAATAATAAATCGTTTACAAAATATCAACAATAAATCATTCCATATGAATGCTTTGGCTTTTTAAAAATTCTGTAGGTGAGCAATTCATGTATTTTTTAAAATTTCTGTTGAAAGAAGTTTTGGAATTGAATCCACATTCAAAAGCCAATGAAAGAATCGTATATTTTTGATTTTCCTGAAGTACTACAGTCCGTTTAAATTCTTCAATACGCTGCCTGTTGATGTAATCATAAAAATTTTTCTGCTCCATAGAATTAATGACCTGAGACAATACATTAGGGTGAACCTCCAATACTTTGGCAATATTGTTCAGATTAAGTTCCGGGTCTTTGTATAGTTTTTCGTGTTCCATTTTATACACAAGCTTTTCATAAATAGATTGTATAGCCTCATCACCCGGAGAATTTTTCTGATATTTTACCATTTCATGATCCTGCTCCTTATCTTCTGGTAGATCAATACTAACTGGCAGATCCAAAATCCCCACCCGACTGATTCCAAAGTACGCTGCCACTACAATAAATAGAACAACGATGGAAAAAATAAGAATATCATTTCTAATAATAACAGCAATCCATATGAAGGCGATACCTGCAATAAGATAATACAACCAGTTCAGATTAATTTTCTCAGTATTTGAGTATTGGCTGGATATTCCTTTCGTATATTTCCTGACGGCAAGAAGGCTTAAAACAACATATCCAATTCCTGATAAGATCATAAGATATTTGATGACCTTACTTAATGATTTGCACCCGTTATTCCCATTCTGATAAGAAGCAAGCTTATCCCAGGGAGACATCATCAGAAATTGAGATAACAATATACAGATCATCAGAACAGGAATGCCATGCAGCAACGCTGTCTTCACACCAGGATTTCTTCCTGTTACACACAGAACATATACATACAGTATTGGCCCGTGAATAAAGGGAAAGATCACTTCAAAACCAAGAAAATAAGGATATTTCACATAGCTGCCGGAAAAAAACAGCATAAATAATATAAGATGTATTCCTATCATCAAAAACCAAACTGCCAGTACATAATCTGCCTTTATTTTTTTGCGTTTCCCCAGAATCAAAAGAGAAGAAAAACAGGCAATAAAAACTCCTGCCAGGTAAAATAAGGATGGTAAAGATTGCAATCCAAAATCAGACATTCAATGAATAGATTTATCAGACCTTTAAATTATTCATTTTCTGATATATTTCGATGATTTTTTTTAAACTCAAATCCAATACATCCATGAACCGATAAATAATTAAGAATATTTTAATTCACAAATCTCAAATTTTAATTTATACTTCGTAATTTTATCCTAGTTTTTTAAACGTTTGGATTACCTTATAGATATCAATATGGGTAAAGCAAAGTATATAGGAATATCAGATATGATTTTAAGCATATTTTACTATTAAACTTTGTTAAAAGTGTTTGACTTTTTAACAAAAAGTATATTTTTGCATAATTATTGATTTAGTCTATTGATTTTGAAAATAATTTAAACGAAATAAATAATTATAAACTTTTAAAATTTAAAATTATGTCACAATCGTACGAGGTTATTTTCGAAAACAATAAAAAATGGGTAGAGTCAAAGTTAGCAGAAGATCCAAATTTCTTCCATGAACTTGCAAAAACTCAGCATCCGGATTATCTGTATATCGGATGTTCAGATAGCAGAGCCACTGCAGAAGAGTTGATGGGAGCAAAACCTGGAGAAGTATTTGTTTACAGAAACATTGCTAATGTTGTTAATACTTTGGATATGAGTTCCACAGCTGTTATTCAGTATGCTGTAGAACATTTGAAAGTAAAACACATTGTTGTTTGTGGGCATTACAATTGCGGAGGTGTAAAAGCAGCGATGACTCCTCAGGATCTTGGATTATTAAATCCATGGCTGAGAACCATCCGTGATGTTTACAGACTGCATCAGGCAGAGCTGGATTCTATTCAGGACGAAAACAAGCGTTATGACAGACTTGTAGAACTTAATGTTCAGGAGCAGTGCATCAACGTGATCAAAATGGCCTGTGTACAGGAAAGATACATTTTAGAAGAGTATCCTATTGTTCACGGGTGGGTATTTGACCTTAGAACAGGTAAAATCATTGATCTGGAGATTGATTTTGAGAAAATCTTGAAAGACATCCAAAAGATCTACAATCTTACAGGTTCTGATTGGGTAATGAGCAGAAAGACCAAGTAGTTTTTCTAAAAAGAAGGTAAAATGAAATTCTGGAGTATTATTGTATTAACGTTTTTTCTCAATTTCACAGCGCTGCCAGGCATTGCTGCAGTTGCAGGCTGGGATATTGCGAGAACGAATATAATAATCAATGAAGAAGAACCCCATTCTCACCCATCCTCATTCATTGTTTACGAAAAGACCATTCCGAAACCTTTAGATGTTTTCGATTATCTGAAGTTTTCTGAACCTGATGTTCAGGGTGTGTCTTTTATTCTGATTGATGATTCTTTTCATCTTTCCCCTTTACTTACTATATTTTCCCCTCCTCCGGAAGCGTAACTCCTATAGTTAGATTTTTTTGATACTATTTCCATATCATTTTTGATATCGGATACGCATGTACTTTAAAAATTATTTTTTTCAACTTTTTATAATTGACTTATCTAAAAACAGATAAGCCGGTTATACCTTACAGCTTCACATTATGAAAAAGACATCATTAATAGGAGGAATCAAGGAAAATTTTCCTTCAGGACTCGTGGTATTTTTAGTAGCACTTCCGTTGTGTTTAGGAATTGCTTTAGCATCAGGTGCTCCCCCATTATCCGGTATTATTTCCGGTATCGTAGGCGGCCTGGTAGTAGGAACAATCAGTAATTCAAATATTTCAGTATCAGGACCTGCAGCGGGTCTCACAGCTATCGTTTTAACAGCAATAACAGATCTTGGTGCATTTGAACTCTTTCTGTGTGCAGGAATTATTGCAGGACTTATTCAATTGGTTTTAGGGTTTGTAAGAGCCGGAAGTATTTCCAACTATTTCCCGAATAACGTTATTGAAGGAATGCTGGCAGCCATAGGAATCATTATTATTTTAAAACAGATTCCGCACGCTTTAGGATTTGATAAAGATTATGAAGGCCACGAATCTATTTTTGATAACGGCCTGAATTTCGGATATTTTACAGAATTATTCGGAGCTATTCATCCGGGAGCCATTGTTATTACTTTAGTTTCTGTAGCCATCCTTATTGCATGGGACAAAATCCACGTACTGAAAAGGATGAAAATGCTTCCGGGAGCATTGGTGGCAGTAATTGTAAGTATCCTTTTGAATCAACTCTTTAAGATGTCCGGAAGTTCTCTGGCTATCGAAACCCAGCATTTGGTTTCTTTACCGGTTCCGCAGACTTTCGATGATTTTAAAAATCTGATTACGACTCCGGACTTGAATGGTTTTACCAATCCTAAAGTATGGATTGTAGGGGCAACAATTGCCATTGTAGCTTCTATTGAAACGTTACTTTGTATTGAAGCTTCGGACCGTTTAGACAGACAGAGAAGAATTACAGATACCAATCTTGAACTTAAAGCCCAGGGAATAGGAAACCTTATCAGTTCATTTATTGGTGGGCTTCCGATGACTTCTGTAGTGGTAAGAAGTTCTGCCAATGCCAATGCCGGAGCAACCTCTAAAATTTCCTCTATTATTCATGGAGTCTTTTTATTGATCTGTGTGCTTTCAATTCCTGTTATTTTAAATTTAATTCCATTAGCAACATTAGCTGCGGTATTAATTTTAGTGGGATATAAATTGGCAAAGCCAGCTACGTTCAAACATTTCTGGCACCTGGGAAAATTCCAGTTTATACCGTTTGTAGCAACCGTAGTAGCTGTAGTGGCAACAGACCTGTTAAAAGGGGTAGGAATTGGTCTTACCATCTCTGTTTTCTATATCCTTCAGGGAAATATGAAAAGAGCTTACTATTTAAGCAGAGAAAGACTGGATGACGCTGATGGGATCAATATCAAGCTGGCTGAAGAAGTATCATTTTTAAATAAGGCAGCCATCAAAAAAACACTTAAAAATATAAAACCCAACTCTACAGTAATCATAGATGCAAAAAGTACATCCTACATTGCAACCGATGTACTGGAAATGATTCAGGACTTTGCCAATATCCGTGCAAAGGAACAAGACATCAATGTAGAACTGATAGGGTTTAAAACTTCATACAGAGATTACGAAAGAAGCGAGGACTCTCACATTTTAGTTACGCATAAAAGAGCTATGTAATCTCTACAATTAATTAATTTTTTTAACTTTAAATTCGAAAACAATAAAAATATGAAAGCACATACATACGAAACACAGTCAACTATTACTCCTGAGAAAGCATTAGAATTCTTAAAAGAAGGAAACCTGAGATTTGTAAATAACCTTAAGGCAAACAGAGACCTTCTTGAGCAAGTGAATGCAACACGTGAGGGACAATGGCCTTTTGCAGTAGTTTTAAGCTGTATAGACAGCCGTACTTCTGCAGAGCTTATCTTTGATCAGGGATTAGGAGATGTATTCAGTATTAGAATTGCTGGTAATTTTGTTAATCAAGACATTTTAGGATCTATGGAATTCGGTTGTAACGTTGCCGGTTCTAAGCTTATCGTAGTATTAGGACACACGAAATGCGGAGCTTTGAAAGGAGGTCTTGACGCGGCACAAATTGAAGGGCTGGGAATGGATAACCTGAACCACCTTATCAATCATTTCAACCCTATCATCAATGACATCATTGAAGAGAACGAAGAGCGTTCATCAAAAAACAGCTCACTGCTGGAAAGGCTTAATCATCAAAACGTAAAAAGTGCGATTGAAGATATCCGTAAGCAAAGTTCAACACTTAAAAATCTTGAAGCAGAGGGTAAAATTAAAATTGTTGGAGCAAATTATGATGTTGAGACAGGTGCAGTAACCTGGTTATAAGAAGTAACTTCATTAAATTTCAATTATAATTTACAGAAAATGCCATCGAAATTCGGTGGCATTTATTTTTTATTGTTTTTGTCCTGAAATCAGTTAATAAGCTTTTATAATACAGCTTTATTTATGCAGATTCCTAATACTGTCATTCTTCTTTTTGATTTCCGAGTAGATCAATTTCAGTTTTTCAGCGTCTGTTTTAGCAGGATTTACTTTTACTATCAATCCATTATTTGAATGAATCATCGCTTTTTTCAAATCAAATTGTTCAAGATCCTTTTGAGTGTAAAATACTTTAAAAATTCCACCTGTCTTACCAGGAATTTCTTTGGCTTTCATTGTATCAACTTTTACTGATTTCATTTTTTCAAATTTTAGATTGCCCTTTACATCCATAAATACTGGAGAAACAGCAAAATCTTTTGGGGTAATCACAATAGAATTAATTGTAATATTATTTTTTACCGCTTCGTTCACAGGCAAACTGATAGGATAAGAATCTATGGTTGTTGTTCCATCGGAAAACAAAAGAATTGAGTTTTCTCCTTCTTGTCCTTCTAAGGAATATAATGCATTTAATAATGCATGTGAAAAATTGGTTCCGGCCTTCAATGGCCCGAAAGGAGTTATCTCTTTTGTAATTTTATCAATAGTTGTAAGCAATTTTTGTTTGTCTTTTGTAACAGGACAGATGAGATAAGAGTCTCCCGCAAAAACTACAATCGAAAAAGCCTGATTTTCTTTTTTAGCAGACACTACATTTCTTAAAACATTCAAAATTGCTTCTGATCTGCTGGGCTTAAAATCTATCGAATACATCGATATTGATCTATCTATCATCAAAACTATATTTTGCTGTGATGAATCGTTTCTTTTCTCTCCGTTTTTATTTTCAGTCTGGTTACAACTTAAGAGAGTTACAAAAAATAGGATAAAAAAATACTTCATTTGTTTTTTATATTTCCTGGAAATATTATATTTTAATTACAATATTTCTCACCTGTGAATTCATTACACAATAATAATCAATAATTTAATATCAGCAATACATCTTAAAGCGAATAGGTTTTAACCCATGTGTATTTTGAAAATATTAAATAAATGACTGCCTCAATAATAAGGCAGTCATTCAATATGATAAACTGTATTTTAATTTCAGACCTTCTTTATCCTAATTAGAAATTATTTCCCGTTAAATGCAGACATTGTATTATTCAGGCCTGCGAAAACGAAAGAAAGACTGGCCTTAGCAAAGGTTTCAATTCTTTCTGTAAGTTTTTCTGATTCCTCTTCATTCCATGTTCCTAATACATAATCTACCTGTCTTCCGGCAGAAAAATCAGCAGAGATGCCAAAACGTAACCTTGCATAGTTCTGGGTCTGCAATACTTCATTGATATTTTTAAGTCCGTTATGACCTGCATCAGAGCCCTTTCCTTTCATTCTTAAAGTTCCGAAAGGCAATGCCAGATCATCGGTAACAATCAACACATTTTCCAAGGGAATATTTTCCTTCTGCATCCAGTATTTCACTGCATTACCGGAAAGGTTCATGTAAGTATCCGGTTTAAGAACAAAAACTTTTCTGCCCTTGTGCTTTCCTTCCGCCAGCCAGCCAAAATTGGAGGTATTGAATGATACTTCGAGAGTTTCAGCTATTTTTTCAGCTACTTTAAAGCCTATATTATGTCGTGTATTTTCATATTCTGAGCCTTTATTACCAAGCCCGACAATTAAATATTTCATCAGAAATTTTTTGCAAAATTAAGGGATAAAAAATAAAAAACTCAATCTTAGGAAAGATTGAGTTTCAATATTGTAAAAAAAATTCTTCTATTGTGGTTTATAGATGTAATTAACGCCATATCCCTTTGTCATGTAAGTCTGAGGATCATAAACGTAATTGGTACTCTTAACAACCGGAGTTGGAATAGGTGGTGTAAGATCTGTTACCGACCATCTCTTAGGGTTGTTTGGAGATAAGATAAGGCTTTCTTTATCGTTGATTACTGTAGATAACAATCTTGAGATTTTATATACATGTGGCAACAAGGTGAATGGGCTTACCTGATCATCATATGCATAGTACTCGTAGCTATATTTTCCAGTAACAGCACCAAATACTCCTCCTGTCATTGTTCCGTAGTTTCTTACCACTTTAGATACATTGTCTCCAACATAAGTATAAGCTGTTTTAGAGTAATCTGTGAAATTAAGTGGAGCTCCCGGAACATCTGGTCCGTTCTTCATAATGATTGAATCAAGCTTTCCTGTAGCAGTACTGTACTTAACCTGATAAGCCGTTTTCTCTTTTTTCAGTAACGTCTGTGGTCCCAAAGGGCCTCCCGGTATTACAGGCGGAGGTCTTCTGAAGGTTGAACGGCTTTCAGAAATCAGCTGAAGCTTATTGTTATTAGCATAAGTGAATAATTGAGTGTATGATACACTGTCCTTATCAAGTTTTCCGTTTCCGTCAAGATCCAGGAAACCGTTGAAATTAATCTGGCTGATTTTATCACCACTGTACATAATATCAGTAATGGAAGCACTGTCTGTGAGTACTTTAGTCACAAGAAGTCCGCTGTAATGATATTCTGCGATAGTATCTTTATCTGTAATTTCTCTGTATAATGCTCTGGGACCGCTTAGTCCTCCTGTATTGTTAAGATCCAGCAATGGATTTCCGTCCTCATCCAGCATGTCCTTGCAAGAATGTATTGAGGAGAAACCTGCGATCAGTAAAATAAAATAGAAAATTTGTTTCATTTCCTTGTAATTGATTATTTTTTTGACAAATATAATTTTTTTTTGCCTAAAAATTGTATTATTATTTATATTCTGGTAAGATTAATAACTATATTTCTCCTATAAATTTTTATAGGTAAAAGTTAAATTTTGATTTTTCTCAACAACCACATATCCTTGATTATCATAAGAATAGCTTTGCGCTGTATTAACAGGAGTGGCTGGTGCCGGTAATTCTATAAACATTGAAGTAGGGTTATTCGGAGATATTTTATAGAACTGAGCTGGATTGATCAGACTTCGTGTGATGAAATAAGCTGTTGGAAGTGTGGAGTATGGACTTTTCTGAGCGTCATAGTTCTGAAAGCTATACTTACTTATCACAGCTGTACCCATATTCGGGCTTCCGTTGATATCCAATAACCCTTTGGAGCAAACTACCTGAGTTACATTTTCTCCGCTATACACAAAAGCATAGTTGATAAATTTATTATAAGCACTTATTCCTGCTTCTTTTCTCTTCTCAAGAATCTTGGTAAGTCTATTGGTAACCGGGTCATAGGTAAAAGCATAATCACTCACCACTGAAGCGGAAGGAGTTGCCCCCGTTGCTGTAGAAGTAGCATTATAAATCTTTTTACCTGTAGCATCAGGAACAATATTAAATTCATAAACAAGACTGGATGTTGCTGAGCTTACAAATTTAATTTTAGTGATATTTTTGTTAGTATACGTTACCGTTCCTGTGTAATAAGCACTTCCGGCAAAAGATTCATCTTTAGACACCGCGGTCTGCAGATCTCCGGTTACAGCTGTTGTGACATAGTCTTCCTGAGACATATTATTCGAGCTCACCTTTGCTAAAACCCTTTTAGGAGGTGGTCCATCATCCGGATTCGGGATAGATTCTGTAGGATCTGAAGTAGTATTACATGCTGTCAGCAGCCCAAGAAAAGCAATACCGGCAAACATTTTTAAAAAATAGTTTTTTACCATATAGAATTTTTTTAGCTTGTCCAAATATAATTCAATTTTCGATAATACACTTCACTTTATCTGAACAAATTCACAAGAAATAGAGTTAATAAACAAAAAAAATCTAAAAACATAACGTTTTTAGATTTCCTATTATTGTATTATGATGAAAATTAATAAGGCTGCAATATAGATGTTGTCAAAACAGACTGTGACATATCGCTATTGAGGAAGGTAGTATTCACCGCAGTTCCTACTCCAAGTGTTGATCCGGAAATAGCTCTTTTTGTGCAGGCAACTTTAACTTTATAATCATTTTTAGGCATAAGATTCGTGAGTGTTGCATTAAGATTGAAAATTTTATATGCTCCTGGATCACCAAGCAATACATCAGTTCTTACGGCTCTCAACACATCGTCTACAAATACACCACAAGCAAAACTTGCAGAATTGGAGCCTGTTTTCTGTACTGTTGTTTGAAACGAAAAAGTAGCTTTATTCGTTTGATTGGTCACAGAGAAAGTATCCATTGTTCCTGTAAGTACAGACCAATTCGTATTCAGTGGATCTCCATCACCGTAAGGGTTAGTTGAACCATTATTTCCTGAAAAGCTAACTCCGGTCTTGTCTGAAACCGTATTTATTGAAAATACAGACATACTTCCCTGCCCGTCAGCAATTTTTATCGCTTTCCAGTCATTGGTGTTTAAATCTGCATTATTATGCAGGATATCACCTGCTGTTCCGGCAGATCCTTTCAGTATATCAGTACCTCCTGTTCTTAATTCTTTTCCAATATTCAGATCTCCGTTTACATCCAGCATATTCGTTGGATTAGGAGTATTAATTCCCACTTGTGCAGTTACTATAACAGCTAAAAGAAGTGATGTTACAAATAGTATTTTTTTCATGACCTGCTTAGTTTATAATTGTGTTAAACACTTCTGGAACTTCATATACGTCAACTTTTAGAGAAGACTGGGCAATAAAGTCATTAATGTTAGTATATCCATTAATTCCTATCGAAAGTTTATTGCCGGAAGCTCCGTAAGAACCCAATCTTGTACAGGCAACGTCTACCGTATGATCTCCTTTAGCAAGATTATCTACAATCCCGATCTGAGTATGGGTAAGAAACGGATATGTACTGGTAATGGCCTTTAAATTCCTTTGTCTCAGGTTCACCAGTTTACCATCTACAAAAATACCACAAGCATAATCTATTGAAGTATCTACTGCTCCTACTGCTCCAAAGTCAGCCTGAACCACTGTTTCGAACTGGAAGTAAGCCTTACTTTGAGTACTGAATACACTGATCGTCTTTGAAAGGTTCGTAATTTTTTTAAAACCCGGAAGACTGTTAAGTTCTTTTCCTTTGGTAAAAGTTGCCCCTCTTGAAGCGAAACCTACCGTAGAATCTTCTGAAGAGGTAAATGTAACTCCTACTTTATCTGAAAAGGAGTTGTTGTAGATCAGATAAAATTTATTCGGTTCATATTCAGGAATACGAAGGGATTTCCAGATGGGAGCAAAACCCTCACCTCTCGAAACCAAAAGCTGATCATTATTTCCCTGAAATACGGTGTTATCTGTGGCATTAAAAATACCAATCTTATTTCTGAAGTTAACATCTCCGTTTACATCAAGCTGTGCTTTTGGAGTGTCTGTTTTTATTCCTACCTGAGCTGTTGCCAAAAGTCCTATGCTACAAAGCAGTGTTGATAATAGTTTTTTCATCATTAGTTAGTTTTTATAGCTCACGTATTCGATAACATCCATTTTCATGGTAGATTCCAAAGTAAACGAGCTGGATACTCCACTTGAAGACTGTACATTACTTCCGATTGAAAATTCTGAAGTGGAATTTGAAGCATCGATCTTGCGGCATGCAATTTCAATATTATGAACCCCTACAGGGACATTCTGTTCCGTATAATTGAGGGTAAAGATATAGTCCTGAAGACCATTTTTTCCACTGTTGTTATTCGTAGCGATTCTATCCGGACGTACAGCCACCAATAAACCGTTTCTGAAAACACCGCAGGCAAATCTTACACTTTCTATGGTGGTAGATGACTGTGCTTTCATTTCAATACCTGTCTGAAACTGATAAGTGATTCTGTTTTTTCCGTTTTTGATTGTAAACGTATTTTTAAGACCATCAATCTTTTTCCAGTTACCTTTAGCTGCATCAGTGACATTATCTCCCACTTTGCTTGTATAGATATTATCCCCGGCAACCCCATTGGAAATAGAGGTAACCCCTAATTGATCCGATGACAGATAAGAATTGATCAGCTTATACTGTCCCTCTTCCATAAAGGAAACATTCAAAGATTTCCACACAGGAGGCAAACCCTCACCCTGAGAAACCAAAACCTGGCCGTTTAACCCGGCATTTCCAGCCTGAGTTGAAGTCCCGCCTACTCTAAGTTCTTTTCTTAAGGTGGTTTTTCCGTTCACATCAAGAACAGATTTCGGTTTCGTAGTACCTATTCCCACCTGTGCGTTGGCGTAGAATGAAAGAAGTCCAGCCGCGCAGCAATATATAATTTTTTTCATAATAAGGACTGCAAAGGTAAACAATGAAGTCCAAAAAATTCCAGTTATACATCGGTAAACCTATAGAAATAAACACATTACGGAATAGAATTAATCACACACAAAAGTAGAATTATTTCTACATAACTCCACTTTTCACAATTTAAAAAAAGAGATTAACGTCTCAAACCCTTACTGTACGGGCGTTTACAAGATTTCTTTACTCATCAGAAAGTGATTTCAAGCCCCTAAAAAGGCCCTTAATTCTCTGTAACAGGAATATTACAAAATAAAAACATGATAACAATCACAAAAAAACGCATAAAAATTTAATATTCTTATACGTTTTTCACAACTTTTATCATCTTATTTCCAACAAATAAAAAATAAAATTTAATTATGTTCAATGATAGCTTTAAGCAATAGATTAACCTCATCTACATTTTTAACCCTTTCCTTTCTCATCATCAGTTGGTTACCTTCTTTTCCTGACTTCTCTTTGAGCTGTGCCTCAGCGGGATTTCGGGTCAGATAATTAATGATATGCCTGAATCGGTCGGTCTGATAAAACTTATCCTGAGGATTCCCCGGAAAGTACCCTAAAAACACTCCGTTTTTCATAACAATTTTCTCAAAACCAATATCAGCAGCAAGCCATTTCAGAGAAACGCTCTTCAAAAGGTTGATAACTTCTTTTGGCAATGCTCCGAAACGGTCAATCAATTCCAGTTCAAACTGATGAAGATCCGCCTCATTATTAATCTCTGCAATTTTCTGATACAACAACAGCCTTTCTTCTGTATTGGAAATATATGAATCCGGTAACATCAACTCTAGATCTGTATCGATATTAACATCCTTCACAGATTTGAAAAGTTTCTGCCTGTCTTCTTCATTTTCAAAAAGGCTTTCAAAATCAGCATCATCTTTCAGTTCTTCTAAAGCTTCCTGCATCAGTTTCTGATAAGTCTCAAACCCCATTTCATTGATAAATCCACTCTGCTCGGCACCCAAAAGATCACCGGCACCACGGATCTCAAGATCTTTCATCGCAATCTGGAAACCGCTTCCCAAATCTGAAAACTGTTCAATGGCTTCCAGACGTTTTCTGGCATCTGAGGTCATCATATCGTAAGGAGGAGTAATCAGATAACAGAATGCTTTTCTGTTGCTACGTCCTACTCTTCCTCTCATCTGATGCAGGTCTGCCATACCAAACCTTTGTGCATCATTGATAAAAATAGTATTGGCATTCGGAACGTCCACTCCACTTTCTACAATGGTAGTAGAGACAAGAACATCATATTTCCCTTCCATAAAATCCAGCACATTCTTTTCCAGCTGTTTTCCTTCCATCTGCCCGTGTCCTGTGATCACTCTTGCATCAGGCACCAGCCTTTGGATAAGTCCCGCAATATCTTTGAGATTTTCAATTCTGTTGTTGATAAAATAGACCTGTCCATCTCTCTGAAGTTCATAGGAAACAGCATCTCGAAGAGTTTCTTCATTAAACCCTATCAACTGCGTATCTACAGGCTGCCTGTTAGGCGGTGGCGTTTTGATAACAGATAAATCCCTTGCAGCCATTAAAGAAAACTGTAGAGTCCTTGGAATAGGAGTAGCCGTAAGCGTAAGCGTATCTACATTACTTTTAAGTGTTTTCAGCTTATCTTTTACTGAAACTCCAAACTTATGCTCTTCATCAATAATCAGCAAGCCCAAATCTTTAAATTTAACAGAACTGCTTACTAATTGATGAGTCCCGATAATAATATCCACCTTTCCATCTTTCAGAGCACTTAATGTTTCTGATTTCTGTTTAGCGGTTCTGAATCTGTTTACATAACCAACATTTACCGGAAAATCTTTAAGTCTTTCTTTAAAACTTCTGTAATGCTGAAAAGCAAGAATAGTCGTGGGAACCAATATCGCAACCTGCTTCCCGTCTGTCGCCGCTTTAAATGCTGCACGGATGGCAACCTCCGTTTTACCGAAACCTACATCACCACAAACCAGCCTGTCCATAACCGTATCAGCTTCCATATCTTTTTTCACATCTATGGTCGCTTTTTCCTGATCTGGAGTATCTTCATAAATAAAGCTAGCCTCCAATTCGTTCTGCAGATAGGAATCTGGTGTAAAAGCAAAACCTTTTGCCGTTTTTCTCTGGGCATATAGCTGAATAAGATCAAAAGCAATCTGTTTAACCTTCGCCTTTGTTTTCTGTTTCAAAGATTTCCAGGCTGGAGATCCCAGTTTACTCAACACAATTTCTCTTCCATCCGGTCCATTGTACTTCGAAATCTTATGAAGAGAATGAATACTTACATATAATAAATCTCCATTTTTATAGGTCAGTTTAAAGCATTCCTGAATTTTACCATCGTTATTAACTTTTACAAGTCCCATAAATTTTCCGATTCCATGATCAATATGGGCGATGTAATCCCCGATTTTCAAAGACATCAGGTCTTTCAGGGTAAGCTGTTCAGATTTTGCAAAAGTATTTTTAGCTTTATATCGCTGGTAACGGTCAAAAATCTGGTGATCAGTATAGACCATCAGTTTATGGCCGTTATCTACAAAACCTTCATGAAGTTCAGATTTAAAGCTTTTAAAAGGGAGCTCATGTTCAAGTTCTTCAAAAATAGATTCCAGTCTTTCCTTCTGTTTTTCTGTTGAAAAGGAAATCCAGGTGTCAAATCCTATATTCTGCTTTTCTTCAATATCTTCAATCAGCAGTTCAAAGTTTTTATGAAAAGACGGTTGTGGAAGCTGTTCCATTTTGACTTCGGTAATTTCTTTCAGTCCTTCAATCACCGTTCCTCCAAAGTCAACCGTTTTGAATTTTTTATAATCGAATAGAAACTCCTGATCAGAAATAAAAAGTTCCTGTGGAGCTCTGTGCGCAATATCTTTACTTAATGTATCATATTTCTCCAGAGATTTTTCGTAGAATGTTCTGATCTTCTGCATTCCCACCATTCCGTTTTTGGTAACCACAAAACTTTCTTCAGGCAATAGCTGCAGCAATGACACTCTGGTTCCCGTTACTGAAAAGTTCATATTGGACACCAATTGGAAATCCTTCACTTTATCCACTGAAAGCTGAGTTTCAATATCGAAGGTTTTAATACTTTCCACTTCATTACCAAAGAAAGTAATTCTGTAAGGCTTTTCATGTGAATAGGAAAACACATCTACAATTCCTCCCCTTACTGAAAACTCTCCAGGTTCAGAAACGAAATCAGCCTGCTGGAAATGATAATGATTAAGCAGCTCATCCACGAAATCAAAATCCAGCTGGTCGCCTACTTTTATATGATGAGAAATTGCTTTAAAATCTTCCTTTTTCAAAACCTTTTCAGATAAGGCTCCGGCATACGCTACAATCACTTTCGGAGATCTTCCTGAATTGATTTTATTCAACACCTCGGTTCTTAAAACCAGATTGGCATTTTGTGTTTTTTCCACCTGATAAGGTTCAAGATGGGTAGCAGGAAAATACAGCACTTTATCCTTACCAAGAAGATCTTCCATCTCAGTATTGGCATACAATGCATCCTCTTTATCATCTACCAGATAAAGAATATTTTTCTTCTGAACCAAAAAAAGCTCAGCAACAAAAATAGAAACCGAAGATCCCGCACTTCCTTTTACAGCAATATGCTGATTGTTTTCTAGCTGGGTAAAAATTTCTTTCCCAAACTCTTTCTGCATAAGGTCTGGAAGGAACTTTTCATTGATGGATTTTAACTGCATAGATAGTAAAGGTATAAACGACAAAAGCGATTTCGGGAGTTTTCCGAAACCGTTTATGATATACAAAGGTACGGATATTTTTTTTCTTCCTTGGAAAAACTGAAAGACTGAGGGTTTAAAATGAAGGACTTAACCTCAGAAATCTTAATTTTTTACAATTTTATTTAATAACCTGTTAAAAAAATTCAATTTTTTCCTCATGGCATAGTGTTTGGCCTTTTAAGTATAACCAAACATTTAAGAATGATATTATGAAAAAAGCAATTAAAATCTTAGGAGTTATGATGCTGTTATTATTCACAGCATTATCATTTTCGTCGTGCAGCAAAGATGACGATCCTGTAAACAATGAATTTTTTGCCGGAACCTATAAAGGAAAGATTTCCTATAATGATGGAGGCTCTACCAGCATCAGTACCGATAACGGAAGTGTATTTGTAACAAAAATCGCCAGCGGCACCAAGTATAATTTCGCTTTCTCAAACAGTATTCCGGATCTTAACGGAATTGAATTTAATCAGGAAGGTGACCATACTTTAGTGATGATTGGTTCTACAGCAACCTCTTATATCAGAATTGATAATAATACCTTAAAAATATTATTTGCAAAAGACGGCAAAACGTGGACAGCCAACTGTACACGTTAGATTTGTCTATTTATATATTATGCAAGCCTGTCTTCATCTTTGAAGGCAGGCTTTTTTATTGTAAATGAAGCGTTTTAATTTTTTTTTAAGCTGTAATAAACTTTAGTTAAGTTTCAAAATCCCAACATTCTAGCCTGCTTTTTGTATATCTTTATTCAACAAAAAACAAACAATAATTCTTATGAAAAAATTCTTATCTGCAATGTCTTTGATCCTGGGATTAGGACTTGCCACTGCTCAGCAGACTGCTCCCGCTACAAGCGCTACCGCTCATCCACCTGTAAAAGCAACGACTGCAAAAGCTGCTAAACCAGCAGAAGTAAAAGCGGCAAAACCGGCAATGGATGCAAAAGCTGCGAAGCCTGCACAACCGGCGGCCAAAATGAAAAAAGACGGTACACCGGATAAGAGATATAAAGAAAACAAACACCTGAAAAAAGACGGTACGCCTGATAAAAGATACAAGGCCAACAAATAAGCATAACATTAACATATAGTTGTTATTTTCATAATCAAATTTCGAAAAGCCGGTGGAACATGTTCCATCGGTTTTTTTATGTGAAGCTTTATAAAAAATGATTCCAGATTCTCTACTTATTTATAAATTTGACCCATGTTAAACTTCTTCAAGAAAAATGCGGCGCTGATCTGGGCAAAGAAACATGTCCAAAAAGCAGAGGATTTCAAAAAAAATGCTGAGAAAAATCAGGATGACCTATTAATTTCCCTGGTAAACACTGCTCAAAAGACTCTTTTTGGGCGTGAACATGATTTTGAAAACATCCATTCTGTAAAAGAATTTCAGGACAGAGTTCCTGTAGCCGACTATGAAGATCTGAAGCCTTATATTGAAAGGGTAAAAAAAGGACAATCCAATATTCTATGGACAGAAACTCCGGAATATTTTGCCAAAACTTCGGGAACAACCTCAGGGTCTAAATATATTCCAATTTCCAAGGAAGGAATGCCATTTCAGATTGCAGGAGCTCAAAGCGCTCTTTTTCATTATATCAGCAAAAAAAACAATGCTGATTTCGTCAACGGAAAAATGATTTTTCTACAGGGCAGCCCGGAACTTGAAGAGGTATTCGGAATAAAGACAGGAAGATTATCCGGCATTGTAGCTCATCACATCCCTAATTACCTCCAAAAAAACCGCCTTCCAAGCTGGGAAACCAACATTATGGAAGACTGGGAATCCAAAGTAGACAAAATCATTGAGGAAACAGAACATGAAAACATGACTCTGATCTCTGGAATCCCGCCATGGCTGATTATGTATTTTGAGAAACTATCGGAAAAACATGATAAAAAGATCAAACAGCTTTTTCCTAATCTTCAGCTTATTGTAACCGGAGGAGTCAACTATGAACCGTACCGGGATAAAATGGAAGAGTTATTGGGTGGTACAGTAGATATTGTTCAGACTTTCCCGGCATCTGAAGGCTTTTTTGCCTTCCAGGACGACTATACCAAAGAAGGACTTCTGTTATTAACCAATCATGGAATTTTCTATGAATTTATTCCTTTGGAAGAATATGGTAAGCCAAGAGCGAGAAGATTAACGTTAAAAGAAATTGAACTTCATAAAGATTACGCGCTGATTTTGACCACCAATTCCGGGTTATGGGCATATTCTATTGGAGATGTAGTAAGGTTTATCAGCAAAGATCCGTACAGGGTTTTGGTAAGCGGAAGAACCAAACATTTTACTTCTGCATTTGGAGAACATGTGATTGCCTTTGAAATAGAAGAAGCCATGAAAGCGACGCTTGAAAAATATCCGGCACAGATTACGGAATTTCATCTTGCCCCACAGGTAAATCCATCAGAAGGCCTTCCTTATCATGAATGGCTGATTGAATTTGAAAAAGAACCGGAGGATTTAGAAGCATTTAGAGAAGAACTGGATCAACAGCTGCGGGCAAGGAATACTTATTATGATGATTTGATTTCAGGAAATATTTTACAGAAGCTACACATTACGAGACTTAAAAAAAATGCCTTTCATGAATATGCCAAATCTCAGGGGAAATTAGGAGGCCAAAATAAGACTCCGAGATTGGCTAATGACAGAAATATTGCAAATCTCTTAGAAATTTACAAACTTTAATCATATTTTTTCAATTCCGAAAACATATATTCGAAAAAAATTATAAATTTGAAAAACTAAAAGAAAATAATGAAAGCATCTGTACTGTTGAAATCATCTTTACTAACGTCTTTATTTGTTATTACGTCTTGTGCTACGACAAAATACAGCGAAGATATTTCAAAAAACAACTATTCTAATCTTGAAGCCGGAAAAGTATATAAAGTCACTATGAGAGACGGCTCTCCAAAACAGACCATCTTATTCAGAAATGTCGTTGGCGAAAATCTTGTTGGTACAGCCGGTAAAAAAGACAGTACAGAAGTAATTATTCCTAAATCAAATGTAGCAGCTGTAAAAGACAGAAGAAAAGCAAGAATTGCTGCGGGAGCTACTATCATTGGTGCAGCAGGAGTTGCGGCCATCGTATTAAGTTCTTCCAGAGCTGACTAAAATAGATTTTATCTTTTGAGATATATTTAATATATCTTTCAGAAATTGTCATATGAATAGCCTTAAATAAATTTTTAGGGCTATTTTTGTTCATGATTTCCTTTACCCCGTTACAAACATTACAAAATGTTGAATTCAGAAATCTTCTCACCGGGAGATTTTTTATTGTTTTAGCTTTCAGAATGCTTGCCACTTTATTAGGATGGTGGGTGTATCAATTAACAAAAGATCCTTTTTCAATTGGCCTTATCGGACTTTCAGAGGTTATTCCCGCTGTAAGCTGTGCGCTGTATGCGGGACATGTTATTGATATGAATGAAAAAAAGAGACTGCTTCTCATCTGCAATTATGCTTATATTTTCCTGATCGGGCTTCTGCTGATTCCGGCCTTTCTGGATGTAGAAATGCATTTCACCGGTCATCAGATTACATATTATATTTATGGAGTTATCTTTTTTACGGGAATAGCAAGAGCTTTTATCGGGCCTATCGTTCCTTCTATGATTCCTAAAATTGTAAAGAAGGAAAACCTTCCGAATGCAGTAACACTGAACCAGGCCACTTTCCTGATCTCTTCTGTTTGCGGACACGCAATTGGTGGTGTTCTTATTGGATTCATCGGTGTAAAATGGACTCTGGTTGCTATTTTAGCATTAATATTTGTTGCCTCATTATTTTTCTGGCAGCTCCATAAGCAGTATTCAGAATATAAAAAAGAAACGGTGAATGTAGTGGAAAGTATGCGTGAAGGGATTTCTTATATTTTTAAAACCAAAGAAATTCTGGGTGCTTTATGTCTTGATATGTTTGCGGTACTTTTCGGGGGTGCGGTGGCAATGATCCCTGTATTTGCAACAGATATTTTAAATTCAGGAGCTGAAGGCTTCGGTTTATTGAATGCAGCTTCAGACATTGGTTCCATGTGTATTATTACTATTTTGTCGATTGTCCCTCTGCGAAAAAACCAGGGAAAAATACTGCTTGTCGTTGTTACAGGATTCGGACTATGCATCATTGGATTCGGCTTATCAAAATTATACTGGCTGTCTTTTATGTTCCTGGTGATGAGTGGTATGCTTGATGGAATTTCCGTGGTTATCCGAGGTACAATTGTTCAGTTGAAAACACCTGATCATATCAGAGGACGTGTTCTGAGCGTGAATTCAATTTTCATTATGTCCAGCAATGAAATGGGGCAATTCGAAAGTGGACTTATGGCCAAATTATTAGGGGTTGTACGCTCTGTTGTATTTGGTGGCTGTATGACTGTTTTAATTGCTTTGCTTGTAGGAAGTACCAATCCTAAATTGAGAAAGATGCAATATTAATTTATTGTTTATCAGTTTATTTAAAATCTGAGCCAAAAAAAATCAGAATTCGAAATACTTAAAATCAGAATAGAACGTTTTTCTATTCTGATTTTTATTTTATACCTATTTTTTAAAACCTTATAAAAGAATTAAACTACAAATATTCATCAAAACCACTCATATCTTTACGATCTCCATATAATTCAACCGAAAGAATAAAATACCATATTAAAAACCAATATATTACTTTCATTAAATATATCTCAAAATCTTTAATTTAACGTTAATAATTTTTTATATTTGCTTCATAAAATATCCCCTATGACTAAACTTTTACTATTTTTGAGCTTTCTCATGGCAGGTTCTCTGATGAATGCTCAATTTTTTTCAGATCAAACCTTACAACAAACTGTTCTGCAGTTCGATACTGCTAAAACAGAAAACGACTATGATATGCTTTTCTCTAAGTTTTCAGAGGCTAAAACTTCAGAAAAATGGCAGGCTAATTACTATGCAGCAGCAGCATTATATCTTAAAACAAATTTCCTGTTAAAGAACAGCCCGAACAGCCCTCTTGGAGATCCTAATGAGTCTGCAAGAAAGCTGGCAATGCAGGCACTTGCTTCGGAAAAGAATAACGGAGAAGTAAACCTTCTTCTTGCTCTTATTCATTTTCAGAAAATCAGAATAAAAACAACTGCAGATCCTCAAAAGGAACTAAAGACTGTTACAAGCTTCATGAATAAAGCCGAAACAACTTTAAAGAATAACCCAAGACTTTCCTTCTTAAAGGCTGAAATGGCTGAAAAACAAGGAAACAAGGTAGAAGCAATAAAGTTATATCAAAAAGCAGCCCAAGAATTTGAAACATCAAACCCCTCATCCAGTTCACCTAACTGGGGAAAACAGTTGATAGGAACAAATTAACCGTAAGAAAATGCATGATCTTCTGAATACATCGGATGATCAGTTTTTTTTGATATAAAAGCTTTAAAATTCATTTAATGATCAGCGTATCACTATTTTGTATCAGGTAAAAGACAGCATTTTTTTAGTAAAAAAAACTTTTAATATTTCTTTTTAAAATCTACTCTTATGAAAAAAACATTACTTGTTTTCTTACTCATATTTTCACATATTTTATTTGCCCAATCAGACTGTAATACTGCAATGGCAGTCTGTGGCAACTCGGATATTTCATATACACCAGGCGGACACGGGGACATTGCAGAAGATTTGGGCGGATGTTTAACTTCTGATGAAAAGTACTCTGTATGGTATTCTTTTACCATAGCTACGGCAGGAACCCTTACCTTTGAAATTATCCCTAATGACCAGGGAGATGATTATGACTTTGGAGTATATGGACCTAACAAATCTTGTGGCAATCTTGGAACTCCAATCCGTTGTTCTTATTCAGGACAAAGCGGAAACACAGGTCTTAACATGACCTCAACAGACCTTAGCGAGGATGCAACAGGAGACAAATGGGTGAAGTACCTTGATGTATTGCCTGGCCAGACTTACTATCTGATTGTAAATAACCACAGAGAAACAGCTAACGGATTTAAATTATCATGGGGCGGAACAGCTACTCTGTCTTCTCCATTCACAGATCCGAATATACAACCTCATCCATTCATCCCACCGGGAGTTCCGGGGGCTAATCCTAATGATCCAAGAGAAGTGGTGATATGTTCAAACCCGGCGACTTTTGATTTCGCATCATTATCAGCAGGAATCCTGAACGGTAACCCTAACTTCAGCATTAGCTATCATACCAGTCAAAATGATGCCCTAACAGGTAACAACCCTCTTGTTGGACCTCAAACAGTTACTCCTGTTGGAGTGTATTTCTACAGTATCAACTATACTGACCCTACGAATCCGAACAGCCCTATTAACAAATGTAGACAGACTGGTAAATTTAAATTTAAAGATGGCACCATAACAGCTACAGACGTTACATTAACAAGCTGTAACAACAACAATGCAGGTACGGCAATGTATGACCTTACTACGGCAGCTGTTTTTGCTGATCCTACGGCAACCAAAAAATATTATTATACTTTATATGATCTGAATAACTCAATCAATGAGATTACAAACATTTATCAGTTTGTTTCTGCAGAAGGTAAAATATATGTAAAAGTAACTTCTGTATTCGGATGTACTGATATTGCAGAAATTACCCTTAAGTTCTACCCGGCAATTATCGCAAAAGATGCAGAATTAAGATCATGTTTTCTTGAAGCCAATCCTTCCACAGCTTTATTCAACCTTGATAACGCTGCTGTAATTACACCACAAGCAGGTATCACTAAAAAATATTTCCCTTCACTGACAGATGCAGTAGATGGAACCAACCAGATTTTAAATGCTAATTATACTGCACCAAGTGGTTTGGTTTACGTAAGAGTATCTGATACCAGAGGATGTTTTGTAGTGGTAAAAATCGGTTTAACTGTAATTGCTCCGGTAACCTCTAGTGTTCTGAAAGACAAAATCATTTGTGTAGAAGATACGACAACGTTAGATGCCGGACCTGGATTTAAAAGCTACGAATGGAGCACAGGAGCGACAACTCAGTCTATCAAAGATGTAGGAGTGGGTGTTTACTGGGTAAAATTAAAAACGGGAGAATGTGTTGCTACTCAAAAGGTAACTGTATATCCTTCTGAACAACCGGTAGTAACCAACGTTGACATCTCCAACACTACACTAACAATCAATGTGATAGGAGGAACACCGGATTACCAGTACTCTATGGATAAAATTTTATGGCAAGCCTCTAATACATTCTCCAATGTAGCAAGAGGAACTTATAAAGTATATGTAAAAGATGCTTATGACTGCGAGCCTATTGAAGTTACCGTAGTAGTTCCTAACCTTATCAATATGATCACTCCAAACGGAGATGGTGTAAATGATGTTGTAGATTATTCTGCTATGGCAGATAAACAAAGCCTGGTTTTAAGTATCTTTGACAGATATGGAACAAAAATCCACCAGGGAGACAAATCCAATGGTTACAAATGGGATGGTACAATTGCCGGCAAGAAAATCCCAACCGGTACCTACTGGTATTCTGTAACATGGAATGAGAATGACAAAAAGAACACTCCTTTCAAGTTTTCAGGTTGGATTGTTGTAAAAAACAGAGAGTAATTCTTAACAATATAAAAAGCCGCTTTGGCGGCTTTTTCTTTTACAAATAATGATAAAATTTATTGATTTCAAGTTTGTTTAACAAAAATAGTTTTAACAATGAAAAAAATATTACTTCTTTTTATTTTATTGATAACGCAAATGGCCTTTTCACAGTCAGACTGTGTCACAGCAATTCCCATCTGTGGTAACTCTGACATTTCTTACACTCCTTCAGGACCTGGAAATATCATAGAGATTCTTAACCAAAACGGAGGATGTCTTGGTACCAATGAAAGATATACCGTTTGGTATACCTTCACGGTATCCTCACCAGGAACACTGGCATTTAAAATAAAACCTAACGATCAAGGTGATGATTATGACTTTGCAGTCTATGGGCCAACAGCAAACGGTTGTGCTTCTTTACAGAATGCAGATCATGTCTTCATACAGCCTATAAGATGTAACTATAGCGGTACTCCGGGAGACACAGGTCTGGATCTTACTCTTGCTCCACCTGCAGTATTCCCTACTAACCCTCCTGGCGTTACATCCAGTATGAACAATGGGAAATGGAGTCCTTACATGGATGTGCTGGCAGGTCAAACATATTATTTGGTTATTGACAACTTCAGTAGATCCGTTAATGGTTTCTCTTTAGAATGGTCTGGTACGGCAAGTTTAAGTTCTGCATTTAACGATCCGGTTCTTTCCCCTAACCCATTTATTGCGCCGGGAATTCCTGGAGCTACTCCTACCGACCCGAACCAGGTCATGGTTTGTGCATTACCTACGCAGTTTGATTTTACAACACTTTCTGCAGCTATCATCAATGGTAACAGCCCTAACTTCAAGGTTACTTATCATAAAACAACCAACGATGCCCTTACAGGACAAAACCCTCTTACAGTAGCAACTGTTGATGGCGTTACAACATACTATTACCGAGTTGTATACCAAGATCCAAACAATCCGACCAACCCTATTAACGGATGTTTCATAACAGGGAAATTTAAATTTGTCAACGTGGGTATTTCAGCCAATGCGGCCACTTTATACTCATGTAACAACTATGGAGCCGGTACTGCAAAATATAATTTAACAACAGCCAATGTATTTGGAGGTAGTGGTGCAACCATTAAGTATTATGCTACCATTGCTGATATGAATGCAGAGATTAATGAAATTACAGATCCTGCCAACTATACTTCTCCTGAAACAACGATATACGTAAAAGTAGTTTCTACTTTCGGATGTATTGCAACCACAACGATCAGATTATTATTCTACCCTACGGTTGTATTGAAAGACGCTGTACTACAAAACTGTTATATTGATAACGATGTTACCCGCTCAACATTTGACCTTTCTAAAGCAGATATCGGAGTAGCTGTTCCAACACCGGCCGGAACTATTATTAAATATTATACTTCTATAGCTGATGCCCAAGCACAGACAAACCCTATTGTAATGGCATTAAACTATCTTTCAGAAAGCAAAACGGTATATGCAAGAGTAGATAATGACAAGCTGTGTTATTCGATTGCCAAGATAGAACTGATTGTATTACCTCCGGTAAAATCAGCTGTATTAAAGGATAAAACGATTTGCGCGGAAGCCAAAACCACTTTGGATGCGGGACCTGGATTTGTAAGCTACGAATGGAGCACAGGTGAAACTACACAAGCTATCAACAACGTAGGGGTGGGTGTTTATTGGGTAAAACTTCAGACCGGAAAATGTTTCACCCTTCAGGAAGTACGTGTACACGCAAGTCTTCAGCCTGTGATCTCAGGAATAGAAATCAGCAACAATAATATCACTGTAACAGCTTCAGGTGGAGTTCCTCCTTACAAATATTCTGTAGATGGTGTTAACTGGCAGGATTCCAATATATTCACAGGACTTCCTAGAGGAGAGAACACAATCTATGTAAAAGATACTTACAACTGTACTCCTATTCAGGTAACTGTGACGGTTCCTAACCTTATCAACGCTATTACTCCGAACGGAGATAACGTAAATGATGTTATTGACTATTCAGCATTAGCTTACAAGAAAAACCTGGTCTTCATTGTATATGACAGATATGGAAACAAACTTCATGAAGCCAATAGAATGAATAACTTCTCTTGGGACGGAACAGCCTTTGGTAAGAAAATTCTTACCGGAACCTACTGGTACACGATCTCATGGAACGAAAACAATAAAGACAATACCGAAACCAAATATTCAGGATGGGTATTGGTAAAAAATAAAGAATAAGCTATACTTCATCTTTTTGAAAAATCACCTCAGTCTGAGGTGATTTTTTTTATCAACAAGATCAACCTCCTGTTTACAGCATTTTCCGAAAGACTGCTAATAATTTGTTGAATACTATTTTTTTATTATTTTTTAAATAAACTATCTTTGCACCATGGCGCAGAAAGAAACATTATCATCCCTGACACACGGAAACTTTGCAAAAGAATTGTCTATTGCGGATGGAAAAATGCCTCCCAATGCAGTGGATTTCGAAAGACTTGTTATCGGAACTTTTTTGATTGATAAGAAAGGGCTTGACCATTCCATTGACCTTCTTACCTCAGAAGTATTTTATGATCCGAGACATCAGGTCATCTTTTCTACCATCTTAAAGCTTTATGAAGGCAACCATCCGGTAGACTTAATGACCATTATTCAGGAATTAAAAAAAGAAGACAAACTAAGCCAGGCAGGTGGTGACCATTACATCATTGATCTTACTATGGGAGTAAGTTCATCTGCCCATATTGAATATCACGTACGTGTTATTCTTGAAAAATATATTTTAAGAAGCCTTATCAATGTTTCTGCCAACGTTATTGATTCTTCATACAAAGAGTCAACCGACGTTTTTGAACTTTTGGATAAAGCGGAACAGTCTTTCTTTGAGATTACCAACGGAACGATTAAAAAAGGATTCGATACAGCCAACTCATTGGTAAAACAGGCTATTGATACGATTAAATCTTTAAAAGATAAGGAAGGACTTTCAGGGGTCCCTTCAGGATTCCGGGATGTAGATAAAGAAACCGGTGGATGGCAAAACTCTGACCTTATCATTATTGCTGCACGTCCCGCGATGGGGAAAACGGCATTCCTTCTTTCCATGGCAAGAAATATTGCAGTAGGGCACAAAGTTCCTATGGCTCTTTTCTCTCTCGAGATGGCATCTGTACAGCTGATCACCAGAATGATCGCTTCTGAAACAAGAATCTCTTCAGAAAAATTAAGAAAAGGAACTTTGGATGATGAAGAATGGCAGAGACTATTCTCTAATGTATCTGAGTTGGAAAATGCTCCTTTATATATTGACGAAACTCCTTCCCTTTCCATATTTGACTTCCGTGCAAAATGCCGAAGACTTGTCATGCAGCATGGTGTAAGAATTATCATGGTCGACTACCTTCAGCTGATGACAGCAGGAAGCAGCGGCGGAAAAGGAGTTGGAAACCGTGAACAGGAGATCTCCATGATTTCACGTTCATTAAAAGCGATTGCAAAAGAACTTAATGTTCCGGTGATTGCTCTTTCCCAGCTTTCGAGAAGTGTGGAAGCCCGTCCAGGAAAAAGACCTCAGCTTTCAGACCTGAGGGAATCCGGAGCGATTGAGCAGGATGCGGATATCGTATCTTTCATCTTCAGACCGGAATATTATAAAATTACTGTTTGGGATAATGATGAGGAAGGACAGGAAACTTCTACTGAAAACCAGGCCGAGCTGATTATTGCAAAGCACAGGAATGGTGCTACGGCAGATGTCCGACTATCTTTCTTAAAACATTTTGCAAAATTTGGTGATATCGAAGCAGCAATGGACGGAGCCGGAGGAGGATATCCTTCCAACTTCGGAGAGCCAAGCGGCTTTGACAAGATCAAAACAACCATTCAGCCAGGGGCAGCATTTGACCTTCCGGACAGCTCAAAACTTTCCGGTTCATCAATGAATGACTTTGATGATGATGATGACTTCCCGTTTTAAGGAAGACTAAAGTTTAGATCAATTCATTTTAATTTTACGGTCAATACATCAATTTTTAAAAAACAGATTTGAGAATCGAAATTTATACCGACGGGGCTTGCAGCGGAAATCCGGGAAAGGGCGGATATGGAATTCTCATGCGCGTTCCTGAAAAAAATTACCAGAAAACATTTTCAAAAGGTTTTCGAAAAACCACGAACAACAGAATGGAACTTCTGGCTGTTATCACGGCATTGGAAAAACTGAAATCAACAGAAAATGAAATCCATGTCTACACTGACAGCAAGTACGTATCTGATGCCATCAACCAAAACTGGATTGCCGGATGGATCAAAAGAGGCTGGAAAAATGTAAAGAATCCTGACCTCTGGAAAAAATTCGTTGAGCTATACAATAAGCATACCCCAAAAATGCATTGGATAAAAGGGCATGCAGGACACTTTGAGAATGAGCTTTGCGACAAATTAGCTGTGGCAGCAGCCAATTCTTCGGATCTCGAAATTGATACTTATTTCGAGAATCTTGATAGTAATTCTCTATTTTAATCTTAATTAAAACAAATCTAAAGGCACTGCTCAATATTTACCATTTCAACAGAAGAAACAAGATTTATTAAAAAATAATTAAATTTTTTAACAAAATTAACATTAAATACATATTGTTTACTTGGGATTTAATATCTTTACACCTTAATAAAAGTCCCATTTACATGAATAAAAATCTATTATTGTATTTATCTGTTTTTTTACTCTGTATAGCCGGGAAGTCCTTTGCCCAGACTTATCAGCTTGTTGGAAACCCGGTGAACACTACCGGATGGACGATGGTTTCACCTACTCAGGTAAACACAGATTTTATTCAGCTTACTCCGGATACCAACAACCAGTCCGGCTCCATCAGGCTGAATGACCCTATTAATTTAAAATATTGCGACAAATGGAGAGTGGAATTTGATTTCAGAATGGACTCCAACCAAACTTCTAACGGCGACGGAATTGCCTTCTGGTATCTTGCCAACCCACCCGTTGCCAGTGTATTAGGTTCTGGTCTTGGAGTATCTCAAAATGCTGTAGGGCTTATCGTAGGACTTGACACTTACAACAATACCACTACTGCTACCATGAGTAAGGTTCATGTTGCTTATGGACAGGTTCAAAACACAACCGACAACAATAACGTAGAATTCTTCAATGTTCCCGGAAGTTCCTTTCACTCACCGGATCTAAATACTACACAGCCTTTTCAGGGAACAACTTTTAAACATGTTGAAGTAACAGCGCAGGTAGATCCCGCTTCTCCTACCGGCTGGATTATCAAGATCACAATAGATGGAAATGTAATTTGCAATCAGCCTTTTGCTCCTTCAGGCACCGCTGCCGCAATGACGGTAGGATATTTTGGTTTTTCCGCCTCTACAGGAGGGGCAAGATCAAGACATTCTATTAAAAATGTAAAAATTTACACGGATAAAGTTCCTATTTTACAGAATTCAGCAACACAATCGTTTTGTCCTAATCCCACAACGGGATTTGGGTCTGTAAACCTGACATCTTTCAATTCACAATTTGTCAATAATACATCAAATTACACCTTTACCTATTATCCGCTGGGAAGCTCAACACCTATTGCCAACCCTACCAGTTATCAGTTCAATGCCAACACAACGGTGACGGTGGTTATTAAAGATAATGCAGGATTGCTCTGTGATAACCCGGATGGTAAAATTTTATTGGTTCTCGCCCCTTTCAAAGCAGAAGACAAAACAATTACCGTTTGTAATAATAACAAGATAGGAACAGCCGCCTTCAATCTGAATACTGCAGCCGTCACAAATGTTCCCGGGGTTACAAAAAAATATTATAAAACTTTAGCTGACCTCAATGCTGATGTTAATGAGATTCAAAATCCTGATAATTATTTATCGGCTCCCGGTGTCGTTTACGTAAAAGTAACAACACCTCAGGGATGTACGGGTTCAGCAAAAATTACACTTACATTTTATCCTGATACTCCAGTGAAAGAAGCGACCTTAAGATCATGTTTCATTGAAAATAATATCACGAGTGCCATCTTTAATTTAACAACGGCAGATGTTACTACTTTAGGAGCTGGTGCCGCAAAGAAATATTACACCTCAATAGCCAATGCTTTAGACGGAATCAATGAGATTATGAATCCTCTTCAGTATTTATCTACAAACACTGTCGTATACGCAAAAGTAACTGATACCAACGGATGTTTTAATATCGCTAAAATTAACCTTATTGTATTGCCACCTGTACCATCTTCTGTTCTGAAAGACAAAACCATTTGTATTGGTGAAAAAACAGATCTGGATGCAGGTCCCGGATTCGATGGTTATGAATGGAGCACCGGAGCAACAACCTCTTCCATTAAAGATGTAGGAGTAGGCACTTATTGGGTAAGACTTAAAACAGGCAACTGTATCACTACGCAGATTGTCAACGTAAAAGCATCTGCAAATCCTGTAATCTCCAGCATTGATATTGACAACAACACGATAACAGTAAATGTAGCAGGGGGAACTCCTCCATACCAATATTCGCTTGATGGAGTCAATTGGCAGCCCAGCAATATATTTACAGGCTTAGCAAGAGGAGAAGTAAGAGTTTATGTAAAGGATTTTTACAACTGTACACCTGTTGAAGTTCAGATTACAGTACCTAACCTTGTTAATGCAATCACTCCAAACGGTGATAATGTAAATGATTTCATTGACTATTCAGCACTCGCTTACAAGAAAAATCTGATATTCATCGTCTACGACAGATATGGCAACAAATTATACGAAGCCGGAAAAATGAGAAACTTTACCTGGGACGGAACAGCTTCCGGTAAAAAAGTTCTTACAGGAACGTATTGGTACACCATTTCATGGAACGAAAACAACAAAGACAATACTGAAACTAAATACTCAGGCTGGGTATTGGTTAAAAACAGAGAATAAATTTTACTATCAGAAACTACCTCATTTGGGGTAGTTTCGGTATTAAGAGCAGGATCTGCCTCATCAGAATCTGAGACCGGATATTGCTTTTTATGATCTATACAAACATTCAAAAAAAACAATTTTATATCTAAGATTAAGTATAACATCACAATCCATCCACTATGAAAAAAGATATACTCATTTTTGCACTGACTATCTTATTATGCTTGCCGGGAAGATTATTTTCACAAACCTATCAGCTTACCGGAAACCCAGTAAATACAACAGGCTGGGATCTTGTCTCTGATGCCATAGTAAGCGGAGACTTTGTACGGCTTACAACCGATCAGACCAGCAGATACGGAGCTGTAAAATTATCAACCCCAATTACGTTAAGCTATTGTGATAAATGGAAAGTAGAATTCGATTTCAGAATTGACGGAAACGGAACCACGCAGTTTGGAAAAGGAGATGGTTTTACCTTCTGGTATCTTGCTAATCCACCAACAGGATTTGTATCAGGAGGTGGACTGGGTATTCCTGCCAATGCTTCAGGATTGATGGTTGGTTTTGATATCTTCAACAATACCACTGAAGGCCAGATGAGTAAAGTTCACATTCTTTACGGAACCAACAATACAGCAGGAAACAATATTGAATACAATACAACTCCTGGAAGTACCTTCCACTCTCCTGACCTTATTGCTACGCAGCCATTTGTAGGGGACACTTACAGACACGTTGAAGTAAACGGAGAAACAGACCTTACCAACCCAACAAACTGGATCATCAAAGTAAGAATAAACGGTGTTCTTATCGTGGATCAGTCTTTTGCTCCTTCCGGAGGGGCAGTAGGAATGTCACAGGGATATTTTGGTTTTTCCGCAGCAACCGGGGGAGCCAGCGCAAGACATTCCATTAAAGATGTTAAAGTATTTGTAGATAAAGTACCCATTTTAAGTAATACCCTAACTCCGTTCGTATGTACCAATCCTGCTACAGGAAACGGTGTGGTAGACCTTACTTCTTACAATTCTCAATTTGTAAATAATCCTGGAAATTATATTTTCACTTATTATGTATTGGGAAGTTCTACCCCTATTGCCAATCCTTCAGCTTTCCAGTATTCAGGAAACACTACGATTAAGGTGGTTGTAAAAGATCCTACTTCTACGCTTTGTGATAATGGTGACGGGGTTATTCAACTTAATCCTACTCCATTTGCTGCAACAGATGCCAGTCTTTCCGGATGTAATAACAACAATGCCGGAACAGCGACTTTTGATCTTAATACTGCGGCTGTAACAACTGTTGCCGGAGTTACCAAAGAATTCTACCCTACTTTATTTGATCTGAATAATGGAACAAACCAGATTACAAACCCTTCTGCCTATGCATCAGCAGCAGCAACTATATATGTAAAAGTAACCACACCTCAAGGTTGCGTAAGTACTGCAAAAATTACATTGAATATTTACCCTGTTGTGGTTGTGAATGACGTTGAAATAAAATCCTGCTTTATAGAAGCCAACCCTTCTATGGCATCCTTTAATCTTACAGGAGCTATAGTTTCTCAGGGCGGAGTTACCAAAGAATATTATCCATCATTAACTGATGCGATCAGCGGGACTAACGCAATTTCTACTCCAGCAGCATACATTGCACCTAATGGAGTTATTTATATTAAAGTATTCGGTGCAAACGGGTGTTATTCTATTGCTAAAGTTACATTAACCGTAATTCCTCCTGTTTTCTCAAGAACTTTACATGATGTGACGATTTGTATTGAAAACACCACAACATTAGATGCAGGAGCCGGATTTAAAAGCTATGAATGGAGCACGGGAGCTACTACACAATCTATCAAGAATGTAGGAGTAGGAACGTACTGGGTAAAACTAAAAACCGGAGATTGTATCGCAACACAAAAAGTGACGGTATACCCTTCCGATAATCCAGTGATTACCACCGTAGACATTTCAGGAAGCACGGTGACCGTATATGCCAACGGTGGAACTCTTCCTTACCAGTATTCTATGGATAATATTAACTGGCAGGATTCCAATGTGTTTACCAATATCGCCAGAGGAGAAGCTAAAGTATATGTAAGAGACGGCTACAATTGCATCCCTGTTGAAGTGAATATCACCGTTCCTAATCTGATCAATATCATTACTCCTAATGAGGATGGAATCAATGATTTCGTTGACTATTCAGCATTGGCCAACAAACAAAATCTGGAAATAGCGATCTTCGACAGATATGGCTATAAAATGTTCCAGGCAGATAAAACCAACGGCTACAAATGGGCAGGAACAACCAATGGAAGCAAAAAAGTTCCTACAGGAAACTACTGGTATTCTGTTTCATGGAATGAAAATAATAAAAACAGTACTCCGATAAAATTCTCAGGCTGGATTGTTGTAAAAAACAGAGAATAATTACACTTTCCGCCACATCAAAAGAATCACCCCGCCAGTCGGGGTGATTTTTTGCATTTACAGGGAGGAGATATTTCATTTTAAAGACTCTTTATTCATATTCAATTCTTAAATTTGTGCTATGAATTATTTGGAAGCTTTAAGCAGAAGATATTCTGTAAAAAAATTCAACCATCAGATTATTCCTCAGGAAGCCCTTCACAACATTCTTGAGTCAGGAAAGCTGTCTGCCAGTTCTCTGGGACTTCAGCCCTATAAAATTGTGATTGTTGAGAGTGAGGAAATGAAGCAGAAATTAATTCCGGCTTTCTATAATCCATCTCAGATTTCCACCTGTTCTCATCTTATTGTCATTATTTCAAAGAAAATTATTGAAGAGAACTATATCCGGGGGTATTTTAATCATATCTCTGAAGTAAGGGATACTCCTATGGAAAAACTGGACCCTTTCAGAAACAGCATTAATCAGCATATAAACCAGAAAACACACGATGAAATTTTCAACTGGGCAGAAAAACAGTCTTATATAGTATTGGCCAATCTTATGTATGCCGCTGCTATTGAAAGTATAGACTCTTGTCCTATGGAAGGCTTCCGTCAGGATCTTATAGAAGAAATTCTGAATATCAATCCTGAAACAGAAAAAGTAACCGTTACCCTCGCTTTAGGCTATCGTTCTGAAGAAGATCATTTCCAACACATGAAAAAAGTAAGAAAACCAAACGAAAAATTGTTTAAATTTATTTAATATTTTAAACGATTGTACTTAAAGCCAGCATATGATAAAAGCGGATGTATTAGTAATCGGTTCCGGCATTTCCGGACTTTCCTATGCCATTAAAGTTTCTGAACAGCTCCCTGATGCCAAAATCATTATTGTAACAAAATCTGATGAAGACGAAAGCAACACAAAATACGCTCAAGGCGGTCTTGCTGTTGTTACAGATTCTAAAAATGATAATTTCAGCAAACATATTGAAGACACGATGCGAGCCGGAGACGGGGAAAACAAACGCGATGTCGTAGAAATGGTCGTTACGGAAGCTCCAAAAAGATTTAAAGAAATTGTAGAATGGGGCGCACAGTTCGATATGAAGAATGGTAAATTCGCTTTAGGAAGAGAAGGAGGTCATACCGAGAACAGAATCGTCCATCATAAAGATATCACAGGTTTTGAAATTGAAAGAGCTTTATTGCAAACGGCTAATAACAGCCCGAATATCGAAATTCTTGATCATCATTATGTGATTGATATTATTACACAGCACCATGTTCCCGGAAAAGAACTTAATGAAGGAGACATCCACTGTTATGGCGCTTATATTCTGGATGAAAAATCCAAAACAATCAAAAAAATAACGTCTAAAATAACACTGGCTGCCACTGGGGGAGCCGGACATGTTTATAAGAATACAACCAATCCTACTATTGCTACCGGAGACGGAATTGCTTTCGTAGCCCGTGCCAAAGGAAAGGTTTCCAATATGCAGTATTATCAGTTTCACCCAACTGCTTTATATAGCAAAATGGATGGAATGTTATTTTTAATTTCAGAAGCTGTTCGCGGAGACGGAGCTAAATTAAGAACCAAAAGAGGCGAAAAGTTCATGCATAAATATGATGAACGTGAGGAACTCGCATCAAGAGATATTGTAGCAAGAGCCATCGATGCCGAAATGAAAATTACAGGAGACGAATTTGTCGGTTTAGATTGTAAGGAAATGAATCATGAAAAGTTCTTAGAACATTTCCCGAATATTTATAAAAAATGTAAAGACGAAGGAATTGATCCTTTCACTCAATTGATTCCTGTTGTACCTGCCTGCCACTACTTAATGGGAGGAATTGAAGTAGACAGAGACGGACAATCTTCCATCAGAAATCTTTTTGCAGTAGGAGAATGTACCAACTCAGGACTTCACGGGGCCAACAGACTTGCTTCCAACTCACTGCTTGAAGGTTTGGTTTTCGGACACAATGCCGCCATGAAAACAGTAGAACTTCTGAATGAAAACAGTTTCAACTTTGATGATCTTAAAGCCGTTCCGGAATGGAATGAAGAAGGAATGAAAATCATGGACGAAATGGTCATCGTCAGCTATCTGAGAAAACAGCTTCAGGAAATGATGAGTGACCTGGTAGGTATTGTAAGAAGTAACAGACGTCTGAATATGGCACTGCAAAAACATCAGGAAATTGCCGCAGCAGTGGATGAAATCTACCACTACTCTATTCTTTCTCCTCAATTATCAGAATTAAGAAACCTAACAACCGTTGCACATCTCATCATTACCCAATCTATGGAAATGACAGAGAATAAAGGAGCATTTTATAATAAAGATTTAGTCTAAAAGAATCACACAATGAAAAGACCAGCATACGTAACAGATAAAGCATTAAAGACATTTATAAAAAACGCGCTTGAGGAAGACATTCAGGATGGAGACCACTCTACCCTGTCTACTATTCCACAGGATCTTGTACAAAGTGCTAAGCTTTTGGTGAAACAGGACTGTATTCTTGCAGGGGTTGAACTGGCAGAAATCATTTTCAAGACTTTTGACAAAAATCTGAAAGTGGAAATTTTCATTAAAGATGGAGCCCCCTGTAAATTCGGGGATGTAGCCCTTATCGTAACAGGAAGCGCAAGATCTATTCTTTCCACAGAGAGATTTGTTCTTAACTGCATGCAGAGGATGAGCGGTATCGCAACCCTTACCCATGAATGGGATTCCCGATTAGTGGGTACAAAAACTAAACTTTTAGATACAAGAAAAACGACACCTAACTTCAGAATGTGTGAAAAATGGGCGGTAGCTATTGGCGGCGGAACCAACCACAGATATGGTCTTTATGACATGATCATGCTGAAAGATAATCATATCGATTACAACGGAAGCATCACCAATGCAGTAGCAATGGCAAAGGATTATGTTAAAAAGAACAAGAAAAAGTTAAAAATAGAGGTCGAAACCAGAAACCTGGAAGAAGTTCAGGAAGCAATTAATGCAAAAGTGGACAGAATCATGCTTGATAATATGGATGTAAAAACAATGAAGCAGGCTGTAAAAATGATCAACGGCGCTTGTGAGTCTGAAGCTTCCGGAGGAATTACCCGGGATATGCTCAAGGAAATTGCATCAACCGGCGTAACATTCATCTCTGTAGGGGCCCTTACACACTCTGCAGATAATATAGATTTGAGTCTCAAAGCAGTGAAATAGCGTTGAATTTTTAACAAAAACACACCCCCTTTGTTAAAAATTCAATAACATGACTTTTTTCATACAAAAATTCAATTTTTAGCCATAATACTGATTTTTAACACATTAACATTATTAAGACTGATTAAAAATTAACATTGAGTTAATAATAGTTAAATTTTATTTTGCGAATTTTGCAGAAAATTAAATCTAATTATTACTAACGATTATGAAATTAATCAACAAATCGATACTAACTGCGGTTATTACATTATCTACAGCTAGTGTTTATTACGCTCAACAAGTTCAGGACACAGTGCAAAAGTCCAAAGATATTGAGGAGGTAATCTTAAGAGGTGTTACGGATATCGCTAAAGATAGAAAGACACCGGTAGCAGTATCTACTATTAAGGCTGCTCAGATTTTAGAAAGACAAGGAAACCAAGAACTTGTCGAAATACTAAACACAACACCTTCCGTATATGCTACAAAAGGAGGTGGTGGTTTCGGAGATTCTCAAATTGTAATGCGTGGATTTGAGTCTAGAAACATTGCAGTAATGGTAAACGGTATGCCTGTAAACGATATGGAGGGTGGTACTGTTTATTTCTCAAACTGGACTGGATTATCTGATGTAACAAGTACATTACAGGTTCAAAGAGGATTAGGTTCTTCTAAATTAGCAATTGCTTCTGTTGGAGGTACAATGAACTTCATCACCAAATCTGCAGACATGAAAAGAGGAGGAGTTATTAGATTAGGAGTTGGTAACAATGACTATTTAAAAACATCTTTTGCCTATAATACTGGAAAATCTAAGGATGGTATTTCTGCATCATTCTTAATGAGCAGACAAGCTGGTGGTACTTATATTGAAAATACTGATTACGAATCTTATGCATATTTCTTTGCATTAGGTTATGAGATCAATAAAAAACATAACTTACAGTTCTCAATCACTTCTGCGCCTCAGTGGCACGATCAAAGAACTTTTGCTCCAACAATCCAAAATTATATCAACTATAATCCAGATCATGACGGAACTCCTAATAGAAGATATAACTCAGATTTTGGATATTATACTGATGCAAATGGAAACAAAGTTGCTTTAGCAAACAGAGCAAACTACTATTCTAAGCCGGTAATGATGTTAAACTGGGACTGGACGATGAGCGAAAAGTCGAAGTTAAGTACAGTTGCATATATGTCTAACGGTAGAGGTGGTGGAACTGGTGACTTAGGTCGACTAGGAAACAAAAGTATTAATGACGCAAGCTTTACTGATGCATCAGGACACATCAACTATGATGCTCTCTTTGCAGCTAACGCAGCTGTTAATTTAGATACAGCAGGTGCAGGAAGTACTATTGTTCGTAGATCAAGTATCAATTCACACAACTGGTATGGTATCTTGGCTAACTTCCAACACAAAATTAACGACAACTGGAACTTCTCAATCGGTACAGACGACAGATACTACTACGGTTACCACTATCAGGTGCTTACAGATCTTTACGGAGCTAAAGGATACAAAGATGCAGCTAACAAAAACATCACAGCACCTAGAATCGTAAATGCACTTTATGACTATAAAAAACTTTCTTGGAATCCTTTCGGAGGAAAATTAGCTCCAGCTGAAGATCAGGTAGGATACAGCAACGATGGTGAAGTTATTTGGTACAGTGGATTTGCACAGGTAGAATATACCAAAGATAAATTATCTGCATTCTTACAAGGTTCCGTATCTAACCAAGGGTATCAGAGAATTGATAACTACGTAGTAGACGGAAGCACATTAAGAGGTCAAACCATCAACACGAAAACAGGATTCAAAAATATTTTCGGATATAATATTAAAGGGGGTGCTAACTATAACATTAATGAGCAACATAACGTTTTTGCTAACTTAGGTTATTACAGCAAACAACCATTCCTTAATACTGTTTACCCAAGTAACCAGCAGCTTATTAATCCTTATCTAACTAACGAGAAGATTTCTTCTGCGGAAGTTGGTTATGGGTTCAGATCTGCAAAATTCACTGCAAATGTTAACGTATACAGAACACAGTGGAAAGACAGATGGTTAAGAAAAACAGGTCAGACTTTCAATTTAGCAGACGGTACAACGACTACAGGTTATTCTGAAATCAATGGTATCACTGAAATTCACCAAGGTGTAGAATTTGATGGAGTTTACAAACCAAACCGTTTCTTAGAAATTCAAGGAATGTTCTCTTGGGGAGATTACTATTACAAAGGAAATGCTAGTGTAGCTTCTTTTGATGACAACAACAACCCTGTTACTTTAGCTGGATCAGCAGGAAACGAATTATACTTAGATAAAGTAAAAGTAGGTGGTTCAAGTAACAACAGTATCCCTCAGATGACTGCATCATTAGGACTTACTGTAAAACCGGTAAAAGATCTTAACATCTTTGGAACATGGAGATATGTAGGTAAACTTTATTCTACAATTGACGCTGGAACATTTACCAATATTGCAGCTCAGGACAGAGGAGTATTGAAATTACCTGATTTCAACTTATTTGATGTAGGTTTCTCTTACAAAATCAGATTACAAAACGAAGCTCAGTACTTCACAATTGGAGCTAACGTTTACAACTTGTTTGATAAAATTTATATTTCTGATTCTGCAACAAGTATCTTCGGAACAGATAAAATTACAGCAAACAATGATCCTGACAAAGGGAAAACTTATGAAGAAGCTGGTAGAATGTACAATGGTATTGCAACTGGTAACCGTGCTTATTTCGGTTTCGGAACTACTTGGGCAGCAACATTATCATTCAACTTCTAATAATATCACAATATTAGATTTTATAAATATCAATCCCGGCTTTGAGCCGGGATTTTTGTTATCTTTGTGTACAAAAAAATAGGATTATGGATTTTTACAACATTTTACTTAATGCCCACAAAGGTTTCGGGTATCTTGAAATTCTTTTGGTAACATTATTTATCATTGCACTTTTAGCTACCATGTTTGGTTTCAGTGGAAAAGTGAACAAATTTTTGAAGAAAACAACTCTTTTCACGATGATTTTCTTCCACGTTCAGTTTTTATTGGGAATCATTATGTTGATCACAACTTTTAGCAAAGGTTTAAACATGGGAGAAGTAATGAAAAATGCAGCATTGAGATTTCAATATGTTGAACATCCATTCTCTATGCTTATTGCGGCAGTTTTGATGACGATCGTCAACAAAAAAGTAAAATCAAATGATACTATTTCTTTAGGAGTAGTGATTATGGGACTGATTGCAGTAGGTTTATTTGCATTTGCATTCCCTTGGACAAGAGTCTTCGGGGCTTAAAACAGACAAAGAAATTATATGCGTTATAATTTATAAATAGTTTAATCTTAAATTTTTAATTAAATCAATGAAAGTAGCTGTAGTAGGTTCAACAGGAATGGTTGGACAAGTTATGCTTAAAGTTTTGGAGGAGAGAAACTTCCCTGTAACAGAATTAATCCCGGTAGCATCCGAAAGATCTGTAGGCAAGAAGGTGAAGTATAAACAGAAGGAATTTACGATTGTAAGCATGAAGGACGCTATAGCTGCCAAACCGGATATTGCCATCTTCTCTGCTGGAGGCTCTACTTCTCTTGAATTCGCTCCTTTATTTGCAGAAGCTGGAACAACAGTCATTGACAATTCTTCTGCATGGAGAATGGATCCTGATAAAAAATTAGTGGTTCCGGAAATCAATGCTGATGTGCTAACAAAAGAAGATAAAATCATTGCAAATCCGAATTGTTCTACCATTCAATTAGTAATGGTTCTTGGGCCGTTGAACAAAAAATATGATTTAAAAAGAGTAATTGTTTCTACTTACCAGTCTGTAACAGGAACAGGTAAAGCTGCTGTAGACCAGTTAAACGGTGAAATCAATGGAGATGATGCTACTGAAAAAGTCTATCCTTACCAGATTTTCAAAAATGCATTACCACACTGTGATGTATTTGCAGAAGATGATTACACGAAAGAAGAGATCAAACTGATGAAGGAACCTAAGAAAATTTTAGGTGATGATACCTTCAACCTGACAGCAACCGCTGTAAGAGTTCCGGTTCAGGGAGGACATTCTGAAAGTGTAAATATTGAATTCGAAAATGAATTTGAACTGGACGAAGTAAGAAAAATCTTAGCTGAAACTCCGGGAGTCATTGTAATGGATGATGTAAAAAACAACCACTACCCGATGCCTCTGTATTCAGAAGGAAAAGATGAGGTCTTTGTGGGAAGAATCAGAAGAGATCTTTCGCAGCCCAAAACGCTCAACCTCTGGATCGTTGCAGACAATCTGAGGAAAGGAGCAGCAACAAACGCTGTACAAATTGCAGAATACCTTGTAGCAAACAACTTAGTATAAACTAACAAAATAAAAAGAGTCTCAGAATTGAGATTCTTTTTTTTATCAAACACAGTATGAATACCCAGAAAAATACCCATAAAGAGAAAATAGGATTCCAGAAGCTTATTGCTACATTTGGAATCATCCTTTTTGTCGGAAAAATTATAGCATGGAAACTCACCAATTCCGACGCTGTTTTTTCCGATGCTATGGAAAGTATTGTCAATGTCATCAGTGCATTCATGGGGCTTTATTCACTCCATCTTGCTTCCAAACCTAAAGATGAAGATCACCCTTACGGCCATGGAAAAGTAGAATTCGTTACTTCCGGCATTGAAGGTGCTCTTATTGCTATAGCCGGCGTTATGATTATTTATGAGGGAATTCATAGTCTTATCGTAGGAAAAACGCTGAGTAAAATTGATCTCGGAATCTGGATTATTGCAGCCACTGCAGTCATTAATTATCTCCTGGGATATATTTCTATTAAAAAAGGAGAAAAAGAAAACTCTCTGGTTCTCATTTCATCCGGTAAACACCTTCAGTCTGACACCATTACAACGCTTGGAGTGGTTGCCAGTTTAATTATTGTTTACTTCACCAAAATCTATTGGCTCGATTCAGTAGTAGCCTTAAGTTTTGGACTTTATATCATATTTGTAGGCTATAAAATCGTCCGAAAATCATTAAGCGGTATTATGGACGAACAGGATCCTGAAATATTAAATCAGGTCATTAGAATCCTTGAAGAGAATCGACAAATAGAATGGATTGATGTACACAATATGAAAATTCAACAATTCGGATCTTCCCTGCATATTGATGCCCATATTACCCTTCCATGGTATTATGATCTGCGTGATGCCCATGGAGAAATGGAAAAAGTAATCATCCTTCTCGCTAAAAACATGAAACGCAGTATTGAGTTCAATTTTCATATGGATGATTGCAAACCGATTTCATGCCCGGTATGCCAGATCAAAGACTGTCCTGTGCGGGAGAAAGATTTCATTAAACGAGTGGAATGGACTCCGGAAAATATCACCAGCGTGGATAAACATACTACAGAATAACGGGAAAATAAAGAAATACCGATGACTTTTCGCCTTCTTATCTATTTTCAGTTTCTTTACTGATCATTTGTTTCCTGTAATAAAACATCGGAACAATCAACAGGATAATCAAAGGCTGGATCACAAATCTTCTCATATAAAAAGAAAAAAGATAACCTATTTCGAACTTATCATAAATACAATACAGGTAAATTGGCAGCGTAATAACAAATACCACAAGGATCATGATCGCTCCCTGTAAAGTCCATTCCTTATTTTTAAATAAACCATAGATAATCAGGCAGGAAAAAAGAAGGTTTAACATAAACCTGAACACATGTCCGGCAATAAGCCTTCCCCATTCAAATCCTGGGAATTCGATATTTTTATTGGCTTCATGAAAGTAGCCTAAAAACGGGTCATAAAAAACCGCATTCTCAAGAACTCTTACACTTATCAATCCGCAAACTCCTGCGATCACCAGAAACCAACTAAGAATTTTCATGTTTTAAAGCAAAAAATTTAATCCAGATCAACCAAAGAACTACCACACTTCCGTAAATAATAGCAGGGAAAATAAAATCATGAAACATCTTTCCGTATTCCTTATGATCAGACATGACGATATTTAATCCTACAATTCTCAAAAGGTTTATAATATATAACAATACTAATCCTACTCCCACAAAAACAAAAGTTTTCACCCCTTTGTAAAAAGCAAAAACAAAAGACACAAATAAAATGATGACAGAGATCGCATTACAACCCTCCACCATTCTCGTTACATAATTGTGTTTTACATAAAACCAAACCTGCTCGTTCTTTACATCATCATAAAGCTCCGTGGGATAACCAATAACGCTCTGCAGAGAAGTCACCTGATTGGCAATCATCCTTGAAAAAGAATCCAGCCCGGAATCTTTACCGCTATTCAGGTAGAACTGATAGGCGATAAGCAACACCAGGTAGATAATAATAAAACGCAATAAAATACCTAAAACAGGTTTAAAGTCTTTCAGCATACTGCAAAGATAAAAATTAGCATGTAATATCCTGAATTTGAATAAAGAAAGTTAAAATCAGGAGTAAAACCCAACGGATTTAGGATATAATACTTAAAATTTTTCGCAAAACCATTCAATAATATCAACATTATAAAGCTTCCCTCCCATACTCTTCAGCTTTCATCCATCACTTCTTTAAACTATAATTTCCAACTCATGTTAATTTAGTATATTTGTTTCCATATTATGACTTCTGAAAACGCAAAACGATTTTTTGAAAACCATTTAGGTAAAAAATCTTCCGAATTCGTCACATTAGCTCAAAGCGGCTCTGCGAGGGTAAATTTTCTGGCCACTGCCGGTACTGAAAAATACATCATCACGTACAATGAAAATATCCCGGAAAATGAAAGTTTTCTTTATTATTCCGAAGTATTCTCAGGCCTGAAACTTAATACCCCTTCCATACTTGCTATTTCTGATGACAGAAAAATGTACATCCAGGAATTCCTGGGACAGCATACGCTTTCTGAGATCATTGCAAAAGAAAAAACAGCTTCTTCGGTAAGATCCTTGGTTCAGCAGACTTTAGAAAAGCTTTTCAAAATGCAGGTACAGACCCAGGGAAAAATTGACTTTTCAAAAACCTTTGAATATGAAAGTTATGATGAACTTCCCGTGATTCATGATCTTTATTATTTTAAAAACTTTGTGGCCGATTTCCTGGAGCTTGAATACAGCAAATCTGCTCTTCTGAAAGAATTCAAAAGAATTGCAGTTCTCATTGAGAATCTTGAGCCTAAAGGAATTATGATCCGCGATTTCCAGGCAAGAAATATCATGGTAAATGAAAAGGGTCAAGTCTCTTTCATCGATTACCAGTCGGCAATGAAAGGCCCGCTAATGTATGATGTGATCTCTTTTCTTTTTCAGGCTAAAGCTAATTTTCCTGAAGATTTCAAACAGGAAATGCTGGAATTTTATATTCAGCAGTTCGAAGATCCTGAAACAAGAAGTCAGCTAAAAAATGCAGTGATGCCTATTCAGATGATGAGATTTTTACAGGTTTTAGGAGCCTACGGGTTCAGAGGACTGATTCAAAGAAAACCCCATTTCATAGCCAGCCTTGAAAAAGGGATTCAGAATATAACACAGTTTGCAGACTCATGGGAACAGATGAACAATTATCCAGAACTGCAAAAAGTAATTCAGCAACTGACATCAGAGAAGGCAAAGCAAAAAATTGAAGAAATAATAAATAAATAAGTCTTCGGCTCCGCTCAGACTGACAGATTGAAAATATTTGAGCAAAGCACAAAGCGACTTCAACATAACTAAATAAGCCTTAATGGTTTAAAAATAAAAAATATGCTACACATCGAGATACACAGTTTTTCTTACAAGAAAGGAGGAATTCCTAAAGACAATTCAGGAAACGGCGGAGGTTTCGCTTTTGACTGCCGTGGAATTTTAAATCCCGGAAGAATTGAAGAATATAAAATCCAGACCGGAAATGACATTGGAGTTCAGGAATATCTGGAAACGAAAACAGAAATGCCCAGGTTTTTAGAACTGATAAAATCTCTTGTTTCCATCAATATCGACGACTATCTTGCAAGAGGCTTTGAACACCTGCAGATCAATTTCGGGTGTACTGGCGGGCAGCACAGATCGGTATATTCTGCTATAAAAATCGCCGAATTTATCAAACAAAAATATCCTGAAGGAACTCAGGTAACCCTTCATCATGACGAACAACCCCAACTGAATAAATAAATGATAAGCGATGATTGATAAATGATTTAATTGTCATTTATTAATTGTAATGTTTTATCATTCATCCACTATCATTTATAATTATAAAAAATGAAAGCTCTAATCTTCGCAGCTGGAAAAGGTACCAGACTTAAACCGTTTACAGATCACCATCCGAAAGCTTTGGCAAAAGTAAATGAAGTTCCGCTTCTGGAAAGAAATATCAAATACCTGAAAAGCTATGGAATCACTGACTTTGTGATTAATATTCATCATTTTGGAGATCAGATTGTTGATTTTTTAAATAAAAACAATAATTTCGGATGTAAGATTGAAATCTCTGATGAAACCAATGAACTTCTGGAAACAGGTGGCGGCTTGATTTTTGCAAGAAAATTCCTTGATCACGGAGAAGATTTTTTAATCCTGAATGCTGATATTCTAACAGACCTGAACATCAATGCATTGGTAGAATACCACAAAAAGATAAAAGATTTTGCTACTTTAGCGGTTTCGGACAGAGAAAGTTCGAGAAAACTCCTTTTCAATGATGATATGGTTTTGAGAGGCTGGCTGAATGTACAAACCGGAGAACAGAGGCTGGCAGAATTCAATAAAGGTTTTAAGGCTCTTGCTTTCAGTGGAATTCATTGTATCAATCCTGTCATCTTCAAAAAAATAAAAAGAACAGGCAAATTTTCTGTTATGGAAGAATATCTTGACCTCATGCAGACCGAACATATACACGGTTTTGTACATGACAGTATTCTTATTGATGTCGGAAGACCGTCTTCCGTAATAGAGGCCGAGAAACATTTTAAATAAATTTTACAATGGAAATTGATGGAACTAGGGATGAAAGTTTAGTAAATCCAGAACTTGATAGTAACGAAACAAAACTACATAACAGTTTCAGACAAAAAACCTGGGACGAAACAATCACCAAAGACAGTTGGATGGTATTCAAGGTCATGGCTGAATTTGTTGACGGCTATGAAAAACTGGCTAAAATTGGTCCTTGTGTTTCTATATTTGGGTCTGCCCGATTGAAACCGGAGAACAAATATTATGAAATGGCTGTAGATATTGCTGAAAAGATCACCAAACTAGGTTTCGGAATTATTACCGGAGGCGGCCCTGGGATCATGGAGGCAGGAAATAAAGGAGCTTTCAATGCGAAAGGAAAATCTATCGGACTTAATATTGATCTTCCTTTTGAACAGCACTTTAATCCTTATATTAATAAATCCTATTCCATGAATTTTGATTACTTTTTCGTGAGAAAAGTAATGTTTGTAAAATACTCTCAAGGTTTCGTAGTAATGCCCGGAGGATTCGGAACACTGGATGAGCTGACTGAAGCAATGACCCTGATTCAAACCAACAAAATTGGAAAATTCCCAATCGTTTTGGTAGGAAGTGAATTCTGGGGAGGATTACTGGATTGGTTTAAAGCAACCCTGTTAAAAGAAGGGATGATTGCTGAAGATGATCTTGATCTTTATCGTGTGGTAGACACTGCTGATGAGGCCGTAGCACATATAAAAGCCTTTTATGATAAATATTCTGTGAATGTAAATTTTTAATTGGCATATTATTTGTGACTTATAATGAACAAGTATGATTGTAAATCTATTAATTAAGATGAAAAAACTTTTATATATATCAGGAATTTTAACATTTTTTGTGTTAATGAGTTTTATGTATGTAGACTTTTTCTCTTCAATGACCAAAGTGGACTATATTGATGGAAGCAAGACATTGAAGTTTACCACAAAAATGAATACAAGCCATATCTCTGACGCGATTAAAATCAACCCAAATACGGCAGGATTTGAAGCAGAGGTAAAAAAATATGTGAACAATAATTTTGATGTATTTGTCAATGGAGCTCCTAAAACTATTACCTTCACAGGAAGTCAGGTCAGCGGAGAAACTGTATGGGTATATTTTGAAACCGGAGGTGTTTCAGATATCAATACCTTAAAGATTAAAAATACGATCCTTTTGAGCGCTTTTCCTAAGCAGATCAATCTGGTGAACATTGCCTATAAAGGCAGCCAGAAAACAATGAACTTCCAAAGAGGAAAAGAAGTGAACGAGGTTTCTTTTTAAACGAAAATTAGATTTAACCATTATAAAATGGGTACCCTGAGAAGTTGAACTTTTCAGGGTATTTTTTTTGCATCATAAAAAATCACTTCGAGGAGATTAATTAAGTACAAATACTTAATCTTAAATTTCAGCATTTCCACTCTAATATTTTCATTTTCAGCAATGTACATTTGTATTGTAATTACAACCACCAAGGTGAAGCCGGAATCACATAAATAACGGGGCGAAATCTGAAAAGCCACATGAGTAAGAAAACACCAAACTAAAAACGAAATATCATGGACGATGTACAACAAAAATCATCCAGTCAGGAAATAGATGTCCTGATTGTAATAGACACGGATTATGTAAGAGCTACTTATCCAAACCCAAGTAAAGACCCTAATAATCCTACAGGAATTGATCATAACAGCCAGCATATGATTGTTTCCAATGCCAACGCAATTTCCGGACAAGGTTCTGCCGACTTGAATTTCAGCGCAAGAGCCGGAGATACAGTTTCCTTCAGAGGAACTTCAATCTATCAGAATTCTGACGATGCTGTTATCATCTACAATATTAAATACTGGTCCGGAGATCAGGTTTTTAACAGCTTTATCTACAATTCTGTTGAAAGAAGACAAGCTGCAGTACCTAATTTGAATTCACAAAATGGTCTTCCTGCCGCTGCTGCTGATATTACATTTGCCAGTATCGACTCTAAAGTAAAAGCTACAGGAAAAGAGAATTTCTATGTACAGTTTGGACTTTATATTTTAGATCCGAATGACAGTAACAAACAGATTCTGTTTGGCTACTTTTACTGGGATCCAACAATTACAGTTAAATAAAAGGAAATAAAAAACCACTGCTGATGCAGTGGTTTTTGTTTTATAAAGTGTATTAGAATATATTGTTATCCTAATGTATTACTCAATTTTGATGTTATCAATCTGAACATCATAGATTCCACCATTTCCAGTTTTGATCGCAAACATATCTTTTGCGGCTGTAGTGTTAATATCTGTAATACCTGTAAGGGTAAGCTCCACTAATCTCCACTGTCCGTTTGTATTGATAGATCCTGTGTAAGAGTTAGCACTTTCTACTCCTAAAGTAGCCCCTGTAGAGAATGTACCTAAGTTAAACACATAGAAACCTCCACCTGCTTTGTATACGTTGAAAGAAAGAGTTTTTCCTGTTGCAGTACCTTTGATATACATTGTAATTCTTTTTGGTACAGCTGGGATTCCTGTAGCAGCCACAGAGGTAAATACATAATCGTTAGCTGTAGGAGTTCCTTTGATCTGAAGTGAATTTGTACCATTATATCCCAGACCCACACCTTGTGTAGCGTAAGGCTTAAGACCGAAAGTATTTACACTTGATAAGAAAGTGGTCCAGTTTTCAAAGTCTGAACCTGCGAAAAGGTTTACAGCAGAAGCAGAAGGAGCGTCTGGTTCACCTGGATTGAATCTGTCATTAGGGAAGTTTATGTCATCAAGATTTCTGATATACGCCTGATCCGTGAAAATTGTTGCATTACTTGAGCTTGTAAAACGGCTCAGAAGAAGAACGATTTCACCACTTTTTGCATATTTAGGAGAGATCGGAGATTTCGCAAAAGTTGCATAATTACTGAAACGAAGATCTAATCTACCAGCTTTTTTATCAGTAATATAACGATCACCTGTAGCAGATTCATCAGCAAAAGTTTTTGTCAATTCAGGTTCTTCAAACTGAACATTTTTAATTTTTACAAGCTGATTGATGTGAGCACCATTTTTAAGAGCATCAGCGATAGAATTAAACTCTAATGGCTTTATTGCAGTTACTACAGCCTTTTGTCCGTCACAAACTCTTGCAATATAATTGGATACTTTATTAGGGTTGATTCTACCGATAGGATAGTTAGGATCAAAAGAACCTACTTTAATGTTCCCGTTAATACCTTGAACGATCAATCCTTTCAGGTTAATTCTTACTAAAGATCCGGTAGGATAATCAAGATACTGATTTCCACCATCGATGTCAATTTCAATCCCTTGTGTCGGATTTTCAGGCTTATCCTGAAGGAACATCATTTTATAGATGTTTCCTGATTCATCACTTGAAGAAACATAGGCTTCAACAATGTAATCTTCTTTAATGATATCGGCTTCCGTTGGTTTTGCTTTTGCAATAGTAGCAAGATCAGTTAACGGGTGATTAGCTGCTGCAAATTTGTTGGTACATTTAATTTCCGGCACCTCATAATCATCAGTTTTTACACAAGACGAGAATGACAGCATTGAAATAGCACTAAAGATCGCCGCTTTAAAATATATATTTTTCATTGTTTTCGATTTTTAATTTTAGTTTTTTAGAATCTGAATTGAAGGTTAACAAAATAAGATCTCCCTTGATTATACCAATACTTTGGTGCGAATACCATGTTTCCGCTGTCATAATCACTTGCATAATCAAGATAGTTAACGTTTCTGGTCTGCTCAAATCCTCCAGTAATATAATTTCTATTATTAAGGATATTATTAACAGATGCAGATACCAATACATAATATTTACCAATCACCCATGACTTCCCTGCGTTTACATTGAAGAAGAATGCTGAAGGCAGTTTTGTAGGCGTAAGAACTCTTGCAAGTTCTTCATCGTTTACCTGGTCATAAGGTACTCCCGGTGTATTAGGATTGGTATAGAATCTTGTTGTTCTGGTTACTGGAGACGGATCCAGGAACGAGTGCCCGAAATAGTTCCATGTTGCTCCTATCCACCAGTAATTAGGGCTGTAACGAAGACCTAGCGTATATGCCTCCTGAGGTGTACCTCCTTGTCTGTAGTTTTTAAGCGTTGCTTCACCCATGTTGGTATAAGATCTTGACACGATATTTCCGTTTCCGTCAAGCTCTCTGAATGTTCCAACCGCGTCAGATGCAAAATAAACAGTAGGGTTATTGGTATACGTATATTGTCCTAAACTTAATAATCCACTGGCAGTTAAAGTAGGAGTTACTTTCACCTGTGCACCAAGTTCAATACCCATATTTCTCTTATTGGCTCCAGCCAATACCTGTGTAATGAAAGCACCATCCTGAATTGGAGCCTGATCACCACTCTCAGTAAGGTTTGTGAGTTTAACTCCCTGTGCGAAATACCGTTGTACACTTGTTTCGTTTTGAGTATTAACAAGGTAACCCGTCAGTCTAAGTTTAACAATCGGAGTAGAGATAACATAACTCAAATCGTTGGCATCAACAACAACATTCTTGATCCCAGGAGTTGTAACACCACTTACTCTTGTATTAAAATAAATATCATTTAAGAAAGGAGACTGTGAGAAGTAAGCTCCGTTATAAATCAGGAAGTTTCTCCCGTTAATTTTATAGGTAACCTGACCTTTAACACCTGCATTCCAGAAGTTTTGATCTGCTCCTTTTCCATAAGATGACTCATACAGATAATGCTGGAATAATCCTTCTCTGCTGTTTGTTGTATACCCGAATAATCCGGAAATAAAAACATCAAACTTTCCTGTTGAGAATTTGAAAGCTGGGTTTATTTTGAATTCCTGTCTTCTGAAAATATAGCTGTATCCGATTTTATCACCTTCTCTTTTGGCAACATCCGTGTCACTTTCTCTTGTATTGAATTTCCCCCAAACACTTCCTGCAGTGGTATTGGATGCAAAAGGATCCATATTCAGGGCAAAATCAGCACCTAAAAGATCGTTTACTTCCCTGTACTGTTCAGATCTGTAGTTCTGGTACGATAAGTTTAAGATAAAACGGGAAGTATCGGTGAAGTTATACGTATAGTGAGTAGATACATTCCATACTTTGTCATCTTTAACATCATCTACAAGATAATATGCTGCTCTTCTTCCGCCAAGTAACGCATTGTACTCTACGTTTCTGTTGGCATTATAAAGATTATCCCAGTTGATCTGTGTATGAGACTGATCATCATTCGTCCACCAGTCTCTTGTAATTCCGATGTTGGCACTCTGCTCCGGAGACGGATCTTTATAATTTAACCAATAACTCGGTAGATTACGGTAATAGGTTGGAGATGGGTTATTCGCTCTGTACCAATCCAATCTCGAACTGTATTCTTTCCCAAACTGGTAAGAAACAGATGTCCATAGCTGAGAGTTTTTATTGATTTTCCAGAAATCCTGTAATTGGATCATTGGCTGGAAACCTCTTTTTACTCTTTCATTTCTTTTATCTCCGTTTTGCCATCCCCAGTAAGAGTTGTAATGAACTCCTCTGAAGTCATATACTTCCTGAGTACTTGGGCTTGAAGAACTTCTTGCATATTTAGAACCAATGGCATTTAAAGTCATGGTATGGCTGTCACTGAATTTCTTCTCAACACCAATATATCCACTATATGCATCATAAGCGGTACCATCCTGAATCCCTTCCTGTGCCCATCTTCTTGCAATCATTCCTGTAAATGCCCATCCGTTCTTATTCATTCCGGAAGAGAATCTGTAGGATAATCTGTTGGTATAGTTTCTGTTGGTCAGAGAGTACGTCAGCTGACTTCCTTTTCTGTACTCACTGGCTTTTGTATTCTTATAAAATACTCCGGTAGTTCCTCCGAAAGCATATTCTGAAGGTGCATGGTTCACTGCAATTTCCGGGTAACGGGTTATTTCGTTCAACCCTCCCCAGGTACTGAAGTCTACATCTCCATTATCTGCTGCGGCCATAGAAATCCCGTTGATCATATTCTCCCCTGTTCTGCTATCAATTCCTCTTGGGCGGAACCAGTATGGTCCTAAATCGAAACTTGCAATTCTGTTGAAAACATCCTGAGAAGACTGTAGCAAACCTACAGTTGCGGTTTGCTGAGCACCACCGCCATCACTTTCTCCAGAATCTTCTACGATAGCCAATCCTTGATCTGCACCGTTCAATGCAGAATAAAGAGTAATTACTCCAAGATCTTTTCTTTTCTCATCACTGGTTACATCAAATTCAAAAATTTTAGTTTCAAAATTGGGTTTTGTAACCATAATCTGATAATGTCCGGGCATCAAATCTTTAAATTGGAAATATCCGATTTTGTCTGCCTTTGCATCATTTCCTGCTCCTTTTAAATCTACACTTGCTTGCTCAACAGGTTTACCGTCTGCATCCTTAAGATACGCAAACACAGTTGTCTGCGCATAATAATATGAAGCAGGCAGCAAAGTAAATAAAGAGATCAATGATAATTTTTTAATCATGAGTATATTTATTTTTTAAATACTTTTCTTGTTAATTTTCAACAGTTTAAAAGTTGGGGGCACAAATTTAATCAAATTTTGTAATTCAGAACTTTTTTAACATTATTTTTTCATAACATTGCAATCTTTTAAGAATCATTATAAAAGAGAGGTTCGAATTACTGCTTTTAAATTTACAAATATTTAAAACGCAGTGAATTAAAAAAAAGTAAATTTGTAATTAATAGAATAATAAAACTCTAAAGAGATGAAGAGATTTTCGAGTCTGTTTGCCATTCTTATTTCGATCGTGGCATTCTCACAACAACAAGGAAAACTGAGAAAAGTAGCTACCGTAGGTTTTTTAAACGTAGAAAACCTTTGGGACACGATCCGTTCAGCAGATTATATTGACGGAACCAAAGACATAAAAAACCCTGCTTTCCACAGAAGTATTCCTATGGATTCTATCCAGTTTCTGGAAGCTGAAAAATATGACGGGCCATGGAGCGATGGTGCATTAAAAGGTAAAAAAGCAGTAAGAATACAAAGTGGCTCTGAAGAATTTACCCCGAAAAGCGCAAAGAACTACGGAACTAAAATTTATAAGACAAAACTGGCTAACGAAGCTAAGGTGATTTCTGAAATGGGAGCACAATATACAAAAACAGCTCCTGCAGTAGTTGGCTTAATAGAGGTTGAAAACAGACAGGTCATTCAGGATCTTGTGAACGAACCTGCTTTAAAGAAATATGACTACGGAATTATTCATTACAATTCTTATGACTACAGAGGGATTGACGTAGCCCTGATCTATCAGAAAAGAAGATTCACCCCTACCAATTCATTAAAAAAAGAACTGGTCATTTACGGTGACAACGGAAAAAGAGAATATACCAGAGACATCCTTGTCGTAACGGGCTTTTTAGATAATGAAAAAGTAGCATTTTTCATGAACCACTGGCCTTCAAGAAGAGGTGGTGAGGCGATTTCTTTGCCTAAAAGAAATGCAGCGGCTGCATTGTTAAAACAACAGATGGACAGTGTAAGAGCTGCAGACCCAACCACAAAGCTTTTTGCGATGGGTGACTTTAACGATGATCCTGTAAGCCCAAGTTTAAAAAATCACCTGAAAGCTCAGGCAAGCCCTAAAGATTTAAGTGAAGAAACACCTTATCTTAATCTGATGTATCCTTTATATAAAAAGGGAGTTGCTTCTCTTGCGTATCAGGATGCTCCTAACCTGTTTGACCAGATCATCGTTTCTAAAAACGTAATTTCAGATCAGGTGACAAAAGAATATTCTGTATATAAGGCAGAGATTTTTGCACCCGCTTATTTAGTCAATAAAGAAGGAAATTATAAAGGATATCCTTTCAGATCCTGGAATGGAGACCAGTTTACAGGAGGCTACAGTGACCACTTTCCGGCATTTGTAGTTCTTCAGAAAGAACCATAAAAAAGTTAGGCACTCTTATTGGAGTGCTTTTTTTATGTAAATACCTACATCATGAAAAATATTATTTTATTAATAATGATTGCGTGGATCCCTTTCAGCTGTTTTTCTCAGGAAACCCCTAAGAAAGATAAAGAGCAACATGAAATGAAGCCTTCTAAAAACGAAGACGGTGAATGGGATCTTACGGTCATTGATACTCAGTTTGATTATTTTCTGAACGCTGTTGCTAAGCCCATCAGTCAGTATACAGAATCTTATCTGAAGACAAAAAATACATTTTTGGTCAACGAATGGAACGGCTATTATAATTCCGGCAGATATAGAAATATTATAGAATCCGGGATAGATTATGATCCTCAGGAAAACTACGGGATCAAGTTTGAATATAAATTATACCAGGTTTTCGTGTATGTCAACTGGAAATACAAACTAAGGTTGAACGGGTTAACCGGAAGTGACGCCATAAGGTAAGTATACATAATTCTCAATAAAAAAGGTTCAGAGTAATTCTGAACCTTTTCATTTTTATAATAGCTGAAAATTATTTATTGAATAATTCCTCTACTTTATCCCAGTTTACTACATCGAAAAATGCAGAAACATAGTCAGGTCTTCTGTTTTGGTAGTTTAAATAATAAGCGTGCTCCCAAACATCTAATCCTAAAACAGGTGTTCCTTTAACGTCTGCTACAGGCATTAATGGGTTATCCTGATTAGGTGTAGAAGAAACCGATACAGAACCGTCAGCATTTTTTACTAACCAAGCCCATCCTGAACCGAATCTTGTTTTAGCAGCATCAGAAAAATCAGTTTTGAATTTGTCAAGACCACCATAGTTTTCAATAGCAGCTTTTACATTTCCTACTGGCTCTTTGCTCCCTCCTGGAGTTAAAATTTCCCAGAATAAAGAGTGGTTGAAGTGACCTCCACCGTTGTTTCTTACTGCTGGTTTGTCAGTTCCTGTCTGGCAGATTTCTTCAATCGTTTTTCCTGCTAGTTCAGTTCCTTCAATTGCTTTATTTAAATTGTCAATATATGCCTGGTGGTGTTTTGTATGGTGGATTTCCATAGTTCTTGCATCGATCGTTGGCTCTAATGCATCGTATGCATATCCTAGTTTTGGTAATTCAAATGACATAATCTTTATTTTTAATGTTATAATTCAAAATTAGCCAATATTTAAGGGATTATCAAGGATTGTGGATTACTTTAATAAATCTTTAACATTGATATATTGATTTAGAATGAATTAAGTTTTATTTTTTTATTGAATACTAACAAAAAGCACGAACCTAATGATCCGTGCTTTTTATTTAACAATATTAAATTAAATTTATTTATTCATAGACATCAGGAATTCTTCATTATTCAGAGTTCCTTTGATGTTCTTATTAACAAATTCCATAGCTTCTACAGGATTCATTTCAGAAAGATATTTTCTGAAGATCCACATTCTCTGAGAAGTCACTTCATCAAGAAGAAGATCATCTCTACGAGTGCTGGAAGAAATTAAGTCGATAGCCGGATAGATTCTTCTGTTAGCAATTTTTCTGTCTAACTGAAGCTCCATATTCCCTGTACCTTTAAATTCTTCAAAGATCACTTCATCCATTTTAGATCCTGTGTCAATCAATGCTGTTGCAATAATTGTTAAAGATCCTCCACCTTCAATTTTTCTTGCAGCTCCAAAGAATCTTTTTGGCTTGTGAAGCGCATTAGCGTCTACCCCACCGGAAAGAACTTTACCTGATGCCGGAGTAACCGTATTGTATGCTCTTGCCAATCTTGTAATAGAGTCCAGTAAAATCACCACATCATGTCCACATTCTACCATTCTTTGTGCTTTTGCAAGAACAAGATTAGCTACTTTCACATGTTTTTCTGCCGCTTCATCAAATGTAGATGCAATTACTTCTGCATTTACACTTCTTTCCATATCTGTAACTTCTTCCGGACGTTCATCGATCAGAAGAACCATCATATAAACTTCCGGGTGGTTGGCAGCAATAGAATTAGCGATATCTTTAAGCAACATTGTTTTACCTGTTTTAGGCTGTGCAACAATCATTGCTCTTTGTCCTTTTCCAATAGGTGCAAATAAATCTACAATTCTTGTCGAAATCGTGGAGTTACTTCCTGCCAAATTGAATTTTTCTTCCGGGAAAAGCGGAGTCAAATATTCAAAAGCTACACGGTCCTTGATGAATGCAAGGTCACGCCCGTTAACTTCTGTAGGTTTCAATAATGAAAAATATTTCTCCCCTTCTTTCGGAAGTCTTACAATTCCTTTAACTGTATCTCCGGTTTTCAACCCATAATTCCTGATCTGTGCTGTAGATACATACACGTCATCCGGAGAAGAGATATAGCTAAAATCTGAGGAACGTAAAAATCCGTAGTTATCGGGTAAGATTTCCAACACCCCTTCAATGCTTACCAATCCATCGAAATTAAATTCTTTTTTATGGTCATGCTGCTCCTCTGCCTTTTCAGAATGTCTATTTTGATTTTGATTCTGATTTTGGTTTTGATGCTGATGTTGGTTCTGGTTCTGGTTTTGATTTTTATGTTGGTTTCCACTGTTCTGTGGATGGTTATGTCCTTTTTGAGGTCTGTTAGCCTGTTGTTGAGGAGGATTGTTAGGCTTTTCTTCGGCCTGGGCAGGCTCTTGAGAATCTGTGTTTTTTGGAGCTTCTGGTTTTTCCTGAGATACTTCAGTATTACCTGTATTGGTAGAAACTCTTTTTCTTTTCTTTTTAGCTTGAGCGGCGGCTGATGTATCTTCTGTTACGATTGCAGTGGCTTCAGCTTTGGGCTCTTCCTGTTTTATTTCTTCAGCAGCAGGAACCTTTTCTTCTATTTTTTCCTCTTCTTTAGGTTCTACCGGAGCTTTTGTATTTGCTTTTGGCTTGGGGGCTGCCGGTTTTTTTGGGGCAGCTTTTCTTGCCGGGGCTTTAGCAGGTTTTTCTGCTGAGGCCTCTTCAGTATTTATACTGGCGGTTTCTGTGGCGTTGAAATAATCTTTTGCAACTTTAGGGTTAGAAGCCTGAAAGTCAAGAATAGCAAAGATCTTGTCATTTTCATTGCTGGTTCTTGCAACTTTAACGCCCAAATCTTTTAAGATTTTAGTCAGTTCCGTTACGGATTTTGACCTTAACGTTTCTATGTTAAACATATTTATGTAAAAATGTAATTAATTGTGAGTAAGAAAAGTAAGTCCGGTGACTTTGGTTTTCAAGTACATTGTATAATGCAAATCTACACTTATTTTTGAATTGTGCAAAATTTATGTTATTTTTGCCAAGAATTTAATATTCAATGCTACAGAGAATACAAACTATATGGACTTTATTAGCAGTTTTAGCTGCAGTTTTCCTTTTCATAACAGGACAGGATGTTGTCATTTCTGACAGTATTCCCTTGCTTAATATAAGCTGTATCGTGCTTGTTATTACAGGAGCATTAAGTATTTTTAGTTTCAAAAACAGAAAAAGACAAATTTTGCTGAATACCATCAGCATCATTATAAACGTTTTGTTGATTGGTGTATTGGCGTACTGGTTACTAAACTTATCCGGAGGAATTCATTTTCCTGAGAAGGGTATTGAGCCGATTTTCCCATTGCTTGCGGTGATCTGTCTGCTTATTGCAAACATTTACACCCGCAAAGATGAGAGGCTCGTAAAATCTGTAGACAGACTTCGATAGCCTTACAACGATTTTTTGAGTGAGAACAGCTTCTTTTAAGGAGCTGTTTTTTATTTACCTCATATTCTTATTTAATTTATGTAATTTCATTGCAACTTTTTGATCAGAAATACGACAGATCATATAACTTTTAATAAAAGACAATGAAAAAGCTAACGTATCTTACATTATCACTATTCTCCATACTTACTTTTGCACAGGAGGTTTCCAAGGAAAGAGTAAAAACAGTTCTTTCCACTCTTGCTTCAGATGAAATGAAAGGCCGTGAAATCGGAACTCAGGAAAATGAAAATGCTGCCAACTATATTGCAAAGCTTTTCAAAGAAAATAACCTGGAATACTGTACCGGAAAATCTTATCTGGTTCCTTTTGATTATAATGGAAAAACGGTATATAATGTCTGTGGAATCAAAAAAGGAAAAACGGATCAATATCTTGGATTCTCAGGGCATTTTGATCATATCGGAACCAGTGATAAAAGCGGAGACAATATCTACAACGGAGCAGATGATGATGCCAGCGGAATTACCACCCTGGTAGGCATTGCCGATTATTTCAAAAACAAAAAACCGGAATTCTCTATGGTGTTCATGGCATTCAACGGGGAAGAAAAAGGTATGCTGGGTTCAAGAGCTATTTCAACAGATAAAAATCTGGATCCTATTTATAATAAGATGACTGCCCTTTTCAATTTTGAAATGGTGGCTACAGAATCTCAATGGGGAAAAAACGCACTATATATGACCGGAGACGGATTCTCGGATCTTGATGAACTTTTCAATCAAAATGCTGTGAATGGATTAAAAATTAATGCAGATCCTTATGCAAAACAACAGCTTTTCTACCGTTCAGACAATGTGAGTTTTGTAAAAAAGAAAATCATTGCCCATTCATTTTCAACAGTTGATATGACCAAAGCATCTCATTATCACCACGAAAATGATGATATCAATATTGTAGATTTTGATAATATGACCCACATCATCAATAATTTTGGAAAAACACTGGATAAACTGAATCCTAAAAACTTTGCTCCGAAATATAATGACCAGGTGAAATTTTAATTAAACCCTATATGAAAACCGCTGAGATAGCGGTTTTTGCATTAAACAGCCTTAGTCTTTTACTTCCTGTTCTTTAGTCTTATTGATTCAAAAAATAAGATTCAATAGTTGTGAGTTGTAACAAAAAGACATTTTTTGAAACTTATCCATTAAAGTAAAACAGGATTAAGAACGTCTTATCTTTTAATTTTACGTAATTTTGCTATCCAATTTTTTCATTGAATGAACCAATATATTAAAATACTAAAGTTCGCAAGACCCCACCAAAAATACATCTACGGAAGTTTATTTTTTAATCTCCTGTATTCTGTATTTCAAATTGCTTCTTTGGGAACTATTCTACCCGTTTTGGGAATGCTTTTCGGCACCATTGAGGCTAAAAAATACAGCCATGCCCCCGTATATTCGGGAGAAATTTTAGATTTTTTCTCTTATGCAAAAGAATATGCCAATTATTATGTTCAGAGTTTAGTAACCGAACATGGAGCGCTTAACGTTTTGGCCTGGCTTTGCGTGATAACGGCTTTTATGTTTTTACTGAGAAACCTTTTCAGATATTTAGGTTCATTTTTATTGATCAATTATCGTGTGGGTGTTACTAAAGACCTGCGTGGAGCGATGTACAGAAAGATTCTTTCTCTACCTGTTTCTTTTTTTACAGAAAGCAAAAAAGGAGATCTGATGTCTCGTATGTCAAATGATGTGGGTGAAGTTGAAGGGAATATTTTGGGAAGTTTAGTTGAATTAATCAACGCTCCTTTTATGCTGATAAGCACATTGGTAACTCTTTTCTTTTTAAGTACAGAAATGACTCTTTTCTCGCTTTTAGTACTACCTGTAATGGGAACAATGATTGCTTTAATAGGAAAAAGTCTGAAAAAAGATTCTCACGAGGCTCAAAATGAGATGGGAAATATTTTCTCCATTGTAGACGAAACATTAAAATCTACAAAGGTGATTAAGATTTTCAGTGCAGAAAAAATAATGGACAACCGTTTTATGCAGTCTATGCAGAAATGGATTAACAGTTCAATAAGATTAGGAAGAAAAAAGGAATTAGCCTCTCCAATGAGCGAATTTTTGGGCTCCGTTACTTTTTTAATTATTGCCTGGTACGGTGGAAAGCAAATCATTGTAGAACAAAGCATTTCACCTGCAGATTTCCTGGTTTTCCTGGGTATTTTCTTCCAGATTTTACCTCCTGTAAAAAGTTTATCTCAGTCTATTTCGAATGTGCAGAAAGGGGAAGCATCTCTTGAAAGGGTGTTGGCAATTCTTGATGCTGATGTAAGAATTGACGAAATAGCGAACCCTGTTTCCATCTCAACATTAAATAAATCAATCGAGTTTAATAATATTGGTTTTTACTACGATAAAGATCATACGATTCTTAAAAACTTCTCACTTTCCATCCAAAAAGGAAAAACGGTTGCTCTTGTCGGGCAAAGTGGAAGTGGTAAAACAACTATTGCCAATCTTTTAGCAAGATTCTATGATGTTTCGGAAGGAGAAATTCTGATTGACGGAACAGACATTAAGCATTTAAAATTACAGGAATACCGTAAGCTTCTGGGAATGGTAACACAGGAATCTGTATTATTCAATGATTCTGTTTACAACAATATCCTGATGGGTAAACCTGATGCCACCAGAGAAGAAGTGATTGCAGCCGCTAAAATTGCTAATGCAGACACCTTCATCACCAATCTTCCGGAAGGATATGATACCAATATCGGTGATGATGGCGGAAAGCTTTCCGGAGGTCAGAAACAAAGGGTTTCTATTGCAAGAGCAGTGTTGAAAAACCCACCTATTATGATTCTGGATGAAGCCACCTCTGCACTGGATACGGAATCTGAAAGATTTGTACAGGATGCACTGGAAAAAATGATGGAAAACAGAACTTCTTTAGTCATTGCCCATCGTCTTTCAACCATTCAGAAAGCAGACTGGATTGTGGTAATGGAAAAAGGTGACATTGTAGAACAGGGAACACACCATGATCTGATTGCTAAAAGAGGCGTATACCACAAACTGGTTGAACTTCAAAACTTTGACTAATCATTTAACTGAATAAAATGAACCCCATACAAGAGTATTTCTACAGAATCGAAGAGCCTGAAAGAAGTACTCTTTTGTTTTTGCGCGATACTATTTTAGCCTCAGATCCGGAAAATATAACAGAAACATTCAGTTTCGGACTTCCGTTTATTAAATACAAAAAGAAAATGCTGTGCTACTTCTATTACAGCAAAAAATACCAAAAACACTATCTGAGTTTTTATCACGGCGACAGACTTGATTATCCTGAACTGATTCAGGATGGCAGAAAGAAGTTCAAAATTCTACTTATCGATACAGAAGAGGATATCCCTGTGGAATTTATATTACACCTGACACAGGAGGTTAAAAGATATATAAAATAAAAAACTCCGGCACGAATAATCGTGCCGGAGCCATCTTTAAAAAACCTTATCATTTTGTGTTTATTCCACTGAATTCTGCCTTTTTAATTGCCCAGGCAAGAGCATTTGCATAGAATATTGAGTTATATACATTCATTTCATAGGCCGCTGCCCCATTTCCATAGTTGGGTTTAGGAATTGGTTTATAGTTCGTATCTGCATAGAATGGGCATATCGTATCTGAAGTATTGGGAGAAGTAACAGTTCCACACTGAGAGTTAAATCCTCCATCTCCTACCCAGATAAAGTTCAGCGTGTTATGCTTAAATGCTGTTACACGACCTACATTTCCTGTGGGTGAAGCTGTAGAAATATTTGTATCTCCTGAATATACAGTAATTTCACTGGAAGGCAGCCCTGTTGCATATGTTGTGGAAGAAGCATCTTCACCCCATTGTAATCCTCTTATATCACCAAAAGGGCCATTCAGTATTTCGTCATTGGTAAGTGGAAGTTTATAGATAGCTCCCGCACTGTTTACACTTCCTGTATTTACTGATCCGTCAAAAACATTTCTGAAAAGGTTCTGCATTCCGCTATTACTTTCAGAATAAGCAACGATTACCCCTCCTCTTGCCAGATAATTTTTTAATACCTGAGCTTCTGCAGCATTCATTCCCCATGCATATCCAATAACAATAATATCTACAGGATTTGCTCCCGTTGTCCAGGTTGTCAGCTGTGTGGCATTTGGACTGTCTGTACCGTCTATGATCTGATCCCATCCTTCATATTTTACAATACTGTTTGCCAGTGTTCCAAAATTAGCGGCTGCTTTAGTCACCATACCCGATGGTGAAGTTCCTGATACATTATATCCACAACCATTTGGAGCTGTACCAATGGTTAAAAGTTTTTTCTTGGGAACCACCACAATCACATTGACAGTACATGTGGTGGAAACTCCTCCCTGGCTGTCAGAAGTAATGGTCATTGTTTTTACAGTGGTGGAGGAAGGTGTACCTGTCCCTTGCAGTGTAACATTCTGATTTCCTGTAGCAGCAAATACTCCTGATCCACTGAAAGAAATTCCATCAACAATATTGGTGGTAATGGTGTAACTTCCAAGTGTTGAAACATTCACTGGCAAAGTAATCGTATTGGAAGCTGTAAGAGCTGTTCCTACTTTATAGACTCCGTTTACCGCTGCACTTCCACAGCTCATAGTATAGGTTCCGGAAGGGCTCAGTACCGCAATAGAAATGGCAGGAGTACAGGTAACAGCAGTTCCGTTGGCTTCAAGTGCTACATTATCAGTCTGAATATTCTGAGGAGCTCCCTGTCCCGGAATCTGTATGGTTTGTGTTCCGGCATTAAGGAATACTCCGGTTCCATAGAAGTTATATCCGTTTGTTGTCGTTCCGGAAATGGTATAATTCCCTGGTTTTGTAACATTAACAGCAATGCTCAGGTAATTCGAATTGGTAAGTTCTTTCCCTTTCACGTAGCTTCCCATTGCTTTGGAAGAGGAGCAGTCTATGGTAAAAACAGCTTTCCCCATTTGTCCGCAGACACTTTTCCATTCGTTGTCAGCAAGGCTCCAGTAATTAAAACAATCTTCTGTGGTATTGTAAATTGTCAAGCCATCATCTTTGGATTGATTAACTACAATTGCATTTCGTTCTGTTTCAGTTAGCCTCGGAATAAGTACTCCTTTGTTATTATTTCCTGAAACAACATCCAAAACAGAGTTTGAATTGGGCACAGTAGTATTAATTCCTACCGCTCCATTATTAGCCTGTGAATAAATTTTTCCAAAAGCAAAGAGCATTGCTATCAGCAAGACTTTGATTGGGAACATTGTAAATTTTGTGTCCATCATTGTATGAATTATAATTGTTTAATGATTAAAATTTCAACTAAGCAGCTCAGTCATTTAACCATCACAAAATTATCATTCACAGATCATCACTAATTAATTCCCACTACGCAATACTACTCACGCGTAGTAAAACTCACAAAAAGTCAACAACTTACAATCGTAAAAAAGCACTAAGAAAAAGTTGAATTATTCAACAAACATCAAACATAAATTCAAAAATGAAAACAAAAACAACAAAAATATCATTATTGATTATTTATTTAAAATCATAACACCAAGAGATTAAATGAAACACAATTACTCATACTTTAAAAATGATTTTCCACTTGGCAATGGTATTTCGGCTTATTTTAAAATGATGACTCAGCTGAAGATTGGTAAGCTCATTTCTTTTCTGATAACTGAGAATATTCAAAATAGATTCTTCGTCATAAGAACGGAGTCTTTGGCTGTTGCGTCCCACCGTATATTCAGGTTCACCAAAAATTATTTGATTAAATTTCAGAATATTAATGGCAGAATGGAGTGTTTCCAGCTTAAACCGGATGGTGTTGTCTATTAATTTTTCGGGGAATTTTTCTTTAAGAATATCAGTATAAATCTGCTTATAGTCAGGCATCATATTATATTTTTTTCATCCATTTATATAAGGTGGTTTTAGGAATCTTATACCGTTCCACAACATCGTTAGCAGTCATTGTTCTGCTTTCGATTTTTTCAAGTATAAAATCTTTTACTTCCTGGGTATAGATACTTTTCCGGAAAACCATCGCCTTTCCCTTTTGGATGGCTGTATTATCAATTCTTGACTGAGGAGCATATAAAATCAGGTGGCTGGTATAAAACCTAAAGAAATCAAATTTTAAAAGCTTACACCATTTCAAGAGAACATCGGTATCCATGCTTCCTGCATGATACATCATTTCTATTTCATCTTCCGTTCTGTTTAAAAATCGGGAAATTCTTTCTATTGAAATCTGATGTTCTTCTACTTTGGATTTGATCAGACTCCCAATATGAATGTTCTTAATATTCATCACAATATTTTTAAGTAAAAATATCGACAAGAAAAACAAAAAATGCCATCAAATACTACTCAACACTACGTATAAGTAACAAAAATCGGAATTTTGTTTAAATTTTAATAAGAAAACTATTAACGTTGATTTCTGAGGAAATATTCAGTTTTTTCCGGATTCTGTATTTTTTACTTTCTACCGCACGAATACTGTTATTGGTACATTGTGCTATTTTCTTGGTATCAAAATCAAGCTTCATCAAAGCACAGAAATACAGTTCAGAATGGATAAGGTTAGGATTTATTTTTAAAATATCAGGAATAAAATGAGGAAAAAACACCTGAAATTTTTCAAAAAACATAGGCGAATTATTTTCAGCCAGACTTAAAATTTCCTGGATATTTTCTTCTGAAAGATGATTGATAAGCATCTGGTGCTTCATAAGTTCTGTATTTGTTTTCACCAGATCCTTGATGGTAGAATCTTTTTCTTTTCTGTCCGTAATTAAGCCATGGATAAGGGCATCCTTCTGGGTAATAAAGACAATATCCATCAAAAAGGAAGCAATAGAAAATAAAATGTTCAACAGTTTTATTGTTTTAAAATCTTCTTTTTCTATAAATCGGCTTTTAGGCAGAAAATCAAAATCAAAATACAGACACACTATAAAATTGATACTGATCATGAATGTAATAAAAAAGATGGAAAAAGAATCTTTTTTATAATTCAGGAAGAAAGGAACCGCAAACAGAAGACAAAAGTAGAAATATTCTACCCCTGCATTCTTGTAAGTATAAATATTAAAAAAGTTGACAATAAAAGTCAGTAAAACGAATGTACCGATAATAGAAGTTTTCAAAACCTTTTTAAAGCGCCTGGTCTTTCCTTTTATAGCCATAAGAAACAGCCAGAAAAAGGTAATTACGGTAAGAAATGTTGAGATCAACATATCTCCGAAAAAAGCAATAATAAAAATGGAATAAAACAGAAATATGAAAAACAGTAAAAGCAGATACCGATTAATAAGATGCAGATAATTACTGTCAAAATCGTCATCCATCTTCTCTGTTTCATCGTTGATCATCTTAAAGAAAAACTTATAAATCATCTTGTTGTTTTTTTATGCTTTCACAAGCTTAAGTTGGTATTTGTACTCCTGAAAGCATAAATTTTCCAATATTAACAACCTTTCATGCAAAATAAAAAAATCTACAACACGAAATGTATCGTCTTTTTCAGCATTAAAAAGGATATGATTAAGGTGTTTTCTAGCTACAATTTATTAAAATTATCAAATGAAATACCATTTTTAACAAGAAATTAATAAGCATTTACCTCACATCACTTAAAAGCATGAGCTTGTGTTTTTAAGCATGCAAAATTATTGATCTCAACGAAAAAGCATCTATCTTCTGATACGCAATATTACTCATGCGTAATTTAAACTTAAAACACTCAAATGAGATTCATGTTTACTCAATAAAAAAGAGAGCTATAAAGGCTCTCTTTTGATCTTATATACGATAATACTATTAATTTTCTTTCAGTTTGGCGATTATATCTTCACCTCCTTTTGTAATATCACCAATCTTGCAGATGATCTCAGTATCCAATGGCAGGAATACATCCATTCTGGAGCCAAATTTAATAAATCCGAACTCATGCCCGGCTTTTGCTTTATCACCTTCGTTACAGTAGAAAACGATTCTTCTTGCCACATATCCGGCAATCTGTCTGAAGACTACTTTATGATTGGTCATCGTTTGTATGGCTACCGTAGTTCTTTCATTCTCCGTAGAAGACTTTTCATGCCATGCTACCAGATATTTTCCCGGGTGATATTTTTTATAAATCACTTCTCCCGAAACCGGATACCTGCAGATGTGAACATTCAATGGAGACATGAAAATAGAAACCTGGATGGCTTTTCCTTTTATAAATTCATCTTCATCCACTTCTTTGATCATTACCACTTTTCCGTCTACCGGAGCTATTACGTTTTCTTTGTGATCAAGGATATTACGATCCGGAACTCTGAAGAACCAGAAAACTAAACCGTAAATAACCAACAAAGGCATAATGATCACCAGTGACCATATTTCAAGGAAATAAATTGCTAACGCACCCAGAATAATAAAAAGCAGGGTTGCAACGGTAATCGTTCCTTTTGATTCTCTATGTAATTTCATGAGACTAAATAAATTTTTCTAAAATAAAGTACAAATATACGACAGGAACGCAGATAATAAAACTATCCAGTCTGTCTAAAACTCCACCATGGCCAGGAATGATGTTTCCACTGTCTTTTACACCGAAATTTCTTTTCAATTGGCTTTCTACCAAATCTCCCAAAGGAGCAAAGGCAGCAACCAGAAATCCTACAATCATCCAGTTTCCTCTCAGCTCAGGCTGATAATGTTCAATAAAGTAAGACAGAACCAATGTAAGAACTACACCTCCGGCATATCCTTCCCATGTTTTTTTAGGAGAAATTTTAGGCGCCATCTTATGTTTACCGAAAAACTTCCCTACCAGATACGCAAAGGTATCACTACTCCAGATCAGAATAAACAGAAACAGAACCTCCAGGGAGAAACTGTCTGTATAGCTGGAGAACTTTGGAAGCCCCAATGCAAAACTGAACGGCAGAGCTACATAAATAACGGTAAAAATGAGTTTCCCACTGTCGAAGTATAATTCGTTAGGATATTTGAATAAAGTAACCACAGCAATCCCAATAAGCGCCAGTGCCAGTATTTCACTAAGCCTGAAATCAAAAAAGAAATCGTGACTAAAATATCTTTTGGAAAAAATATAGAAAATAAACATGACTAATGGGAATACCACCCATTTTTCATATCCGTTTCCAAATTTCATGATTTTGACACATTCCCAGGTTCCCACAATCAGCAACAGACTCATTAAGCCATAAAAAAGATACTGCTGTTTAATGAGACCAGGTACAATACTGTTCAGCAGCTGTGCTCCCAACGGAGTAGAACAAAGAATAATGACGGCTACATACACTATCCCTGATACGGTTCTTTGAATGAGGTTTTTGTCCAAAATTTAAAATTTAGAAGTGGTTGCTTAATCTTCAAGCAGCAATAAAAACAGCTTTGTATTGGCATTGGAAGAACTGTCCATTTTTGACTGGCTTCCGCTGATAGAAGTAAGGTTCTTGATATTTCCGTTTCTTTTTATTTTCCCCATTGCATCATTCAGGTTGTTCACAATCTGAGAAACATTGGCGATGATAATAATTTTGTCAGGAAGCCTTGAAGAATGATAATGAAGGATATTATTATGAGAAAGCATGATTCTGCCATCATAGGCAATCAGGTATTCACAAGTAATGAATGCGGCCTCATTAGAAGACTGCAGTTCTGAAGTATAAGTAGACTTCACAACGTTCAAAAAGTTCTGAAGTTCTTTATCCCAACAGAAAAGGTTGTTAATACCTTCTATTTTGATAATTTGATTTAAAGTTTGTAGAGCTTCCGCTTCATCTGCACAATAATTAAAAAATCCCCCCGAATGCGTAAATAATTGCGCAAACTTATAGTCAAGATCCGCATTTTTCAGCGAATCCCCAAGCTTCTCCAGGCTCTGTTTGTCCTCTTCTTCAGGCTGGTTGGTAAGTTTGCTTACAATCCTCTTGAATAAATTCAACTTAATCTATTTTTAGTCAACTTTATACAAAAATAGAAAATAAATTACAATAGTGTCCAAAATATCTCTTCAAATATGAAAAAACCTGACAATTTTGCAGTTGTCAGGTTTTTGTTAATTCTATTTTTTAGAGTCTTAAAGCTGTGTTGGGCTTTCTGGAGCCTGAATTTCGCTTTCTTCTTCTTTTTCTTTGATCTGAGGTGTTTCCTCTGCTATTGGCTGATCTTTTTCAGGAATAGTATTGGTAACAGGTTTCTCTGTCAATTCAGGATCCCATGCTCTCTTACCGAATATTTCTTCTAAGTCTTCACGGAAGATCACTTCTTTTTCCAACAATTTATTTGCCAGAGCATCCAGTTTATCTTTATTTTCTTCAAGAATTCTTACTGCTCTTTCGTACTGGTTTTCGATAATCAATTTGATCTCTGCATCAATTTTGGTAGCTGTTTCTTCAGAGTAAGGCTTTCCGAATGAGTATTCAGACTGTCCTGAACTGTCATAATAAGAAATATTACCGATATTCGGACTTAATCCGTAGATTGTTACCATAGCCTGAGCTCTCTTCGTTACTGTTTCAAGATCAGAAAGTGCTCCTGTAGAGATATTGTTGAAGATTACCTGCTCTGCGGCTCTACCTCCCAATGTTGCACACATTTCGTCCAGCATTTGCTCAGTAGTGGTAAGCTGTCTTTCTTCCGGAAGATACCATGCTGCCCCTAAAGAACGTCCTCTTGGAACAATTGTTACTTTTAAAAGTGGTGATGCATGTTCTACTAACCAGGAAATTGTAGCGTGACCTGCTTCATGATAAGCAACTCTTCTCTTTTCAGATGGTTTGATGGCCATATTTTTCTTCTCAAGTCCACCGATAATTCTGTCTACCGCATCCAGGAAGTCCTGTTTCGTAACAGAAGTATGGTTATATCTTGCTGCGATTAATGCTGCTTCATTACAAACATTAGCAATATCTGCCCCACTGAATCCAGGAGTTTGTTTTGCTAAGAAATCTCTATCTACATTATCATCAAGCTTGATTTTTTTCAAGTGAACATCAAAGATCTGTCTTCTTTCGTGAAGTTCCGGAAGATCCACATAGATAGAACGGTCAAAACGACCTGCTCTCATTAATGCTTTATCAAGAATATCCGCTCTGTTGGTAGCCGCCATTACAATGACATTGACATCTGTTCCGAAACCGTCCATTTCGGTAAGAAGCTGGTTTAATGTATTTTCTCTTTCGTCGTTTCCGCCAGAGAAATTATTCTTTCCTCTTGCACGTCCGATAGCATCAATCTCATCAATGAAGATAATTGCCGGAGATTTTGCTTTAGCCTGAGCAAAAAGGTCTCTTACTCTGGAAGCTCCTACACCAACAAACATTTCAACGAAATCTGATCCTGAAAGAGAGAAGAACGGAACTTTAGCTTCACCTGCAACAGCTTTTGCCAATAAGGTTTTACCTGTTCCCGGAGGGCCTACCAAAAGAACTCCTTTAGGGATTTTACCTCCCAGTTTTGTATATTTTTCAGAGTTTTTCAAGAAATCTACTACTTCCTGAACTTCTTCTTTAGCACCTTCCAATCCTGCAACATCTTTAAATGTTACCTGAATTCTTTCTTTTTCGTCGAAAAGTTTTGCTTTAGATTTTCCGATAGAGAAGATTTGTCCGCCAGGACCTCCGCCTCCACCCATCTTTCTGAAAAGAAGGAAGTAGAATAATCCTAAGATAGAAATCCAAACCAGCGCAGGAATTAAAATATCCATTAATGCGCTTTTTCCAGTACCGTAATCTTTAGTTGTTTTAATAACCGGATTGCTGGCTTTGACCTGCTCAAATTTCTGAAGGAAAAGTTGAAGGTCTCCATATTTCACAGAAAAATCTGCTTTAGGAGCCATGTCCAGGACGGAAAGTGGGTTGTTTTCTTTTCCGGCTTTGGACACCATTGCCGATTTTGCTTCTTTTGTTAGGAAAACATCCGCTTTCTCTATGTCTTTGTATATAATTATATTCTGGACTTTGCCCGCCTGCATTTCTCTAAAGAAACCATCTTCATCAATAGATTTTGCAGTATCACCTCCAAGGAAATTGGAGCCAAAGAACAGCAAAAGAGCTATGATTGCAATAGGAAAGAACCAGTTGAATCCTTTATTATTCATTTAGACTTTTTAAATTTTTATTATTCATTTTCAATTTTGGTAATGACTGCGTCACCCCAAAGCTCTTCTATATCGTAGTACTCACGTACCTGTTTTTGGAATATATGAACCACCACTGAAACGTAATCCACCAATACCCACATCGCATTTTCAGTACCTTCTACGTGCCAAGGTCTGTCCTGCAGTTCGTTTCTTACTTTTTTCTCTACACTTCCTGCTAATGCAGCTACCTGTGTATTTGAGTTTCCGCTACATATCACGAACGTTTCTGCTACGGAGTTTTCGATGTTGGAAAGATCAAAGATCATAATGTCTTCTCCTTTTACATCCTGGATAGCTTCAACGATTTTATCTATTAACGCTTGTTTTTCTGCTGTTTTATTCATTAAAAAAATACTATAATCTGCAAATTTATTGTTTTTTCTTTACTTTAACCTTACTTTTACCCTCCTAATGTCTTAAATTTTTCTTAAATGAGCCAACTCTTCTACCTGAAAGAATGTTCTTCTACTAATGACGAAATATCAAAGTTTTTACTTTACGGAAATTCAAATTTTATAGGGCTTCATACTTTTAATCAAACTAAAGGCCGTGGTCAGTATGGAAATGTTTGGACTCAGACTGCCGGAAAAAACCTGGCTTATACGCTGGCAGTGAGTACTCAGAACATCCTGTGCTCCGACTTTATATTCAATTATTATACCGCAATGGTGATCCGGGATTTCCTTGCCAAATTGTCTGACTCTGAGGTAAAAATCAAATGGCCGAATGATATCATCCTTAAAGGTAAAAAAATCGTTGGAATTTTAATAGAAAAGAAAAAAATTAATCAAAATAATTATTTCATCATAGGAGCAGGAATCAACATTCTCCAGAAAGATTTTGATACAATATCCAATGCGGGATCACTTCTGACCCAGACGGGAATACAATTTGACCTTGAAGAACTGGCTTTAAATCTCCATGAATTCCTGTCTGAAAAACTAAAAAACATTCCTTCTGACCAGGAAATTCTGGATGGGTTTAATAAAAACCTTTTCAGAAAAGATCAGGTATCTGTCTTTGAAATTGAAAAAGAGCGACAAAATGGCATTATCCGAAATGCAGACGAGAAGGGTGAACTCTGGATCGAACTGGAAGACGGAATGCATTCCTTTTATCACAAGGAAGTAAAATTACTTTACTGATTGGCTCTTTTGATATAAAGGTAAAGAGTAAGCGGAAGGAATACCAGATTGGGCAGCCACATCGCTACAGCCGGAGACAAACTTTTATTTTCTGAAACTACTTTTAAAGCTTCAAATGAAAACACGAAAATAAAGGCCAATGAAATCCCTATGGCCAGATTAACTCCCAATCCTCCCCTTTTCTTTTGTGATGACAGGGAAAGCGCCAGGAAAGTAAGAATAATGATGGAAACAGGCATTGATGTTCTTTGGTGAAGCTCATTCAGATAGGAATTCAGGTTACTGTTTCCTCTTGCCTTTTCTCTTTCAATAAATTTCAGAAGTTCCGGTGTGGTTTTATTTTGCCCCAAAAGCTCGTTAGGAAAAAGCTCTTCCGGTGAGTGACCGTAATTTTTTCTTAATTCTATTCCGTTTCCTAGTTTTTCGGTATTGTCTTTATTGATGGTTTTTTCAAGATAATTATTAAGAACAAACTGTTTTTTTGTTTTATCCCAATATACTTCGCTTGCTTTCAGCTCGTAGGTCATTTTTCTGTCTTTATCATATTTCTGATAGACAAAACTCGATCCTCTTTTTTCTCTTTTATTCCATGAATCAACGAAAATATATTCCGTTTTACTCAGCTGTGAAGAAGCGGGTGCTGTTCCTAAAATCTTTTCTTTATTGGCTGCATTATAGGTATAAGCTTCCAGTTCATTTTTCTTGATATTAGCCCATGGCAGCACCATATGATACACCACAAGAGCAATCAATCCAATAAAAATAGAGGTAACCAGATAAGGTTTGGAAAATCTGTGGAAACTGGCTCCACTACTGATAATAGCAACAATTTCAGTATTATTTGCCATCCTGGAGGTAAAATAAATCACCGATATAAATACCAGAATGGAAAGGAAAGTCACTACAAGATTGATGATCCAGAAGGGATAAAAATGGATAAGGAAATAGGTCAGATCCAGTTTCGGATCAATAGCCTTGGCATTTTCTATCCTTGGAATCTTTTGCTGAACATCAATGACCAGTACGACTATAGACAATAATACCAACATGAAACTGAACGTTCCAAGGTATTTTTTAATGATATATCTGTCTACAATTTTAAGCATATTTTCTTACAGTCTTTGTCTAAGAATTGGTACTACAGAGTTTTTCCATTCATAAAAATCTCCTGCAATAATATGTTCTCTGGCTACTTTTACTAAATCCAGGTAGAATGCAAGATTATGAATCGAAGCAATCTGTTTTGCCAGATATTCTTTGGATACAAACAGGTGGCGAAGATACGCTTTTGAATATTCACGATCCACAAAACTGGTTCCGAATTCGTCCAAAGGCGAAAAATCACGCTTCCATTTCTCGTTTTTAAGGTTCATCACCCCTTGCCATGTGAAAAGCATTGCATTTCTTGCATTTCTTGTTGGCATTACACAATCCATCATATCAATTCCCAGCCCGATGGATTCAAGAATATTCCATGGAGTTCCTACTCCCATCAGATATCTTGGTTTTTCTTTTGGAAGAATGTCTGTTACTTCATCCGTAATTCTGTACATTTCTTCTTCAGGTTCTCCAACAGAAAGTCCTCCAATAGCATTTCCTTCTGCTCCTGCTTCAGAAATTACTTCTGCAGAAATTTTTCTAAGATCGGAATAGGTAGATCCCTGAACAATTGGGAAAAGTCTTTGTTTATACCCGTATAATTCAGGGTTATCATTAGTCCATTCAATACATCTTTTCAGCCAACGGTGTGTAAGCTCCATAGATGATTTTGCCTGGTTGTAATCACAAGGATAAGGAGTACATTCATCAAAAGCCATAAAAATATCGGCTCCGATCTGTCTTTGAATCTCCATTGATCTTTCCGGAGAGAACATATGGTAACTACCGTCGATGTGAGATTTGAATCTCGCACCTTCTTCTGTCATCTTTCTGTTGCTCGCCAGTGAAAACACCTGAAAACCTCCGGAATCGGTAAGGATCGGAAGATCCCAGTTCATGAATTTATGTAAACCACCGGCATCCTGCATCGTCTCCATTCCGGGACGAAGGTAGAGGTGGTAAGTATTTCCCAGAATAATCTGAGCTTTAATGTCTTCTTTTAATTCTCTCTGATGAACTGTTTTCACACTTGCTACAGTTCCCACAGGCATAAAAATGGGAGTTTGAATCTTCCCGTGATCTGTGGTAATTTCCCCTGCTCTGGCTTTTCCTTCAGAGGTTTTTTCTATATTAAAAAATTTCATCTCTATACTTTTTTAAAACACTGTTTTTACCAGTGATTCTTGTAGGGCAGAAACTTCCGGGTCATTTTACCTTACGACAGGCATTACAACACCATTTTGTTTCAGTTTATCCTTTATGTATTTATCTGCTTTGGGATCTTTTTTCAGCAATATTTCCTGTGCATCATTGGTAATCCCATCCATTTCTTCTTTAATCACATAGTATTTGAAACTGTCTACAAAGTCATCAGATTTTACTTTATGAGACTTCAGCACAGCTCTTGTACCTGCTTCCATATTCTTATCAGGATATACAAAGATAGCCTGATCATTGATCGCAAGATCGGCAATAATTTCTGCCATCATCTCTTTATCGATCAGATTTTTAGGCTTATCAATATAATCGCCGCACGAAAACAGGCCCAGCAAAACGAAAATAAAGATTAGCTTTTTCATCAGTTTCATAATCTGTTGATGATTGATTTCCATTTTAAGTTCAGTACTCCAAAAACGGCTTCATGGATAATTCCTCCGTTCATTTTGCTTTCTCCTAAAATTCTGTTGGTAAATATAATAGGAACTTCTACAATTCTAAAACCTTTTTTAAATGCTCTGAATTTCATTTCTATCTGAAACCCATAGCCTTTTAATTTCACATTATCCAATCCTATTTCCTCCAATACTTTTCTTGAAAAGCACACAAATCCTGCTGTTGTATCATGAATGGGAAGTCCCAGTACAAACCTTACATATTTTGAGGCAAAGTAAGACAATAATACTCTTCCCATTGGCCAGTTCACCACATTCACTCCTTTTGAGTAACGGGAACCAATGGCCATATCTGCATTTTTACAGGCTTCAAAAAGTTTTGGAAGATCATTCGGGTTATGTGAGAAATCGGCATCCATCTCGAAAATATAATCATATTTATTTTCAATTGCCCATTTAAAACCATGAATATATGCCTTTCCCAAGCCATCTTTCACATGTCTTATCGACAGGTGAAGATAATGCGGATTTTTCTTCTGCAACTCTTTTACAATCTCTGCAGTTCCATCCGGAGAAGAGTCATCTACCACTAAGATATGAAAGTCGTCATCCAATGCAAAAACTGCGGAAATAATATTTTCAATATTTTCCTTTTCGTTGTATGTTGGGATGATGACGAGTTTTTTCATTTCAGTTTGCAAAGATAGTTTATTTAACCTTTTTATTTTATACAAAATAATCTATAATTTTGCAAAAATATTTCTCAGGGATTAAGCGGATGAAACAGAAACTTTTATTCAATAGATCTGAACACTCTGTAAAATCTGTGAGAGCAAATATTTTAACTGCAAATTCACGAATCAGGTGACAGGAAAATCTGTGCCGTATTGTGTTATATGAAGTTAAATAATAAATAAAAAACTTAAATTTTGCCATCATCACAACACTTTGTCAATCACGTAAGAATACCTGAGAATAATGACTGGGTAATTTTTATCCTCGTGGGCTGTATATTTTTGTATGTTTTTATGATGAACGTCATAGAAAGGGATGCCAGTCTCAAAGATTTTCTGCTTCAGAAATATTTTGATGCGAGCAATAACCTTCCCAGCTGGATTATCACCTCATGTGTAACCACCCTTACACTGTCCGTCTTGATTTCACAATACGTTCCTATTGTCCCGAAATATATTGCCGATCTTCAGCTTTTTGGATATCAGCTTAATAAATTCGGGTATACTTTGCTGGCAGTGCTATTTTTTTATTTAATAAAATCAACATTAGGTTTTTTATTTTATCAAAGTATAGGAGACGGAAAAAAATGGACTATTTTTTATTTTACCTCCACAAAATTTTATTTCATTCTTTCATTTTTGCTAATAATTCTTTGTGTAGCCCATTATTACTTCCCGATAGACAGAAATAAAATGTTTTTATATTATTTCTGCTTCTTCACTTTTGTATTCATTTTCAAAGTTTTTTTCTATTTATTTCACAAGAACAAGATTCTTCCCGAGAAATGGTATTATAAATTTTTGTATATTTGCACCCTCCAAATCGCACCATTATTATTGCTTTGGAAGTTGTTATTTTTTTAATAAATGTCAATGATGAGAATAAAGTCTATATTGGTTTCTCAACCAGCGCCTAGTGAGTCTTCTCCATATTTGGATATAGCGAAGAAGGAAAAAATAAAGATTGATTTCCGTCCATTTATCCACGTCGAAGGGGTTGACAATAAAGAGCTCAGAACACAGAAAATAGATCTGACGCAGTATACCGGTATTATTTTTACCAGTAAAAATGCGATTGACCATTACTTCAGACTAGCAGAGGAATTGCGTTTCGCTGTTCCGGATACAATGAGATACATCTGTCAGTCGGAAGCAATTGCCAACTACCTTCAAAAGCATATTGTGTACAGAAAAAGAAAAATCAGCTTTGGGGAGAAAAACTTCTCAGACCTGCTTCCTCTTTTCAAAAAATTCCCAACTGAAAAATATCTGCTGCCCTCTTCAGATGTTTTAAGTCCGGATATTGTAAAAACCATGGATGCATCTAATGTAGACTGGACAAGAGCAATTATGTACCGTACCGTATGCAGCGACCTTACAGATATCAATGTCAAAGATTATGACATGCTGATTTTCTTCAGTCCACAGGGTATCAAATCGTTACAACAAAACTTCCCTGGCTTCAAGCAGGATGAAACAAAGATCGGAGTTTTCGGAAACACGACTTTGGCAGCCGCAGAAGAAGCAGGATTAAAAGTAGATTTAATGGCCCCTACGAAGGAAACACCTTCTATGACAATGGCCCTTGAAAAGTATATTAAAGCACTTCATAAATAGTCTTTAATTATAAAAATACGATCAACCATCTTTTCAATAAAGGAAAGATGGTTTTTTTTTACCTAAATTTGAACAAAAATTAATATTGAATTGATTTCTGCTTAAATTACTTACTTTCAGAAGAAAAAGTATAAGATTCCATTCAATAAAAAAAAATAAAAATACCCGGATGAAAGCTCCACAGGCAAAAAAAATAGAAAAAATATTAGAAACCCACGGCGATAAAAGAACCGATAATTACTTTTGGCTGAATGAAAGGGAAAACCCTGAAGTCATCAAATATATTGAGGAAGAAAATGCCTACGAAGAATTCATCATGAAAGATACGGAAGCCCTTCAGGAAGAGCTTTTTGAAGAGATGAAAGCCCGTTATAAAAAGGATGATGAATCTCTGCCTTACTTTTTTAATGAGTACTGGTATATTGTACGTTATGAAGAAGGTAAAGAATATCCTATTTTCTGCAGAAAACACAAAAGTCTTGACAACGAAGAAGAGATTGTGCTTGACGTTAATATTCTGGCAGGAGGCAAAGAATTTTTTGAAGTAGGAAGCGTAGCAGTAAGCCCCAATAATGAGCTGGCTTCTTTTTCTTCAGATGATGTGGGAAGAAGAATTTATACTCTTAACTTCAAAAGCTTAAAGACAGGCGAAATTCTTACAGACACAATTCCGAATACAACAGGAAAAGCAGTTTGGGCAAATGATAATCAGCATGTCTTTTATATTAGAAAAGATAAGAGTCTGCGTGCATTCCAGGTATACAGGCATCAGCTGGGAACAGATTCTGCAGACGATGTATTGATCTTCCACGAAGAGGATGATACTTTTGATGTGAATGTATTTAAAACAAAATCTTTACAGTATATTTTCATTGCAAGTTCAAGTACAATTTCTGATGAGCACCGCTTTATCCCTTCTGATAATGTATTTGAAGAATGGAAGGTAATTCAGCCCAGAATAGATGATCTTGAGTATTCTGTAGAGCATTATGAAGATGAATTTTACATCATTACCAATGCTGATGATGCGATCAATTTCAAAATTGTAAAAACGAAGATTGACAACTGCAGTATGGAAAACTGGGTGGATGTTATCCCTCACCGTGCAGAAGTTCTACTGGAAGGCTTTGAAATTTTCAAAGACTATCTTGTTCTTGAGGAAAGAGAAAGAGGATTACTTCAGATCAAAATTATTGATGAGAAGACCCAGGAATCTTATTATTTACCTTTCTCCGATCCTACTTATACGGCTTATATCGGAATCAATCTGGAATTTGATACAGAGATTCTACGTTATGGCTACACCTCTCTTACACAGCCGAGTTCCACGTATGAATATAATATGAAGGACAAAACCACGAAGCTTCTGAAACAACAGGAAGTGCTGGGTGGAAAGTTTTTCCCTGAAAATTATATTTCAGAAAGAATCTGGGCAGACTCCAGAGATGGGGAAGCAAAAGTCCCTATTTCTTTAGTATATCATAAAGACACCAAAAAATCAGCAGATACCCCACTTCTCTTGTATGGATATGGAAGTTATGGACATACTGTTGATGCCAGTTTTTCAAATGTAAGACTATCCTTGCTTGACAGAGGTTTTATTTACGCGATCGCTCACATCCGTGGTGGAGAATATCTGGGAAGAGAATGGTATGAGGATGGGAAAATGCTGTTCAAGAAAAATACATTCTTCGACTTTATTGATGCAGGAAAGCATTTAATTAAGGAAAATTATACTTCATCAAGGCACATGTATGCAATGGGAGGAAGTGCAGGCGGTCTGTTGGTAGGAGCTGTGGTTAATTACGAACCTCAGTTATTCCATGGAATTGTAGCACAAGTCCCTTTCGTAGACGTTGTGAGCACCATGCTGGATGATACAATTCCTTTGACAACAGGAGAATATGATGAATGGGGAAATCCAAATGATGAGGAATATTATCATTATATGAAAGACTACTCTCCTTATGATAATGTGGAAGCTAAAGATTACCCGCACATGCTCATCACTACAGGGTTCCATGACTCTCAGGTACAGTATTGGGAACCTGCAAAATGGACAGCAAAACTAAGAGAATTAAAGACAGACGACAATATTTTAGTCTTTAAAACGGACATGAGCTCAGGACACGGAGGAGCAAGTGGAAGATTTGAGTCTCTGAAAGAAGATGCACTGGAGTATGCATTTCTATTAAAGATAAATGATCAATGATAAAAGATAATTGATATGAATATGGACAACAATTACAATCAGATGTTTGCACAAAAGACTAAATCTTTAACCATAGCAATCATTAATGAGTTGTCTAACATTTCATATTCTGATAAAATATCAAATATAAGAAAACAAGTTTTCAGATCTGTTTCCTCAACAGCAAGTAACTATAGAGCGATATGCAGAGCAAGATCCAGCAAAGAAAAGTATTCTAAAATATGCATTGTCGTAGAAGAAGCTGACAAAACTTTATTTTGGCTGGAGTTAATAGAGGAGCTACATTTACTTGAAAAAGAAAGTTTAGATGTTCTTATTAAAGAAGCCACCGAAATTTTGAAAGTGACCTCTGCCTATAAAAGGAAATTAGGTAAAGAATTAAAGCGTTAAAACATCAATTATTAATTATCATTTATCAATTATATGAACGAATCCGAATATTGGAAAAAGATAGAACAGTTCTTCGAAGACAATTTTCAGACTGAGAAGAATCCGCCCATTGAAACCCTTTTATTTCTGATAGGGCTACAGGAGCTGGGAAGCGGCCAGCAAAAATACACGAAAGAAGATAAAGTAAATCTGATTCACATTGCAGTATGCAGGTTGCTTGAGCCTTTTGGATATTATAAGTTTACGCATTATGAAGACGGATGGCCACAGTTTGAAAGTCTGGAAGAACTTCCGGAATTAAGACCCAATGAGCAGACCCTTCTTATGAAAAAGGCAATTATTCAGTATTTCCAGGAAGAAGAGCTTTTATAAAGGCTGGAAGTTTGAAGAATGAAACAGGAAGTTAATCCTGTCGATAAATAAAAAGAGGGTTTTCCAATGGAAAATCCTCTTTTTTATAAATAAGTATTTTTTAACCTGTTCAAATTCATCCAATTAATTCTTCCAATTGATTCAGCCCCATTTTAAATCCTTCTTCAAATCCCATATCCATGAGCTTTTTCATAATTTCAGGAGAATGGTAATGAATATTAATAGTCACTTTGGTTCCTTCTTCTATTCCGGTAAAACCGATCAGCCATTTTGACCTTGGAAAATCTTCATTGATATTTCCTTCTTCATCCGCGAAAGCACTTAGCCAGTCAAGGCTTCTGTGTTCCATTATCTCCCCATACTGAGTTTTAGAATACATAGGTCCTTTTTCTCCGTTGGGTCCTACCATTGCATACATCCAGATTCCTCCTTCCCTGAAATCCTGACTTATCGTCTCGCATTTCCATGGTTTGGGACCCCACCACTGATCCAGTAATTCAGCCTGGGTAAAATAGTTCCACACTGTTGAAACATCAGCTTTATAAATCTTCATGACATAAGTACTTGCTGCATCAAAATCTTTGTTGAAAATGATATTAGATTCCATAAATATTTATTTTTAATAAAGTTAGCACTTTATTTATAGAAAGGGACTTTTCATATGACAACTAAAAGATAATTCATAAAAAATTGTTAAAAAACACTCTTTTAAGAGAAAAAAAACAATTTTTTGGCTCGTTTTTTGTTTATGTACTCTTAAAACAATTAATTTTAACATTCATTTTTCCAAAACCTATATAATTAAATAATGAATAACAAATTCATCCCAATAATTTCAGTGTTTATGACGATCTCACTGATTGTCTTTGTAACGCTCCAATTTTATTGGCTGAAAGGCTATTACGGCGTACTGGAACAGGATTTTTCAAATAAAGTGTATGCAGTTTTGGAAAGTACTTCAAAAAGTATTGAAGAAATTGAGGCTGACAAATACCTGAATCAGGATTATAAAGATTTCAGGAAAAATATTCTTGCCAACAGCAAACAGCCATCTTTAACCACCATCCAGCAGGTGGCGGATTCCGGTACTCAGAGACAGATTATCTATTCTAAAAATATTATTGAAAAAACACAGCTTCCCATTTCCCAAAAAGGAGATTCTATTAAGCTGACCACTTTATATACAGATGAAGCCGCCTATAAAATAAAAAGAGATACCACCAATCGCGAACTTCTGACGCAAGATATCAATCAGGAGATTGAGACTGGAGATTACTCCATGAAAGAATTCGTCAAAGTATATGGAAACAATCTTCCTATCACTAAAAGAGTGGATCCGAAAACCCTGGACTCTGTTATTGCAAAAGAACTTAAAATACGAGGTATAACAGCTAAATTCGGATATGGAGTTCTGGACAGCAACAATAAGCTTACAAGCATTGCCAATAAGGCTTACAAGGAGAAAAAAGACAGTAATACCTACAGCTTTCCTCTTTTTGCCGATAAGAAAAATACGTTATACAGCCTCGCCTTAGTATTCCCTAAAAAAGAATATTCCCTTGCGATGAACAACTGGCCAATGCTTCTGGGAACATTCCTGTCCCTTCTTACGATTCTTGGGATTTACATTATTTCCATCAATTATATGATGAGGCAGAAGAAACTTGCTGAAGTAAAAACAGACTTCATCAACAATATGTCCCATGAGTTTAAAACACCATTGGCAACCATTTCTGTGGCTACGGATTCATTAGCTAATGACAAAATAGCCACCAATCCGGATAAGGTAAAATATTACTCCGAACTGATCAAGCAGGAGAACTTAAGGATGAAAAAGCAGGTGGAAAACGTACTCAATATGTCTAAGCTTGAAAGGAATGAAGTAGAACTATTCTTAAAAGAAACCAATGTAAGGGAATTGATTAAAAGAACAACCGAATCTTTCAATCTGATTGTACAGCAAAGAAACGGTTCTCTTACTCAGAAATTCAATGCCACTCATTATAATTTTAAAATAGACGAGTTCCATATCTCGAATATGCTGGTCAACTTACTGGACAATGCCAATAAATATTCTCCTGAAGCACCGGAAATACATGTGGAAACAAGAAACGAAGGACACTGGTATATCATTGAAATTTCCGACAAAGGAATGGGAATGGACACCCAGAATAAAACCAAAATTTTCGAAAAATTCTTCAGAGAAGAAACCGGAAATATTCACAACGTAAAAGGACAGGGATTAGGCCTTTCCTACGTTAAGAAAATTGTAGAACTGCACAAAGGACAGATTATCGTAGATTCTCATAAAGGAAAAGGAAGTATTTTTACGATAAAACTGCCGATGGGTTAGGAAATAAACGATGAATGATAAGTGATAAAAACATCAATTATCAATAATCATTTATCAATTATAAAAAAGGTTAAACCAAATATCAAAATATAGAAGATAGAGTGAGGAAGTTCATTCTTAATGTTAATTATTAATTATTAAAAGTTATGAGCAACAGAATATTATTAGTAGAGGACGATCAGAGTTTCGGGGCGGTGCTTAAAGATTATTTAACCATCAATAATTTTGAAGTAACTCTTGCCACTGATGGGGAGCAGGGACTTAAAGAATTTACAGAAAATGAATTCGATATCTGCATATTTGACGTAATGATGCCTAAAAAAGATGGGTTTTCATTAGCGGAAGATGTAAAAAAGATTGATAAAAATACACCCATCATATTCCTTACAGCAAGAAATATGAGAGAAGATATTTTGAAAGGATATCAGCTGGGTGCTGATGATTATATCACAAAACCATTTGATACTGAACTTCTTTTGTACAAAATCAAAGCAATTCTTCAGAGAAGTTCTACCTTGGAAAATGAGGAGCAGGAACAATTCAAAATCAGCAATATTTTCTTCGACTCTATGTTGAGGCAATTGAAAGTAGGTGATAAAGAATACAAACTTTCTCCTAAAGAAAACGAATTATTAAAACTTCTTTGCATCCATAGAAATGATTTCATGCCGAGAGATCTTGCGTTAAGAAAGATCTGGAAAAAAGAGAATTACTTTACAGCAAGAAGTATGGACGTATATATCGCGAAGCTTCGTAAATTATTAAAAGACGACGAAGGATTGGAAATTATCAACGTTCACGGAGAAGGATTTAGACTTTTGGTAAAAAATTAATCCAAAAATCAAATTATAAGTATAAAATTAGCAAAACAATTGAAAATGTTTTGCTAATTTTGTTTCATACCCATGGATATGAAGAATACATTTATAGGTTTGATCGCCGTATCACTATTAGCTGCCTCTTGTAAAAAGGATGAAAGAGCTACTTATTTAAAAGAAGAAGCCAACGCTGGCCAGCCCAACGTGGCCCTAAATACTACCTCAAAAACAGCTCTGATGGATCAGGCAGGCATCCAATCCAGCCCTGCTCCTGCACCAATGGCTACAGCTCCCGGAATGAATCCTCCACACGGACAACCTGGCCACCGATGCGATATTCCGGTAGGACAGCCGCTGAACAGTAAACCTGCCGGAGCGACTCCCACTACACAGAATGTAAACGTGAATGGAGGCAACACCATTCAAATTGATCCTAATGCAGTATCGCCAGGGAAAATTACCCTTGATAACAACGGGAAACAGGTAAAAACGGCTCCCGGAATGAATCCTCCTCACGGGCAACCGGGACACCGCTGTGATATTCCGGTAGGACAGCCTTTAAACAGCAAACCTGCTCCCGCTCCACAAGCTGCACAAAATGTAATTCAGACAATACCAGCGCCTGCTCCCGCACCAGCTGCACAAAATCTGGCAATGGGTGAAAAACCAAAACTGAATCCGGCACATGGTGAGCCCTGGCACAGCTGTTCTCTAAAAGTTGGTGATCCTTTACCATAAATTTTGTATTTTTGCAGATATGAAGCTGTTTCACCTACTTGCAATAGTGTTTTGCCTGGGAGTCTTTTTGATTCCCAAGGATAACTTCTATGCACAAGGAATGCAGGAAACATGCTGTAAAGCAGAATCTTCCAAGAAAATGGACTGCTGCAAAAATCATTCTTCAAAAAAAGACAGCCAACATGATAAAACAAAATCATGTAATGATGACTGCTGCTCATCCTGTGTGGCCTGCTATACTTTTATTGAAACGCCTTTCTCAAAAAATCTACGTTTGGAACTGTCTTATTACAAAGCGAATAAGAATCCTCAGTTTCAATATTCAGATCCATATCTTTCAGACCGTTTAAAGGAAATCTGGCAACCACCTAAGGTAGGTTAATTAAAATATCACGAGTTCATTATACTATGTAATGAGCTGTTTTTTAATTAATTTAAACTTTTAAACAAAATGAAATTACCTATTTCCAGGTTTATACTTGGTGCATTATTCCTATTTACACAATTTATATCTGCTCAGACACTTTCAAAAAATCAGTTCAAAGTAAAAGGGAACTGTGAGATGTGTAAAACAAGAATTGAAAGTGCTGCCAAAAAAGCGGGTGCAAAAACAGCAGTTTACTCTGTTGATCTTCAAACCCTAACTGTAGAAACAGATAAGATATCTACAGATTATATTTTGCAAAAAGTGGCTGAAGCAGGCCACGACAATGAGAAGTTCAAAGCTCCGGATACTGTTTATAATAGCCTTCCGGGATGTTGTCTGTATAGCAGAGATCTGCAGCCATCACAAGCGGAAGCCCATCACGAACACCATACCAATGCTAATGTTTCTGATAAAAAAGAAAACGAATTCTATGTAAGGGGAAACTGCGCTTCATGTAAAGCCAGAATAGAAAAAGCATCAAAAGATGCCGGAGCCAGTGCAGCAAAATGGAATGCACAAAAACAAACGGTTACACTGAATTTTGACCCTTCAAAAACCTCATCAGATAAAATTTTAAAAGCAATTGCTGATGCGGGTCATGACAATGAAAAATACAAAGCTTCAGATGCTGTTTATAATGGACTGCCGGGATGTTGTCTGTACGACAGAGAGTTTACTTTCGGTGAGCCTAATCCCAAGGTACATTATGAAGAAGAAGCAAAACATGAAGATCATAAAGATCATGAGGCCTCTTCAGCTAAAGAGGATCATTCCCAGCATGAAAAGAGCATTGACGGAGTGGTAGTAACAGGTTCTAAAGCAGCAACAGCTTTAAGTAAGAAAGAAGCCGGACTTGTTTTTAATATTGATAAGAAAGAGCTGTTAAAGGCTGCTTGCTGTAATCTGTCTGAAAGTTTCGAAACCAATGCAACGGTGGATGTATCTTTCAGCAATGCCGTTACAGGAACAAAACAGCTGAAAATGCTTGGCCTGGATCAAAAATACACCAGCCTAACGAAGGAACAGTTGCCTGAAATCAGAGGACTTGCTTCTGCATACGGACTCAACTTTATTCCGGGAAGATGGATTGAAAGTATCCAGCTTACTAAAGGTGGAAGTACTGTAACCAACGGTTATGAAAGTATCACGGGACAGATTAATACTGAACTTTTGAAGAATGCAAAAACTCCGGAAACATCATTAAATATTTTTTCTGATTTTAACGGAAGAGCAGAAGTGAATATTACCAATGTGTCTCCTATCAATGATAAATGGTCACAGACTTTCCTTCTTCACGGAAACGGAACTTTCGGGAATACAGATATGAATCATGATGGTTTCCTGGACAGACCGAAAGGAACACAGATCAATGCTGCTTATTTGCTGAATTATAATGACCTTGAAAAATCAGGATTCGGGTCTCACTTTGGAATTAATTTTATCAGAGATGAAAGAACCGCAGGACAGGTTGCTTTTGATAAAAAGCTTGGTCAGGACAAACAGCCTTTTTATGGGGTAGGAATTGATATCTCAAGATTCCAGGTGTGGAATAAAACAGGATATGTTTTTAAAGGAAAACCTTATCAAAGTATCGGATGGATGAACCAGTACGTTTATCATCAGCAGGATAGTTTCTTCGGATTGAGAAATTATGCGGGGCAGCAGCACACCTATTACTCAAATTTAATCTTTGAAAGTATCATCGGAAATACCAATCATAAGTATAAAGCAGGAGCAAGTTTCCTATATGACGGTTATAAAGAAACGTATTTGATAGATGATATGAGAAGAAATGAAATTGTACCGGGTATTTTTGCGGAGTATACTTTAACTGGTTTAAAATATACTTTAGTAGCAGGTTCAAGAGTAGATTTCCACAATCTTGCAGGAACACAGTTTACGCCGAGACTTAATTTTAAATATGATTTCACTCCTCAGACTATTGTAAGACTTTCTGCAGGAAGAGGATTCAGAACAGCCAATGTATTTGCGGAAAGCCAGCAGTATTTTGCATCGAACAGAGCGATTAATATTTTGCCCAACGGTGGAAATATTTATGGCTTAAAACCTGAAATTGCATGGAACTATGGGGCAAGCTTACAACAGGAATTCAAATTATTCGGAAGAAAATCCAGCATTGTTGCCGATTTCTTCAGAACAGATTTTCAGGATCAGGTATTGGTGGATCTTGACAAATCTCCTCAACAGCTAACATTTTATAATCTGGAAGGAAAGTCTTTTGCCAATTCATTCCAGACCCAATGGGATCTTATGCCCATAAAAAATCTTGAAGTAAGGCTGGCCTATAAATATTATGATGTACAGGCCGATTATATTGGGGGAAGAAGAGAAGTTCCTTTCATGGCAAAACACAGAGGTTTTGTGAATTTAGCGTATTCTACCAATAAAAATAACAATGGAGGATTCTGGAGTTTTGATACTACTTTAAACTGGGTCGGAAAACAGAGACTTCCTGATACATCAAGTAATCCGGCAGAGTTTCAGTTAGCAACCTATTCTGAATCTTATGCCGTTCTGAACGCTCAGATCTCAAAAAATTTCAATAAAAAGATCAGAGCTTACGTAGGAGGAGAAAACCTGACTTCTTATTATCAGAAAAATGCGATTGTTGATTTTAAAAATCCTTTCGGAAATTATTTTGACGGAGGAATGGTGTATGCTCCTATTATGAAAGCTAACTTTTATGTAGGACTGGATGTGACGTTTTAAAAGCTGGAAGCTGGAAGAATGAAGCTGGGAGTGCTATTAGCCGATGGAATTCTTAATTGGAATAAATTACAGGTATTCTCTAATAAAATCTTACAAATTTTAATTATGATATTTAGAGGTTCTGATAACCTCCAGTAGCTTCCTTCTTCCAGCCTCAAGCTTCCTTACAATAAAAAATCCGCTTCAATGAAGCGGATTTTTTATTTATCTTCCAAAGTCATCCTGTACTCTTACGATATCATCTTCGTCTGAAGGATTGGTTGCATCGGTATGCTGCCAGATTTCGGCTACAATTCCCCAGCCTGCAAGACCAATCAATCTGTGTCTTTCTCCCTGCTGAAGTTTTACCTGATCTTTCGGACCATATTCTCCCAATTCTCCTTCTTCATCAGTGTTGCTTCTTTTGATACCAACGGTTCCTTCCACCACCTGCCAGATCTCAGCTCTTCTGTGGTGATACTGCCAGCTTAATCTTGCTTCCGGAGCAACGATAAGAATTTTCGGGCTTAGCTTCCCTCCTATTCTCAGATTGTCTACATCAATCCCATCGAAATATTGGTTAGCAAAATCCTGTGCCTGCGTTTCATCAATCACAAAGAATCCTCCCCATGGTCTTGTATCATCTTTTGCTGCGATGTTAAAACCTTGCGTTTCCAGCATGCTTTCTACTCTATCGAATATTTCTTTTTTTTCTGTACTCATACAGCTTGTATTTCTAAATTAAAAATTATTTATTTGATTCTTCTTTTGACATTGAATAGGGAAAATCTTTTTCCTGTGAACCTCTTTCTTTGTTAGGCTTATTATCCATTTTAAAGTCTAAAACAGCTCCTTTCATTAATTCTTTATGGCTTAACCAGTTTTTGGAATAAGGCTGCTGATTGACATTCAAAGATTTTACATATAAATTCTCCGCATTATTTTCCGGAGCTTTTACTTCAATTTTCTTACCATTTTCAAGATGGATGGTAGCTTCTTTAAATAATGGTGCTCCCAATACATACTGATCTGTTGCCGGTGTCACAGGATAAAACCCAAGGGCTGAGAAAATATACCACGCAGAAGTCTGTCCGTTATCTTCGTCTCCGCAATATCCGTCAGGGGTAGCGTGATACAGTTTATTCATCACCTGTCTTGCCCAATATTGTGTTTTATAAGGCGCTCCTGCATAATTGTACAGATAGATCATATGCTGGATAGGCTGATTTCCGTGGGCATATTGTCCCATATTCATAATCTGCATTTCTCTGATTTCGTGAATTACGCCTCCATAATAACTGTCATCAAAAACCGGTGGCAATGAGAATACTTCATCCAATTTGGCTTCAAATTTCTTTTTTCCACCCATCAATTCAGACAAACCATCAATATCCTGGAAAACAGACCATGTGTAATGCCAGCTGTTTCCTTCAGTAAATGCATCGCCCCATTTGAAAGGATTGAAAGGTTTCTGGAAATTTCCATCCTTGTTTTTACCACGCATCAATCCGGTTTCTTTGTCAAATACATTTTTGTAATTGTAGGCTCTTTTCTTGTAAATATCAATCTCAGAAGCTGGCTTCCCTAATGCTTTTCCTAACTGATAAATTGAAAAGTCATCATAAGCATATTCCAGTGTTCTTGCTGCATTTTCGTTAATTTTCACATCGTAAGGGACATAGCCTAACGTATTGTAATATTCCACTCCGGCACGGCCTACAGCTTCTATTGGACCTTCATGATTCGCACCGTGTTTTACAGCCTGCCAAAGCGCTTCCGTATCATATCCGCGAAGTCCTTTGATGTAGGCATCTGCCACTACTGATGCGGAATTATTTCCAATCATAATATCAGAATATCCCGGACTGCTCCATTCTGGTAAAAATCCTCCTTCTTTGTAAGCATTTGCTAATCCTTCCTGCATTTCTACATTGATACCTGGATAAACAAGATTCAGGAAAGGATACAAAGCCCGGAAAGTATCCCAGAATCCGGTTCCTGCAAACATTCTTCCGTCAACAATTTTACCATTGTAAGGGCTCCAGTGTTTTATTTTATTCTGAGCATCTATTTCATATAATTTTTGCGGGAAGAATAAAGTTCTGTATAAAGAGGAATAAAAAGTTCTCATCTGCTGGTCTGTTCCTCCTTTTACCTCAATCTTTCCTAATGTTTTGTTCCAGATATTTTTAGCATCGGTTTTTACCTGTTCAAAATTTCTGGTTCCAATTTCTCTTTTAAGATTCAATTCTGCCTGCTCAAAACTGATGAATGAAGAGGCTACTTTTGCATAAACCGTTTCTTTATTTTTAAGCTTAAATCCTACTACAGCTCCTGTATGATCGCTGGTAATTTCCAACTGATCATTCACCAACTTATCATCTTTCCATGTTTTTGTCAGTTCAAAATCTTTATCAAACTGAATGACAAAGTAGTTTTTAAAGTTCTCATATTTCCCGGTAGAATACCTCGTTGTATAACCCAGGATTTTTCTTTCCTTCGGTAAAATCTTGATATAAGATCCTTTGTTTAATGCATCAACAACTACGTAAGCGCTGTCTGTCTTTGGAAAATCAAATTTAAAATAAGAGGCTCTTTCCGTAGGGGTAAACTCTGTAGTGACATTGATATCTGCCAGATAAACACTATAAAAGTAAGGCGTAGTAACCTCAGCTTTGTGGCTGAACCAACTTGCTCTTTCGTCTTCTTTGAATTTTACTTTTCCCACTCCCGGCATGATGGCAAATGCGCCATAATCATTCATCCAGGGAGAGGGTTGGTGCGTTTGTTTAAATCCTTTTATTTTATCTGCATCGTAGGTATATGCCCATCCGTCACCCATCTTACCGGTCTGGGGAGTCCAGATATTCATTCCCCATGGAAGTCCGACGGCCGGATAGGTATTTCCATTGGATAAAGAGGGTTTGGATTGTGTTCCCATTAGAGGATTCACATAATCTACGGGAGATACATTCTGACCTAAAGCCCAGGCCTGTAATAACAGTAAGCAAGTAGAAAATATAAACTTCATTGTATCTTTTCGTTTGTTAATTTATATAAGCTTTTTTAATGCATAGCTGGCAGCTCCAAGAATGGCTGCATCTTCAAATATAGCAGAAATTTTAACCTGCAAGTTAATATTATTCTTTGTTAAATTCTGAATAAATCTTTGCTCGAAATGAGGATAAGCTTTGGCAATATTTCCTCCTATAACTAAAACTTCCGGTTTGTAATGATCTACATATCTGATAATAAATTCTGAAAAAGAATCTGCGTATTCATCAAAAATTCTGGTCTGTATTTCTGTAGGTTTATCCAACAAATCTTTGGTTCCCGAGATTTCTTCTCCGGTCAGTTCTTTATAATGATTCACAAACCAGCGTGTCGCCAGATAATCTTCACAGATAGAATCTCTGAAAGGAGAATCCCACAAGTCTTCATCGGAAGCAAATTCTCCATTAAAGAAGGTCGTTCCCAATCCTGTACCGAGAGTCACTCCAAAAGCACTATCGAATCCTTGAGCACAACCTCCGAATACCTCCCCTTCCATGAAGGCCGCCGCGTCATTTACAAAATGAATCTGTTCCTGAGAAATATCCAGTCTTTTTGCCAGCTCTTCTTTAATATTGACCTGATAGATATCTATAAATTTCCCCTGCTGCATTAGGGATATCCCGTTTTCATAATCGAAAGGTCCCGGCATTGCGATACCAATGAGAAGATTTTCTTTTACCAGATCATGAGCCACTTTATGAATGGCGGAAACCCAGGCAGTGAAAATAACTTCTTTATTTTCGAAAGCATCTACATGTTCTCTTACATAGGTAGAAGAAATGATTTCACGTTTTTCCGGATCTACCTGAGCCAATGTGATGTGCGACCCTCCGATATCTATTCCTACAATATTCTGCATTATTTTTTTATTTTAAATTCAAGACATCCCTGTGACTGAAAAAACAGACAAACAGAAGTATGCCCCTGTCTGTCTGCTTTGTATTTCAGACTTTATATTTATAATCCTGATAACTATATCATTATCTGAATCTTACTTTACAATAATTTTACCTGTTGAAATTACTTTACTGTTTGCGGATGTAATCTTGTAAATATAAGTACCACTGATTAAATCCTGTGTATTCACAGCATTATTATTTTGATTAATGCTCTGTTTTTTGAATAATTTTCCTGAAACATCATACAATGCCACTTCACTTGCAGAGTTGTCGCTGATGGTAAAGTGAATATCATTTCCTCTTTTCACAGGATTTGGATAGACTGTACTGTTCTCTTTTATCGATTCAATATCTTTCACGGCAAGAGATGAAGCACAGGCCACATCTGTTCTCCAGTTGGCATCTGTCATATTGATCAGGGTGGCAAAATGAGTGTTTGCCGTAGCATCTAAAGCACCTAAGCCACTTCCTTCATCCATTTTCCAATTGGCTTCAAGACCTGTGGAGTTGGCAGGAACATTACAGCTGTTACTCAATATTTCCTGTGGTGTTAGTGCTTTTTTCCAAACTCTGAATTCATCCAGAAAACCGTTGATTGTACGGGAATTGTCATAATTTCTTCCCAGATAAAGGATTCCGTTTGCTGTAAAGTTACCCGTTACTGCAAAGCTGGCATCAAGGTTTCCGTTGACATAAATTTTCATCGCTGCCCCATCATAAGTGGCTGCTATATGATACCATGTATTGGTATTGAATGCGGTATTTGTATTAAGCTTCACCTGTGATGAACCGAAGCTCAGGATAAACTGAAGTTTGTTATTCGCCAGATTTCCATCTCCGAAACGAAGCATTGCCGAGTTATTATCTCCTACTTCCACTCCCATTACTGATGAAATATAAGGGAATCCTGTTTTGAAAGCATTCACTTTTACCCAACCTTCAAATGTCATGGCATTTCCGCTCAGGTTAAATTGTCCTGCATTAAGATAGTGCGTGCTTCCGTTGAAAGAAAGAGATCTTGCTCCGGGACTTGTAACAAGTGCAAAGCCACTGTTGAATGATCCTTCTCCTGAATAGGTACTTGTAGTTCCTCCGGCACATCCCGCCTGTACTTTCCATACATAATTTGTATTTGGGGTAAGATTTTGAAGGGCGTAAGAGTTGGTTGTAATATTCGGAATTTCAGACCAAGTGGTGGCTGCTGCAGTTTTATACTGCAGTGTATATGAAGTTGCATTTCCTGCATCCCAAGATAGCTGAGCAGTATTACCAAGGAAACTTCCGGAAGTTAATCCTGATGGCGTAGTGCAGCCACTTCCGGAGTTAAACCTTGGTGCAAAAATATAAGTACTTGTTAATGTCGGTGAGCAGTTGGACTGTATTCTCCAATCGTAATTGGTGTTCAGGGTAAGGTTATTGATGACAATATTATTTCCTGAGTAATTATTGGCTACGTTTGTCCATACTGTAGAGTTGGCCGGTTTGTAATCAATGTTATAAGACTGGGAAGCGTTGGAAGTCCAGTTTAGTTTTGCTGAAGTTCCTGTTACATTGGAAACATCAAGTCCCAATGGCGGATCACAGGTTTGTCCCTGAGACCATGAGTATAATTGACCGCTTAAAAGTGTATTTTCATTATAAAGAATATTGGAACCTGTGCTCAGATAGCTGGCTACATTGGTTCCTCCCAGGTCATACCACATGAATACACCATATTGGTCATTCTTTGTACTGGTTGCTAAGCTTGCCAGTGTAGTTGCTGATGTAGAACTTGGATTCGAATTTTGGATCCATGTTGCCGCTGCAGAGATTTTGGATTTATTAAGAGGAGGAACAACAGGCGCATTGTATGTACTGTACATCGCATTCCATGTATAATCAATATAATTTCCTGCTAAATCTCCATTATAAGTTTGTCTTGTGGTAGCCGGGCCATAGTAGTAGAATGTAATCAGTTTATCCGGCATTGCTGCTTTCAATTCCTGCAGCAGCATTACAAAAGAACTGTTATTAGGCTGCCCTGTTCCGTTATTTCCATATCCTGCGTATTCATCATCAAGGTCTACTCCATCCAGACCGTAAGTATAAACGGTATGAGCCACCTGCAAAGCGAAATCTTTTGCTGCTTCACGGTTAGGAAAATTAGAAATTCCTGCTCCCTGGTGATTTCCTAAAAGATCAAGCAATACTTTTATCCCTTTTTGCTGTAAAGGTTTTACATAGGTATTGACATCATTAAGGACTTTGGTAACATTGTTATTGTTTGAGATATAAGCACGGTTTTTGGAAACATCATAGTTGATATTCGCTGCAAAAATAATAGCCACATCAAAAAGCTGTCTGTTCGTATTCTGCAAAGTATAGGAACCTGCATTCAGCGGATTATTATTATTTACTTCCACATAGCAGACACCTAAAGGATCAAGCTGCTGTGCTTTGAGTAATGGAGCCGACTGAAGCATTAAGGCCATCAGGGGAATAAAAAAGGATTTTTTTCTCATAGTATATCAATTTTGTAGTAGAAAAATCATTGGGCCGAAGCCCAATGACTGTGGTTATTATTTTACAATTAGTTTTTCGGATTGTTTTAAGCTTCCATCATGAGATTCAAACTGAAGAATATAATTTCCTGCAGAAATTCTGCTTAATTCGTATTGATTGTCTCCTGAGTTCAGGGATTTTGTGTCTACAATTCTTCCGTTAAAATCATAAACCGTTAATTTCCCTTTGCTGTATTCATCAGGAACAGAGACTGTAAGTGATGAAGATTTGCTTACCGGGTTAGGATATAATTTTATTTGATTTTTAACGCTTATCTCTCCCACATTTATCGCCTTTTGGCCTGAAGTTCTTGCTAATGCTGAACTTCCTGTTGTACATGGTAGATCTGTTCCCCAATTAGACGCATCAACACCTGTTAATGTTAAAGTCACTCCGTTTCCGGAAGTATCCTGAACTGTAGAACCACTGCCTTCGTTAAACTTCCAGTAGGCAGCCAGTGAAGTTGCCGGAACGGATACATTACACATATTCTGACTGATTTCGGTCTGGCTCAAAGCCCGTTTCCAAACTCTTACCTCATCTATCTTTCCATTGAAGTTTCGGGAAGTATTGTACAAATATCCTACATTGAACGCTCCGTTTGAATTCACACTTCCGGTTTGTGCTTTAGTGGCATTCAGAACTCCGTTGATATACAATTTCATATTGCTACCATCATAAGTAGCTGCCACATGATACCAGGTATTGGCATTTAAAACCGTTGCAGAAGCCAGTTTTTGCTGTACATTGTTAATACTTACGACAAACTGCAGTTTATTATTTGCCAGACCTGCATCTCCTAATCGTAAGAATGCAGAATTGCTGTCGCTGATCTCCGTTCCCATGATCGAGGAAATATATGGAGATGCTGATTTGAATGATGAAGGCTTGATCCATCCTTCAAAAGATAATGCAGAACCGCTTAGATTCATACTTCCGGCAGCTCCTGATTCCGTGCTTCCATCCAGAGACAGAGCATAAGAACCTGTAGGCGTTGTTCCTGAAGTGCTTGTAAATCTTGGAGCAAACATATAAGCGCTTTTCACGCTGCAGTTGGTTCTGATTCTCCAGTCATATTCGGTATTGGCTGTTAATCCGGAAACGGTTACGGAAGTGGAACTTGTTGCTGATACCGCATTGGTCCAAGTTGTTGAAGATGCTGGTTTATAATCAATATCATAAGTATTGGTTCCTACGGCTGACCAGTTTAGTTTTGCACTTGTTCCCGTAAGATTGCTTGTATACAATCCGATAGGTGCATCACAATTAGTTCCTTGTGTCCATGATTGTAAAGGAGTGCTTAAAACAGTTGGCTCTCCGTACAACGTCTGAGTTCCTGCTGAAAGTTGTGACGTTTCATTAGTTCCATGTAAATCATACCACATGAATACTCCGTATCCGCCATTTTTGGTCTGGGTAGCCAGACTGGTGGTTGTAGAATTGGAAGTATTTCCCATCCATACAGCCGCAGGAGAAATTTGCGCTTTGGTAAGAGGTGGTACATTTGGAGCTGAGAATGTTCCGTACATTGCATTCCAGCTGTAGTTGACATTGTCTCCTACTCTGGCTCCGTTCCAGGAAAGCCTTGAAGCTGCAGGTCCATAATAATAGAATGAAATAATTTTATTCGGTAATAAAGCTCTGAGCTCCTGAACCAACATTACAAAAGAGCTGTCATTAGGCTGCCCTGTTCCGTTATTTCCATATTCTGAATATTCATCATCAAAATCAATTCCATCAAGACCGTAAGTATTCACTGTATTGGCAAGCTGTAATGCAAAGTCTTTTGCTGCTTCACGGGTAGGAAAATTACAGATCCCAGCCCCTTGGTGATTTCCCAAAATCGTCAGCACTACTTTCATTCCTTTTTGCTGGAGTGGTTTTATGTAGGTATCTGCATTGGTAAGAACTTTCGTGACATTATTATTGGAATAGAGATAAGCTCTTCCACGGCTGGTATCATAATTAATGTTAGCCGCAAAAATATTCACCACATTGAACAGGTAGCTGTTCGATGTCTGCAGTTTGTACGCTCCTGCATTCAGGAGGTTGTTGTTGTTCACTTCCACATAGCATATTCCTGTAGGGCTAAGCTGTTGTGCGTTAATCAGAGAACCTGACTGAAGCATCATGGCAATCAGTGCGGTAAAGATGGATTTTTTTTTCATTGTATAATTTTTTTAAGGTGTTTTGGTGTCTGAATTTTATATAGCATTCCCCTGACACCTTCTTTTTTGGGAAGGAATCTCAGATGAATACACCAAATAAAAGGGTGGGCTATGTCAGTAGCTCAGGGTTTTCGTTAAAGGTTTTCCATAACAATTCTCCAAACAAGGTATTTGCCCATGCAAACCATTCTCTGGTGAACTTTTTGGCATCGTCTTTATGGAAGGATTCATGCATAAAGCCTGTTCCTCCGTGCGTTTTCTGTAAGGTATCTATACACCATCTGATCTCACTTTTGTCTTTGGTAGTGAGTGCCTTCATGATGATACTCATTGGCCAGATCATATCCAATCCGATATGTGGACCTCCTATTCCCTCTGCCAGCTTACCTTTGAAGAAGAACGGATTGTTTTCTGACCATACAAATTTTCTTGTATTCAAATACACAGGGTCATCAGCTTTCACCGCATCCAGATAAGGCAGTCCCAGCAAGCTTGGGCAGTTCGCATCATCCATCAGGTTGTAACTTCCGAAGCCATTCACTTCAAAAGCATATATTTTTCCAAATTCAGGATGATTGTAAATTCCGTATTTTTTGATGGCTGCATCTACCTCATCAGCAAGGCTGTTCAGTTGTTGAGCCAATGTTTTTTCGTTTTTAATCTGAGAAACCATTTCCGCAGCCTGACGTAAACTTACTACTGCAAATAAGTTAGATGGAATCAGGAATCCATAGATGGTAGCATCATCACTTGGACGGAACATAGAGCTGATCAATCCTACAGGTTTTGTCGGATAACCATATCCTCCCATCGGTACCCCATCTGTTGCCCAGGCTGTTGTACGCTCGAATTTGTAAGGTCCTAGATCATGTTTTCTCTGCTGTTCTGTAAAGGTCTGCAGGGTAAGTTTAATTCCTTTCAGCCAGTTGGCATCAAAAGGTTTTGTATCTCCTGTTGTTTTCCAGAAGTGGTAGGCCAGACGGATAGGATAGCAAAGCGAGTCAATTTCCCATTTTCTTTCATGGGTTCCCGGCTTCATATCGGTATGGTCGTATTCTTTCCATTTGCTGATCTTCTGATCATCGTTGTAGAAAGCATTCGCGTAAGGATCTTTCAGGATGAAAGTAGTCTGCTTGTGGATTACTCCTGAGATCAGTTTATGCAGTTTTTCATCTTTTTTCGAAAACTGCAGATAAGGGAAAACCTGTGCAGAACTGTCACGAAGCCACATAGCATCGATATCCCCTGTGATTACGTACGTATCAGGCGTTCCGTTGGTTTCATTATAGAAAACAGTAGTATCTAATGTATTGGGAAAGCTGTTTTCAAAAAGCCAGCTTAGCTCTTTGTTTTTCACTTTCTTTTTAAACGCTGCAATAGCATTTTCTACGGATTCGCTGGTAAAATGTCTTTTTTCTTTAGGAACACGGACAACAGGAAAATCGTCCAATACTAAATTTTTAGCAAAAACATTCTGAGTGAACAGCAATCCGGCTCCGGCCAGTGCACTTGTTTTAATAAAATTTCTCCTTTCCATTGATACTTTTGTTTCGTTTATTTTTATTAGTCTTATTTTACCGGTTTACTTCCCATTACAAATCTCAGCTCACCTCCGTTCATAATATCGCTGTGGTTCAGCTCCCAGCTTTTGTATTCTTTTCCGTTCAGGAACATTTTCTGTACATAGATATTCTTGTCGGATATCTTGTCTGCAATTACGGTGAACGTTTTTCCATTTTCTAATTTTAATGATGCTTTAGGAAACTGTGGTGCTCCGATGGCATAAACAGGTTTCCCCGGTGTCACAGGATAGAATCCTAATGAAGAGAAAATATACCATGCTGACATTTGACCGCAGTCTTCGTTATTAACAATTCCATCAGGTTTAGCGGCGTACATATTGTCACGGATAAATTTTACCATTTTCTGAGTCTTGTAAGGGCTCCCTGCATAATTGTACAGATACGGAACATGATGTCCCGGTTCATCCCCGAATCCTAAAGACCCGATAAATCCTGAGATATCTACGTGCTGTTCTCCTTCCATGTGAAGCGCTTCAGTGAAGGTTTTATCCAGTTTTTCTTCAAATCCTTTTTTCCCTCCGTACAGATTCATCATTTCATCAATCTGATGAGGAACAAAGAAGTCATAGGCCCAGATATTTCCGGAAACCCAGTGGGGTTGAAGTTTTTTCCAATCATTAAGTTTGAAATCCGCTAAGAATTTTCCGTCTTTTTGTCTTGGCCAGAAGTGATTGTTTTCTTTATTGAAAGTATTCAGGAAGTTCATAGAACGCTTTTTATATACTTCTGATTCCTCTTTCTTCCCTAGTTTTTCAGCAAGCTGTTGAATGCACCAGTCGTCATAAGAATATTCCAATGTTGCCGAAACAGAAGCTCCGTTTTCTGATGGAGTGTAGCCTAATTTGATATAGTCATTAAGGCCTCCGCCGCCATCGCTGCTGCTCATTTTATCTGTCAAAGAAGCATCTTTCATTGCGGCAAATGCTTTTTCCGCGTCAATACCCGGAACTCCTTTTGAAATGGCATCCCAGATTACTGAAGCACTGTGATACCCTAACATACAGAAGTTATCATAGCCGCAAAGCTCCCAGATTGGCATATGGTCTTTACGGTCTGTATATCTGCTGATCAAGGAATTGGCAAATTCTTTTGTATGTTTCTGATCCATAATGGTTAACAGTGGGTGAGTTGCTCTGAATCCGTCCCAGTAGGAATAGGTACTGTAATTCGTGAACCATTTTGTATTCATGTTTTCCTGAGCGGCAACATAGTCTCCATTCACGTCCATGTAAAGGTTAGGGGCAATGAATGTATGGTAAACTCCTGTGTAGAAAATTTTTCTCTGGCTGTCTGTTCCTCCTGTCACCTGGAATCTGCCAATAAGGTCTCTCCATGTCTTTTGTGCAGTTTCCTTCGCTTTTGCAAAATCAACATTTGTTGCTTCAGTATCGAAATTTTCCTGTGCGTTTTCTGTACTCACGGGAGACAATGATACTTTTACTTCAATACTTTCCTGATCTTCAGTTGAAAATCTTACGAATGCTTTAGCATCCTTAGCAAGGGCAATTTTTTCATCATTTTTGACTTTTCCGTCAGCATACACGCCATAAGACTTAAACGGTTTGGAAAACTCCATCACGAAGTAAGCAAATCGTTTACCTCCCCAGCCGTTGCTGTAACAGTATCCTTTGATTTTATTATTACCTTCTACACTTACTAATGTATGGTAGATATTTCCGAAGATTTTATTCGTTGGATCAATAATGATATTAGACTCATCACTTTTCGGGAAAGTATATTTATGAAATCCTACTCTTGGAGAAGCGGTAAGCTCTGCTTTAATTCCATAGCTGTCCAGCATTACGGAATAATACCCGGGAGAAGCAATTTCTTTATCATGCGTGAATTTTGAACGGTACCCTGTTTCAGGATTCTCTTCCGTTCCTGGAACCATTTTTACCTGTCCCACAGTAGGCATTACCAGAATATCTCCAAGGTCTGCCCATCCTGTTCCGCTAAGATGGTTATGACTGAATCCCATGATCGTTTTACTGCTGTAGTGATATCCGGAACACCAGTCCCAGTCGCCACTTTTTGTATTCTGATCCGGACTCAGCTGTATCATCCCGAATGGCGTGGTTGCCCCCGGAAATGTATGTCCATGCCCTCCTGTGCCTATGAAAGGATCTACCCAGGATAAAACATCATTTTTATTTTGCTGGGCACTGGCTACAGAAATCAGGGTGGTAAAAAAGCAGATTAGCAGTTCTTTTTTCATGATAAGAGAGGTATCGGAGATTTTTTTGTTTAAAAATAGGAAAACCATTATAAAATTCCCAGAAAACGGGAAAATTAAGATGATTAACCTATTTTCCTAAACTTTATATTACTGTATTAAATTGAATTCTTTTTCATAAAATCAATGATTTCTGAGATATATCCAAAGGCAATCGCCACTACGGTATCAGCAGCACCATAATATACGGTTACTTTATCACCTTCTGTAAGGGCTGCACAAGGGAAAACCACATTCGGTACATCTCCTGTCAGTTCATACAATTCAGCCGGAGCCAACAGATAAGGCTTCGTTCTGTACAATACTTTTGTAGGATCTTCAAGATCAAGCAAAGCTGCTCCCATTGAATACCTGAATCCTCTGCAGGTATTAATTACTCCATGATAGAAAAGCAGCCATCCTTCTTCTGTTTTGATAGGAACCGGCCCACCACCAATCTTTGTACACTGCCATGCACTGTCTTCAAAAGGGGTTACTTTCATCACACAACGGTGCTCCCCCCAGTATTTCATATCAGGGCTATAGCTGATATAAATATCACCAAAAGGTGTATGTCCGTTATCACTAGGACGGCTCAACATGGCATATTTACCATTGATTTTTTCAGGGAACAAAACTCCGTTTCTGTTGAAGGGAAGAAATGCATTTTCACACTGAAAAAATTCTTTAAAATCAAAAGTATATCCAATACCGATGGTAGGTCCATTGTATCCGTTGCACCAAGTAATCCAGTAACGGTCTTCTATAAAAGTGACACGGGGATCATATTTGTAATCGGATTCAATCATATCCGTATTTCCTGCCTGCATTTCAATAGGGTCATGATTAATATCCCAATTGATTCCATCTTTACTGAAACCAGCAAAAATATTCATCTGTACTGCCTTGTTATCACAACGGAATACTCCTGCAAATCCATCCTCAAAAGGAATTACTGCACTGTTGAATATACTGTTAGATGTTGGTATCGCGTATCTGTTAATGATCGGGTTTTCGGAAAACCTCCACATGATATCATTGCAACCTTCCGGGCGATCCTGCCAAGGGATCATTACTGATTGAGCTGTCATAAAGTATTTTTACTTTTTATTTTTAATTATTATTAATTGATTTGTTGTTCTTTTTGATTTTCCGGATAAGGGAAAGGAACGAATAAAGTGGCTAAAAATGCAGGAATGGTAGCAATCAAGACCCAGATAAAGAACATTTTGTATCCTATCCAGTCACTGATCATCCCACTGAACATTCCGGGAATCATTACTCCAAGATTCATAATTCCTGTTGCAAATGCATAATGAGCAGTTTTATGTTTTCCTGGCGCAATCTGCTGCATCATGTAAAGCATCAATCCTACAAAACCAAATCCATAGCCGAAATATTCCACCACTACAGCAATTCCCACAGGCATTAGATCTGAAGGCTGGTAATGAGCCAGTAGTGCATATACTACAAAAGGAATATTAAATGCACAGCATAGCCATATCAAAGAATTTTTCAGTCCGCGGGCTGAGATAAAATATCCTGCCAATACGGATCCTAAGATAAATGCTGCAGAGCCGTAGGTTCCATAAATAAGTCCGATATCAGAAGTGGATAATCCTAATCCTCCTGATGTTCTTGGAGCTTTAAAAAATAAAGGAGCTATTTTGATCGCAAATCCTTCTGCAAAACGGTACAGAATGATGAAGAGGATACACCATAGAATTTTCTTTTTGGTAAAGAAAGAAGTAATCACTTCTAACAGTTCTGTACGAACATTCCCTGCTGTTTTCTCATCTTTCTTTTCTTCTTTGTTTTCTTTTGGCAGCATGAAATAGTGATAAATCGCTAATACAAAAAACAGTAATGCATAGATCACCATAATGATCATCCAGGCATGAGTAACTCCTTTTGTTTTTTCTAAAATACCGGCAAAATAAACTAATGCACCACTGCTGATAATCTTGGCAAGATTGTAAAAAGCGCCCTGCCAGCCGATATATTTCGCCTGCTCTTTATTGGTAAGAAAACCAATATACGTTCCGTCTGCTACCACATCATGGGTAGCTCCACAAAATGCTATTACGGCAAAAAGCGCAATACTGTATTTGAAAAAGTCATGCATTGGAAGACTTAAAGCAACTAATGCAAACAGAATTCCTATAGCAAACTGAGTAGAAATAACAAAGAACTTTTTTGTTTTATAGATCTCCAAAAACGGACTCCAAAGTGGTTTTAAAGTCCAGGAGAATAGGATAAGAGCTGTCCAGAATGTAATCTGCGAATCCGAAACACCCATATCTTTATACATGATTCCTGAAACCGCATTAATGGTTACAAAGGGAACACCCATTGCAAAGTATAATGTGGAAATCCAAAGAATTGGCTGGATCCGACGGGTTCCGGAGTTGTTTTTTCCCATATTTAAAAATAAGATTCTAAATAAAAGAGAACATCTCAAAAATTCATTCAGACTAAAAACGAAACTATAATTTTTTTGGAGATTCTACTCTATTCTCCTGTCTTAATGAATGGATCAAATAAAAATCTGATATTGAGATGTCTCTTTACTGATGAGTGATTCTGAATATTTTTTATTTCTTATCCCACCATAGCTTGGTGCCTCCGGTATCAGGTCCGTTCAGCATTTGTGCAGCCTGCTGGTAGTTATATAATGAAGTTTTGGTATCAATAGTGAAAGGAATTCTTCTGATCATTGCTTCCGTACTGATCGCTCCACCGCTGTCATTTTTTCTTACCTTGAAAAGAATCGGGTAGCCTGTTCTTCTCTGCTCAGCCCATGCTTCCGGTCCGTTTGGATAAAGTGAAAGCCATTTTTGGGTAATAATTCTTTCTAATTTTCTTTCGTTGGTATCCCCGTTATTCCATGCAATGGTAATGGTACTTAGCTGAGGATTTCCTACAGCAACATTATTTTCTGCATTTTTTGGATCAACATAAGGAGCTTCTGTAGAAGTAGTATCAGCAAGATAAGAAGCGACATTAGCACTTTTCCCCCATTCCCCGAAAGACTGTTGAACTCCGGTAGTATAGTTAGCTTGAATATCTCCCGCTCCTGCATATCCTCTTAAAGCAGCTTCCGCTTTCAGGAACCATGTTTCTGCAGCAGTGAATAATTTCATTTTCCCATCAGTTCCGGAAAAATAATCTCCGCTGGCAGATTTTGCCTGTGGTTGTGAGAATGCTCCATAAGTAGATTTACCATTTAATAAATCAATTCCCTGGCGCACTCCTATATATTTACCCTGAACATCAGCATCTTTTGCAGGAATTGCATATGCCGAAAGTCTCGGGTCATTATATCCGTTCATATAAGCCATCAAAGGCGCACCTATTAAACAATCTCCCCATGAGTAAATGATGAAGCTCAATTCTGACTGTCCTACACTGATCAAAGCATTATCTGCATTGTCAGTAATTAATCCTGCAGGTGAAGCCAAAGCCTCTTCTGCATATTGTTTAGATTTTGCAGGATCAGCATAACTCATTCTCATGGCTAATCTCAGCTTTAGTGAATTAGCAAATTTTGCCCATTGAGCCATATTTCCTCCATATACTAAGTCTGCACTTTTCAATGAGGTCTTATCTTCAACATTCTGGGCTGCCGACATTGCAATTACTTTCTGTAAATCTGTAATGGCCGCAGTAAGATCTGCAATAAAATAGTTGTAAGCCTCTTGTTGAGAATCAAAATCTGTAACTCCGTTAGGGTTAGGTTTTTCATATTTGCTGTAAACTACAGGACCATGGCTGTCTGAAACTCTTGCCGCTGTAATAACTTTCAGAATTTTTTTCACAGCAAGGGTTCCCGTAAAATCTACACCCGGATAGTTTCCTTTGGCAGCATTATCGATAATGATAGAATAATTGAAAATATCCTGCTGTCTGGCAATAATTCTGTTATTCCATCCGTCCATCATAGAATAAGTAAGGTTATTTACTCCTCCGTTAAAAGGTGTTGCGGTACTGAACATTCCGCTGTACATATCTGCACTCAGGTTAGGATATAACTGATAATCTGCCTGCAGCCCTCTCTGGATAGATTTCATAGGGTTCACAACCGCGATAAAGTCAGCGTAAAAATTTTCAGGGCCTCCCAGCTTTTCCTGATTATATTGGTCAAAGTCATTAGTACATCCGGAAGCTGAGAACAGAACTGCAGCTCCAAATACCAATGTTTTAATAGTATTGATTTTCATTGTCGTAATTGTAAAAGTTAGAAGTTAGCTTTTAATGATAAACCGATAGATCTGGTAACTGGCAGACCGAATGAATCTACTCCCACTCCACCAGGTGTATTCCCTGATACCTGCTCAGGATCAAACGGTGCTTTCTTGTAGAAGAAAAATAAATTGGTTCCTACTAAACTTACCGTTGCATTTTTCAAATATTTTGAGTTAACATCAAACATATATGAAACAGATGCCTGACGTAAACGTATTGTTGTAGCACTATACAGATAGGCTTCATCAACTCCTTTTCCAAATCCTTCGGTTGTTCCTACTGCTTTATAATAATCTTTAGCGTTAGTCAACCCAGTATAAGCCTGCCCTGCATTAGGAGTTCCCGGTGCATACACTGCATTTGGGATTGATACGCCTCCAGCATCTCTAGCATCAGCAGTGGTCTGGCTTACTCCATATAAATCATTGGCTTTTTCTGTAAGTGATAATACTTTACCTCCGAATTTCCCATCAATAAGGAAAGATATTCCCAGTTTCCCAATATTAAATGAGTTATTGAATCCCATAATAAACTTAGGGTTCGGGTTACCCAAATAAGAAGGCGTACTCTCTGCTAAAGGAACCCCTTTCTCATTCACAAGAACACGGCCCTGGTCATCTCTTTTAAATTTGATTCCGTAAAGATCTCCAAAAGAACCTCCCAGTTTTAATCTTGTATAGTCACCACCTCCGGTTAATGAAAAAGTTAGATCTTTAGAAACATTGATACTTGTTGGTAATAATTCAACGATCTTGTTTTTATTGGCCGATGCATTCAATGTAGCAGTCCATCCGAATTTTTCCGAATCAAAGATTTTATAAGATAATGAAGATTCAAAACCTGTATTTCGGATTTTTCCGGCATTAATATAATAGGATCCCGGAGCCAATCCTCCTAAATAAGAAGGAATTGTAGTTTCCAACAACTGGTTACTGGTATTTGAATTGTAATAAGTAATATCAAAATTCAGTTTGTTATTCAGCATTCTCAACTCAGTTCCGGCTTCAAACGTTTTATTAAGTTCCGGCTTTGGAAGCAATGCCTCAAAACCTGCCCCTGTAGCAAAAGAACTCTTAGGATATACAATCGTTCCGGCATCTACTCCATAAACATATCCTTTATTATATTCAACCATCGCATTGGTGATATTCGTAGGTAATCCCAAACCAACAGTTGCATAAGACCCTCTTACTTTCCAGAAATTAATAACTTCCGGAAGTTTGAACACAGAAGATAATATAGCATTTGCTCCTACAGATTCATAATCAAATCCGGTTCTTCCTGTTAATGCTAATGTAGAATCCCAGTCATTTCTGAAAGTCATGTCTACATAGAACATATTTTTGTACCCTACGGAAGCACTCGCAAAAACAGACTGTACCTGTTTTTTCATGTTCGTATAGGTATTATGATATCCATCTCCCGGCGCTCTGTTTACATTCCACTGAAGGTTATTCAATGTAAAAAGATTAGGATTTGCCAGATAAGCATTATCAATTTGTCCTATTTTATTTCTTGTTGTATTTATACTTCCTCCTACTGTAAAATCTAAAGAGATAGATTCACTTACTTTAGGGCTACCGATTAATAAAACATCACCATAAGTAGAAGAATTTTCATAGGTATTTTTAAGCATTCTACCATTAATACCATTAGCCAGTAAGCTAGGCGCTGAAAAAGCAGCAATATCACGCTGGCTGTCTGAAATATTCCAGCTGTAGTTTCCTCTCACTCTTGCAGTCAACCATGGATTAATCTGGTAAGACAATGAAAGGGCACCGTATGTATTTTTGTTACTCACTGTAACCGGGTTTCTGTTTAAGATCCAGTAAGGATTCTGGGTCACAGGATTTCCTTTGAAACTTCCATCCGGGTTTACTTCCCACCAGTTTTGAGCTGGTAAAAATCTCGTTTTATCCAAATAAGAATAATTATTGCCTCCGTATTGGTCAAAATCTACTCCTCTCGGTAACCAGTACAAACTTGTCAAAGGAGAAAAAGAAGCTCCCGGAGTCTGTCTGTTCTTACTTTCCTGTAATGATCCGATGAAATTGGCATCCAATGTCAGTTTATCATCCAAAAACTTACTTGAGTTTCTGAAAGAGACATTATACTGATCAAAATACGACATTGGAACCACTCCTTTATTGGTCGTATTTCCGATAGAGAAATAGTTTGTTGATTTTTCATTTCCTGACTGGAAAGAAAGACTGTTTACCCATGTAGTTCCTGTTTGCAGAAAATCTTTAAGATAATCCTTTGAAGATCCTTTTGCACCCCAGCTATCTACTGCCTGACCTGGCTGCTGACCAGCAACAGATGGATCATAAGACAAATAACTGTGCTGTAGTTTTGGAAGGCTGTACGCTCTGTCTACGGTAAGGCTGGAACTGTAAGTAATTGAACTTTTTCCTGCACGCCCTTTTTTAGTCGTAATCAAAATAGCTCCGTTACCTCCTGCAGAACCGTACAGTGCAGAAGCCGAAGCTCCTTTTAGGAAGTTCATGCTTTCAATATCATCCGGGTTGATGGAGCTCAGTACATCTCCCGGATCCGGCATATTGGAATACTGCCCGATATCTGCTGATTTTCCTGTTCCGTTGATAATGGGAATACCATCAATTACATATAATGGCTGTGCATTGTTTACAGATTTATTCCCTCTCATGATCACCCTTACGGAGCTTCCTACACCATTGGTTCTGTTGATCTGTACGTTGGATACTTTTCCATTGATCGAATTTAATAGATTGGGAGTTTTCACTTCTGTAAGCTCATCTCCACCAATCTGCTGACTGGAATACGTCAAAGAGCGGGCCTGCCTTTTTATCCCCAAAGAGGTGACTACGACCTCCTCAATACTGTTTGTCTTCGTAGTGTCGGCCGATTTTTTCTCCTGTGCATTCGCAGAAAGTGAAAAAACGAACAGAACAGGTATAACTGCTTTTCTCATAAGGTTTAGATTCGTTAGATTTAATTGAGAATCAATGACATTGCTTTGTTATTCAATACAAAAAAAATTATTGTTTTTTCAGCAAAATTTTATCGTTTATGTATTAAATAATTTAAAGTTTTGTTAAGATTTAATTCACATTCACAAATCTAAATTTTGTAACCAGTCTGATATAATACTATTTTATCATAAAACGATATTATTTTTTCAGCAATTTTATTAAAAAGCAACTAAACATTTATATATCAACAAAATACACCACATTAAAATCAGTAGAAAAAAGGGGATTTATCTTACATTTTATCCAAAAAAAATCGGATATGAATACCCGGTTTTGTATTTTATTTTGAACTGATGATACAGAAAAAGTAAGTTGTAAAAGAATATTATTCAATTTTTTTCACTCCTTTAAACTGTTCTTTAAATTCAGTGGGAGTTGTCTTTTTAATAGACTTAAATACCTTATTGAAGTTGGCAATATTATTAAATCCGGCTTCAAAAGCAATTTCAAAGACCGTAAGATTTTTTTCCATCAGCCAGCGTGCAGCATAGCTGATTCTTATCTCATTCAGATAATTGATAAAAGTCTTTCCGGTTCTTTTCTTAATAAACCTATTGAAAGTCACATTGCTCATATTCACCATGGAAGCTACTTTATCCAGTGTGATTTTATTTTCAAAATTTTTATGAACAAAATCGTGGATGATCTTCATTTTATCATTATCAGCAAAAGTCTCCAGTTCAATACTATAGGATGATAAAAGTATTTTATTTTCAGCAACAGCCAGTTCATTGAGAATTTTCATAATTTCTATGAATGATTCAAAACTGTTCATCTTTGACAGATTGAGAAACGAGTCTTTTAGTTTCTCAGCAGTTTCAGCTGAAAAAAGAATTCCTCTGATGGAATCTTTCATCAGATTATTGATAGGTTTAAGAATATTTTTCTCCATCAGCGACTGGTGAAAGAAATCCTGATTAAACTGTATCGTGATCTCGTGGGTTTTTCTGTTTTTGCATCTGTAATTAGCCCAGCAATGCGGTAAATTAGGCCCTACCAATACCAATTCTATATTTCCGATCTCTCCCGTATGATCTCCTACCATCCTGCGGTATCCTTTTCCTTTGTAGATAAAATTGATTTCAATTTCCGGATGATAGTGATAGGGAAAGTCAAATGATGCTTTAATCCTGTCAAATACGAGAAAACTATCCTCAGGAGACAGTGGAGTTATTTCTCTCAGAATATTTTCTAATTCGCTCATACAGGCAGTTATAAAAAAGGGTTAATAATATGGGTCGCAGCACAAATCTTTGTAAAAATGATAAAATAATATCAATGTAAAAACATATTTCCGATTTATTTTATTCCAATTTTATATGTCAGACATCAGAAATTTGGGTTTCAATAATTTAATACAGCTTAAATCATGCTTTTTTGTATCTTTAAACTAAAGTTAAGGTATGCCGCAACAGATTGTTTTTGAAGATCACTATAAAAGACTCGGATTGGAAATATTTTCAGGAGAAAATCTGGAGAATTTTAACGGGAATCGTTTCAGAACTGATATCAAAGTATTTTTCATTCCTTCAGGATACGAACTTACGGTAGACTTTAATCATTATAAGACAAAGAAACCTTCACTTTTTTTCCTGACTAACCAGCATCTAAGTATCCAAAAAGGAAAAGATGAATCTATTCTTCTTTTCTACAACCGTGATTTCTACTGTATCCAGATTCATGATAAAGAAGTAGCTTGTGATGGGCTTCTCTTTCATAATGTATTCGAAATACCTTATGTGGAGCTTGATGATTCAGAAACGAGTCTTATAAAAGGACTGTTTCAAAATATCCACGATGAACTGGAATGGAAAGATTCTTCTGCCGAGGAAATGATCAGAACCTATGTAAAACAGATGATCATCCGAGCAACCAGAAAATGGAAACAACAGAATTTAGACAATAACGCCGTCCGAATTCCGGGTACTGAACTAGATGTTTTCAGAGATTTCAGCAGACATCTGGAAATTCATTTCAGAGAAAAACATAATGTGGCAGAGTATGCAGACCTGCTTCATATGGCACCAAAAACATTAACCCATAAATTTAAAAGTTTAAATCTGGATTCTCCCAACCAGTTCATCATCAACAGAATTTTGTTAGAAGCTAAAAGATTATTATTCTACACTGATAAACCTGTTAAAGAAATTGCCTATACTCTTGGATATGAAGATCCGGCTTATTTTAACCGCCTTTTCACCAATAAAACGGGAAGCACTCCTGCAAATTTTAAAAAAAATTACTCTTCGGGAAAAAAGTACAATATTTAAGTCTTTTTATCTATTGAATATACCTCATTGCAGACATACCTTTGTAACATCAAAATCAAACAATACTAAATACAAAAAAACAAACATTATGAGACGTAACGCAACAGCCGTTTGGAACGGTACCATCAAAGAAGGAAAAGGACATTTAACAACACAAAGTACAACTTTAAACCAGACTCAATACTCTTTCAACAGCCGTTTTGCGGATGGTGTAGGTACAAATCCTGAAGAATTACTGGCAGCAGCTCATGCAGGATGTTTCACCATGAAATTAGATGCTGAGCTTTCACAAGCCGGATACAATCCTGAAGAATTAAAAACAACTTCGGTCATCACTCTTGATCCCAATATTGGAAAGATTACAAAATCTGAACTGACTTTGACTGCTAAAGTTCCGGGAATCTCTGAAGAAGAATTCCAGAAATTTGCTAAAATCGCCGAAGAAGGATGTCCTGTAAGTGCAGCATTCAACTTTGAGATTACATTGAATGCTACTTTGGAAAATTAAAAATCTTAATTTCAATATCAATAGGAACGGGCTTTAGCCCGTTTTTTATTTTAAAACAATTCTATTGGCTTTAGCCAAAACTTAAAGACACAGAAGATCTGTATCCGTAAATTTTAAAATAAAATATACCGAGTGGTATATTTTTGTATATTTGCATAGTATTTAACCATTTATAATGTCGAAGGCCGAAAAAACAAAACAGCATATCATCGAGAAAACAGCAACTCTTTTTAATACAAAGGGTTATATTTCCACATCGCTGTCCGACATTACACAAGCAACCGGATTAACGAAAGGAAGTATTTACGGAAATTTTGAAAACAAAGATGAAGTAGCCATTGAAGTCTATAAATACAATGCCGGATTGCTGGGCAAAACCCTTAGCCGTTCTTTTGGTGATGAGTTCCCCACTTCTCTGGATAAGCTTCATGCTTTTGTAGATTTCTATCGCAAAAACTGGAAGTTTGTTTTCTCAAACGGAGGCTGTCCCATCATGAATGCAGCAACGGAAGCAGATGATTCTTTCCCTGCTTTAAAAAATCAGGTTAAAAAGTCTTTTGAACAATGGATGTCAAAAATTTCATCAGCTATTATGGAAGGACAAAAGAAAGGGGAAATTAACAGCAATGTAAATGCAGAACAATTCGCATCTCTATTCATCATGCTTATTGAAGGCGGAATCCTGCTTTCAAAAACAATGGGTGATCAAAGCTTTCTAAACAATGCTTTAGACAAAATCACCAGCATGATAGATCATGAACTCAATATTCTTCCATCATAAATTATATCATATGGAAACAAAAAAAGTGGCTATTGTAGGATACAACAGAATTCCTTTCGCCAGAATGAATACCGCTTATTCGGAGCAGGGTAATCAGGATCTCCTGCTTGCTTCTCTGAACGGATTAATAGACCGTTATCATCTTCAGGGGAAACGCCTCGGAGAAGTTGCCGGCGGAGCTGTTATTAAACACATCTCTGAAAGCAACCTCATCAGAGAAACCGTAATGAATACTTCTCTTGATCCTGCAACTCCTGCCTGTGATCTTCAGCAGGCATGTGACACAGGTATTGAAGCGGCTATTTATATCGGAAATAAAATTGCATTGGGCCAGATAGAATCAGGGATTGCATGCGGTGTGGAAGCAATGAGCAATATTCCGTTTGAGTCTTCACCAAGATTAAGAAAAGCGCTTTTAAAAGCCAATAAAGAAAAATCTGCTTTTGGAAAAATAAAACAGCTTTTAAGTCCGAAACTGAAAGACTGGATGCCTATTCCTTACAAAGGACAGGAGCCTAAAACAGGTCTGGTAATGGGCGAACACACAGAAATTACTGCCAAATACTACAATATTCCCAGAGAAGAACAGGATTTACTGGCTTTAAAAAGTCATCAGAATATGGCTAAAGCTTATGATGAAGGATTCTTTGATGATATGATTACTCCTGCTTTTGGCCTAGATAAAGACAATAATCTAAGACGTGACAGCAGTATTGAAAAACTATCACAGCTAAAACCTGCTTTTGATAAACAGAACGGAACGTTAACCGCTGGAAATTCTACCCCTTTTACGGACGGAGCTTCCGCAGTTTTACTGGCCAGTGAAGAATGGGCAAAAGCTAACAATCTTCCTGTTTTAGCTTATATCAGTTTTTCTGAACTGGCAGGAATAGAATATGTTGAAAATAAACAGGATCTACTTCTTGCCCCTGTTTTTGCCGCAGAGAGAATGCTTAAAAAAGCAGGGATGAATCTATCTGACTTTGATTATTATGAAATTCATGAAGCTTTTGCAGCACAGGTTTTAACAACCATAAAAATCTGGGAAAATGAGGAACTTGCCAAAAAATTCGGACTGGAGAAAGCACTTGGAAAGATAGACAGAAGTAAATTGAATGTAAAAGGAGGAAGCCTTGCAGCGGCACATCCTTTTGCAGCAACAGGCGGAAGAATTATTGCAACCCTGGCAAAATTACTTCATGAAAAAGGCAGCGGAAAAGGATTCATATCCATCTGTGCAGCCCGTGGGCAGGGAGTAACCATGATTTTAGAAAAATAAAAATTGAAAGTATGGATAGATTAGCACAATTACAGCAATTCATTGGAAAAGAATTCCATCAGTCACCATCCCCTTTTATGAAATGGCTAAACCCCATCGTTCTTTCTGCAGATGAGGGACAACTGGCATTTCAGTATACGGTAAGAGCGGAATGGCTGAATCCCATAGGAAATCTTCATGGTGGAGTTACAGCCGCAATAGTAGACGATATCATTGGTGCCACCATGTTTTCTTTAAATGAAAATTCTTTCATTACCACCATAAATAATGTCATTGATTATTTTTCAACTGCAAAAGAAAATGATAATATTGTAGCTGAAACTAAAATCATTAAAAGAGGTAAGCAATTTGTCAATGCACAATGCGAAATATGGAATGCAGACAAAACACGCTTAATCGCAAGAGGAACCTCTAATTTATTCAAAATCAATAGCTAATTATGAAAAGAGTTGTCATTACAGGTCTGGGCGCAGTGACGCCTTTGGGAAATAATGTCGAAGAATTTTGGCAAAATAGTATCAACGGAGTGAGTGGAGCTAATAAAATCACCCTTTTTGATACAGAAAAATTTAAAGTACATTTCGCATGTGAGGTTAAGAACTTTGATCCAAAACTTCATTTAACACACAACGAAATCAAAAGAAGTGATTTATTTTCACAATATGCCATGTATTCCACTGCGGAAGCTCTAAAAGATTCTGGTCTTGAACTGGAAAATATGGATCCTTTCGATATTGGAGTAATCTGGGGAACCGGACAAGGCGGAATGTGGACTTTCGAAAGTGAAGTCATGAATTTTGCAGCCGGAGACGGAACGCCAAGATTCAATCCATTCTTTGTACCAAAATTCATTGCCAATATGGCATCAGGAATGATTTCTATGAAATATGGCTTGCAGGGAATTAATTATACAACAGTTTCTGCATGTGCAACAGGAAATACGGCGTTGATGGATGCTTTCAACTATATCCGTCTTGGAAAAGCAAAAGTCATTGTAAGCGGTGGTTCTGAAGCTGCTATTTCTCCGGCTTCTATAGGTGGATTTTCCATTATGAAAGCCATGTCTACAAGAAATGACGACTTTGCAACAGCCAGCCGCCCGTATGATGCAGACAGAGATGGTTTTGTAATGGGTGAAGGTTCCGGAACATTGATTCTGGAAGAATATGAGCACGCCAAAGCAAGAGGGGCAAAAATTTACGCAGAATTAGTAGGGGCTGCAATGACAGCTGATGCTTATCACATGACAGCACCTCATCCTGATGGTGTTGGAGCTATCAAAGCAATGCAGCTAGCCCTTAATGAAGCAGGAATCAACGTGGATGATATTGATTACCTTAATCCGCATGCAACCTCTACTCCGCTTGGAGATTTGGTTGAGTTGAACGGAATTAATAAATTATTTAAAGGAAGTAAAAACCTTGACATCAGTGCTACAAAATCTATGACAGGCCACTTATTGGGTGCTGCAGGAGCCGTTGAAGCGATTATTTCTATTAAAGCGATTCAAAATGGAATTATTCCTCCAACAATCAATCTTCACAAGATTGACGAGAATATTCCTCAGGATGTCAATATTGTTTTTGGAGAAGCAAAGGAAAAAGATATTACCTATGCCTTAAGTAATGCTTTTGGATTCGGAGGGCATAACGCGACTTTAGTGTTCAAGAAATTCAGCTAATTCTGAAATCAAAATAGTTTTAATCCCTGTATTTTTATACAGGGATTCTTTATTTATTCTATAAATAAAAAGTAATAATTTACTGATTAAAAAAATCTTTAAAAATTAATTATAATACGACTTCTTTTGTCGCTACCTGTCAATATCTTTGTTTCAGTAAAAATCTTGCAAGAGTTTACAAAATAATTATTTAAACAGAAAAAATGATGTATAACTTCAACATAACGGCACAGAAGGCTCCTTTTACTCCCCTTACTCCGACTTTTATTTAACAGGGTGAAACTCTCAAAAATCGGATTCGAATTGAGAGGCTATAGCTATAGAAAAAGCAGACAGACTGACTGCTTTTATTTTATTGATCATTGATTGTGACAATTCTCTGGATACGCTGGGGCACCCCAACCTCTCCCGGTTCTCTTATGCATTGATGCGCAAACAAATTGCATACGTAATCTGCTCCATACATTACAATGGTTCCTCTACAGGCATCCTATATCCAATTCCCTATAATCTCAATGAGTATCCATTATCGCTCTGGTAAGTTTAAAATCCTTTCACTCAATAATATATAAATAAGTAAAAAAAACTTAAAAACATCATTACGCACAGGGAGAAAACGAGAAAAGTGTAACGCTATTCAAGAAACTTTAAAATCCTGATTTTGTAAATAATTTAGTATTAAAACTTCAAAAAAATCATATTTAACATAACAAAAAAAAATTAATATGTCAATACAACTTGTAAACCCCTCTACCAATGAAATGTTGAATTATTATCCGACTACAACATTTCTGCATAACGGATCTGCTATTCCATCAAACATTAACGATAATGATGGAGTTATTTACCTAAAATATTCCGGAAGTACTTATGTCCTTGAAGACTTTATGGGAGGCCATCCTATTAATGTAAGAAGATTCGGAATTGACAGCATTGACAAAGGCTATACTTCAGCTGCCATCAATAAAGGAATAGAGCTGGCAAGAAAATACGATTACAAATCTATATATATTCCCAGCGGAGATTATAATATATCTGAAACTATCAAAATAGACGTTAAAAATTATACAACGATCAGAATTGATGGGAATTTAAAAGTAAGTAGCTCGTTGATAGGCAATGCAATATTCATAGGACCTACGCTTCATACTAAAGAAAATCCAGTTCCTCCCATAGAAAATTCTTTAGTAGGCCTGAATATTCAGGGGCTTAATTGTGATAAAGGTACATATGACGCATCAGACAATACTATTGGAGTAAAAATCAATAATATCATTGCTTCTTCCATTGAAATCAAGAGAGTGTACGGATTTGATATAGGAGTACTTTTGTATTCTGATAAAGGTAACGGAGGTGGTATATCTTATAATACCTTCCAGCTTAATCATCTTCATGATAATAAAATCAGTATAAAATTTGAAAAAGCGGATGATGATGGATATATTAATGAAAATATTTTTTACGGCGGAACCTTCAATCATAGCACAGAATTTCCAAAAATTGAAACGTACCATATATTGATGGAAAATAATGTACAGAACAAAAATCCCTATAATAACAACAGATTCTTTTATCCTTCTTTTGAAGACAATGATACTGAGAATGCTACAGCAGCTAAAATATCCGGAGAAAGCAATACCATTGTAGGACCAAGAATGGAAAACCCAGCTAATCCTGAATATCAAATTATTTTCGATACAGATTCCAAAAGATGTCAGGTTATTTCCAAAGGCTTTGGCCTTTACAAAAGCTCTGTAAAAAACCTTGGCAGCGAAAATTCTTATGAAACCAACAGTGGCAATCTACTAACAACAAACTCGGAAAATCCTGTATTGACATTACAAAACCAGGCATCTTCAGCATTTACACTTTATAATGGTTTAGATACATCCGGTAATACGGTTTTCTCTGTGAACGGTGAAGGAAAAGGATTTTATGGAAATTCTGTATATACTGAAAAAGGATTCAGATGGACAACTTCTGACGGAAGCAAAAATGACAGAGGCCTGTTCTCCGGAAGTGGAGACCCTTCCATTTCCGCTAATCCGGGAAGTATCTATATTAATAACAATGGAGGGGATAAAATGCTTTGGGTGAAAACAACAGGAAGCAGCTCCACAGGCTGGAAACTGATAGGAACACAGGCTGCACCTCTTACCGCACCTATTCCTCCTACTCCCGTTACAGCAGAGGATGTATGGAAGAGATTATATGATCTGGAGGAGAAACTTAAAGCAGCAGGCTTACTATCTTCTTAAATTAAAACTAAATAATCTTTTGCCCATAAAGAGTTCGATATTCTATCGGGCTCTTTCCTTTTACATTTTGGATCATTACTTTGAAAAAAGGATTGACCACAGCTATTTAGAGTAAGATTGTCTGATAATAATAATAATAATAATAATAATAATAGGAATTTGACAGAAAATGAAAAGCAGCCAAAACTGATTGCTTCAAAACATAAAGAATCTATATCTTCACTTAAAGAGAGCTGTATCAAAGTTTATTATGCATCGGGAACAAAAAAATCATCTTCATTATCTGACATCGGGATATAAAGTCTCTCCCATTCTTCACCTTTTACCATATCCCAGCTGTGTCCGGCCCCTTTAAGATCTTCAGCCAAAAGAATGATTCCTGGTTCAATAATAAATGTAGTGCCGTCTGTTACTTTAAATCTTATATTCCCTCTGATGGTAATAACATATTGCCTTCTGGGCGCCGGATGATCACTTTTTTCCCATTCTTCCGTTTCATTACTGATCCAGAAAACTTTTGCATTGATAGGTTTAAGCGTGGGCATTTTACCTTTCTCAAAAGTGCATGATCCATCAGGATTATTAATCAGTCTTATAGCGGGAATAAATCCGACAGAAGTTTCCGTATCTACACTTATACTCTTATGATGGTCATGTTGTCCTTTTATCATGCTATGATATTTTAAGGCTAAAAAGTTGATATAAATTTAATGGTTATTTTCGAATTGCAGAACTTATTTAAAAGAAAAAGAGCAGTCAAATCTGACTGCTCTTTTTATCTTTACGCTTTCAACCATTCTGAGGAAGAAAGATAGTTCTGATCCGGGTAATAGATGAACAGACAGTTTTTTCCTTTAATCGTATTGATTATAGATTGTGTCAGCTCTCTTGGAACAGCGGGGCATCCCCAGCTTCTTCCGATTCTTTTGTGCATAGACGCGAAGGCATCACTTACATAATCAGCACCATGCAAAACAATTGCTCTTCTGTAGGCTGCATCATTAAAGCCTTTATCCATTCCCAATAGTTTCAAAGAATATCCGTTGTCGCCCTGATAGGTTGCATCTGTAATATAAAATCCTAAGCTGCTCTGTAACGAACTTTCCTTGTTAGAAAAATTCGTCGCAAATTCTTCGCCGGTATTTTTTCCGTGTGCTACCAATGAGTTGAACAGAACTTTTTTGTCTTCCAGGTCAATGATCCAAAGTCTTTTTGTATTAGAAGACATAGAAAAATCGCAGATAGTTAATAAGTGCGAGTCTTGAGTAAGCAATCCTGCTTTTTTTAAATTTTCATAACCAGTTAATGCTTTTGAGAACACTTCATAATTCAATTCATGTTCAGGGTCAAATGCAATAGATTGGTACAATGCTTCTGATGAAGACACTGCTGTAGTGCTCTTCTCAGATTTCGTTTCAGCTACTTTTTCAGTTTTCGTTGTTTTTACATTCTCACTTTTCGCCACCACTCTTGGGGAAATGTAGAATGAAGTCGTCACCATGTAAACAAGGCCTAATACGCTATAAAATCCTTTCATTCAATACTATATAAATCCAAATTAGTGAGGCAAAAGTATAAAAACATAATTACCAAGGGGTTATAACTCTAAAAAGTTTAACGCTATTTAAGAAACTTTAACGTCCTGATTTTGTGAATTAAAGCACTTATTCTGAAAAAATTTCAAGTAAATAAAGGCTGATAATACTCAATATTTTCTTCCATTGAAGAAGTCAGAACCTCGTTTGATTATAGATTTCTTCAAGTCTTTTCCAATAATCTCTATTTATGGGTTGGTATATTGGATAAATACATTTGATAGCCAGAATATCCAGTTTACTTCGAAATTCCATCCAGGTCATAATATTTTTAACTAATCTTTTTTCTTCAAAACCAGCCCATTCACCCGCCGGATTCAGAAGATTGGAAAAAAGAACAGGAAAAACTTCATACTGATCTATCTTTTTAATCTTTTCAAGGTTAAAAGGGCTTTTAAGGAAAATACCGGTTATATACTGAAATTGCCACTCCTGAAGCTCTGTATCGAGATACAAATCGGCAAGCGCCAGCCATACAAGCTTCCGTTATTCAAAGAGCACAGGTTCATTCATGGATGTTTAATTCTTAGAATCCGCTACAAATTCAAGACTCACAGAATTCATACAGTATCTCAATCCCGTAGGTTTCGGACCATCATCAAAAACGTGTCCCAAATGGGAATCGCATCTTTTGCAGAGCACTTCTACCCTGTCCATCCCATAAGACTGATCTCTTACATAATAAACACCTTCTTTATCAGCTTCAAAAAAACTCGGCCATCCGCAGCTGCTGGAAAATTTTGAGGTAGAACGGAACAGGTGGTTTCCACACACGGCACAGTAATACTCTCCTACTTCATCAAATTCATTATACTTTCCTGTAAAAGCTCTTTCTGTTGCTGCTTCTCGGGCGATGGCATACAAATCCGGAGCAAGGAGTTTTTTCCATTCATCATTGGAAACGTTAAGTTTTGTAGTATCTGTTCTGGAGTAATATGGATTGTTTTTTGCTTCTGTATTTTCCATAGAAGTTTTTTTAATAGATTCGTATTTCTGCGTACATGCCTGCAGAAAAAATAATAAGGTGAGTGAAACTAAAAATTTCATCGTAAATTTCATTCTTTAACGGCAAAAGATTGGGTTGGCATTATTTTGACTTAAATGACATCAATCTTTATGGTTTAAAAGCTTTTATTAAGATTAAACGGTTTCATAACCAAATTTAGTAAATTTGAGAATATGAATGACGAAGCAAAAAGAAAACAACTCAGAAAATATAAAGCATTTGCCACAGGATTATTTGTTCTGATGGCTGTTATTTTCATTGTTACCACTATTGTACAGAAGTCTAATAACTCTCATTGGATCGGCTATGTACGGGCTTTTGCTGAGGCCGCTATGGTAGGCGCATTGGCAGATTGGTTTGCAGTTACTGCATTATTCCGCCATCCTCTCGGTCTTCCTATTCCTCATACCAACCTTATTGAAAACAGCAAACAGAGACTGGGAGACAACCTGGGGAGCTTTGTAGTAGGTAATTTCCTTTCTCCTCAGAATATACGTCCTTATATTCAAAAGCTTAAGGTTTCCAACTTTGTCGGGGAATGGCTGGGTAAAGAAAAGAGTCAGGATATTTTGATTAAAAATCTTTCTGATATTGTTCTTGACATTCTTAATAAACTTGATGACTCTACGGTAAGTCAATTTATTAGCAAAAAAGTATCTGAAATGACAGATGATATTAAGCTTAATAAGGTAGTAGGAAACGGAATCGGCTATATTCTGGAAAAGAATGACCACCAGAGAATCATCACCAATCTTTCTAAGCAGATCAAGGAATACATCATTGAAAACGATGAAATGATCCAGGAACGGGTAAAGAAAGGCAGCTATTCATTCATTCCTTCTTTTGTAGATACTAAAATTGCAGATAAAATTGCAGACGGGCTTTCTGATTTTTTTAAGGAAATAGAAGAAAACCCTCAGCATGAAGTAAGAGGACTGATTACTCAGAAGATTCATGAATTTTCTATTGATCTGAAAGAAGATCCGAAATGGGATGAAGAATTTAAAACGATCAAAAACGGACTTCTGAAAAATGATAAACTGGATGAATACTCCAATGACATTTGGGTTTCTATCAAAAAAACGCTGATGAAAGAGCTTCAGGAAGAAAACTCCTCATTGAAAAATTATCTTACTAAAAACCTGAATGAGTTCGCACAAAATTTAAAGACAGATGAAAATCTTCAGAACAAAATTGACCATTGGGTTCGGGTAACGGCTTATAAATACATTCTGAAAAACACCCATCAGTTTGGAAACCTCATCAGTACGACTGTCGGTAACTGGCAGGGAAAAGAGCTCAGTGAAAAGCTGGAGCTGGAGGTAGGAAAAGACTTACAGTTTATCCGGGTCAACGGAACACTGGTGGGAGGTCTGGTCGGCCTGATTATCTACACCATTGCTCACTTCTTCATTTAAAAACTAACATCCACGATCACTCAACCATGAAAAAAAATTTTACATTATTCTTTTTCTTATCCCTCACGTTTTTTCTCAGCCAAAAAATTGAATTAAAAAAGGTAACAGATTCTTCGCAAACTTTTACCGGACAGATTGGAGGAGCTCCTATTACCCTACAGCTCAGCTACACAGGAGTGGTAGACTGTGACCAGTATCAGCACTACGTTGATGGATGGTACTATTATGATAAATACAAAAAGAAAATCCCGCTTACCGGAATATATGATTATTATGGACATCTGTCGCTGTATAATTTTGGAACAAAACAAAAACAGAATTCTAAGCTTTTGAAAGAGCAGATCACTTCCCTTCAGAAAGTAGAAAAGACGGATGAAATAGTTCAGAAATTACTCCCAAAGGAATCTATCATATTTGATCAATCCACTCTTAAAAACAATCCAATTCCCGGCCATTTTTATTTTGGTAAAAAGGTTCAGCCTGCAACATTATTTACAGGAAATGCTATGATCTACCGCCTCAACAATTATCTGTACTTACCAAATAATAAAAAGATCAATACTTATGATTTCATCAATAAAGCTGGAGGAAATGAACTGCTATCCTACTCTTCAGGAGAAAATGGGAACAGGGTTCTGCTCTATTTTGAGCAGACTTCAAATTTTAATGCCTGCGGACAATGTGGAGCCAGTGATGGAGAAAAAGGCTACAGAGTTCTTTATTTTACAAAAGACTGGAATTATAAAAACTATGAGGAATTCCTGATTGAAAGCTGCTGGGAAAATATTTATGATGTCACCAAAACAAGATCCAAAGACAAGCAAACGATTCAATATAAAATCGCCAAATCCGAAGGAACTCCTGCCCATACACTTACTGTAGACATAAAAAATGCATCCATAGTAAAATCAAAATAAAAAAGAGAGTCACAATAACTCTCTTTATATTTTTATCTTGGTAATCTGCTTGCTCTTTTCAGAAGTTCCTGATTGATTTCGTTAATCAGTTCCGGACCTTCATAAATAAATCCGGTGTACAGCTGAACCAATGTGGCTCCTGCATCTAATTTTTCCATCGCATCTTTTGCAGAATGAATTCCTCCTACCCCAATGATTGGGAATGCTCTGTTGCTTTTATCGGAAAGGTACTTAATCATCTTTGTACTTCTTTCACGGATCGGTTTTCCGCTTAGTCCGCCATTTCCTATTTGCTTTAAAACTTCTGGTGATGTCTTCAGGCCTTCTCTGTTGACAGAGGTGTTGGAAACTACGATACCATCAATTTTCGTTTCTGCAATCAGCTCAATGATTTCGTCTAACTGATTGTTATTCAAATCCGGAGCAATTTTCAGTAAAATAGGTTTCTGTACAGACTTTGACTGGTTTATTTTCTTTACTTCTGTAATCAGCTCTCTCAGATATTCTACATCTTCCAGTTTGGCGTGGCTTCCTACATTCGGACAGCTTACATTCAGTACAAAATAGTCTACATGAGGATGAAGACCTTCAAAACAGTCCAGATAATCCTGGGTATAGTTTTCCGGGCTTGTATCGGTATTTTTTCCGATGTTACCTCCGATGATTATTTCTCCTTTATTGGATTTCAGTTTTTCAATAGCCGCTTCAAGACCATCATTGTTGAATCCCATTCTGTTGATGATTCCACCATCTTCAATAAGACGGAACAATCTTTTCTTAGGATTTCCGGCCTGTGCTCTTGGTGTTACCGTACCGATTTCTACAAATCCGAACCCAAGATGTCCTAATTCGTTGAACAAAACTGCATTTTTATCGAAACCGGCAGCTAATCCAACAGGATTTTTAAATTTTAATCCGAAAACTTCTCTTTCCAGACGTTTGTCTTCAATAGGTTTGGGTAAAAATAGTTTGGTAAGAAATCCAAAATTTTTAAGCATTGAAAATGTAAAATGATGAACTTCCTCGGGATCAAATTTGAAAAGAATGGGACGAATGAGCGATTTGTACATTGAAAAAAAGTTTTACAAAAATACTCATTTTAAAATTAATGCTAGATTAACCTATGATATTTTATCAAAATGGCTGATCTATAGTATCTATAAGATGGAAAGCAACTATATATGCAACAAATCAGTGGGATTTTTAACGCTAGGACCGCAAAGAAAAATGACCATCCTGAAAACATTTTGGTTCGCAAGGACGTTTCACTAAGCGAAGTACGCGTTATCATTCTTTGCTGAACGAAGTGCCTTAGCGCTCGAAAAGTAAATATTTAAATACATTCTTAGTGAACATTGCATTAAAAAATATTTACAAATAACATTAAGAATAAGAACTCAGATCAAAATTCAGAATATCTCCTACTCTTTTGAACTCATCATCTATAGTGGCATTTACTGTAATTCTTTCATTAGAAACAGGATGATTAAAAATCAATTGATGGGCGTGAAGCGTCATTTTGCTGATCTCAAATGTTTGAAGCCACAACTTATTTTGTTTATTGCAACCATGTTTTCGGCAACCTAAAATAGGATGCAGAATATGTTTAAAATGTTTTCTCAACTGATGAAATCTTCCCGTCTCAGGAATTGCTTCTACCAAACAATATCTCGAAGTCTGATGTTTTAAAAAAGGTAAATCTATTTCTGAAGTCTGCAAACGGCGGTAGTAGGTAATGGCATTTTGTTTGACTTCATTTTCATTAACCAAATCATAATCAATGGTTTCTTCTTCTTTTGTCCATCCACGAAGAATGGCCAGATACTTCTTCTCCACTTCGCGTGACGCAAACTGCTCGCTCATAATTCTAAGAGTATCTTTATCTAAGGTAAACAGCAGAACACCCGAAGTCTTTCGGTCTAACCGATGTACAGGATATACTTTTTGTCCGATCTGTTTCTTCAACTCCTGAATAGCATAGGTATCGGCTTCTCCCGCATAGAAAGATTTGTGAACCAACAGTCCGCTGGGTTTGTTGATGGCAATAATATGCTCGTCACGATAAAGAATTTCTAACATGGTGCAAAAGTAGAAATTTCCGGCCGATTTAGCCCTGATTGAGCGGTATGTTTGAGCTCTTTTCTGTTTTTAGGCGGCGGCTTTGCCGCCGCCTAAAAACAGAAAAAGCGAGTAGCGAAAGCAAATTCCCGGCTCCTTGATCAAACTTCAAATAAAAGGTTTATATTAGTAAAAGGTTTCCCTTAATTTTAAAAAAATGACAGACTATTTTGGTTTTTTTGTAAAATTGATCGTGATCGCTGTTGTTATAACGATCGCTACAATTTTTTTTGTGCCCTTAAAAAAATACAGAATAGCAAAGATATTACTGTTTATTATTGCCGGTATTTTATTTATCATTGGTGTGGGAGGATGCTTTTTGATGACCATCTCTAATGTAGGTTCTTACAGGTATTAATATTTTCCCAATAAAAAACATTATTTTTGCATATCAGACGTTAAAAAAATTATGGCAAAGCAAGAAGATGTTTTCAAGAAAGTGATTTCTCACGCTAAAGAATATGGTTTTATTTTCCCATCGAGTGAGATCTATGATGGTTTATCCGCTGTTTACGATTATGGACAGAACGGTGCCGAACTTAAAAATAATATCAAACAATATTGGTGGAAAGCGATGGTACAGCTTAACGAAAATATTGTCGGCATTGATTCAGCAATCCTTATGCATCCAACAACATGGAAAGCATCAGGCCACGTAGACGCTTTCAACGATCCATTGATTGATAATAAAGATTCTAAGAAACGTTTCAGAGCAGACGTTTTGGTGGAAGATTATTGTGCTAAAATTGAAGATAAAGAGAATAAAGAAATCGAAAAAGCAGCGAAAAGATTCGGTGAGGCTTTCGATAAAGATCAGTTTGTTGCTACGAATCCAAAAATTCTGGAATACAGAGCAAAAAGAGAAGCAATTCTTTCAAGGCTGGCTAAATCTCTGGAAAATGAAGACCTTGCTGATGTAAAAGCGTTGATTGAAGAGCTTGAAATTGCAGATCCTGATACGGGTTCTAAAAACTGGACAGAAGTAAGACAATTCAACCTGATGTTCGGAACAAAACTGGGCGCTTCTGCTGACAGTGCGATGGATCTTTACCTTAGACCGGAAACGGCTCAGGGTATTTTCGTTAACTTCCTGAATGTACAGAAAACTTCACGTCATAAGCTTCCTTTCGGTATTGCACAGATTGGTAAGGCCTTCAGAAACGAGATTGTGGCAAGACAGTTTATTTTCAGAATGCGTGAATTCGAACAGATGGAAATGCAGTTCTTTGTTGCTCCGGGAACAGAACTTGATTTCTACGAACAATGGAAGCAAAAACGTCTGAACTGGCACAGAGCTTTAGGTTTGGGAGACGAGAACTACAGATTCCACGATCACGAAAAGCTTGCTCACTATGCGAATGCTGCAGCTGATATTGAGTTTAACTTCCCATTCGGATTTAAAGAACTGGAAGGAATTCACTCAAGAACAGATTTCGACTTAAAAGCTCACGAGGAATTCTCCGGAAGAAAGCTTCAGTTCTTTGATCCTGAGAGAAACGAAAACTATGTTCCTTATGTAGTGGAAACGTCCGTAGGTTTAGACCGATTATTCCTTTCTATATTTTCACACTGCCTGAGAGACGAAGTATTGGAAGACGGTTCAGAAAGAACAGTTTTATCTTTACCTCCGGCATTAGCACCAATCAAAGCAGCTATTCTTCCATTGATGAAAAAAGATGGTCTTGCAGAATATGCAGAAAATATCTTCAATGATCTGAAATACGATTTCAACTTATTCTACGAAGAGAAAGATGCTATTGGAAAACGTTACAGAAGACAGGATGCCATTGGTACTCCTTACTGTATCACTGTAGATCACGACTCTTTAGTTGATCACACCGTAACCATCAGAGACAGAGACACGATGCAGCAGGAAAGAGTTCCTGTTTCAGAGTTGAGAAGAATCATTGATGAAAAAACAAACTTCAGAAATTTACTTTCTAAAATATAATTGAAGAGCCCTGGTTAGGGCTTTTTTATTTTTCAACTATTCCGGATCAACATGCCACAAAAATTGTTATTTTTAGCGGACTAAAAACTAAACGAATAATAACCATGAAAAAACTGATGCTTTCATCACTGGCTTTGGCAGTGCTCTCAGGCTGTGTGTCTAATGATAATCCGGCCGATCACAGAGATAACAGCAATAATTCTCATAATAATAACGGTCCTTTTCATCTCCTGAAAAAAGCAACTGACGTAAATCCAGGCGGTCAGCCCTACATGGTGGAGTTTAAGTATAACGGAGATCAGATTATAGAAACTTACAATGCTTCAGATGATGACAGAGTGGTTTATACCTATAGCGGATACAATAGTGATTATATTGCTAAAACTGAAGAATTTATTGGTGGTGCCCTGGTTCTCAGGAGAGAATTCACCTATTCCAATGGAAGGCTTTCAACAGAAAAGATAACCGATCAGGAACAAGGAACGCTTATCTATACCAAAATCTATCAGTATATCAGTGATACCCATGTACAGTTTAATGAGTATAAAAGCGGAACTTATAATCCTTCAACGGGAATGTATTCAGATCTTGTATTTGCACAGGTGGATGTTAATTTAACCAATGCCGGAAATGTAGCTTCTGCCAAATACACCTATAACGGAGTTACCTATACTATTACCAATACTTATGATACCTTCAATAATCCTATGAAAAATATAAGAGGTTTTGTGAAGATCAATTTATTTGATGTGAGTGACGGACAAATAGGGTATAATAACCTATTGAATCAAACAGAGAGCTATTCCGGTTCATCCAATGGAACCAACAAAATTACTGCTGTGTATACACTTAACAGCGACAACTATCCTACCAAAGCCGTTACTACATATGATATCTCAGGTAATGGAACAAGTACTCATAACTGGCTTTACGAGTATTATTAATAATTATTTTGCATTTTAGGTTATAAGCTTTGGAAATATTTCCAAAGCTTTTTTATTTTTCGCAACATATAGGTTAATTTATTACTTTTATCCCTCAAATTTTAACCATGAAAAAAATAACTCTGATAATGTTTGGGCTGGTCCAGACCTTTGCATTTTCCCAAACTCAGGATCTGACAACACTCGCTGCGGGTGATCATGTAGGAATGAATGCTCTATTCGATGATAAAGACAATCTTTACGGTTACGTTTCTCTCTATTCTTACGGAAAATCCGGTGATAAAACCAAAAAGTTTGAGTATGTTATATTAGATAAAAACCTCAACCCTGTTGCCAACAAAGAATTTGAAGGTGATATCACGGCTGCTTCTTATTTAGGATATGTAGATTTTAAAGGACAGATTATTTTAAAACCTTCCATGATGGACTATTCCCTGGTAAAAACAAGAGAAGTATTTACTCCCGTTTCTATGGTGATAGATCCTAAAACAAACTCTATTACCAGAAAAATATATTACGACTATCTGGAAAATGGTACTTTCAAAGAAATCAATGAACCCAAAAGCTGGAAAGAACAGCGTAAGGAAAACCGTGAGGAGAAAAAAGATAAAGGCTACAACTACATTTCTGCCGTAGGAGAACTGAAAGAAGGAGGCTATTTTGCTGTGGAATATAAAGATTACGGAAAATACGAAAACAGCAATAGTCTTATTAAGTTTGATGCTAACAAAAAGGAAGTCTGGAGATATAAGTATAACACAGACGGAAGTAAAAAGCTGTACACTACCTTATCCGTTCTGGAAAGAGATGAAAATTATATGTACTGCATCATGAAAAAGGTTAATGACAAGCAGAAAACATTCAGTGTGATGGTTCTTGATATGAAAACCGGAAAAGAAACGTCCAATAAACCGGTTACAGGATTATCTGATGATACGATAGACAATATTGAATCCTTCTACTCCAACTACAGAAAGCTTGATAATGATAAAACTTTTGATGATAAAGTAGTCCTGCTAGGAAGAAACTATGATGATTCCGAATCCGTAGGGTTTGCAAGAATGATTCTCAACAAATCTGATTTCACAGTAGATACCAAAGCAATTAATTATGAGCCTAATATCTCTACATTTCTTCCCAAAGTTAATAAATATGGAATGGTAGAAAGCGGTTATATGCTTCAGACCAAAGACATGTATTTTATGAACGATGGAAGCATAGGTATCTTATCCGAAAAATATAAACCTGCAGGTCAATATAATGCTCCGAAAACCACTGATCTTGTGTATATCTATACCGATAAAGATTTCAAAGTGAAAAATGTTCAGGTTTTTGAAAAGGAAAAATCAAAATGGGTAAACAGTGACTATCTGTTCTCACAGTACCTCAACGGAGGAAAAGATGTGGTATTTTTCTACCGCGACTATCAAAAAGACGAAGTAACCAGGCAGAAAAGATGGAATCTATTTATCAATACCATTATTGATGGAAAGTTCAAACAGGAAATCATTCCCATTTCTGAAAAAGACAACTATGCCGTAACTCCGTACGTTGGAAAAGAAGGCTATATCCTGCTTCGTGAATATAACGAAAAAGAAAAATTCAATAAAATCCGTTTGGAGAAATTAAATTACTAATATAAAAAGAACCCTGACAAAACATCAGGGTTATTTCTTTTATGTTTTGGCTTAAGCCAGTGGGATTTTTTGTTATTTTAAACGGGCTAAAGCCCGTTCCTATTGATCCTTTAATGATGATCAGTTTACCTTCGCTATCGTTTCATTCGTCTGATAAAAGTCTGCAATATTCTTTATTTCATCCAGGCTTAAATTCCACATAAAGTTCAGAAATTGCTGATAACTTTCACTTTGATTTTTAGGCTCTATCCGATCCAGATACCGGTTCAGGTTATAATTTTTTCTTGCCTCATATATTTTGGAAAAACATCTTCCCAGCCAGCTTTTATAATACTTTTCCTCTTCATCATCCTGTAAAAACTGCATGGCAGTGTAAATGCCCAACCCATAATCCTCCGAATGGAAATAATTGGGCAAAATTTCCATCCTGGCTGTTTTTTTCAATGTGAGAAACAGATCCGAAGGTTTTTCCGGAATAAAAGGTGTTTTGAGTTCTGTAAAAGTCTTTTTAAGCATTACAATCCTTCTGGATACTTCAGGATGCGATGCCAGGGAATCTTTATTAAGCTTTTCTTTGTAGAAATTATAATTGTACAGGGAGAAGTCTTCCTTCTTCATCCACTTCTCATTGAAAACCTGTTTAGGAAGATTAAAAAGTTTCTTATAGGTATCCACCTTCAATTCTCTTGGTGAAATGGTATCAAAATCCTGAAGCCTTTGAAGTGCATTTACAAATTCAGCTTTCTTGAAATCACTGTTTTTAAAAATGATATATCCTAAAGAATCTGCCTGCATTTCACTTTGTCTTCTTTCCACCCCTTTTTTGTACGCAGTATTTTTAAAAATGTCAAAAGCTTTCTGATTCTGGCTCTGGCTTCTGCGTGTTGTTGTTGATTTTATATTCTCCACCACCACTTTATCCAGCTTATCCTGTTCGATAATTTTTAAAAAAGTTTTCAGAGAATGTTCTTCTATTTTGTGCCCCAGCTCATGAGAAATCACCGCAGCAATCTGCTCCTCATTGTTCAGCCAGCTGTAAAGCCCCATATTGATTACAAAAGTTCCGTCAGCAAGGCAATAAGCGTTGGGTGTATTGTCTTTTGCAATCAGAATTTTCAGATCCTGAGGAATTGCAGGATTACTCTTTTTAAGACGATGAATCATGGATTGTATACTGGTCTCAAATTCGGATTTAAAGATAAAATCCTTATTCTTTACCTGCTTTTCAAAATCAGTTCCGAATTCTTTATAAATCTTGGATAGTTCAGAGCCTGTTTTCCCTGAATATTGGGATTTTAATCTCTTGACAGTTGCTTCATTATTGCCTTCAAAATTCTTTAAAAATGCTTTTCTCTGTATATAATCTGCAGTATCTATCGGTTTATACATCTGGGCTATTCCCATCATCGAAAGCAGGAAGCAGCCTAATACAATTAGTTTTCTGGTCATAGTTTTCATCAATAAGAACAAAAATAACTTATTTGCTGATTCATTTTAAATTTTATAACCAAATTATTCTAAATTTGTTAGAGACCCATTCATGAAACAATGAGAATACTGAAGTATATGATAGGCGGAGCTGTAGCAGGTGCAGCAGCAGCTTATTTTCTGGGATACGATTATTTATTTAGTGGTATTTCCAAGACCTATCTAAAAGGAAAGTCAAGTGCATACATTGATGATGGAGATCTTTTCCCCAGCAATCTTATTGCCACAGAAGAACCCAGGCTTTGGGAAGAAGATTCTGACTATAACAAAAAGGAGTTACCTAAAAATTTAGTTGAAAATTTAAAACTTTCCAAAACAGCCGCTTTTGTTGTGATAAGGCATGGTAAAATTCTTCATGAACAATATTGGGATGGTTACAATCAGCTTTCGCAGACCAATTCTTTTTCGATGGCAAAAGCAGTGACTGTTATGCTTTTAGGGAAAGCACTGGAAGAAGGGATTATCCCCTCCATTGATGAAAAACTTTCTGAATTTTACTCTGAATTTAAAAATAAAACATTTGGAAATCAGGTTACCCTTAAAAATTTAGCCCAAATGGAAGCCGGACTGGACTGGGATGAAAATTACAACAATCCGTTTCTTCCCAATGCCAAAGCCTATTATGGGAAAAGCCTCGTAAAAGCTGTATTCCCAAGAAAATTTAAAGAAGAGCCAGGCGTAAGATTCGAATATCAAAGCGGTTCCACTCAGCTTCTTGGTTTTGCCCTTCGAAAAGCTCTGAATCAGCCATTGGCAAGCTATTTATCAGAAAAATTCTGGATTCCTCTGGGAATGGAGCAGAATGCGAAATGGAGTACAGACGATCATGGTATGGAAAAAACGTATTGCTGTATTCATTCCAATGCCAGAGATTTTGCCAAATTGGGGCAGCTATTTCTTGATCATGGAAAAGTCGGAGATCAGCAAATCCTCAACGCAGACTTCGTTGAAAAGATGAGAACTCCTACAGAAAAGTCCGAAAACATCTATGGAATGGGACTTTGGATCAATCATGACAATCCAATCAAACATTATTATTTCCTTGGATTACAGGGGCAATATATCATTATGGTTCCGGAGCACAATATGGTTATTGTAAAAACCGGAAGCTATTCCAACAACCCTAAAAATGACAGGGGAAGACCTGATCAGGTAAAATTCCTTGTCAATGAAATGGTACAATTATTCCAATAAACACTATGGAGAAACACAGCGCAAAAGTTGATGAATACATTGAAAAATCTCCGGATTTTGCAAAACCTATTTTACAATATCTCCGTGAAACCATTCACGAAGCCTGTCCTGATGCGGAAGAAGCCATCAAGTGGCAATTTCCTACTTTCATGTACAAAGGAAAGATCCTATGCTCAATTACTGCTTTCAAACACTATTGCAGTCTGGGATTCTGGCTTCATCAGGAAATGAAAACTTTACAGGAAATAGAAACAAGTGCTGAAAAAAGTTCAATGTTCAGTTTAGGAAAAGTAACCCGTCTTGAAGACCTTCCTTCTAAACCTCAGCTGAAAAGAGCAATCCGGGAAGCCATGGAGCTTACAGATATGGGAGTTACCATGAAGAAAGCTCCTCCATCCAAAATAGAGATGGAAATCCCTGATTATTTTCAGTCTGCTTTAGATGCCCGGCCAAAGACAAAAGAAATTTTTGAAAAAGCTTCACCATCTTTCAGAAAAGAGTATATTGCATGGGTTACAGAAGCCAAAACAGAAGCTACCAGAAATAAAAGATTGGAACAGTCTTTGGAATGGATAGCGGAAGGTAAAGCCCGTAACTGGAAATACCAGAAAAAATAAAAAAACACACAATGAAGAAAAAAATTATACTCTTTTTCTTCCTTATTATTTCATTTTTTACATTCGCTCAGACATTTGATTTTGAGGGGCAGTACAAGTATGCCCGTATGTTGTCATCCAAAAATCCGGACAGCTCGGAAATTGTTCTGAATAAGATTATAGATTCTGCCCAGAGAAGAAATCTCCCGGAATTTCTGGCAAAGGCGTATTATTTAAAATCGTTCAACAGTTATTTAAAATCTGATGCTGAGAAAAGTCTTGATTTTGCAGATAAAGCTCTTAAAATATCTACCGAGAGCAACTACAATATCGGGAAAGCTCTTGCCTACAGAATGCAGGGAACTCAATATGCAAAGCTTGGACTGCTCAAGGAATCTTCCACAAGTCTCCGAAATGCTATCGCTGAAGTAAAAAATAATAATACAGAGGAAGGACATGAGCTGAAAGGAATGATCTTTAATTCTTTTTTGATCCTTCTCAATAAGAATCAGTACAAGGAAAAAGCATTCTATTCCAAAAGTGCCATTCAGGAATTTCAAAAGCTTAAAAATGTAACCCGACGGAATGAACTTTTAATTTCAGCGTATACCAATATGGGATACAATTTATCTGAGGTAAAAAATTTTAAGGAAGCCAAACCCTATTTTGTAAAAGCCCTTTCTTTGGTGGGAGAAAGCAATTATTATCTCCGGGCAAATATCCTTAATGATATCGGATTTTCGTTTTCAAAACAAAATAAGCCGGACAGTGCGGTGCTTTATTATAAGAAATCTCTGGCCATTGTAGATCAGTATGGTTTCAATGAAAAAAAGATTGAGGTTACCAAAAACCTTGAAGAAGTGTATGCTTTGCTCCACGATGATTCCAATACGGAAAAATATAAAATTGAAAATCTTACATTAAAAGACAGCATCGCCTACAACAAAGCAATGGCTGTCAACAAAACATTATCCCAAAAAGAAGAAAGTTTTCATCAGCAGCTCAATGAAAGCCATTCTACTTCAAAAGGACTTATCATAGCCTGTTTTGCGTTGATGATTATCCTAGGAGCTTTTATTTTCAATACCATCCGTCTTCGTAAAAAACATAAAGAAGCTGTTGCAAAAATTTACAGAGACGGTATTTCACCCGTTATTTATGAAGAAGATCCACAGGAAGTATCTGAGGATATTCAGGCAAAAAATACCTCTACTCCCACAGAAATAAAAATTTCGCCTGAAGTAGAGGAAAACATATTACACGGACTAAAAATATTCGAAGAAAATCTTGAGTTTAACAGTAAGAATATTTCACGTTATAACCTTGCAAACACATTGAATATCAACACGAAATATCTTTCAACAGTAATTAAGAAACATAAAAAATTCAACTTCAATCAGTACATCAATCATCTGAGGATCAATTATATTGTTAACCAATTGAAAAATGAGCCTCAATACAGAAAATATAAGATCAATCACCTCGCTGAAATCACAGGATATTCATCTCACAGCGCTTTTTCTCTTGAGTTCAAAAAGATCACCGGGCTGCATCCGTCTGCTTTTATTAAAACGCTTGATGAAATCTCCTGATTACTGTTCTGCTATAGTGAGATTATTGTAACCTCCCGTATTGTTGAGCGAAAAATTCGCAACGTTTGAATTATTTAAATTAAACCAGATATAAGGCATCAGTCTCTGCCCTGCTGTCATATAAAATGAGGCTGTACAATTGCTCCCTGCATCAATATTTACGATGCTGTTTGAGGACATGGTATTGGCACATTTTACAGTATTTACAACATTGGTGATGGCCAATCCCGCTGTATTATCATAAAGTTGCCAGATGGCTTCTATCTGAATAGGATTTAAAGGGTCTGTAGTATAATTAATGGCTAACGGAGCCAAATCTGTTGTGAAAGTAGCTACATAAATTCCGTTTCTGGGCGCTGTAAAGATGCCTGTAGCAGCATTGAAACTGGTTCCGGAATTACTTTCAAAAGTTTTGCTCCAGTCTACAAGATAATTACTGGCTCTGTTTTGTAAACCAGCTGTTATTGTTGGGGTAGCCGGGGTTACGAGTTTTACATTATTAGTTGTTTTGGCTGCAATAACAATCACTTTATTACCGGCAGGCTGTGCGGTAAGCAAAGGAAGCCACTCATTTCCATTGGAATATTCCACTCCATTGTTATAGCGTACGGCTCCTTCATCTGCCGCAGCTGCTGTCAGTGTGGAAGTTCCAAAACCAATCGCTCCGTTACCGGAATTTCTGGCATCTATTTTTACCGTGGGACTGAGAGTTCCTGCTCCTATTTTCCCGGCACTGTTAACAAGAACATCATTGCTCTGCTGAGCTGGAGTGAATGTGGATCCTGAAGCAGGGTTATCTTTTTGCCCGTCAATATGTAAAACACCTTGCGGGTTTGGGCTATTGATTCCAATCTGTGAAAATGCATATTGGAAACTTAAAGTCATTAAAATCAGTAAACAATTCTTTTTCATCATTTATCTTTTTATAATCCGAAAATACTTAAAGAAGTAAGCGTAGAATCAGTATCCAGTGTTTTTGAACTTCCCAGTTTTTGATTCAGGCTTACCGTAATGTTATCTCCCTGATTGAGGTTAAAAATCCCGGAACAGTTTCCGGCAACACGATTTCCGATCGTATTGTTTCCCGGATAACTTCCTACACATTTAAACACTTTACCGGTAGCGGAAGACGTTGAATTAGTCTGAATCAGCGTTTCATATCTTGAATCATTTGCAATGCTTCCTGAGGCCAGAGAAAAGGTAAAGGATACAATGTATACACCCGTTTTGGACGCTATAAAAGCTCCGGTACCAGTATTAAAGCTACCATTCACATCTGTTTTCTTAGTCCAGCCGATAACTGCTGTCTGTATTCCATCACTGAAACTTTGTCCTGAAGCATTTTCGGCATCCACAAAATCATTGGGAGCCTTATGAGCCAATGCTACCCAGGCTGTTCCGTTAGAATAGCTTAGGTCCTGAGTTCCGGAGTTATACCTCATCGCTCCGGCTTTTGCTGCAGAAGCAGATTGTGAAGTTCCTCCAATCCCAATGGCATTTAAGCGCTCCCCTGATCTCATATCCAGTCTTGTTTTCGGAGATTTTGTTCCGGCTCCTACATTTCCGGAAGAGGTAATCACCACATCATCATAATAACTGGAAAGTATGGAAACATTTGTGTTTTTCTGCCCGTCTATATGTAGTATTCCTTCCGGAGAAGACATATTAATTTCTATCTGAGCTTTCATCCCTATGCCACAGCAAATGAGTAAAGCCAGTCCTAATTTTTTTCTCATATCAAAGTGTGTTATTGTTCTAAAATCGAAAGATTTACGAAGCCGTATTCATTGCTTGCAGAAGACGTATCTGTTCTCAGACTCAGGTTTCCATTATAAACCGACTGATAGATATAGGGCTGAAGAGTATCACCTTTATTCAACTGAACTCCGGCAACACAGGATCCTGCCACCTGTGCCTGTTTTGAAATATTTGAGTAAGATTTCACGCATTTTTTCACCGTACTGCTTCCATTCACAACATATCTTGCTTCTGAAAAATACCCTGAAACTATGGGAATTCTAACAAAATCATAGGTAAAAGAAACAAGATATACGCCGGTTCTTGGCGCTGTAAAAACACCTGTTCCGGGAGTAAAGTTCCCTGTTGGGTCGGAAATCTCCGTCCATCCTGCAATCCCTGTAGAAACCTGATAGGGAATTTTCACAGCAAAGTTCCCTGCCTGAAGATTGGCTACCACTACTGCTTTGGTTGGGGAAGAAATAAGATCCTGCCATACAACACCATCTGAATACTGCATCTTTCCCCCGTTCAGCGGGTTATATCTTACAGCGCCACTGCCTGCAATGGCTGCGGTCTGACTGGTTTCTCCTATTCCAATTGAGTTGTCTGAATTCGTTGCAGACCGGGTGTCTACTCTGGTAGCAGGAGTTAAGGTTCCAATTCCTATTTCTCCGGTAGAGGTGATGGTGACATCATTGGCCATTTGAGTAGAAGATGGGACTCCGGATGAGGGATTATCTTTTGCCCCATCCACATGGAAAATGGTTTGAGGGCTTGAAGTATTAATTCCTACTTGTGCTTTCGATTGGCTTATCGTAAAGCACAAGGAAATGAGTATTCCCTTTATCAAAATACTTGGATTTTTCATTTAATTTGTGGTTTTAAAACGTGTACAATTCTTGGCCAAAGATAAATGTAAAAGCACGTTTCATACAATAGCGCCATTCAAACCAAAAACACACAAACCACTGAAAATAAGTCAAATAACACTTTATTTCACAGTATCAAAATACGGAATTTTACTATTTAAAATAAAACAGGCATGTTATTTTGTTGAAAAATTTTAAAGAATTTTTATTTTTTGAAGAAAAATTTCAGTACTAATGAAATCTAAAGTTTGCTTCCGGCAATGTATTCTTTTTCAGGAAGGCTTCATATTCCGGAGAAAGCTTTGCCCTTCCAAAAGTATTTTCACCGCTCATACTTCCCAAACGTACTTTATCTTTCCCGAATTTTCTGTTCATGGCATCCATTGCTTTCATCACAGGAAGGTGCTGGTTTTGTATATCTTCTTCGAAAAGGCTGATCTGTCTCTGATCTTCCGGCACAAAATCATTCACCATTACTCCTGCTCTTTTATAATGAAACCCTTCTCTGTAAATGGCTTCAAAAAGTTCATTCACTATTCTTCCGATTAGGATGGATGAATTAGTAGGATTGGAAAGAATCCGGGTCATTGCATTTTTATATTCAGGCAGATCTTTTCTAAAACGGTTGGTCTGTACAAAAACCGTAATCATTTTACAGCATGTATTCTGCTTTCTCAATCTTTCTGAGCAATACATTCCAAAAGTCTCTACCCTTTCTCTTACGTCTTCTTTCTTTGTCAGCATCTGCATAAAACTACGGGTAACCGCTATGGATTTTTTAGGAGACGGAGTATCAAGCTCAAGCTGGCGGGTTCCCTTCAGCTCATTAATCATTCTTATCCCATGAATTCCCATCACTTTTCGGACCCACATTTCAGGTTTCTGAAGAAGATCCCAGGCTTTATATACTCCACTGTCATTCATTTTAACAGCAAGCCGTCTACCTATTCCCCACACATCTCCTATATTGAGCCACTTCAGTGCTTTTTCAATTTTTTCGGGAGTATCCAGAATATACACTCCCTTAAAGTTATCCGGAAAGTCTTTTACAATCCTGTTTGCCACTTTACATAATGTTTTAGTGGGCGCAATCCCTATACTTACCGGAATATTTTCCTTATCATAAATTTCATTTCGGATTTTAAGACAATAGTCATACATATCAATATACTTAAACCCCGTTAAGTCAAGAAAAAGCTCATCGATACTATAAACTTCATGGTCAATAACATAAGATTTGGCAATATTAATGACCTGCTGGCTTTTATAATTATACAATTCAAATTTTGCAGAAAAGCTTTTCACATCATATTTCTGAAAAAGCTCTTTGTACTTGAATGCAGGAGCTGCCATAGGAATACCCAGATCTTTTGCTTCTTTACTTCTGGACACCACACATCCATCGTTGTTGGAAAGAACCACAACGGGTTTGCCTTCGAGATCAGGATCTAAAGTCCTTTCGCAGGAAACAAAAAAATTGTTACAATCTACCAGAGCATACATGACAATTGTATAGTAAAAATCTATACAAAATTAGAATTTTTAAAGAATAAAATAATCTTTTAGACCATAATTAACATCACATTTAACACTCTGAAAAACAAATGGATAAAATTTTTAAATACGACATGTTTTGTCGCATTAGCACTTTAATTTTGTTTTCAAAAAACATCCATTAAATCATCCTCAACCGTTCTTCCTCAAGATCAATCTGATAAAGCTGATGACGGATAATCTCTTCATTCACGGAAATATCTTTGTTAAGCTCTGAGAGAAACTGCCTCTGACTTTCCAGCATTTCAAAAAAGATATCTTTGGTTTTTTCATTCATCCATTCTGCATCATTTGCCTCTATTTTTTCTTCCCAGTGTTTCAGCATTCTTTCTAATCCGGCGTTACCATTCAGTTCATTTTCATGCTTGTTTTTAAGAAAGTGATAGACGTGTTGTTTCAGTTTGTACTTTATTTCTTCTCTGGATTGTTTGTCTTTCTCCTCATCTGTAAAATCATCAAATACATGTCCATATTTTATCAGATATGGGAGTGTAAGTCCCTGAACAAGCAATGTAAGCAAAATCACAACGAAAGTAATGAACAGGATAAGGTTTCTGTTGGGAAAAGGAAGTCCGTTTTCAAGGGTAATCGGAATGGCTAACGCAGCGGCTAATGATACAACACCTCTCATCCCTGTCCACCCAAGCATCAAAGGCATCAGCAAACGTCTTCTTGAGGAAGAAGCACGAGGTGCCACACTTGGCCGGAAAATAAGTGTAGCCAGCATTGCAGCATAAGAGCTTATGATTCTGGCAGCAATCAGAACACCGGTCACCAATATCCCATATTGAATAGCTATTCTCAAAGGAATTCCTTCCCACCGCAGTCCGCCAACAATTTCAGGAAGTTCCAGTCCGATAATTAAAAATACAATACCATTCAGAATAAAGACGAAGCTTTCCCATACACTGTAACCTCTTATACGGCTGGTACTGTTTAAAAAGATCATTCTTTTAGCTGACATATACAGACCTCCGCAAACTACGGCTAAAACTCCGGAACAATGGAGCTGCTCTGCAATCCAATACATCAGATAAGGCTCAATAAGTGTTAATGCAATATCTGAAGAGGCATCTGTAGGAAGTCTTTTGTGAGCCTGCACAAAAATCCATGCCAGCAATAAACCCATTCCTACTCCTCCGATTAGCATCCATAAAAAATCCAGCGAAGCTTCCTGCCATACAAACTGTCCGGTTCCTACAGCAATTAAAGCAAAACGGAATATAATAAGTGAAGAAGCATCATTCAACAAACTTTCTCCTTCCAGAACAGCAGATGTAGTGGATGGTATTTTTACAAATTTCATGATGGCTCCTGTACTTACAGCATCAGGTGGAGAAACGATTCCTCCCAGCAAAAATCCGAGGGCAAGTGTAAAACCGGGTATAAAGTAATTGGCCGTCACTGCTACGGCCAGTGCGGTAAAAAAGACCACTAAAAATGCAAAGCTTCCAATAATACGCCACCACCGTTTCATTTCTTTAAAGGAAATAGACCACGCAGCTTCAAATAGTAAAGGAGGTAAAAAGATAAAAAAGATAAGATCCGGATTAATTTTTACAACCGGGAGGCCAGGTACAAAACTGACAAGCAATCCGAATACAACAAGTAAAATCGGGTAAGCAATTTTTAATTTTGCAGCCCACATGTTGAGCAGCACGATGGCCGCAATCATGGCCAATAAAAAAGGTAAGATGGTATGCATTAATATTGTGTTTTATCCATCATATTTACTACTTCTATTTGATTTTTAAAAATTAAATAGCAATTTTTCTTATTTTTTGTGTCCACAGATCAATTCATCTGTTTGTAGATTATGTTTTTCATCTCTGATTGAATGATATAGAATTTTAATCAAACTTCTAATAAAACACGTCAAGTTTCGTCGTCTCCGCGCTATACTTTTGTTCTGTAACAAAATAGAAAATATGGACAAAGTAACCTTAGAACGAATTCAGAACCTTCATCCGTTGGTAAGAGATGAAGTGAAGCAAATTGTACAGGAATGTGACGAAGCACTTACCGGAAGAGCCAAGATACGGATCACCCAGGGATTAAGATCTTTTGAAGAACAGGAAAAGCTGTATGCAATCGGAAGAATTACGTCAGGAAAAAAGGTAACCAATGCAAAGGCAGGACAAAGCATCCACAATTACGGTCTTGCAGTAGATATCTGCCTGATGATTGACGGAAAAACAGCAAGCTGGGACACTGCAAAAGACTGGGATAATGACCAAGTTGCAGATTGGTATGAGTGTGTGAAAATTTTTGCCCGCCATGGCTGGGACTGGGGTGGCAACTGGAAAACATTTAAAGATCTTCCCCACTTTGAAAAAAAGAATATTCCTTCTAAAAAAGGCCCTGTAAAAACCAGTTGGAGAACACTTCTTAAGATGCCAAAAGACAAGCAGAATTACGTTATTTTTTAGTGTCATTTATTTGAAAATAAATATAATACGACACGTTCTGTCGCTTCCCCACACTACCTTTGCTTTATAAGAAAACAACGAAAAAAGCAATGAAATCTCAATATGGAATCTGAATGTTTTTATGATCAATCAATAGATTCTGTAGATTTAAGATTGCATGTGTCCTTTTAACAAAACATTAAAAATATCACATGAAAAAGACAACCATTCTTTCTTTGGACGGAGGTGGAATAAGGGGAATCATAACCTGTATTATTCTGCGTTACATAGAAGAACAGCTCCAGTATTATGATAAGCCCACTGCCAAGCTGGGAGATTATTTTGATCTGGTAGCAGGCAGCAGCACCGGAGGTCTGATTGCTTCTATTATTCTCTCTCCTGATGAAACCCGAAAAGCAAAATATTCTATTCAAAAAGGATTGGAATTATATGCTGAAAAGGGCGGCGACATCTTCCAGGTTTCTTTTTGGGAAAAACTGGTCAATCCATTCGGATTATTGAATGAAAGAATTTCCCAGGAAGCTCTTGAAAAAAACTTAAATGATTTTTTTGGAAATTTAGAATTAAAAGAACTAATAAAACCCTGTTTGATAACAAGTTATGATATAGAAAACAGAAGAGCAAAGCTTTTCAACTCATGGAAAGCCAACCTCAGTACAGATAATTTTTTTGTAAGAGATATCTGCAGAGCGACTTCCGCTGCTCCTACGTATTTTAGTCCAGTTCAGATTAAATCCATGTACGGACAGATTTTCAGTCTCATTGATGGCGGAATGTTTGCCAATAATCCTGCTCTTTGTGCTTATGCTGAGGCAAGAAAAATTCCTTTTGCAGAAGTGTTGAAAAATCATCAGAAAGCCAACCATCCAAGTGTAAATGATATGATTATTATTTCTATCGGAACAGGAATTGAGGCAAGACCTTACCCTTTTAAAAGACTTGAAAAAGCCGGTAAAATTGGTTGGGTAAGCCCAATTATTGACATTTTAATGTCTGCCAATGCAGAAACAGTAGATTATCAGCTGGAACAAATGTTTCAGACGCTGGGTCTCAGAAATCAAAAAAATTATTACCGCTTGAATCCCTCATTAAAAAATGCTTCTCCAGCAATGGATAATGTGAGAAGATCCAATATTGAAAACCTGATCCAGGCCGGATTGAGCTATATTGATGATAACAGAGAAATTTTGAACCAAATTGTTCAGAAACTCATTAAAAATAAAATATAAGCTTTTTACCTTATAAATAACTCATATAAGCTATTAAGATTATATTAAAAAAATCTTTTTTAAATACGTCAAGTTTTGTCGTTATCCTCTACTACCTTTGGAGTATCAAAAAGACACAAAACAACAATCCATAAAAAACTTTTAAAAGCCATTGAATTCAACATTCTCTTATGCTGAACAGCCTGAAATATGTTCACAACACCTTATAACACAAAACATGGAAACACCAGATCACAATACAAATATACTCTTTGATGAAGATCTCTATACCATTGAGTGGAGCGATATTGAAAATGCTGAGATGGATTATGAAAACTATCTCAATGACATTGAAAACTTCTTTAGAGAAGATTTTAAAGAAGGAGCACTTGAAGAAGATACTTTTTAAATAAAAAACTAATACACGACAAGTTCTGGCGCTGTTCAACATTACCTCTATAATACACGTACAGCAGTCTCATTAAACATTCTCAACACCTTTGAATTCACCATTCACAAAATGCTGGACAGCCAGAACTATGTCTGAAAATATAGCCTAAAAGGAACCTGCTTTACTAAAAGGCAGGACAAAACAATCAATTTATTAACCCACAGATCACACAACGTTTTATGAAAACAAAACAAGAATTAAAACTCTATTTTGAAAATGGAGATATCCCAAAACAGGAAGACTTTTGGGAATGGCAGGACTCGTACTGGCATAAAGACGAAAAAATTGATACACAGAAGGTGACAGGCCTTGAAAATGGCACATTCAACCTGCTCTATGCTGAAATGGATGCTGAGAAGAATGCCTCACTGGCGTTCTTTGCACAAAGAAAAATAGTTATAAAACCAGGAACGTTAACTATTCCAAAAAGCTTTACCGGAGGTTTGATCGTTACTGAAGTACAAATTCCTGACAGTGTAACAAGTATTCAGGAAAATGCATTTACAGGAAGCGGCTTAACAGCACTTGAGATTCCTGCCCGCGTAACGGATATTCAAGGCTGGGCTTTTTTCGGCAACCGAATTACATCTTTACATATTCCTGACAGTGTAACCTATATTGGAACTCAAGCATTTACAGGAAATCAGTTGACTGAAGTACACCTTCCAAAAGGAATAACAGTTATCTCACAAGGGGCATTCTCAGGTAATAAACTAACATCTATTGAGATTCCAAATGGAGTGACAGAAATTAAATCCGATGCTTTCTACGGTAATCAACTAACCTCAGCAACGATCCCCAACAGTGTTCTCAATATTGAAGCAGGAGCATTTTCAGGGAACAAACTTACAGAGGTTGTATTAGGTGAAAACACAAAGTATCATATGTATTCTTTTGATACTGATGTTAAGATAACCGGCGGACAACTTACCAATTAAACATTATACAAATGAAAACAAAACAAGAATTAAAAAAATATTTCGAAAACGGAGATATCCCCATCCAGGAAGAATTCTGGGAATGGCAGGAGTCTTACTGGCACAAAGATGAAAAAATTCCGGCAGATCAATTAGATTATGATCTCTCTCAAAAAGCAGATGTCAATGCCTCCAATCTAAGTCCACAGAATGCTCAGCTTTGGAAAGATAAGATTGAAACTCAAACCTCCATTCAGACTCCACAATTGAACGGGAACATCTTAACGGTATTCTACACCGGAGAGAATGGTACCCAGCAAAGTAAATCTGTTGATTTAAGCAGTTTGATAACCCGTGATATCAGTATTGAGAACGCCACCTATGATGCTTCTCAAAATATTATTACGATTACCCAAAATGATGGCTCAGCCTTTCACATCAATCTTTCGGAATTCAGTATCATTCCGACGACCAATTCCGACGGAAGCGTAACCTTGTCACAGGAAGGACAGGAAAAAATCTCCCTGAAAAAAGTAGCTGTAACAGGCAGCTATAATGATCTTTCTGATAAACCGACTTTTAGTGGAAATGATAATTTACAAAATGTTATCGACAGAGGGAACGGAACAACCAAGCCTATTATTTTCCAGCCAGCCCAAGGCAGAGCAGGTGAAATAAATTTCAGTCCTACAACTTATTCCTTTTGGTTTGGAAATTTAAATACAGATCATACCGGAGCCTATGGATTAGGAATTGGCTATAATACATTATCAAAATTAACCACAGGAGCAAATAACGTAGCACTCGGTTCTTATGCTTTAAATGAGCTCACCACAGGAAGATGGAATACAGCAACGGGAGTTTCAAGCGGAACTAAGCTAACAACCGGAAATTTCAATGCCTTTTTCGGAACACAATCAGGAACAGAAACAACAACGGGAACCGGAAATACGTATATCGGAGATGAAGCAGGAAACAAAAATATTACCGGAACGAATAATACGGCTCTTGGTCTTGGAGCGGCTTATTCCTTAACGAATGGAACTCAAAATACTTTTTTAGGTGCTTTTGCCGGAAACATTCATGGTAAAGCAACAGGATCCGGTGCATGGGGTTTCAATACTTTTGTTGGATATAATGCAGCCTCCACTACTCACGCTATGGGTGTTTGGGGTGATAATAATGTCGTGATCGGCTGTAATGCTCCATTAGGAGGTTCAACATTCAACAAGCTGGTTATTGAATCCAATCCGGTAGCAAGACGTCATGATTTTGTAACCCCTTTAATTGGCGGTGACTTTGCTGCAAGAACATTAGATTTTGATGCTGTAGTATCTGCAAAAAGGACACCTTTAGCTGATAACACCTATACAAAAGTAGCTGTTCTAAATGCCAATAATGTATTTGGATATAAAAATCTTTCAGACTTCCAAAACTACATTCCTCTCACAGGAACAGAAGTAAATAATCCCGTTTCTGGTAATATCCAGTTTACAGACGAAGATCCGGAGGAAAGAATCATTTATAGAACGAATGAACTTGATGGGGTAAAAAATATTCTCGGCCTATTTCCTGAAGCTGCTATGATGTCTTCCGGTAACTTAGATGGAACCAATGCCTCTACTATTTCTGTAAGTAAAGAAAATGGGGTTTTCGCATATGGCCACGGAGCTCGTTTGATGCTGAGTGATGTAGGTGCTGCTTTAAGGCAGACAGACGGAGGAGGGCTAAAAGGAATTTTTGCAAGTCCGAACTTGGATGAACCTGTGCTCATAGAACATGAAGCACCAAGTGCCAGAGGATTAAGTTCTAAAACTTATTTTGGAGACAATGCCCAGGACAATGATTACATCCAGAAACAGTATACGGATAAGCAACATTCTTACAGCACCAAAGAAGAGCTAACAGGCGGAAAATGGATCAACGGGAAACCCGTTTACAAAAAAACCTTGTATCTGGATCAGATTCCAAGAACAGGTCAAATTGAATTGAAAGCTGAATTCCCAGATCTTGAAACGATTATTTCCAACGAAATGTTTACGGAGTGGTATGACTTGAAAACCGCATTTGCAGGTAACCAATGGAGAACAAAAGCCTACATCACCATAGAAAGGGAAATGGCTATCATAGAACTGTTGAATGTGCCTGATTATGATTATTCTCTTATCAATTCGTTTACTCTAACTCTCGAATACACAAAAAAATAAGCACAAAATGTCAACCAACAATACATCAACAGCAAAGTCCGCATTTACCGTCGGAACATCCTTAGTCGGAGAAGGAATTATTAATTATAAAGAAACAAACCCTATGAATACAACCAATAATGCATCACAATCACTTTTCAGATTTGTAAGTCTGAGGAACCCACAATTAACAGAAACTAAAGACAAAAACCTAGGGTTTATCCACAGACCTAAAGGAGTAACCGGCGTTTTTGATACAGCAGTTGCAGGAAGACCTGCCAAAACATTAAAATTTGCAGCAATGAAAAGAGTTGCAGGTGAATTTAACAATGCGGGATTCGAAAGCGAAAAGAAAATTGAAGAAGGTGCATTTAAAGATCTTCTTGTAATTGGAAGAAAGCTTTCTAAAAAAGAAACATTAGAGAGTGCTGACTGGGCTCTGGTAACAGACTATTACAAAAGTCTTATTAACACCAACAGACAGCTAAATGCAGAGGGAATTGCTATATTTTCCCAGCTTTGGAATAATTATATTCATCAAATTGTTACCCAGGGAGATTTCTATATCAAAGAAGCAATCAGCCACGTTCTAATGGCTATTCAGCTTGGTTTTGCCAGCAATCAGGATCTTACCGATCAGGAAATCATCAAGGTTAATGGTGAAAAACCATTGGAAAAAGCAATGGATGGAAAAATTATACTACCCGCCATCTTATTTTCAGAGGATGTTGAAACCCTTTCAGTTTCTGCAAGAGCTGCTGAAGGTTCTGAACCTGCCCTGAGTGCAAAAACCATTCAAAGACTGGAATCTGAAGCAAGAGCTTCATTGGCTGCCACCAAAGCAATTCATAGAAAAGAATCTTTAAGCACCCTGAACTCTGAGCTTGAAAAACTTCAGAAAAAATTCCACAAATCCAGACATCAGGCATACGAGGATGAGTATTCCAGATATATGGCAGAAAACAAAGAGCGTTTAGAGCTTTATGACAAGAAACTGGCTGAAGTAGACAGCAAAATCACTCCAGACATGTCTGAAGAAGAAAAAGAACGCCTTTACAGCACCTTAAAGGAATATGAAGTTGCTCCGTTTGTATTTACGTACAATAATGAAATCAATTTACAAGATTTACAGGCAAAGCTTTCGCCGGAATCTTTCGACCTTTTTGTTGAGCTTTTCGGTGAAACCACAACGGGATTAGTTTCTCTGGCTGAAGAGACGGACAGCCTTCAGATCCTTTCACATGATACTTTGAGAATGGGCACTCAGACTATTGTTCTTGATGATGAGATAGAAAGCTATGCCGATGCTTTACTTGTTGTAAAAAACAATATTTCATCTTCCATAGAAACCGCTCTGCAAAACAGTCCTCTTCCGGAACAGCAGTATGCCAATATCGGTGGAGCTTCAGTTCCCCTTATTCAAAATACTGCCAGAACGCCGATGGCATATAGCTTATACGCACACAGTTCTTACAGAGTGTCCGGCAGCAGAGGATTTGTTAGTTTTTCTTTTGAAGTTGAAGATGTTTCATGGAGCGTTGCCAATGCCAGAATCACTGCTACAACGGATGCAGCCGGAACTTTCGAAGAAAACTACAGCAATATTTCTGTTGTAGACAATAAAATTTCTTTACCTGCAGCTTTGGTAGACAGATTCAGAAGCAGCTTTAGTTTCAAAATAGAAATCATTTTTGATAACGGAAGCGTAGCCTACGGAGAGATTGCTACACAATATCCAAAAGAAGATCTGAACCTTACCGGAATGCTGACCCTGAAACGTGCAGCCATTGAAAACCCGGGGACACCGGATCCGGTAACCATTCAGAAACGTAAAAATTTCGGAATAAAAAGACTGGGTGTAGCAGATTATCTAAAGGTAGTACAAAGTGTTCATGCCTACGTTCCCGGAGAGGTTTCCAATATTGAGAATGTTATGGCAAGCGAATTAAGACATAAATCTTCCGTTTCCAGAGAATATTCTGAAATTACAGATACAACATCTAAATCTCAGGAAACAGAGAAGATGTCCGACACTTCAAAAACTTCCAGAACGGATATGCAGACCGAAGTTGCTAAAGAAATTGAGAAGCAACAAAGTATTTCTGCCTACACAAGATTCAGCTATGGAAATGACAGTGCCATGAAGTTTGAAATCGGTGCAGACTATGCCAATAACACAGCACAGCACGACAGTACAAGACAGGCCGTGATGAAATCTCAGGAAATTACGGAAAGAGCGATGGAAAGAGTTCTGACTAAAATTTCAGAGGAAAGAGTACAGAAAATCATCAAAGAATATACGGAAACCAATGTTCATGAATATGACAACAGAGGAAAAGTAACCAATACTGATAATCCTGATGCTGCACAACCTAAACATATTACAGGAGTTTACAGATGGATCGACAAGAAAATGAAGAACCAGATCTACAATTATGGTAAGCGTACCATGTTTGAATTTATGGTTCCTGAACCTTCAAGATTACACCGTTTGGCCCTTACTGTTGCAAAAGCGCAGGTACTTAAAGCTCCTGTAGATCCTAGAAAAGCACCGGAACCATGGTTAATGCCAGATCCAAAATCTGCAACTATTGTACAGATCCAGCATTGGGCTCAGGAATATGGAGTGAATTTAGTAGCCTTCCCGGAAGCAACCAAACAGGTTATTCATACAGCTTCTAGTGTTCCTCAGACAAATGACGATTTTGGAATTGATCATACCCAATTTACCATCCCGGACAACTATGCCGGAAAGAATGCAAGCTTCGCCTGCAGATCAACAAGAAACAGAGGTGGCGGATGGTCAGGATCACGTTATTCTGAAGTAATGTTCTCTAACTTAAAAGGAGATATGATTGGACGTTCTGAACGTGGTGGAGACCTTAATTTTGATGACGGATCATCTGGTTTCAATATCACAGGGAATGTAACTTTCCAGGTGAAAGGACACAATGTTAGAAGTTACACCATCAAAGTGGTTGTAAATTGTGAACTAAGCGATGCATTTATCAATCAATGGAAAACTGAAAGCTTCAATGAAATTATTAAAGCCTATGAAGCTGCTTATGCAAAATTCCAGGAAGATCAGGCAAGATTGGATGCAGAGCAAAAAGAAAAAGAGGCACAGCTTAAAGAAAGACAGGATACGTTCTACCGTTATATGGAGCATGATGTATTAAAGCACAACTGTATCGCTTACTTATTGCAGGATTACCTTTATACATTAGGCCAGGAAACAACCAATGGTGCCGATGAGAAAACAAAAATGGATAATTTCCAGGTCTACCTGAATGAAAATCTGGACCGATATACCGCACTTGCCAAATTTATGGAACAGGCATTTGAATGGGAAATTATGGATTATACCTTCTATCCATACTATTGGGCTAACCGTAAAAGCTGGCAGGAATTCTATATCAGTGAAAGTATGGATCCTTTATTCAGAAGCTTCCTACAGGCAGGTATGGCAAGAATTATCGTTACCGTAAAGCCAGGCTTCGAAGCAGCCGTTCAGTTCTTCCTTGAAACCGGATTAATCTGGAATGGCGGATCTGTACCGGTAATCGGAGACCCAATGTACATGAGTATCGTGGACGAAATGAGACAGCCGACAGGAGAACCTCAGGGTAAATACTGGATTACCAGAATCCCTACTACACTGACGATTCTTCAGGATAAGTCTACAGGACTTCCAGTGAAGCAGCCTCTACCGATTTTCCCTGAAAATGATCCTAAGAATTGTGAGAATCCTTCAGAACTGGAGTTTGAAACAAGTTTCTCTCTGGATACTGATGCTCAGTTGTCACATAGTGATGGAGCGACAACATTACCTACAACAATTGTTGGATAGTATTAACCTTAATGGCGGTGTGAAATATCACCGCTATTTTTTTACAATTTTTAATTTCAAAAAACTTTAAAAAATGAAAAATATAGATATTAGAAATCTTGCAAAGATTGGTGTGGCTGATGTGGATGTTTATAAGACGGACAGAAGAAAATACTCAAAATATAAGCTTGAAGGAGATGTTACTTTTTATCGTTCAAAAACAAATATGATAGATAAATTGACTAAAAAAGAGAGGATAGGTTTGAATGACTCCGGATATATAGGGCAATTTGGATTTGACAAATTTAATGCGGAACACTGTCCTACTGGGAGCATAATATATTACAGAAATAAAGAAGGTAAGAAAATTACTGATAAGCTTTATACAGGATATTCTTGTCCGTACTTAAGTATTTGGCCACCTAAAATAAATAAAGAAAAAAGCTATGTTTTTTTATATGTAAGTACAGAAAATAATAATGCTGCTCCTGAATTGTTAGAATATGAATGTAAAGAATTGAATGAAAATAATGACTCCTTTATATCTATAACTAACAAAATAACTGTAACTAAAGAACGTACAGAAACTGTTCCTAATTCTGATGATAAATTTTATAAAATAAAAATAGAGTGCTTGGAACCATTTGAAAAGGATATTAGTGTTGAAGCCAAGTATGAAGGAAAAACAGTTGGAAGGCTAATTGTAAAAGCAAATGCTAAAGTATATGAAACAACCATACAGCCAGTTTTTGTTTCTTTTGATTCCGCTCCCTCCACAACTGTTGAATTAAAAGACCATAAAGAATTTGAATTTGTTAATAAATTACATAATTTCTTTAATAAACAATCTTTTAACCAAGCATATATTAAAGGCAATCTTGCTGAGCATACTCACGTTGTAAAATTTGACAAAACTGATTTTCTTAAAGATGATGTAGTTAAAATGAAAGGAAAAAATCTATTCGTAAACTACCAAGAAAACAACCAAAGAAATGCATTGATTTATAATGATTTAATCGAAAACAAATATTCCGCATTATTTTACAATGTAGTAGAAATACAAAAAAATATTGAAAAAATGCAAGCCTGTATAAAAACAATATTACAAGCATTCAAAAAAAATTTTAAGTATGATAATGAATCTAATCTGAAGAAAGCAAAAAAATTTCATGAAGATCATACGGCCACAAATGCCTGGAATCAAATAAAGGATACACTATATAAGGAATATTTAAATTATAAATCAGAGTATTTAAAAAGTAAAATTGTACATCTTAATCAGGATAAAATTGTTTATATATTTGTCAACATGTCTGTGGAAGGTGGTAAAAATGAAGATGCTAAAACACAGGCTTATTCTTATCGAAATTCAGGAATTACGCATATTTTCAAAAGTGCTATTAAGGATGAAGATGCCCTTTCTCTAGTTATTCATGAACTTGGACATTCTTTGGGATTACTCCACACTTTCGAAGACGAAGCCAGTAAAGAAATAAATAGATTAAACACTTTAATAACACGAAAAAAAGCAGAATTAGATGAATTAAATAATGTCAAAGTTGACTTAAAAAAATATTTTACACTTGATACAAAATATAGAGTTATACAGTCTGTTATTGAAAGTTCTGAAAAATCTTTGGTTGATATTGAAGAATTCGAAAAAAGATTTTTAATAAATATTGTCGGTGAAAGCTCTTATTTAAATGACAAATCGGAGCTGGTTACCGATAAAAAAACCTCAGTAATAGAACTTGAAAGTATTAATTTGCCGGATTTTGATGTTAACACAACAAAAAATAAAGTCATGAATGATATTAAAAATTATGAGAGTCAAATTGCAAAATGGACTCCTTATTTAGGTATTGTAAAAAATCAAAGTGAAACTTTAGAAAACATAATGGATTACAGACAATTTGCCGATTTGCAAGAAAGCAATGCAGGAGAAGATGGGAAACCAAATTTTAATCAAAAGTTTAAATACAAATCCTTTTATCAATGGCAATGGCAAAAAATGGTAGAAAAGTCTGTCGATTATGATTATATTAGTCCAATAAAATTGTAAACAATGAAACATATTATTTTCTTACTTATATTTTTAGTAAATTTCTTGGGTGCACAAGAATTCCTGGCAAAATTTGAAGAAAATGGTAAATTTGGATTGAAAGATCAAACTAATATATTATTACCCGCCATCTATGATCGGATAACTACCGATATATTGATTGTAACACACAAAGGGGACGAAACAACCATTTATGATCAGAAACTATCCATACTCTATAAAGATCAGGAGATTTTAACCTATAGGTATTCCGAAAATCCAGATATTTTACAAATTATTTTAAATAACGGAACTTTGGTTACTTATACACGGGATGGATTACTGAGCAATACTTCGCAATTATCCCCACAAAAAGAATCTGACAAATCATATAAAGAAGACAAAAACAATGGTTATCAAATTTATACGATTGAAAAAAATAAAATCCGGGAAAAATCATTTAATATTTTTGTGGATCCTGAAGATGACCTTTTAAATATTAAATATCCTTCTTATGGACAAGAACCAAAATTCTTAAATAATAAAAAGAGTTTGGAAATTGAATATACTTTGAGAAGAAAAAGTACATCAAATGAAAAAATTATAGATTATGGAGATAGTGAGGAAAGATTATTTTCTCCATTAAAGATATCATATATTATTTCAAAACTAAAAAATAAATATGGTGTTTGGGATTTCAAAGAACAAAAAGAAATTATTCCATTTCATTATAAAAAAATTATTTCTTATCAAAATTATTTATATCTGGAAAAAGATGGATTATCAACCTTCTATCCTAATATAGGTACTGATCCCAGATATAAAAAACTTGAACCTTATATTGGAGCTTTTGCCAGGTTTGAAACTCCGGATGGCAAAAAGGGATGGGTAGATCGAAAAGGGAAAGAATATTTTGATCAATAATAAATAAGCCACTGCAATGCTGTGGCTTATATTTTTTAGACCTGTCACATTCTTGCTACACTCATCACATATAAAATATTAGAAGTCAATTAAAATATGGCAGTATTAAAAATTATACAGAGTATAAAGCCCATAACAACGTAGAATACGACGGAACTTATAAAAAATGGGATGAAAATGGAAATTTGAAGGTATCCTTCTAATAAGAATATAATCGATAAAAAAAATTAAAACACGTCAAGTTTTGACGTTTTCCCTCCCTACTTTTGAAACACAAATAAAAAACACAAAAAATAATCTTAAAATTCTAAAAAAATTTTGAATTCACCATTCACAAAATGCTGGACAGTCAAAACTATGTCTAAAAACCAGAAATCTGGAATATAGCTATCCATCTTTTAAACAAAGCCCAGCCTTTGAAGGGATATTCTAATCTTAACCTATTTAATACAAAAATCATCGAATTTCATTATGAAAACAAAAGAAGACTTAAAACGATACTTCGAAACCGGAGACATACCCACACAAGAGCATTTCTGGTCCTGGCTAGACTCTTATTGGCACAAAAATGACCTGATCCCCTTAAACCAAATTCAAAATAGTGATCAAATTATCCAGCAAAGCAGCAGCTTTAAGGATTATATGAATCCCACTCTGGAAGTTGGAGCACTCGCAATTTCAGGGTCTGTTGGATTTCCCACAGGATCAACGATGAGAGGTAGAACGGATTCCTTTTTAGATATCATCTATGCCAACCAAATTGAACTTCTGGGTGATATGCTATTGCAAACTATTTTCTATTACACAGATAAAAATGTTTTTATTGCAAAACAGGATATCAATGCAAAAACTTTCACTCCAACCCTTCCTGCGACAGCAAAAAAATGGAAAGTTTCCCTACATCACGCTGACAAGACACAAACAGTCACTCAGTCAGAATTAAATGCAATCAAAATTAATTGCTATTCATCTAAATTAATTACACTTAATGATATCGTAGATAATACAAAAATATCTGCAAAGGTTATATCAGAATACAATAATTTTGAAATTAATTTAGGAGAAAGTATCAATACAGAAATAGGTAGGATAGCAGTGAATAATGGCTTCAACTCTACCTCCGATACAGGAATACGAACCGCTTTAATTCCTGTAGTTACAGGTAACTATTGGCTAAGCCCAAAATCAGGATATAAAATATCCCGTGTTGTTTTCTATAAGGATGGAATATTCGCCAACCAGAATGTTACTACCAATGATTTTTCAGTGGATAATGCAACCTCTAATCAGGTAAGAATAGTTTTTGAAAAAAATACTCCCACGGATATTATTACTGAGCAGGATCGCTTTGATTTCAACTATATTTTAAAGAATATTAGCGCCAGTAAGTATGATCAATTATTAAATGAAAGTAAAAAAAGCAAGCCTCTTCCATCTACAATTTATACCATAAATGAACAGGTTGCCATCCTAAATACTAATGATACCGACATCAATTTTGATTTAGCGAATCGTAAGATCATAATTTCCGGGGGAGCAATCATTGACACAGGAAACACAACCGTAGGGAGAATTAGTTTGCCCACTACAACCGTGGGTATAGATATGCCTTCTGCTATAACAGCCGGCGTTGTATTGTATAATAAAACAAACAATACAATCATTGTTCAAAATCAAACATCTCCACCTTTATTAAATCATTTGATTTTGTTTACTTATCGGTATAGTGGTTCGTTCACTAGTTTTTACGTTACCGGTCTGAAAAATTATTCTGTAAACGGAGTTTCTATATATCAAAAGGATGCAAGGCAAATGAATAAATTTGCCGTCGATAATTTCGGGATTAAATATTGGAATGCTCCGGTTTATCCTGCCTTCAATCCTTTAACTCTAAATTCGGATGTTCTTTACCCAATGTATGATCGTGTAATAGCCCCTTTCTCTAATAATGTCACAAAAACAGTTATCGGTCAAACAGAAGGTCCAACACCTTATGATATTTTACGAATTGATATTTCATTTAACAGGAAAGCAGCGCCAACACAAAGGCGCAGAAAGCCACGTATATTTGTTTGCGGAGGTACACATGGAGGTGAAAAGTTAAGTGTTTACACTACCTATTTATTTTTTAAACTCTTGCTTGAAAATCCTGATCAAGATGAAATAATAAACGTCTTACGATCTAATTATGACTGGACATTTATTCCTTTAGTTAACCCATATGCATTAAATGTTGGAAATGTAGGGGGTACGGAATCCGTAAGATGGAATCATAATGGTGTGGATATTAATAGAAATTTTGATTATCGCTGGGCAGAATATGCAGACGGAGGCGCTGGATCACAATCTTATAAAGGTACTGCACCTTTCAGCGAAAAAGAATCACAACTGGTGAGAGATACTTTTAATACGATCAAAACAGACACCGTATTATATATTGATTGCCATAATTTTGGTTCAGGGGTTACTATTGATTATCGGGCTGCGTGGTTTGCATCATCATTTAACACTGTTCAAAATGCAATATATTCATTGTGTGACAGATTAGATGCTGAAATAAGGAAACGATATAATTATCTGGCTGATAAAGATCTCCTTGCATTTTCCGATATTGACGGCAGTTCTCCGATGTCTCAGGCCTGGATGGGAAATCAGCAGGTAGCAGCAATGACAATGGAAACAGATCAGGGAGACTTTTACAACCCAACAGATCCTACATCCTTTAACAGTAATGTTATTACAAGAAGTATAGAAACCTATGTAAATACATTCTATTCTATGGGTAAATATGCTGTTGATCTTTATAACAGCAGAATATAATAATTCTTCATAAAGTTTCCACAAATAATAAAACACGACACGTTTTGTCGCATTAACCGCATATATTTGTCTTATAAAACTTTACCATGAAAACGCAGCCCTGCTGCACCCTAAAAATAGAGAAATGAAGAAAGATTTTTATCTGACAAGATATGCCTTAATTATTAAAAGATTAGAGAGTTCTCCGGCTACTTATTCCCAGCTGGAGAGCTATCTTTTAAATTCTTTTGAATTCCAGGATGCTGAAATCAAGAGCTACTCTATCCGTACCCTGCAGAGAGATATCCGGGAGATTTCCAATCTTTTTAATCTCTCCATTCACAACAAAAAAAAGGGAGACAACCGATATTATATTGAGAGCCGTCCCATTATGGAAGTGGATGAATACAACCAAAAACTGCTGGAATCTTTCCAGGTAAGTAATGCCCTGAATCTTCATCCGGATTTTTCAGATTTTATCTTTTTTGAAAGCCGTAAACCTACCGGTGTAGAACACTTTTATGATCTCTTCTTTGCAATTCGAAATAAAAGGGTGGTGACATTTGAACACTACAATTACAAAAACAAACTGATGACCTCCAGAAAAGTTCATCCTTTGGCGTTAAAAGAATCTAAAGACCGATGGTATCTCATTGCCATCGATACAAAAGATAAAGTTTTAAAATCATTCGGGTTAGACAGAATCAACTATCTGGACGTTACTAAAAATCAGTTCAGAGAGAAGTACAAATACAATTTCAGGGAGCATTTCAAAAATGCATTCGGGGTAATGAATCTGGCAGAGCAGAAACCTCAAAATATTGTATTGAAATGCAGCCGCCATCAGGGAGAGTATATCAGAAGCTTCCCTCTTCACCAATCGCAGAAAGAGACTAAAGAAACGCCTGAAGAAATTTATTTCGAGTTTTTCCTCCATCCGACGTATGACTTTATGCAGGAAATTCTTTCTTTCGGAAAAGAGGTCACCGTTCTGGAACCTAAAGGTTTAGTTGATGACATTCGCAATCATTTACAGGAATCTTTGAACCGCTATCTTGAAAGCTAAGCACAAAGAATGTATTTCATATTTTTTGTTATATTTACATAAATATACCCTTATTGAAAACTTTATTCATTGGCCTCAGCTGTTTTATCTCTACCTTTTTTCTCGCACAGCAGAAAGAAGAGTTCAGACTCGTAAAGAGCTATTATAACCAGCACAGAAATATGCTGAATAAAGAGTTCAAAAAGAAATTTGATGCAGAATCCAACACCGTAAAAAAAACGGCCATAAAGGGTGATTTCCTTTTTTTCATGAAAAAAATGGACAGCATTGAAAATAATGCACTGATCGGAGCTTTATTAAAAGTCAGGAATCTTGAAGATCTTCAGACTATCAAAAACCCAGGATTTGCCTCATCTGGAAAGTTTTCAAACGCTGAAAAGAGTGCAGATTATCCTGGCGGGATCAATTCTCTGAGACAGGAAGTCGCCAATCTGCTGTATGTTGACGGGGTATATTCTGAAGTAAAAATGATAAAAACGGATGTCGCTTTTATTGTTGAGAAAGATGGAACAGTCAGCAATGTTCATGCACAAGGGGATAATTTCACCTTCAACAGGCAGGCAGAAATTGCCTTATATTCTCTGGCAGAAAAATTTTCTCCGGCAACGATAAAAGGAGACCCTGCCATTTACCATTTTAAACTTCCTTTAACCTTAACCATAACGGATTAATGTTTACAGACGAATATTATATGAAAATGGCACTGCAGGAAGCAGAAACCGCTTTAGAAAAAGATGAGGTTCCTATTGGATGTATTGTGGTTTCCAATAACAGGATTATTGCAAGAGCCCATAACCTTACTGAAACACTGAATGATGTTACCGCACATGCTGAAATGCAGGCGATCACCTCAGCAGCAAACTTTCTTGGAGGAAAATATTTAAAAGACTGTACACTTTATGTAACCATGGAGCCATGTGTCATGTGTTCCGGCGCACTTTCCTGGTCTCAGATCTCTAAAGTAGTCATTGGAGCCCGTGACGAGCAGAGAGGGTTTATCAATAAACATCTTTCGCTGCATCCAAAAACAGAAGTTATCACAGGAATCATGGAAGCCGAATGCTCTTCAATTGTTAAAGATTTTTTTAAAAGCAAAAGATAGTCTTTTAATCATCACATAAAAAAGGGGCGGATATTTTCCAATATCCGCCCCTTTTATTTTATAGCGTATAGAATTCTGTATTCCTCTCGAATCAGTCATTAAAAATAGAATATCTCACAATATCAAAATATTCTCCGTCTTTCTTAATTTCCTGTTTTAAAATGGCTTCCTGCTCCATTCCTATTTTTTCCATAATTCTTCCGGATGCCGGGTTATGAAGGAAATGAGTGGCAAAAATTTTATTGAATTTCAAGGTATGAAAACCAAAATCTACAACAGCTTTTGCTGCTTCGGTCACATATCCTTTATTCCAATAAGACATTCCGATCCAATAGCCAAGCTCTGCTTTATCATCATCTCTGTCATGAAGGCCGATTGCTCCGATAATATGTCCGTCTTTGTTACGAATCCCAAAAGTATATCCGGTATTGTTATCAAAAGCTTCTTTTGACATTTCCAGCCAGGATCTGGCATCGTTTTCCACGTAGGGATAAGGAATATTGGAGGTAAGATCAGAATAAATTCTGTGCTGAAGATATTCAACAATGAAAGGAATATCCTTCTCCTCCAGTTGTGAAAGAATAAGCCTTTCAGTTTCTATAATCGGAAATTTTTTCATGATAATAAAATTAAGGTTGAGGTGAAGACTAAGGCATTACCCGGATTCAACCTGAACCTTAATCTTTTAATTTATAAATCTTTTCCAAGGAAGTAAAGTCCTTTCAGGGTGTGAAGTCTGTCCATCACATGAATTTTGTCTGTCAAAGGTTTATAGACGTGGGAAACTCCTCCCGTTGCCACTACAAAACAATCGTCATTAACTTCGTCATTGATACGGTTGACAAAACCTTCTACCATTCCTAAGAAGCCATACACCATTCCACTCTGCATACAGGTTACGGTATCCAATCCCAAAACAGATTTTGGCTTTTTCAGTTCGATATCCGGAAGCTGTGCCGTCTGGTTGATGAGTGAATTCAGAGAAGTAACAATTCCCGGAGCAATAATTACGCCTAAGGTCTCCCCGGTTTCAGCCACGCAACTTGCTGTAAGAGCCGTTCCGAAATCGATAACAATCTTTTTCTTACCAGGATATAGATTATGGGCTGCTACAAGGTTTGCATAGATATCTGTACCCATCTGCTTGGATTTTGCCTGCACCGCTGAAGGAGTATTCCTGTCAACAATAACAGCAGTAGTTCCATGAATTTTTTTGATTCCTGAGCTCATTACTTTGGTAAGCTGAGGTACTACGGATCCGATAATTACCTTATCGATTTCTTTGGGTTCAATTTTATACGTTTGGTAAAGCATCAGCATCTGTACATAAAGCTCATCTGCTGTTCTGTAAGGCTTTGTATTGATTACCCACGAAACATCACAATTATCACCATTGAAAAGACCAAATCTGATATTGCTGTTCCCTACATTGATTACGATTGAATTCATTGACATATTTTTCAGAAGAAATTCATTATATATAATTGAAATTCCTGCTCGATTTTGAGGGATTAAATTTAATCATTTTTATAAAAAACAAGCCCCCAATCTCTTATAAATTAAGTTTATCTTAAAAATACTTCTGTAAAAAGCGCTTCAATGCAAAACAAGTACGTTTGAAACCTGCACGATTCCTCTGAGGGCTACAAACAAGGTTGTTTTTCTTTTTACGAGATATCGGAAAGTCTTAACCAGGCTGCGGGAAACAAAATGAGGCGTATTTTTATTATTACAACATACATTTGGTTCATAAAAGCTAAAAAAAATCTATAGAAACCTATTGCTGAGTGATTAAAAAAAATTATCCTTGTACAAGAATTAAAAAACAAAAAATGGATAAAAATTTAAAAGCTATCGCCTATTTTTTATTTATAATTATGAGTTGTAGTATAAATGCACAAACTAATTATAGTTTCGATTATAAATTTCTGATAAAAAGCAGTCATAGTCCTATAAATAAATCCCAGTTCCTGATCAACTCTGAAAATCCAAAGTATATCATGTATAAATATAATGACGATATATCCAAGTTATATGATTATGAAAATAATGAAGTTATAATGCTCAATCACAAAACGGATCCTAACAAGAATATTTATAACTTCGTTTCTTCTCAAAAACTTACCTCTCAAAATAGATTTATAACCGATGATATTATCGTTGAAAAAATCGGAGAAAATAAATATTTAATACAATATTCCCGCATTTTTGAAAATATAAATAGGAAGATTAAGCTAACGATCAAATTGAAACCATGGGATAAAGATTTAATTCGATTTTATTATTCAGACCTGGGTGATGATATTGACAAAATGCTTCTCTCAAGCTTAAAAGAAAAATTGAATGGGAATTATGATTTTATTATAGAAAGCTATACTATAGATTATAAAAATGGCTTTAAGGTCACTAATTCAATAAAAAATGTAGAGAAAATCAATTTGAAAATAGCACTTCAGAATTAGGATAAAACCGCAGAGAATTCAGCAGCATCTATTATGTACACTATAAAAAAAGAGCTATCTCAAAATGAAATAGCTCTTTTTTAGTTTATTTTACTTCTACAAAATTATTCTCCATATTCACATCTGCAATTCTCTGACTGAAATCAATTCCCAAAACAGATAACTGAGATTTAGTATAAGGAATGGTAAGCGTGTATTCTTTCTGAGTCCAGGGCCAGTAAGGCATTGTTTTAAGCTCCCCGTAGATATCTTTTTCTTTCCATGTATGAGTCATATTCAATGGGATCTGATACGTAATAACTTTCTTATCCGCAGTCATCACTCCAAAATCAATAGGCATTGGGACCTGACCATTATTAACCAGGGTAATAGTGGTAGACTTGGCATCATATTTTACATCTTTGATTCCGTAATCGATTGTCTTTGTTGTATTAATCCAATAGTTGTGGAACCACTTCAGATCCATTCCGGAAACCTTTTGGGCAATGTGAAGGAAATCTCTGTCTGAAGGATGTTTCATACTCCATTGATCATAATATTGTTTTAACGTTTCTGCAAGGTTCTGCTCTCCCATAATGTATCCAAGCTGTACCAGGTATAATTCTCCTTTTACATAAGATGCATAGGTATAAGATGTACCGTTATCATGATGATCTCCCAACCAAACAGCCGGTTCTTCAATTCCTTTTTTGATAAATTTTCTGTAACCATCAAGCGTTTTTGCAAACGGGTTTGGCAGATCTTCAGGGAACAGCTGATACATGGTATATCCTTCTGCATAGCTTGTGAACCCTTCATCCATCCATGGACGAACAGACTCGTTAGTAGCGAGCATTTGCTGATACCATGAATGAGAGCCTTCGTGAGCCATTAAGCCCATTAAATCTTTAACATTTTTAGCTTCCCCTAAAATCATAGTACACATTCCGTACTCCATTCCGCCATCTCCTCCCTGGATAAATGCATAAGTTGGGTATACATATTTTCCAAAGTGGGCATTCATGATCTGGAAATACTTCGTGATGTAAGGTTGTGATTCACCCCATGCTTTTGTTTTATCATTTTTCTGATAGACCAGATATACTTTTGGTCCTTCAGGAACATTGAAGCTTTCTACAGAATAATCTCTGTCTGCACTCCATGCAAAGTCAAGGATATTTTTTGCAGTCCATTTCCAGGTTGCTTTTTTATCTTTTTCTGTTTTTATTTTAGCATTGGCATCGTAGCCTTTTACTTCTGCAGGGTTCTCCAGAATTCCTCCTGCTCCCACTACATAATCTTTATTGATTTTAATGGTAACATCAAAATCTGAGAACGGCGCATGAAATTCTCTTCCCAGATAATCAAAAGTTGCCCAGCCGTCATAATCGTACTCCGCAATTTTTGGATACCATTGGGTCATCGTCATGTCTACCCCTTCCCTGTTGTTTCTTCCACTTCTTCTGATCTGCTGAGGGATTACAGAATCCCAGTCCATCGTAAACGTAGTGGTAGAGTTGGGTTTAATAGGTTCTGCCAGGTATACTTTCATAATGGTTTCCTGAACTTCAAATTTCAGGTCTTTTCCATTTTGTTTAATCCAGTGAATATTCTGAGCTCCTTCCTGATCTTTTGGAATAGAAGCCAGTCTTGAAATACCATCTTTCTGCAGTCTTCCGTCACCATTTTTTCCTTGGGAAGCCACTCTCTGATCCATCATAGAATTAGGTTTGAAAGCATTCCAGTATAAGTGGAAATAAACCACATTCAGCTTATCCGGCGAATTGTTGGTGTATTCTAAAGTTTGTTTTCCCTGATAGGTAAATTTTTCAGCATTGACATCAATATCCATCTTGTACTTCGCAGCCTGCTGATAATAAGCTCCTTGCTGAGCCTGAAATTGTGAAATGATAAACGCAAAAATGATTGCAGCCGATTTTCTCATTTAAAATTTTATTTTTTTCTAAAGGTAGGTAATTTAAATAAAAGCCTCAAATAGGAGTTATTCTGAGATTTTATTCTGTTTAATATGGTTTTAGATAGATTTTAATCTGAATTGTTAAATTATCTTTTGAGCTTTATTTCCAACAATCCTTGTCAAGGTTTAAAACCCTGACAAAGATTATCTATCCACAGCTTTTCAAAGGTGTTCATTTATTTTCAGAGGTTTTTAATAGTTTTTTGATTAAAGTAATCTGTCCCAGATGATAATAGCTGTGTTCAATCATTCCATCGATATTCCTACGGTAAGTTCCGTACTTTTCATCTGCAAAAACCTCATCAAGTTTGGAATCAGGCATCTGTTCCAGGAGTGCTGCGAATTTTTCAGAATTTTTCCAAAATTTATCCAACAAATCCTCCCATTGTTTCTGCGATTCTATGGGAGGAAGGTCAAAACTGAATTGATCTTTAATTTCAAGATTCCCACCTTCAAAAACATTCATAATTCCTGCAATATAATAATCTATATGGAAAGTGAGCATTGCAATGGTATTAAGAGAGTCTATCTTTGTCACAGCCTGTTTCCAAGTCACCTCTGAAAGCTGATCTTTAAAATTGGTATTGGCGATCCAGAGACCATCCAGCAGAACCTCTCTGAATCTTTTCGCAAGTTGTGAAACTGAGCTCATGGATATTTTATTTATATTTCCTAAAGATAGGTTTTTATTTAAACACAAATTTCACCAATGAAAACCACTATTTTAAACACAATAAAATAGTGCAATTTGTGCAAATAAATTTGTGATATTCGTGTTTAACTAATTACAAAAAAACCTCAGATACAAATGCACCTGAGGTTGATATTATAATGAAATATAATTATTTTTTAGTGGAAGCTTCTTTCTTTCCACTTCTTAAAATCTTTTCAAGGATTCTTAAAGTGATCAGATAGGTTGGTTTTACTCCTGTAAGACCTAAGCCTCCTGAAGACAACGTACTTCCTGTTTCCAGCGGATTATCCGATGCATAGTAAGCATAGCATACAAAAAGATCTGGTGAAATATGATGTCTGATCTTGGAAGCTACCTGAATAGCTTTCTGATAATGTGCTCCTTCCATTTCAAGCCCAATAGCCTTCCATGAAGTATTCATAAAGTAAGAAAGGATATCTTTATTCTGAAGAGAAGTTCCTAAAACAGTAATCATGGGTCCTTCAAAAGCTTTCAGTTCATCATCGTTGAAATCTTCCAGCTTTAAAGCATTTTCAAAAGGATAGTTATCTGCTGTTCCTTCAAAAATATGAGAAGTAGGAATCATAATATCTCCTTTTTCTCCGGTAAGGATACCTGCTTTCCCCATAATGGAAACAGATTTTACATGCATCATATACACTTCACCTTTATGCTCAAAAGGTCTAAGCAACTCATCCATTACTTCGAATGCCTGTTCACCGAATGCGTAATCAAAAACCATCACCACATCGTCTCCACCGAACTTGCAATCAGCAAATGGAGTATTCTTCAGGTCTGTTTTGCTGAGGTCTATAATCTGAACATCAATATTACTTCCGCTTTTATCAGCAATATGAATCATCCCTTCATCCAAAGCATATTTTGATACTTTGTCACGAAGTTCTTTTTTGTTTGAAATTTCTTCGTACAGTTTATAATCAATTTCATGATGCTGCTTCTTTTTAAGGGCATTATTGGCATACAGCATATTTTTCACCGAATGCATATTGGCAGAAATAATATGTAACGGACGCATGTGAAGATTCTTTTCAAATAAAACCTCTTTCACTTTGTTGGCCCATTTTTCTCCAAAATAATGGTGCCCTACTCTTTCTTTTAATATAGAACTGAAATGAATTTCTCTTTCTCTGCTTCCTTTTGCATCATCAAGACTTACTTTTCCTAAGTTGTAAATGATTTTAAACAAACGGTCAGGATTTTGATCGTCACCAAAAGTATTGTAAGCCCTTAAAGTCTCATCAAAAGATCTTCCTATTAAAGAAGAAAGATGGATAAGTGCCACTTCTTTTTCTTTTCTGCTGAATTTCTTTTCTCCTTTTACTACTTCTTCAATGATTTTGAAAGCACGTGTAGGCTTCCAGTTTTCATCCTGAATGAATGCCAGATTACGGATTTTATCAGCTTCTATAAAAAGGAAGGTAAGGTGGGTAAGAATGTCATAAATTTCGGAACGGCCCAAAAGAACCTCAATATTCATCTGGTGTTCGTCTATTCTATAACAGTTTCTTCTTCTTTTCTTTGGAACAATGGGTTCGAAACTTCCTTTATCAAACCCTTCATCAGATGTAAGATGAATAAAAGCACATTCTTCAATTCCTTCCGGAAGTCTGTCTAGTACATACATCAAGCCGTCAAGTTCCAGTTTGCTTGGAATATTCATGGTTCCATAAATTTCCGGATTGATGGTCTTTAACAAACTTCTGATACTCTCTCCTGAAACTCCACCCGGCTTGAAAAATCCTCTATAAAATAAATGTCTCATAGAGATGTATAGTCTTTCAATAGCCTCTGTTGTTTCTCTTGCTCTAGAATTTGTCATAAAATAAATTTCACACAAATATACAAAATCTTTGCCCATTTTATTTTAACTGTCTTTTAACAAGTCGTTTAAAACATATGCTTCAGGCTAATGAATATTTGTTTTAATACGTCGAGATTTGGCGTCTGCTAAGGCTAAGTTTGCCATAATTACACTAAACATATACAGATGAGCTATCCAAAAAGATTAGGATTACATACGCAATATCCATCGATGAGTATTTCAGATATTACACAACAGGAAATATTAACAGTAAAAGACAGGGAAGAAGATGATGTTCTTTTTCTCAATAAAACAGAACTTAATACGGTAAAAACTCTTTTTCAGATTCGTAATGCAAATTATTACAGAAAACAGATTAAGCCCATTCAGTTATCTGATTATTCCACAGATATTTTCCCTAAAGAAAGGGTCTTTATTGTAGGAAAAATATTTCCGGTAATCAATATTCTTTTCAACTACGCAGGAGTAAAAGATGTGGAACAAAATGTCAATCCGCTTGTTATAGAAATTGTAGAAGGAGCTTCTAAGGTAAAATATTTTGATTCCGCCATTCATCATTCAAAATATATTAATATTGATGGAGGTAAAATTAAAATACTTCTTCCAAAAAATTATGTTGGCAATAACTTTCCTCAATTGATGTATGATTTCCTAACCAACAAAAATTCTGTAGAAAAATATATTGGAGGAGAATTTCCTGATTACGAAACTTATCAACTTGCTTTACGAAACAAAGCTATAAAAATACAAGACTGGAAAGGACAGGATGGTTCATGGCTGACAAAAGACAGGGCAGAAAATAATGATACCTGGAGAAGAGCTTATTCTTATATTATTGAGCACAAAATACCTGGAAGACTTGCTCCATTTAAACAAATTTATGATTTTTACGAGGGTGTAGACTGGAATATTAAGAACCGTTTCGGGCATGAAGTAAAGTGGTGCAAAGGAGCTAAAGGACTGGTAAAAGCATTATCGAACTCACTGGAAGGAGGAAATAGCTTTTTAGCCAATGATGTCGAAACGATTCTCAATGAATTAAATTTAGGTATTTGTGATTTTGCCATAACCAAATTTCATGAGCTGATGTATGGACAATATGCTAAAACTCCTTTAAAAGGAGACGCGGCCTATACCTGGGATAAAGAATTTATCCAACATGAACAAGGGGTTGTAGCCCCGCCCATTTATGGAAAAACGGGTTCATCAACGATATCCAGATTCCAGAATATGGCAGACAAAGACCCTTTCGGCGGATGGCATGGAGCCGGAGCTCAGGCAATTAGTTGGTTTAACGACATTGTTCCGGCATTTGATGATTTTACGCCTAATGCTAAAGTAACAGATTCACAATTCAGGATAGATTTACCATTATTAATGCTATATTTATCAAAGCATAAACCAAAGTGGTATGGATTTAAAGGCAAATTACATTCAGATGGAACTGTAAATAATGAAATTGTAAAAATTATTAAACCTTATGAAAAGTAAATTAAATAGAATTTCTCTTTTTTGGAAAATATGGATTTGTCATATCTTTATATACTTTCCTATCAGAGCTTTGTTTTTTTTGTTTCAGCTGGATGAAACACCTGATTTTACTCAAATTGTTAAATCAATTCTGATTTCTCCTTTTGCCGGAATATATGGATTATTTGATAAGTTCCCTCTTGTAATCCTCCTTCAGATGCTGGTCATGTTTTTTATAAATGCAGTTATTTCTTCTAAAAAAATACTCCCTTATCTCTTGATAACTTTTGCAACTCACATCTTATTTTATGCATTTGATATTTATGACATGGATTATTTTAAGCCTTTTCTCTATTCATTTTTTATTTTTCTGCCGATCTTTTTATTTATTTTCAGGAAAAATCTCAAGAATTAGTGTAAATAATTGTAAATTTAATTCGATATATATACAGGAAGGCAGCAAATACAATCTTTTTTGCACTGCTTAGGCAACTGGCATTCTTATTTACAATTGTTTTTGAACAGGAAACATAAAACACCCTATTAAAAAACACCAAACAATCGTTTAAATTGTATAAATTTTCAAAAGACCCCTAAAATTTTTAGGGTTAAAATATTTTTGATTCATTTTTTTTGTAAATTTGCCCTGTAAAAAATCAACCCAATTATGTCAACCTTAAGATTCAAAGCATTAGAAACCCTTCCATTTAAGGATTTCAGAAAAGACAACTCTGTTGAGATCCCTGCGAAATTATCAGAGCTATTCTGTAAAAATGTTTTCTCAGAAGAAACAATGAGAGAATATTTAACGAAAGAAGCATTCGGTTCTATCATGGATGCGATTAAAAAAGGAACTAAGATCCAGAGACATATTGCAGACCAGGTAGCTGTAGCAATGAAAGACTGGGCAATGAGCAAAGGGGTAACCCACTATACTCACTGGTTCCAGCCTTTAACAGGTACTACTGCAGAAAAGCACGATTCTTTCTTCACTCCAATTGAAGGAGGCAGAGCTATTGAAAGATTCAGTGGAAACATGCTTATCCAACAGGAGCCTGACGCATCGTCTTTCCCTAACGGAGGTATCAGAAATACTTTTGAAGCAAGAGGTTATACAGCTTGGGATCCTACATCTCCGGCATTCATTATGGGAACTACATTATGTATCCCTTCAATCTTCATTTCTTATACAGGAGAAACATTAGATTATAAAGCACCTCTTTTGAGAGCTTTGAACGCTGTGGATGAAGCTGCAACGAACGTAATGCAGTATTTTGATAAAAATGTAACGAAGGTAACGCCTACTTTGGGTTGGGAGCAGGAATATTTCCTTGTTGATTCAGCATTATACCAATCACGTCCGGATCTTGTATTAACAGGTAAGACATTGTTAGGACATTCTCCGGCAAAAGGACAGCAGCTGGATGACCACTATTTCGGTTCTATCCCTACAAGAGTAATGAACTTCATGAAAGAGCTGGAAATCGAGTGTATGAAATTAGGTATTCCTGCTACAACAAGACACAACGAGGTAGCCCCTAACCAGTTTGAGCTTGCTCCAATGTTTGAAGAAGTAAACGTTGCTGTAGACCACAACTCTTTGTTGATGGACATCATGGCAAGAGTAGCTCACAAACACCACTTCCACATCCTTTTCCACGAAAAACCATTCGCAGGAGTAAACGGAAGTGGAAAACACAACAACTGGTCTTTAGCAACAGATACGGGAGAAAACCTGTTAAGCCCAGGAAAAAATCCAAAGAAAAACTTACAGTTCTTAACCTTCTTTGTTAACACAATCAAAGCAGTTCATGAATATGCAGACCTTTTAAGAGCAAGTATCGCTTCTGCAAGCAATGACCACAGACTTGGGGCTAACGAAGCTCCGCCGGCAATTATTTCCGTATTCATCGGAAGTCAGTTGTTCAGCGTATTGGAAGAACTTGAAAAAGTAACTAACGGAAAACTATCTCCGGAAGAGAAAACAGAATTAAAATTAAATGTAGTTGGAAAAATTCCTGAAATCCTGTTAGATAATACAGACAGAAACAGAACTTCTCCATTTGCATTTACAGGAAATAAATTTGAAATCAGAGCGGTAGGTTCTTCTGCAAACTGCGCAGAGTCTATGACGGTAATGAACACCATTGCGGCAAAACAGTTAAATGATTTCAAGAAAGAAGTTGATGCTTTAATTGAAACAGGTCTTAAGAAAGATGAAGCCATCTTCAATGTATTGAGAGAATACATCAAGCAGTGTAAAAACATTATGTTTGAAGGTGACGGATATTCTGATGACTGGGCAAAAGAAGCTAAGAAAAGAGGATTAAATAACCTTAAAACAACTCCTGAAGCTTTAAAGCAGGAAATGGACAAGAAATTCTTAGATCTATATGAAGAGATGGGAATCTTTAACCACAGAGAAGTTGAAGCAAGAAACGAAATTAAATTAGAGAAATACTCTACTGTTATTGATATTGAGGCAAGAGTTTTAGGTGATATCGCAAGAAACCACATTATTCCTTCTGCACTAAACTATCAGAACAGATTAATTGAAAACGTAAAAGGTCTTAAAGAAATCTTTGGTGACAAAGAATTCAAAACTTTAGCAAAAGAACAAATGAGTTTAATTACAAGCATTTCTGAAAATGTTTCTAAAATTAAGCTTGGTGTTGAAGATCTTCTGAAAGCCAGAGAAACTGCAAAAAGTACATCAGACAGCCAAAAACAGGCAGAAAGCTATTGTAATAAAGTAAAGCCATTATTTGATCCAATCAGAGAAGCTTCTGATGCATTGGAAATGATGGTAGACGACGAGCTTTGGCCGATGACAAAATACAGAGAAATGTTGTTTACAAAATAACGTCCTGTAAAGTTCCATATTAGTTTAAATTCCTCGGTTTTCCGGGGAATTTTTTTGTTTTATTAACAGCCCTGAAAATTAGAGTTTTAAATCACAGAACCTGATATATAGAAGAAAATCGACAGAGTTTGTTAAAGAATCTTAATAAAAAAAACCGCACACTTACCAAAAATAGGCCGTTGCGGTTTATTTTTCTTTAACATATGTAAACAATATGTTAAAATGTGTTAAAATAAGATCCTGACAATTATCATATCAGGGGTCTTTTGCTCGGAATCTCTACTTTTGTATTGCTTTTGAAAATAAATATTCCTTTTTAACACGGATAATCAAATATATATGAAGAAAAGAGTTTTGTTTTATTTAGTTGCTTTAGTTACTACAGTTTCATTGCAATCGTGTGCTACAAATTATGTGGTTTCAAAACCAGCAACTTACACAAAAGAATACAAAACAGATGCCAAACTAGCTTCTATAGATAACAAAAAAATAGAGCAGGATAAGCAAAGACTTATCGACTCTTTCCTTGCTGAAAAGGCAGCATCTATCGCTAGTGCTAAAAAAGCAGTTAAGAATTCTGAGATTGCAAAAGCAATCAAACATAATAAAACCATTGACGGTATCCTTGAAGAAGCTGAAACATATCTTGGGACTCCTTACAGATACGGAGGGACAACCAGAAACGGTATCGATTGTTCAGCTTTTGTTCTTTCTGTATTCGGAGCAGCAGCAGGGCTTAGCTTACCAAGAGTAGCAGCATCTCAGGCTCAGGAAGGTGAAAGAGTAGAAAAAGGAGAATTACAGAAGGGAGATTTGATTTTCTTCTCTCATGGAAGAAGAATTTCTCACGTAGGTATTGTAGAGAGTGTTTCTGAAGAGGGTGAGATTAAATTTATCCACGCAGCAACATCAAAAGGAGTAATGATTTCTTCACTGAATGATTCTTATTGGGGGCCTAAGTTCAGATTTGCTAAGAGAGTGATTAATGAAGAAGGAGAAAATTATAACAACTTAGCAGCGACTACTCCAGCTACACCAGCAAATTTTTAATTTTATAAATAATTGATTTAAATAATGAAGCCATCAGAAATCTGATGGCTTTTTTATATGTGCTGTTTACATTAAGTTTTGGCTAAAGCCCACTCCTGCTGAATTAATTTCTATTTATTTTAGATTGGTTATTCCACAATTGCCGGTATCAGCCATTCTTATCAATTTCAATATCCAGTTTATAGAGCAGTCCATAGATTTCAGAAAGCGAAAATTTAGCCTTTTTAAGCCTGTTTAAAGCCGGATCTATTGAATAGTTAACTGATGTGCGGAAATCTGCTTTTTCAAGGTTTGTACTATCAAAAACAGCGCCCGACAAATCGCAGTGAGTGAAGACGGCATTTGACAGATCACATTCAGTAAAATCCACCTCTATTAATTTGGTATTTTTAAAGACAGTCTTCTTAATGGAAGTCTGATAAAAAACGGAGTTATTTAAAGCACTTCCGTCAAACGTGAAAGATAATCCAAAGGCATTACAATCATTAAACTGAAGTCCAAACATTTTACATTCTTTGAAAACTACCTCATGGAAGGCTGTTTTGATAAGCTTTGTCATACTTAGATTACAGGCTGTAAATTCACAGTCTGTAAAACTGAAACCGGATAGATTTCCGTATTCAAAATTACAGTTTCTGAATGTACAGTTTTCATATTCTCCTTTTTGTAATTGGGTAAGATCAATATTTTCAAAATCCTGATCCAGGATATAAGCATCTTTCATTTTTTATGATTTATAGAACGACAATATACTCCACAATCTGCAGATGTGTAAAGAAGAAGTATTACCTTTTTGCGATTTTATATTTTCGCTTAAAAGATATTACACCAGGCTATTCTTATCCGAATAATTAAGTTTAAAGAAAATAAATGTCATCATGGAGAAGGCCAGTAAAGAACTTCCACCATAACTGAAATACGGGAGAGGAATCCCAACTGTTGGGAAAAGCCCCATAACCATCCCTAAATTGATCGAAAAGTGCATCAGCAGAATCGAGGCAAAGCAATACCCGAATACACGGTTAAAAGTAGATTTCTGTTTCTCTGCCAGATAATATATCCTTCCAATATAGACCATGTAGCATAAAATAAGAATCGCACTTCCTAAAAAGCCCCATTCTTCTCCTACTGTACAAAAGATATAATCCGTTTCCTGCTCAGGCACAAATTTCCCCTGGGTAACAGATCCTTCACGGTATCCTTTTCCCCAAAGGCCACCGGATCCGATAGCCGTTTTGGAATATAACAGATTGTATCCTGAAGTATCTCTAAATGCCTTTTCACCTTTGTAAAGAACCTCAATTCTTTCTCTTTGGTGTTTAGGAAGTTTTTCTAAAATATAAGGAGACCCGAAAGCCAGGCCGCACAATAAAAGAATGGAACCGGTAATTCCCGAAATAGAAATAACGTCCCATGACATTCTATGATAATTCATAGCAATCAGAACACCAGCAATCACTAAAACAGCGATCGCAACATAAACGGGAGGAACCGCTAATGCGATCAAAAAAACTCCGGCGAAAATAAATCCAATACCAAATAAAAGACCACTCAGTCCTTCTCTGTACAAAGCAATAAAAAACGCTATAAATACGAGCATAGAACCCACATCAGGAATCGCCAGAACGACGGCTGCAGGAATACCTATAATAGCAAGGGCAGTCCAGATAGATTTTTTATTTTTAATATTAAAATCCGGGCTTGAAACAAAATTAGCCAGCATCAAAGCAGTTCCAATTTTTGCAAACTCCACGGGCTGCATGGTGAAACTTCCAAACTTATACCAGTTCTTTTGTCCCAGAATTTCTTTACCAAACGGGAAAAGCCCTATCAATAACAAAACTCCTCCAATGTAAATAATCCCGGCCATATTCTCAAAGAATTTGCTTCTCCCAACGAATATAATAAGCCCCACAAATACAGAAATACAGAAAAAAACCAATTGCTTTTCTCCTAGTTTCTGGTCCACACTGTAGATGTTTGCAATCGCAAAAATGCAAAGCAGGAAATACAGCCCAAGGCCCAGTTTATCTATTCCTTCTGTCCATTTCATTGCTTCACAGGTTTTTTAGCAGTGTTATTTTTTTTAGCTTCCTCTTCTATTTTCTTTTGCAGTTTAGCTTTTTGTTGCTTTACCAACTCCAGACTATCCTTAATTTTTTTCTGTTTAATGGAATCAGGTTTAGGATCCACATACAAACCTTTACGCTTCAAATCAGCAATCCATTGCCTTTTATATTCAGGCATGAAACTCGAGGTAATCATTTTTTTATAAAGATTTTCTCTTTTCAGATCACCTGTAATATATTTTTCAGCAATCACTGTACAAGCCGGTCCAGCCCACGTAGCACCAAATCCAGCATGTTCCATTACTGCTACTACTACAATTTTTGGTTTATCAGCAGGAGCAATCAATACAAAGATAGAATTATCCTTTCCTTGCGGAACCTGTGCTGTACCTGTTTTAGCCAATTGGGTAAAGTCATTGGATTTCAATCCTCTTGCCGTTCCTCTCAAAACCACAGCTTCCATCCCTTTTAAAACAGGTTCGAAATGCTTTGGATCTACTAACGTTTTATGTTTAACCTTGAATCTTTGATCAGGATTGGGTTTTCCATCAATAGCCTTTACGATATGAGGCGTATAATACCATCCTTTATTCGCGATAGCAGCTACGTAGTTCGCTAACTGAATAGGCGTTACCAAAACATCACCCTGCCCCATTCCATTATAAATAGCACCGGTTGACATCTCGTCCCAGTTGGTAAAATCCTTTCTCTGGGAGCCACTTGCCTTCATGATGGCTTTAAATCTTTTTTCGTAAAAATCTCCGGAAGGGATTCTTCCTTTTGCTCCAACAGCAAAATCATTATTTAAAAACTCACCCACCCCAAAACTACTCATGATTTTTTTCCATTCATCAACCCCTTTAGAAGGATTCCCCGGGTATTTTTTGATGATGGCAATAAATGCATAGGTAAAGAAACAGTTACTGGAAACCTGAATAGAAGGAATTAACGGATCAGCTCCACCATGTCCTTTAATTCTTTTTCCTTTATAGAAGAATCCTCCTCCACAAGGGAAGATTGTTTTTTCATCCATTACTCCCATTTGCATGGCCGCGAGTGCTGTCAGCAATTTGAAAGTTGATCCCGGAGGATATCCTGCCTGTAAAGAACGGTCAAAAGTAGGTTTATTCTCGTAGAGAGTATCTTTTGAAAGGGCATATAAATTTTTTGATTTATAAGGTCCGGTGAAAAGGTTCGGATCAATGTCCGGTCCTGTTGCCGCCACTAATACTTCCCCATTATTAGGATCTAAAGCTACAATAGCACCATGTTTGTTGACCATCATTTCCTCAGCTGTTCTCTGAAGATCATAATCAATGGTTAAGGTAATATCTTTACCTGTAATCACATCTTTATCTAAAGATCCGTTTTTATAGGAACCGATATTTCTGAGCCTGATATCTTTTTGAATATATTTTATCCCTTTTACTCCTCTAAGTTCTTTTTCGTAGGATTTTTCAACTCCTGTTTTCCCGATAAAATCTCCTGGTAAATAATAGACAGAATCTTTTTTAATATCTCTTTCGTTCACCTCACTGGTGTATCCCAGAAGGTTTCCGGATGTGGAGACTTCATACTGACGCTGAGGTCTTGATACTATATTGAATGCGGGGTATTTAAAAATAATTTCCTGAACTCTTGCAATATCTTCCCTGCTGAGGTCTTTAATGAAAGTCATTGGGGTCAGCTTCGAATAATATTTCTCCTTTTTGATAATATTGACTCTATTGATAAAATCCTGTTTTGTAATTTTCATCAAACTACAAAAAGCCAGTGTATCAAAATCAGGTTTCATCAAAGCCTGAGTAAATGAAATTTCATAAGCAGGCTGATTGCCTACCATGATTTTACCATTTCTATCAAAAATAACTCCACGCTGTGGAATAACATATTCTGTTTTAATGGATGTATTCGCAGCATTCAATGCATAACGGTCTGTAAACAATTGCAAATACGCAAGCCTCACCACAAAAATAAGTGCGATGATAACGAGGATCGAAAAGATTTTTAAATAACGTGTGTTCAAACTTTTTGTTTGATTTTAAATATTAATGCGTAAATGACTATAAAGATAAATGAAATTACACTTGTCACCAACACATTAAATAATATTTCAAAAAACCTGCTAAACTTAAAGAACTCAATATACTGTAATAAAAGTTGATGCAGGAAAATACTTGAAAATAAAAACAGCAAAAACTGCGCCCATTGAAGGGACTGAAAAGAGAAAAAATCCGTAGAAGTATCCGTAGAAGTTCTAAAGATCAACGTTCTGAAATAGGCAATCAGCGTTGTTGCAAACGCATTAATTCCCCATGTATTAAGAAAACCATCAATAGATAGTCCTATTAAAAAGCTCAATGCCAGGAACTGAAATTTATTTCTGAAAAATGGATAAAACATGACAAACACAGGATATAATACCGGAGTATATTTTCCGAAAAGCGTAATCCTGTTCAATACAAAAATTTGTAATGCAACAAGAAAGATCATGATCAATATATCGGTAAATAAAGTTCTGCTAATCATTTTCTTTTTTTATTACAGCCTGCATAGTGTCCTGAATCTTCTGCACTTCTGCTTTCTTAAGATTCTTCACTACATACACTTTATTCAATGCTCCCATTTTCTCACTCAGCTCTACGGAAATATCCCAGAAGCCGGTTTTATTATCTACAGAATATCCTGCAATAGTACCAATGGTTACGCCCTTAGGAAAAATAGCAGATTTACCATCTGTAACGACAGTATCCCCTACTTTTAAGGCAACATATTTAGGGATATCCGCAAGGTGCATGACTCTTGAGTTATCTCCATTCCACGTTAAGGTACCAAAATATCCTGAGTTTTTAAGTGCTGCATTAATTCTGATCTTGTTGACACTTAACACCGATTGAACTAATGCATAACTATCTGTAGAATTGATTACAATTCCCGCAATCCCTCTCGGCGCCATTACCCCCATTTGAGGGAAGACACCGTCTCTTCGGCCACGGTTAATGGTAAAATAGTTATTTCTTCTGTTGATACTGTTGAAAACAATTTCACCATCAACAAAAGTATAGATCTGCCCTCCACCAATGGTATCATGAACTCTTTTGAAAACAGGATTTTTCTCTCCGTCTTTTCCATAGAGCTCAGTCATAAGGGCTTTATTCTGAACCACAAGATCTTCATTGATCTGTTTTAGCTTCAGATAAGAAACTCCTTCATCAATATATCCGGAAACCCAGGAATTGAAAGCAGCCGTTTGGCCTGCAATCCAGGATCTCTGCATGGCATTTCTAGAGAATATCAAAACCAGAGCAATAATTTGCAGGAATATAAAGAAGACGAAAAGAGTATTCTTCGAAAATAATCTCAGCAAAAATCCCATTCAGATATAAAGTCGTAAAAAGTTAAAATTATTTAATTAAGAAATTGAACTTATCCATATTCTTAAGGGCAATCCCTGTTCCGCGAACTACAGCTCTCAACGGATCTTCAGCAACAAATACAGGAAGGCCTGTTTTTTTGTGAATTCTGTCCGCAAGACCTCTTAATAGCGCTCCTCCTCCGGCAAGATAAATACCTGTTTTGTAAATATCAGCTGCCAATTCCGGTGGAGTAAGAGAAAGTGTTTCCATTACGGCATCCTCGATTCTGATGATCGATTTGTCTAATGCACGTGCAATCTCTTTGTATCCAACCATAATTTCTTTAGGCTTACCGGTGATAAGGTCTCTACCCTGTACCGGGATGTCCTCGATATCTACATCAAGATCTTCTACTGCAGAACCTACTTCAATTTTGATTCTTTCAGCTGTTCTTTCTCCGATATAAAGGTTATGGTGAGTTCTTAAGTAATAAGCAATATCGTTGGTAAATACATCCCCGGCAATCTTCACAGATTTATCACATACGATTCCTCCTAAAGCTACTACAGCAATTTCCGTAGTACCACCACCTATATCGATGATCATATTTCCTTCAGGCTTTTGTACGTCAATCCCAACTCCTATTGCAGCTGCCATTGGTTCATAGATCAATCGTACTTCTTTTGCGTTTACTTTCTGAGCAGAGTCTCTTACCGCTCTTTTTTCAACTTCAGTGATACCAGAAGGGATACAGATTACAATTCGTAATGCAGGCTGTATGAATTTACCTTTGATTCCAGGAATTTTCTTGATGAATTCCTTGATCATATGTTCAGAAGCGTGAAAATCAGCAATAACTCCATCCTTCAAAGGACGGATTGTCTTGATATCCTCGTGAGTTTTACCTTGCATATGCTTAGCCTGTTCCCCTACAGCAATGGGTTTACCCGTAGAACGTTCAATTGCAACAATTGACGGTTGATCTATAACAATTTTATTATTATGGATAATTAGGGTATTAGCCGTTCCCAGGTCTATCGCAATTTCTTGCGTAAACATATCAAATAAACTCATATTTTTCTTCTGATTTTAAGTTTACAAAGATATAAATTTAAGACTACTAAAGAAATTTCCCACCAACTTAATTTGGTTAAAATTTTATTAAAATTTATAATTCTTTATTAACTTTCAATTTAGACATTTACAGAGTTTGATTTCAACTAAAATTCAAGGGGTGTTAAAAGGGTTGAAAAGCGAAATCCCAAAAGGGCAAAAAAGCTAAGAAAGCAGAGGATTCTGATGGGATTAAAGCGAAAAAATTCAAACGAAAAATAATTCAAGCTTTGCTTACAAGACAATTTTGTCATTTTACCGTTTAGCATTTCTTCCATAAACTTCTTTCCTTCTGCTTTTATAGTTTTTTACGATAATTATCATATACACTTTCAGAGAATGGTTAATTAAAAAAATCGTAAATTTGCGACTGCTTATGTTACAGTATTCCAACATTCATCGAACGTCAAATTTTGCCGTGCTTTCAATAAGCTACGAGAAAGCCGACGTAGAAACGAGAGGAAAGTTTGCATTCTTTGATGAGAACATCAAAAACTTTGTTTCCAGAGTCCATCAGGAAGATCTTGGTGATGCATTTGTGGTTTCCACCTGTAACAGGACCGAAATCTATACCACTTCCCCCAATTACCTTTTAGTGGCTGAGGAGTATTGTAAAACCATCGGAGTACATCTTACGGATTTTCTTCAGTTTGCCAATATTCTTACCAAAGAGGAAGCTCTTATTCACCTTTTCAGAGTAGCTGCGGGTCTTGAAAGTCAGATTATCGGAGATTTTGAAATCATCGGACAGATCAAAAAAGCATACAACCGTTTCAAAAAAGAGAGACAAAATTCTAATCCTTACCTGGAAAGAGCAATCAATGCAGCTATTCAGATTTCGAAAAGAATAAAAAATGAAACCGGCATTTCCAATGGAGCGGCTTCTGTTTCTTATGCAGCGGTTCATTATATTTTAAACAGCCAGAAAAGGATTGCAGAAAAAAACATCCTTCTTCTCGGGGTAGGTGAGATTGGGCAGAATACCGTTGAAAATCTGGTAAAACATGTCTTTCAGCCGAAAATTAAAATTGCCAACAGAACTCAGGAGAAAGCTGAAAAGATTTCCCAGAAATATAATATTCCTCACGTTGATTATTCTGATTTTGACAAGGAATTAAAAAACACCGATATCCTTATTGTAGCAACAGGAGCCAAGCATCCTATTATCAACCAGTCTCATTTCCCGAACGGAAAAGAAACACTGGTGATTGATCTTTCGATCCCTCATAACGTTGAAAAGAATGTTACCGAAAATGAAAATGTAACTCTGATTGATGTGGATGAGCTTTCAAAACAGATCCAGGAAACGATTCAACAGCGGGAAAGAGAAATTCCGAAAGCTGAAAAAATCATTAAGGAACTGATGAAAGACTTTATTGAATGGGAGAAAAAGAGAAAGCTGGCACCCAATATTCATCACTTCAAAGCGGTTCTAAAGAATATGGAACGCAACGAAATGCATAATTTTTACAGAAAGAATAAATACATAAACATCACGGACATGGAACTTTCTGACAAAATGATCCAGAAAATCACCAACCGTTTTGCAAAATATATCATCGACAATCCTTTAAAAGCCGAAGAAATTAGTAAATTAATGCACGAAATATTAGTTGAACAACCAAACAACGAATTCAATGAAAAGCATTAGAATCGGAACGAGAAATTCCGCACTTGCACTTTGGCAGGCTAGAGAGGTTGCGAGGCACCTTCAGAACAACAATTATTTAACGGAAATTGTTCCTATCGTTTCTTCTGGCGATAAGAACCTTAATCAGCCACTCTATTCTTTAGGAATCACCGGGGTTTTCACAAGAGACCTTGATGTTGCCTTATTGAATGACGAGATTGATATTGCCGTACATTCTTTAAAAGACGTTCCTACTCAATTGCCTCAGAATATTGAGATGATTGCTTATCTGGAAAGAGATTATCCACAGGACATTCTAATCAGAAAGAAATCAGCAAGAAACAAAGAGTTCCATGAGCTTAAGCTTGCCACCAGCAGTTTAAGAAGAAGAGCTTTCTGGCTGAGAAATTATCCGACTACTGATTTTTCGGATATCCGTGGGAATATTCAAACCAGACTTCAAAAACTGGAAGATGGAGATTTTGATGCCACCATTCTATCTTTGGCAGGTATCAAAAGAATGAAAATGGAAATTGATTATGAAATGCTTCCATTAATGATTTGCGCTCCATCCCAAGGAGTAATTTCCGTAGCCGGACATACTGACAAACCGGAGATCAACGAAATTGTAAGCCAGATCAACCACGAGCAGACTCAGATCTGTGTAGAAATTGAAAGAAATTTCCTGAGTACTTTAGAAGGAGGCTGTACTGCGCCTATCGGAGCATTTGCAGAAATCATTGGCGACCAGATCCGTTTCAAAGCAGCACTTTGCTCTTTAGACGGGAAAAACTGCATTGCTGTGGATGAAAACTTCGTGTATACTCCGGAAGAAAATTTTGGAGAAAAGTTCGCAAAAGTGGTTCTTGAAAACGGAGGAAAAGAATTAATGGCAGAAATCAAAAGCCAGATCTGATATTTCAGATTATAAATTCCTTCCGCAGCTCTTTTCATCTTCTTAATTTTACAGACATGAAAATCTTATTTACCAAAAATATAGACCCAACGATTATATCCAAAGAATTAGGAGAGGATATTTCGGTCGACTGTGTTGAGGTAATTAAGACAAAGCCTATTATGATCAGTCCTTTTGATCTGAAAAATTATTCTCTGATTTTCACCAGCGTGAATGGAGTGATCTCATTTTTCAAAAACAGATTTAAGCCCAATGAGAATTTTACGGCAAAAAACTACAACAAGATCTATTGTGTGGGCGAAAAAACGAAGAGGGAATTAAGAAAACATGGCTTCGGAACCTTTAAGGTGTTGAAAAATGCCGAGACTCTTTCCAGGTTTATTATCGGGAAATGCCAGCACGAGCAGTTTCTTCACTTCTGTGGCAATCTTGCCATCAATGTTCTGGATCAGGAACTTCCTTTACAAAACATTAAGTACAAAAAAGTTACGATATACAATACTGAGGAAACTCATCCTTTAATAAATGAAAAATATCATGCTGCAGTATTTTTTAGTCCGAGCGGAGTTCGTAGTTTTGCAAGGCGAAATTCTCTGGAAGGGATGAAACTTTTTTCCATTGGCGAAACCACTTCCGGTGAGCTGAGAAATTATACGCAGGAAGAAATTTTCACTTCTGAAGAAAATACACTGACCTCCATCTTTGCATTGATCAGAAAAGAAATCAGAAGTAGAATTTAGAATATCTGTTACCGAAATATTGCCGGTAATATTAGTTAAAATTGATTATGATAAAGAACGACCTATATTTAAAAGCACTTCGCGGAGAAACCGTTGAAAGACCTCCTGTCTGGATGATGAGGCAGGCTGGAAGATATCTGCCGGAATTCATTGCCTTGAGAGACCAATATGATTTCTTTACAAGATGTCAGACTCCTGAGCTTGCTGCTGAGATCACTCTACAGCCTATCCGCAGATTTCCTTTGGATGCTGCGATTCTGTTTTCTGATATCCTGGTAGTGCCACAGGCAATGGGAATTGATTTCAAGATGAAAGAATCCGTTGGCCCTTGGCTGGATACTCCTATCAGAACAATGGAACAGGTTCAGAATATTGAAACTCCGGACGTGAATGATACTTTAGGCTACGTTTTTGATGCTATTGAGCTTACGCTACAGAAACTGGACAATGACATTCCATTGATCGGTTTTGCCGGTTCTCCATGGACTATCCTTTGCTATTGTGTAGAAGGAAAAGGAAGTAAAGCTTTTGATATTGCGAAATCTTTCTGTTTCCAACAACCTGAAGCAGCTCATTTATTATTGCAAAAAATTACAGATACTACTATTGCTTATTTGAAGAGAAAAGTAGAAAAAGGAGTTTCTGCAGTACAGGTTTTCGATTCATGGGGAGGAATGCTTTCTCCTACAGATTATCAGGAATTCTCATGGCAGTATATTAATCAGATTGTTGAAGCATTAAGTCCGCTTACTCACGTTGTTGTCTTTGGAAAAGGATGTTGGTTTGCACTGGAAGATATGACAATGTCTAAAGCTTCTGCTCTTGGGGTAGACTGGACTATTAAGCCTGAATTCGCAAGAACACTGACCAATCACACAATGACGCTACAAGGAAACTTTGATCCTGCCAGACTTCACTCAACACCTGAAACGATCAAGAAAATGGTGAACGAAATGATTAACCGTTTTGGAAAAGACAGATATATCGCCAACTTAGGTCACGGAATTTTACCTAATGTCCCTGTTGAAAATGCAGAAGCATTTATCAGAGCAGTGGTTGACTGGAAGCCGAATTTATAAAATTATTTCTTTTTGAAATACAAAAAAAACCTTACAGAATGTTCTATAAGGTTTTTTTGTTCCTTTTTCCAATGATTATTCCTTCATTATTTTCTTCTTAACAATTTTTCCGTCATGATTAATGATCATTATAATATAGACTCCTTTTGGCAGATCTGACACATCATAAGAATCTGATCCTTTACTAAATGTCCTCACCAGCTTCCCTGACTGATCAATCACAGAAATCTTTTCAACCTTATTTCGAGAGTTTTGTTTAATATAAAGATTTCCCTTAACGGGATTTGGATATACGTCTATATGATCAACATATGAAACCTCAGAAGTTGCCAAAACTCCACTTGTAATCATCACATTATCTACGACAACACCGTAAGAATAGTCTCCGGCATCATCATAAACAAATCTGAGTTTAAAAGCCGCGTTAGCATAGGGTGTCAGGTCTATATTTGCAGCAGTATCATAACTTGTTACTACAAATGTAAAGGTGTTAAAATCAAGATCCCACACTCCTGCATCTCCTGAAAAAGTAAAAACCTGAACCCAGGAAGTTCCATTGAAAACTTCAACTTTTAAAGTAGAATCCAGATTATCAATCATATTGGCATAATTAAACGACAGCTTTGGATTTACTACTCCGGTAAGGTTAATTACAGGAGAAATCAGTCTGGCATTCGTATTAATTCCGGTTGGCCCTGCATCATCATCATCAAAAAAAGCTGCCCCATCGGGAAAGCCTGCGAAACCATTCTGTGAACCCACGTTCCAGTTAAAAGAGTTATCCGGATTCTCTACCGTCCACCCGGTCGGCAAAGCATTACCATTGAAGTTTTCAGAAAAAATCTGTGCATTACATAAACCACAAATGGATAAAAATAGAATAAATAGCTTTTTCATAATAAAATATTTGATGTTTATATAAAATTAATGAATTATATTTCATAAAACATAACTATACACAAAATAAATACATTACATACATTTGAATTTTATCTATAATTTATACCTTTATGCTTAAACTTTAAATCACATCCTATGAAAAAACTAAACAAAGAAAGAATGAAAAGCATTATAGCGGGAGGAGAAATCTGCCTTGAATGCGCCATCGGATATTACCAGGTTATTATTGACGGCCGATGCTATTGTGTTCCAATAGACTAATAAAAAAAGCAGCTATTAAGCTGCTTTTTAATTTATATCATAAAGAATATCGTATTGATTAGCTCAACATTCTTTGTGCTTTTTTAACTCCTTCTACCAGGATATCAATTTCTTCAAAAGTATTATACACCGCAAAACTTGCTCTTACCGTTCCGGCAATATTAAAGAAGTTCATGATCGGTTGTGTACAGTGGTGGCCTGTTCTTACAGCAATTCCCATTTTATCAAGGATCATTCCTACATCAGAGGCTATACCCACTCCTTCCAGATTAAAGGAAACAACCCCGGTTCTCTTTGCTTTTTCTCCATAGATCTTAATTCCTTCTATTTCTAAAAGCTGTCTTTGAGCATAGTCCAATAAAGCATTTTCATGATTCTGAATATTGGCATGACCTATTCTGTTCATAAAATCAACAGCAGCTCCTAAAGCGATATTTCCACCTACATTAGGTGTTCCCGCTTCATATTTAAACGGAAGACCGGCATACGTAGTTCCTTCGAAAGAACATGTTGCAATCATCTCTCCTCCTCCGTGAAACGGTGGCAATGCTTCTAATATTTCTCGTTTACCATATAAAATCCCTGTTCCCATAGGAGCATACATTTTATGGCCTGAGAATACAAAGAAGTCACAATCCAGCTTCTGAACATCAATATTGAAATGCGGAGCAGACTGAGCCCCGTCAATAACGATGTAAGCTTCTGTATTCTTTCTTGTTTTTGCAATAATCTCTTCTACAGGATTCACAATTCCCAATGCATTGGAAACCTGATTCACAGAAACAACCTTTGTTTTTTCGCTTAAAAACTGGTCAAAATGATCCATCTGAAGAATTCCGTTTTCATCAATAGGAATGACGCGAAGTTTAGCTCCGGTTCTTTCACAAAGCATCTGCCATGGAACAATATTAGAATGGTGTTCCAGATATGAAATGATAATTTCATCATCTTTCTGCAGTTTCTGTGTTAAAATATAAGCGATAAGGTTCAGCCCTTCTGTTGTTCCTTTTGTAAAGATTACTTCAAAATCATGTTCAGCATTGATGAATTTCTGGATTTTTCTTCTTGAAAGTTCCATTTCTTCTGTTGCCAACTGGCTTAGCGTATGAATTCCTCTGTGAACATTGGCATTAAGTTCTGTATAATATGCATGACAGACTTCCAAAACTGAATTTGGTTTTTGAGATGTAGCTGCATTATCCAGATAAACCAAAGGCTTACCGTTCACTTCTCTGTCCAATATAGAAAACTGGCTTCTTATTTCCTGAATGTCAAACATTTATTTATTTTTTAAATTAAAACGTTCTTATTTAGAACTCTTCAAATTTACGGCTTTTTTTCTGAAAGGAAGCATAGGGTTAAAGCCTGATACTTGTCAGCTGATAGAAATATTCGATAGCTCAAGGTGAAGAAAGTCAATAAAGCAAAAACTTTATAGAAGAGTGCCTGTTCCTCAAATAATGCAAATAAAAAACCTGCCAATACATTGACAGGTTTTATATTGTTTAAATAAGCAATTCTTATTCTGCTGCAGTTTCTTCTGCTGGAGCTGCACCTTCTTCAGTTGCAACTTCTTCTTCATCTTCATCATCCATTGCTGCTGCACCTCCTTTCATTGCATTTCTAGACATCTTAACAGCAACTACTACTGCATTGTCCGGGTGCATGAAAGAATATCCTTCTGTTTTGATACCACCGATGTAAAGTTTGTTACCAATTCTTAATGGAGTAACATCTACAACGATTTCGTCAGGTAGGTTAGCAGGGATAGCTTTTACTTTTAGTTTTCTGAAAGACTGACGTAAAACACCACCAGCTACAACACCTTTTGAACGTCCAGTAATTCTTACAGGAACCTCCATAACTACTGGCTTATCGTCAGATAGTTGATAGAAGTCTACGTGAAGAATTTTATCAGTGATTGGGTGAAACTGAATGTCCTGAAGAACAGCTGGAATTGTTTTTCCGTCAACCTCAATAGATACCGTGTGTGCTTCAGGAGTGTATACTAATCCTTTAAAAGCTTTCTCTTCAGCAGAGAAGTTTAAAGGAGCTTCACCTCCATAAACAACACAAGGAACTAATTCAGCATCACGTAAAGCTTTTGTAGACTTTTTGCCCACGTTTTCTCTTTTTGTACCTTGAATTGTAATAGATTTCATTTATAATAAATTTAAAAAATTATTCTTATTTAATTTGCAAATTGCTAAAAATCAATTAAATAACAAACTTACTGCTAATTGATTTATGCTCATGAACCATGGTCATAACATCTGCAAATAACGGGGCGCAAGATAGCACTTTTATTTTAGATGACAAATTATTTTTAACAGGAATTGAGTCAGTTACAATAACTTCCAAGAGTTTTGAGTTCTCAATATTATCGTAAGCCTTACCTGAAAGCACTCCGTGCGTTGCCATAGCTCTTACTGTTTTCGCTCCTTTTTCAATTAGGATATCTGCTGCTTTACAAAGTGTACCTGCAGTGTCTATCATATCATCAATAAGGATTACGTTTTTACCTGTAACATCACCAATAAGGAACATTTCTTCCACAACGTTTGCCTTTTTTCTTTCCTTATAAGCAATTACTACTTCAGCACCTAAGTGTCCCGCATAGTTTTTAGCTCTTTTCGCACCTCCCATATCCGGAGAAGCAATGGTAAGATTATCAAGATTCAGAGATCTGATATAATCTACGAAAATAGAAGAAGCATACAGGTGATCTACCGGGATTTCGAAGAACCCTTGAATCTGATCTGCGTGAAGATCCATTGTCATTACTCTTGTTGCTCCTGCTGCTGTAAGAAGGTTGGCAACTAACTTCGCACCGATCGGCGCTCTTGGTTTGTCTTTTCTGTCCTGTCTGGCAAGTCCGAAGTAAGGAATTACTACGGTAATGCTCTTTGCAGAAGCTCTTTTCGCTGCATCAATCATTAGAAGAAGCTCTAAAAGATTGTCTGCAGGAGGGAATGTAGATCCAATCAGGAAAACTCTTCCTCCTCTTACAGATTCGTCCAAAACAGGTTCAAATTCCCCGTCGCTGAACTCCTGAAAGTTGATTTTTCCTAATTCTTTCCCATAATTCTGGGCAATTTTCTCTGCCAAGTCCCTGCTGGTTCTTGTACAAAATAGATAACTTAACTGATCGGCCATTTTTACTTTTTAAAAGATTTTGCAAATTTAAAAAAAAACCACAAGATTTACTCCTGTGGTTTCTAAGTTTTTATTTTATCAATTATTAAGGGAATTTAACTCCTGAATATTTGTTCGGATCTACCTGTGGAAGTGTAGACTTGTATTTAGCATTGATGGACTTGATAAATTCATTAGCAACAATACCGTATCCGCGTCCTGTCAGGTGAACTCCATCTAAAGAGAAAGCTCCTCCCGTTACAAATTTCGCAGTATATTTCACTCCGTCAAATAAGATTCCTGACTGTGCATTCAGTTCAACCATTTTAGTATTGGCATCTACAAATGCAAGCCCATAGGAGTCAGCAAGTGATTTGATGGAAGCATTATATGCAGTAGTTGCAGTTTTTACGTAGCCAGCTTCTGTTTTCGTTAATACATGTTGGTTTTGTAATGGATAAGAAATTCCATAAATATTTACCGGAGCAGGAACTCCTGCTGCAGTACTTCCAATCACAGAACTTGTCGTAAGCAAGATATAATCATCTGCTGTCGCTTGTCTTGCCTGACCAAAGATCTGACCAAAAGCAGCTGCCATCAGTGGCCCCAAAGAAGGAGTTAAAGCAGCGGTAAGCTGAGCCGAAAGATCTGTCAGAGCAACATCTTTAATTAAAACAGGATTTGGACCTGTAGCGGAAAGTAAATTAATTCTATCCCCAGCTCCAAAAGCAGTAAGAGCCTGCTTTAAAGGACCATACAAGCTTGTATTAAGAGTTGTCAGATTTGAACCTAAAAGAGCTGGTGTCAAAGGATTATAAGGCACCGTAGTAAAGAAAGGAACTGAAGTAACAGAAGGGATATTAGCAATAACCCCTTTTGTTGTTCCTACACTTTTAAGACCATCTAAAACCGCCTTAATAGATCCGGCCAAAAGCGCAGGATCAGAGATATCATTTAATTTATAAGTTGCAGGATTTGTATTTCCTGTCTGAACTGTTGCAACCGAATATGTTGTAACCCCTCCTACAGTCTGCGAGTTTGTTCCTCCGTTGGTAGCATAGGACAATACATCATTATTTCCTATCCAAAGAGAGAAAAACGTAGCTTTCTGAGCCATAGCATCAGCCAGTACACTGGTTGTTGCAGAAGAAGCAAATCTTACAAAATAAGGATTAGCCGTACCGGTTAGAAGACCTGCCTGACTTCCATATCCAGGAGCAACTAAGTGGAATGACTTCGCACCCGGAACCCCCATATTGTTATAAGTACCTCCTCCGGATAGCACATCTAGTGCTGCTGCTGCCCCACTTGGTACAGGAGCCAAAGATCCGTTAACAACCTGAAGAGTCAATTTTCCAGGAAATCCCGGAAGGTTATTGAATCCACCTACGTCATTAGGCATTAAAGGTTGTTTAAAGTCTCCTCCCCCTGCAAGTTTCATCTGTGCAGCGATCATACTTGGATAAGATTCATTCTGGCCACTGCTATACAGCGCACCATCACGATATCCTGAAGTAAGAGAGTTTCCTAACGATATATATTTTGAAAAATCAGCATCTCCTTTTGTTACCTGGATATCTTTCACATCCGTATCGAAATCCGTATTACAGCTTACTGTAAAAAGAAGTGCAGAAACTGCAATTGTCGATATTATAATTTTTTTCATAGTCTTCTAAAATTAAAATGGATTATAAGATAAACCTAGACCTAAGTAGAATGCTGTTGCTTTTGACTGTCCGTAGAAACCTAAGTTAGCATTATCTACATTTCTGTATTGAGGCATTGCATATCCTCCGGCAATATCCACTCCGAATTGTTTCAGCTTGATACCTATCCCTCCGGTAACCACATAAGTATCATATGAAGGTGTCTCCGGAATAAAGTTATCTGTTGTATAAGGTGCTTCATCATAATAAGCTCCCAAACGTCCATAGATCATATTGGTGAATGCATACTGAGTTCCCAATCTGAAAGTTTTGGAGTTTTTGAAATTCTTAGGATTGGTAAGAATAGTAGGATCCGATGGATTGTTTCCAATAGGAGCATTCTCGAAATCTAAAGTAAGTTTGCTGTATCTCTCCCATCCATGATAGTTAAAGTCTGCAGAAACCTGCCATTTCGGTGTCACTTTATAAGTTAAACCAATGGTATATTCTTCCACCAACGGAAGTGTTGCAGAGAACCCATCCTGTCCGGCAGCATTTAGTTTCAACTGATTATAGATAGATTGAGAAGGGAACTGGAAAGTAGCTGTACCATTCTTAGCTTTCATATCTATTGCTGAACGGTAAGCAATACTTACATCTAATTTCGGATCAGGTCTGAAGTAGAAACCGAAACCATATCCGTGTCCGCTTGCTTTTTTATCATTGATATTTACCTGCCCTCCAAATTGTGTTACTGCTTTATCCCAATCTACAACTCCTTTTGCATAAATATAGCTGGCACCAAAAGATACCCATGGAGCTAGTTTTACAGAAACCATGGGTTGGAAGTAGAAACTTTTCAGTTCTAATTTCTGAACCATTTCTTTACCTTCCCAGTCATTCGGCCACTTAATTGTACTTCCAAAAGGCGTTGTTACACTAAGACCTACGGTAAGCTTTTCTATCGGTCTATAAGTAATCGCGGCATAGAAAGGAGTTCCTACAGGGTTATCTGTCTCTGTACTTTGTAAAGTATTGAAGTTTTGAAAAGTAACCTTGTTACTTGCTGCAAATCCTCCTGCCACTACACTCAGTTTGGAAGGGATAAATGACATACCCGCAGGGTTAAAAAATGTCACACTCGCGTCTTCGGCATGAGCACTAGTATGCGCCATTGCCAATTGTTTTACCCCTTGCAGGGAAACTCTGAAGCCTCCTGCGTAAGATAGAACTCCCGCCAATAAAGCAGTTGATACTAATATTTTTTTCATAGACTATTATTATATAAGCCAAATATAAAATTATTTTGAATACGTCTGTTAATATTTGCCAATATTTTAAACATTATCCTAAAAGAAAACTATGTTTAAAATAACACCTTGAAATAAACAAAAGACAAAACAATCATTATTAAAGGTTTAAGAATACCGAAAAACAACAACTCATTTATTGTTTAATTTTAAACAAATGTTTAACATTGTACCGCAGCATACTAAAAAAACAATACAGGAAAGCAAAATGATAATGAATGTTAAATTAAAAAAAATCTATGTTCATTTATTTCCTTATAGCAGCCTTTATACAGCCTGTGACATTCATTCTTACCTAAAATAAGAAAATGTTTTTTCCCGAATTCAGGTTATTTAAGTATTTTAGAATCGCATAAAGATAAAAATACATAAATTTGCAGATTATAAATTATAGTAAATATGAGTTGTGGATGTAAAACATCCGGCGATTCTGCACATTCTTGCGGCCCTAAAAAAACCGCAAATGGCTGTGAAAATGTAAATACCTGCGGGAATAGTTATAAATTAAGTGTTTTTGACTGGCTTTCTAACATCAACAATCCGGCACCAAACAGGTGTGATTTTGTAGAAGTTAGATTTAAAAATGACAGAAAATCGTTTTATAAAAATGTAAATAATATTCCTTTACATATTGGTAGTGTAGTTACAGTAGAATCAAGTCCGGGACACGATGTAGGCGTTGTAAGCCTTACGGGAGAATTAGTAAAGATTCAGATGAAAAAGAAAAAGTTTTCTGAAGAATCGGCACTCAAAATATACAGACAGGCCAACCAAAAAGATCTTGAGGTATGGCAGGAAGCAAGAAAAAAAGAAGATGGTGTAAAGCTTGAAGCAAGAAAAATTGCCCAGAGAATAGGCCTTGAAATGAAAGTTACTGATGTGGAATACCAGGGTGACTCTTCAAAAATCACCTTCTATTACACTGCCGAAAACCGGGTGGATTTCAGACAGTTAATTAAAGACTATGCCGGAGCATTTCGTACTAAAATCGATATGAAACAAATCGGTTTCAGACAGGAAGCAGCCAAAGTAGGTGGAATCGGATCTTGCGGACGTGAGCTTTGCTGTTCTACATGGCTTACAGATTTCAGGTCTGTAAACACCAACGTTGCAAGATATCAGCAGCTGAGCATCAATCCTCAGAAGCTTGCAGGACAGTGCGGTAAACTAAAATGCTGCCTTAACTACGAACTTGACAGTTACCTGGATGCCTTGAGCAACTTCCCTTCTTCTTCAACAACGTTGGAAACGGAGAAAGGAAAAGCATTCTGTATCAAAATCGACGTTTTCAAAAAGAAAATGTGGTTTGCTTACGTGGACAGTTCTATTGCATGGTATGATTTCGACATTGACCTTGTTAAAAAGTTGATTTCAAAAAACAAAAGAGGAGAAAAAACACTTCCTCTTGAAGATTTGAAACAGCCGGACACTCCTACCCATACTATTGATTTGATCCAGGAAAACAATGTGGATCGTTTCGAGAAGAAAAACAGAGGAAACAGAAACAGGAATACTCCAAACAAACAGAGTAACAGCCAACAGGCACAGCAAGGACAAGGGCAAGGGCAAAAAAGAAACAGACCGGAGAGACCAGAAAGGCCGGAAAGATCTGAAAAAACCGAAAACCCAAATGCTCCTCAGTCCGGGAATCAGCCCAAACCTCAAAAGCAGCACCCACAGCAAAAAGGACCTGTGGAAAAAACGGTGAGTAATTCTGATGCTGATAAAAACCCGCAGAGCAACCCAAATAAGAAGAAATTCAAAAAGAAATATCCTCCAAAAAAAGATAATAATGCATAAAATTTTAGGATTACTTTCACTTATCCTTTTCTTTAGCTGTAACTCTTCCTCAGGAGGAGATGTCATCATGAATTCCGTTGATAACAAATGGAATAAGAAAAGTGAACAAAAATTTAATCTTGAAATTTCAGATCCGCAGAATCCTAAAAATATTATATTTGTCGTAAGAAACAACAACAGTTATCCTTACAGCAATATAAGGTTTATTGTAAATTTCACCAATCTCCAGAACAAAAAAAAGGAAACCGATACCTTAAATTATGTATTGGCAAAACCAAATGGAGAATGGCTTGGTACAGGGTTTGGTGATACGAAGGAAACTTTGTTTCAATATAAATTAAATTATCAGTTTCCGGGAAAAGGAAAATATGAAATCGGTCTTACTCAGGCCATGAGAAATGACAACCTTCCGGGAATTGAGGATATTGGAGTAAAAATAGAAACGGCTAAACCGTAACCATAAATGGAAGAAAACAAAAAAAATGCAGGAAATAAGGGGAAAACATTTCCTCTGCCTCCCAAAAAAAAGAAAGATACCTCCTGGAGAAAATGGGTCTCGTTCATTTGGATCGGACTTGTTGCAGTAGTTCTGGGGATTTCGGGACTTTTCTTTGCGGTATCTCAAGGATTTCTTGGGGAAATGCCTGATGTAAAAGAACTTGAAAACCCGGACATTTTTGTCGCTTCAGAGATTATTTCCTCAGACGGAGTCACTTTGGGTAAATTCGAAAAAGAGAAAACACAACCTATCGTTTATAAGGATCTTCCTCCTTTCCTTATTTATGCCCTTCAGGCTAAAGAAGATGAGCGTTTCAAAGAACACTCCGGAATTGATCTTCAGTCTGTTGCCAGAGCTGTAGTTTTTGGGGGTGGACGAGGTGGAGGATCTACCATAACCCAGCAGCTGGCAAAATTACTTTTTACAGGGAAAAGAGCAGATAATAAAATTAAAGCTGTTTTTCAAAAGCTGAAAGAATGGGTAGTGGCTGTAAGCCTTGAAAAAAGATATACTAAAGAAGAAATTGTAACATTGTATTTCAATAAGTTTGACTTTTTATACAATGCAAACGGTATTGAAATGGCTTCCAAAATATACTTTAACAAGAAAACATCCGAGCTTACTCTGCCGGAAGCAACAATGTTTGTTGCCATGCTTGAAAATCCGGTAAAAAATAACCCGATGAGAAATCCGGAAAGAGCAAAAGCAAGAAGAGATGTTGTTTTGGATCAAATGCTAAAAACAGGCTATATAGATCAGGCTACGTTTGATAAAGCTGCTGCTACACCTATTACATTAGATTATCATCCAATCAAAAGTATTAACGATGACTATTCAGCCTATTACAAGTTTTATCTGAGAAAAGAAATTGATAAATATCTTGAAACTCATGAAAAAGAAACCGGCAAAAAGCTGAACCTTTACAAAGACGGCTTAAAGATATATGTTACCCTTGATTCTAAAATGCAGAAATATGCAGAAGAAGCCATCAAGGAACACTTAACGGATCTTCAGAAAAGATTTGACGCAGAGCAGAGGGGAAGAAAGAACAGACCGTTCTATTATCTTAATGACAAACAAATCAATAGTGTGATGGTTCAGGCCATGAAAAGAACCGGCCGATACAAACTGTTGAAAGCTGACGGCATGCCTGACGACTCTATTATGATGGAATTCAAGAAACCTATCAAAACTTCACGATTCACATGGAACGGAGAAGAAGAGATAGAAATGTCTCCTTGGGATTCTATCAGATATCACAAACAGATTGCACAGGCAGGTTTGATGTCTATGGTTCCAGGAACCGGAGAGATCAAAGCTTGGGTAGGTGGTATAGACTGGCAGCACTTCCAGTATGACCACATTAAGCAGGGTAAAAGACAGGTAGGATCCACATTCAAACCTTTCGTATATGCAACGGCTATTATGAAATTGGGAATGACGCCTTGTTCAACCGTTTCTAACGGAACTTATGATCATAACGGATGGCATGTACCGGGAAGAGGAGGAATGCTTACTTTAAAAGATGCATTGGCACACTCTCAAAACCCTGTTGCGGCAAGACTTATTGAAATGACAGGAGTAGACGCTGTAATTCAAACGGCAAGAGATCTGGGCGTAACAGAAGATATTCCAAGAAACAATACAATTGCTTTAGGATCATCAGACATTACAATTTATGAAATGTTAGGTGCCTACAGTACTTTTGCCAACTATGGTAACCACAATAAACCGGAAATGATCTGGAGAATTGAAGATGCCAACGGTAGAGTAATCAAAGAAGTAAATGTAGAACCGAAAGAAGTCATGAACCCGATGTATGCTTACACCATGATTGAATTAATGAAAGGTGTTGCACAATACGGAACAGCTTCCGGAGAATTAGGAAGAAGAGGAATCTCAAAAGCAGTAGAAATTGCTGCTAAAACAGGAACCACTCAGAATAACTCTGACGGATGGTTTATGGGAATCACTCCAAAACTAGCCACCGGAGCATGGGTTGGATGGGAAGACAGAGCAACCCACTTCTTTGGAACGGGTGAAGGTCAGGGTGCGAAAATGGCATTACCGATCTGGGCAATTTTCATGAAGAAAGTATGGGCAGATAAGAGTCTGAAAGTTAGTCCTGATGATAAGTTTGTCAAACCTTCAGACTGGAAAGACGGATGTTCAAACCTTAAAGGATTAAGTGGAGGATATGGAGATGACGGAAGCCTTCAAACCATTGACGAAATTAAAAACCCAAGGCCTGCAGATCCTACTCCTAAAAAAACAACAGAAAAGAAAGAAGATAACATCAATGAAAACCTTCATTCCAATGATGAAGTAGATTTCAATAAATAAATTCTCTTTTAGAAATACATAAGACCTTTCAATAATTTGGAAGGTCATTTCTTTTATAATTAATACCTTTGAAGGATGAATATCGAACGTATCAGACAGCCATTTATTGAAAATTTTCCTGGTGATTTTTCCAACAATTCCATGCAGAGAAATACCCCTAAGGTTTTATTTGCCACCATTAAACCTGCCGGCTTTGACAAACCAGAACTGATTGCTTTTAATGAAGTTTTATCAGAGGAAATAGGCTTAGGAAAATATAATGATAAAGATCTGGATTTTCTGGTTGGAAATAATCTTCCGGAAAACGTTCAAACCTATGCCACAGCTTATGCAGGACACCAATTTGGAAACTGGGCCGGGCAGCTGGGAGATGGAAGAGCCATCCTTGCTGGTGAGATTATCAGTGAGACAGGAAAAAAGACAGAAATCCAATGGAAAGGCGCTGGTGCCACTCCTTACTCAAGACATGCCGACGGAAGAGCCGTATTAAGGTCTTCTGTACGTGAATACCTTATGAGTGAGGCAATGTATCATTTGGGTGTTCCCACCACAAGAGCATTGAGTCTTGCTTTTACCGGAGAAGAGGTAATGCGCGATATCATGTATAACGGAAATCCAGCGTTAGAAAAAGGAGCCGTGGTTATCAGAACTGCTGAAAGTTTTTTACGTTTCGGACATTTTGAACTGATGTCTGCTCAAAGAGAGTACAACAGCCTTCAGGAGCTTGCCGACTTTACCATTGAAAACTATTACCCGGAAATTACAGCAACTGACAGCAAGAAATACAGAGACTTTTTTGAAAATATCTGTACCCGGACTGCCAACCTAATCGTTGAATGGTTCAGAGTAGGTTTTGTACACGGAGTGATGAACACAGATAATATGTCAGTTCTCGGATTAACGATTGATTATGGCCCCTATTCTATGATGGATGAATATGATTTGAATTTCACCCCCAATACGACAGATCTTCCGGGAAGAAGATATGCATTCGGAAAACAGGGACAGATCGCACAATGGAATCTTTGGCAGCTTGCGAATGCCCTTCACCCGTTAATCAAAGATGAAAAATTCTTAGAAGACACTTTAAATAATTTCGGCACTTACTTCTGGAAAGCTCATGACCACATGCTTTGTAAAAAATTCGGTTTTGATCAGCTTCAAAAAGAGGATGAAGAATTTTTCACTAACTGGCAGGGTCTTATGCAGGAACTTCAGCTGGATTACACCCTATTTTTCAATCAACTGGAAAAAATAACTCAGAACACCAATATATCAGAACATTTTAAAGAAGTCTCTTATATTATGTTGAATGAAGAAAAACGGGAAAAACTCAATAATTTCATCAAAAGCTATGAAGCAAGAATCGCTTTAAACTCAATTTCGGGAGAAGCCTCTTTAGAGATGATGAAAAAAGCTAACCCCAAATTTATCCTCCGAAATTATCTTCTTTATGAGTGTATTGAAGAAATCAGTAACGGCAAAAAAGAAATGCTTGAAAAACTGACCAGAGCCCTCGAAAATCCATATCAGGAAATATACCCCGAGTTCTCGGCCAAAAGACCAGCCGGATATGATGACACAGCCGGATGTTCCACTCTTTCATGTAGTTCGTAATTAATAATTTTTTATAAAAAATCAAAAAACGTGTAATTATTTTCATTTTTTTATTACATTTACTGACAACTTTAAACGTAAACCAAATGAAAACAAAATTACTATTCATTTTCCTAGTCTCTTCTATACTTGGGAATGCACAGATTCTCACAGAGACTTTTCAGGGCACGACATTTCCTCCAACAGGATGGACAACCGGAACAAATGTGGCTTCAAGACCTTGGGGATTTACCACAACCATATTTAATGCAACCGGACAAGCAACATTTAATATCACAGGAGGAAAATCCGCAGGGATCGGATGGATTGCTCAGGCACAGGATGCTCATTTAACAAGTCCTTCTTTCAGTTTAGTAGGAACAACAAGTCCCGTACTTAAGTTCAACGCTAAAATAGGATACGAATACATGGTTGATCCTAATCCTAACGGAGACCTAAAAGTAGAAGTTTCCACAGATGGAGGTACTACATGGACTCAGGTATGGGTGGAAGAAAACTATGGATTATTTGTTGATTATGAAACTCTGGCAATTACTGTGAGCTTGTCTTCATATGCAGGACAGGCAAATGTTAAAGTAAGATTTCATTATGTAGCCAATGATGCAGACAGTCTTTCAATAGATGATGTACAGGTTTTAGCAAGTGCTACATTAGCAACTCAGGAAAACAATGCTAAAGTAACAGGTATTACGGATATCTATCCAAACCCAACGAGAGGAGAAATCAATATAAAAACAGACAAAAAAATCAAATCTGCTACAGTATTTGATGCAAGTGGAAAATCTCTGCTTAACAACAATTCTGAGAGATTGGATATTTCTTCACTTCCAAAAGGAATCTATCTGTTAAAAGTAGACTTCTTGGATGGAACTTCCAAAACAGAAAAAGTAATCAAACAATAAGAACCTTTATATAAACTTTTAGAACCACCAATTTTGGTGGTTTTTTTATTTTACTTTTGCAAAAAATTTGACACGTGTCTTATATCAAAACAAAAATCATCAATTTTTTTAAATTGGTTTTCCCTTCCACTTATACAGAAATGGCAGTATTCCTGTTTTTCATGATCTGTTACGGAATTCTGGGATCTTATATCGCTCTTCATTACCGGATTATTTTTGACAGCAGAATTCCGTGGGATGCTTACTTCAGTTTTGATAATAAATCGATCCTGATGACAGGAGGAAGCTTTGAAAGACACCCATTATCCTACTATTTTTTTAATTGGGTAAGAGAATTTTCATTATTTATTTCCGGAGGAAAAATGGATGCCAATTTCAGGCTCACCCTGGCATGGCTCAGCAACCTGATCATCACATTGAATATTATTCAGGTTTTCAAATATTTAAAGAACATCATTAGCCTTCCTTTATGGCTAAGCATTGTAATCATTCTGTTCTTTGGAGCTTTTTCAACCAATATTATTTTGTCATTTACTCCAGAGAATTTCACCTATACCCTATTTTTACTCTCACTATACAATCACTATGCAGCTATAAAATTAAGGGAAGAAGAAAAAACTCCTGCTGCAGCATTATCACTGGCGGGGATAACCATCGGAGGACTTACGATTACCAACTTTGTAAAAGTTTTCATTCCTCTTCTTTTTGAGAAAGATCTTTTCAGCAACTGGAAAAAATTCGGAAATGCAGCATTCAGGGTAATCGTTTCAGTGATCTGCTTTGTACTTCTTTATTTGAACAGAATTGATTTTAAATACCAGAATATCTTTTCCAAAACAAACCAACAATATGAAAAGTTCTCAAATGTAGAATCCATGCCGACATGGGACATGATTCTTTCCTTCTTTTTCGGAGGGAATATTCTTTTCCCGGGATTTATTATGTCTGACAAACATAATATGAAAGGATTTAACTTCAAAGGGCTTTATATGGATCTTTATTCATCACCCTTTCCATATCTTTTCATAGCCTTATTATTGATACTGATAAGTTGGAGTTATATTAAAAATTTTAAGAATAAATGGGTTCAGGTAATCGCTATTTCGTTTCTGGTTGACATCATGATCCACTGTGTGATGAGGTTTGGGCTTCACACTTCCTATATCTATGGAGGACATTTTGTTTTTGTCTACCCTCTTCTTTTAGGATGGCTCTTTTTTGCCTACAGATCCTCTCCGAAAATCATGGCATTTTTAACATTCACCCTGGTGATATTATTTGCCTATCTGCTGGTTAATAATATATTCAGAATGACTGAATTTTTCTGGTTTATGGAAAACTATTACCGATAAAAAAAGCTGAGAAAAATTTCTCAGCTTTCTGTTTTTATTTTGAAATAAACTACTCCTATTTTGCCTCCGCACAGAAAATTCTATACTGTACTGCTACAGCAGACTTAAAGTATTCTCTGATTCTGGAAAGATCACTGGCAGCACTTTGTTTTGTGAAATAACTTCCGGCTAAAATTTTGTAATTAGGTCTTAAAGACGCATCCGTTTCCACTTTCAGATTAGGGAATCTTTTTCTGAAATACGACTTCACCTCATTAGCCTCCTCATTACTTTTCACCGTTGTAATCTGAATTTTGAAGCCTAAAATTCTAGGATTTTTTCTACAAATCTCCGCATTGGTAAGTTCTCTGCTCGGCACAAAGATCTTAGGAGGTTTTGTATTGATTCCCGTAGAAATTCCACTATCATTGTTGCTAAAATCTTTAGAGGAATTTGTAGGGGTAACTTTAGCACATTTACTTTCAACTCCTTCCAAAGCAGCGTTAATTTTAGAATCCATCGTTATGACAAGCTCCGTTCCCGATAGGGTATCTTTTTTAACAACCTGCTGTGCTTCAATATTATAAAATCCAAATAATGATAATATCGAAAATATTTTGATTAGATTTCTCATTTAAACTTGTTTCCGCAAATTTATACAAATTAAAAAACTATACCAAACTGGTTATTTAGAATCAATACAAATTAAACGTAAATGATATTTTCCCTTTTCGATATACCGTTAAATTCCTGTTAAAAATATTATTTTTGCGGAATTGATTGAATGTTCAATAATTTACTAACATAAGATAATTTAAATGATTAGTTGGAGAAAGCATTATAAAAAAACGTTGATCGCAATAGGCTTATTGCTATCAACCAGTGCTTCATTTTACGGGCAAGACGGCGATCCTAAAAACGGAGAGAAACTTTTCAAAGCGAATTGTACTGCATGTCACGCGCTGGACAAACAAGTTGTAGGACCACCATTAAAAGGGGTTGTAGAACGTGTAAAGACAGAAGGTGGTGTAGACAAAGATTGGCTTCACAAGTGGATCAAAGACAACAAAGCTCTAAGAGCTTCTGGGGATAAATACGCCAATGAGATTTTTGAAAAGTTTAACAAGACTGAAATGCAGGTCTTTCCAAATCTTACAGATAAGGATATTGACGACATTTTAGCTTTCACAACTAATCCTCCCGCTCCGGAGGAGAAAAAGCCGGAAGCAACTCCTGCAACTGACGCTACTGCGGCAGCACCTGCAGACAAAACTACAACAAACGTTGTCATCATTTCACTTTTAGCGATTGCAGGTTTACTGGTTTGGATCTTGGTTAAACTAAGACAATTGGTAACTTTAGGTCAATCCGAAGAATTAGCAGGACTTAATGAAACAAGAGTTCGTTCTTTCAGCGAAATGTATGAGAAGTTCCACTTCATTGGTAAAGGGTTATTGGCAATTCTTGCTATTTTAGCCGCTTACGGAGTATGGAACTGGTTAATGTGGATCGGGGTTTACAAAGGGTACAAACCTGAGCAGCCTATCTACTTCTCTCACAAAATCCACGCTGGAGAACAGAAAATTGACTGTCAGTTATGTCACTCTAGTGCTAAATACGGAAAAGTATCTGAGATCCCTTCTATGAACGTTTGTATGAACTGTCACAGAACAATTTCTGAATACAACGCAGATCACTACATGGAGCCAGGAAAAGACAAGGCATTCTATGACGGAGAAATCCAGAAGATCTACGCTGCAACAGGTTGGGATCCTGCAAAACAACAGTACACAGGAAAAACACAGCCGGTTGAATGGACAAGAATCCACAACATGCCAGATTTCGTTTACTTCAACCACTCTCAGCACGTAATTGCTGGAGAACAAGCGATCATCAATTCTTTCAACAAAAAGAATCCTAACAACAAAATTGATGTTGTATGTAAAGCTTGTCACGGTAAAATTGACACAATGAATGTTGTTCAGATGGCTAACGACTTTACTATGGGATGGTGTATCGAGTGCCACAGAACGACTGAAGTTGATATGAACAACGGTTATAATAAAGAGTACTTCAAAAATCTACATGACAAGTTGAAAAAACAATATCCACAAGATGGAGGTAAGATCACTGTAGATGCAATTGGAGGTCTTGAGTGTGGTAAATGTCATTATTAATAACTAAAAAATTAGAAGTATAAATGGCTTCAAACAAAATACAATTCAGAAGTATTCATGAACTTAAAGATCCAGCTTTGAATAATAAGCTGGCTCAGAAAGAGTTTCAGGAAGAAATTCCGGTAGAAGATTTCCTTGGAGATGCTGAGACAAACGGATCAAGTACTTCAAGAAGAGATTTCCTTAAATTACTAGGATTCTCTACAGCAGCAGTAACATTAGCTGCCTGCGAAGCTCCGGTAATCAAAACGATTCCTTATGTGGTAAAGCCACATGATATTATTCCGGGAATCCCTAACTATTACGCTTCAACATATTTTGATGGTTTCGATTTCGCTAGTGTTTTAGTAAAAACTAGAGAAGGTAGACCCATTAAGATTGAACCAAACCCGGCTGGTGGTGATTTAGGTAAAACTAATGCAAGAGCTCAGGCAAGTGTACTTTCTCTTTATGATAACGATAAAGTAAAACAGCCTAAACTAGACGGTAAAGACGAAACTTTCGATAAAGTAGACAGTTTTGTGATCAAAGGTTTAGAAGAAGCTAAAGCGTCAGGCAAAAAGATTGTGGTTTTATCACACTCTTTTGCTTCGCCAACTTTCAAAAAGCTATTCGCTGAATTCAAAGCTAAATATCCTACAGCTGAACTGGTAACCTTCGATGCATATCCTTATGCTGCAGGACTAGATGCTGCTCAGGAAGTATTCGGACAAAGAGCATTACCTGTTTATGACCTTAATGGTTCTGAGTTGGTAGTTTCTTTCCAGGCCGATTTCTTAGGAGATTATAATGCATCCAGCTTAGAGTCTTCTTATGCAGCAGCTAGAAAACCAAGTGCAACCATGTTGAGACACATCCAAGTGGAATCTAACATGTCATTAACGGGTGCTAACGCTGACTCAAGATACAGATTAAAGCCAAGTGCAGTAAACAAAACATTAGTTGAAGTTTATAACGCAATCGTAGGTGGTGGTACTTCTGATAAGACTGCTACTGAAATTGCAAACGAATTGAAAGCAAAAGGAAGCAAAGCTGTTGTTTTTGCTGACGGTTCTAAAGGAGCACAGGTTTTAGCACACTTAATCAACCAAAAATTAGGTTCAGTAGCTTTCACTGGTAAAGCAAACTTCCTAAAAGAATTCAACGGTGCAAGATATCAGGAATTCCTAGGTTGGGTAAATGGTGGACAAGTTGGTGTATTAGTTACCAACAATGTAGATCCTATCTATGCTCATCCAAAAGGAGAAGACTTCAAAAAGTCTTTATCAAAAGTTCCTTATGTAATTGCTGTTGCTGATAAGAAAAATGAAATGTACAAAGCAGCGAAAGCTGTAATTCCGGTTGCTAACTGGTTAGAGTCTTGGGGAGATATCGAACCACAGACAGGAGTATATTCATTAATGCAGCCAACGATCCAGAAGATCTACAAATCAAGACAGATTGAAGAATCTCTATTGGTTTGGAAAAATGGTAAAAATAATGCAGCAAACAACTACTACGATTATTTAAAGGCAAGCTCAGCTTCTCTTTTAGGTGGTACTTCTTTCAACAAAGCATTATATAACGGGATCAATGCTTCTACAAATTCAACAACATTATCTTACGCTGGTGGAAACGCGGCTCAGGCTGTTGCTGAATTAGGAAACTTCAAAGCTTCCGAATTAGAATTAGTATTATACACTACGACTTCAATGGGAGACGGAACTCAGGCAAACAACCCTTGGTTACAAGAGTTACCTGATCCAATCACTAGAATGTCTTGGGATAACTACTTGACAATTTCTCCAAAAGATGCAGAAAAGTTTGCGATCGATAACGACCTTAACGCGAGAATGCAGTTAGATGGTTCTATCGTAAACCTTACGGTAAACGGAGTTACAATAAAAGACGTTCCTGTATTCGTACAGCCAGGTCAAGCAGAAGGATCAGTAGGTCTTGCGCTTGGTTATGGTAAGAAAAACTCAGGAGCAACTGCTGATACAGGGGTAAATGCTTATCCTTTATTTGATGGTTCAAACCTTGTTCTTTCCGGAGTTAAAATCGAGAAGACAGGAGAAGATCACGAATTCGCAGGCATCCAGCTTCAAAATACATTAATGGGTCGTTACGAAATCGCGAAGGAAGTGCCTTTAGCTGAATTCATCAACGTACCATTTGATGACGAGCACAAAGGATGGAACAAGCCTTTGGAATACCACACAATCAGTGGAGCTCTTCCAGCAAGAAAAATTGACCTTTGGGATGCATTTGATGATACTGATGGTCCTCACTTCAACTTATCTATTGACTTGAACTCTTGTACAGGTTGTGGAGCATGTATTATTGCTTGTCAGGCTGAGAACAACGTTCCTGTAGTAGGTAAAGAAGAGGTAAGAATGTCTAGAGATATGTATTGGTTAAGAATTGACCGTTACTATTCTTCAAGACAAAAAGTAGAAGTATACGAAGGATTGAAAGAAGGAATGGCTGTACCAGAATTGTACGGTACTGCTTTCGGAGACGGAGGTGCATTAAACCACCCTGCAGATAATCCGGATGTAATCTTCCAACCTGTAATGTGTCAGCACTGTAACCACGCTCCATGTGAAACGGTATGTCCGGTAGCGGCTACTTCACACGGTAAGCAAGGTCAAAACCATATGGCTTACAACAGATGTATCGGTACAAGATATTGTGCAAACAACTGTCCGTACAAAGTAAGACGTTTCAACTGGTTTACTTATAACCTAAATGAAAAGTTCGATTTCAACATGAACAATGATTTAGGAAGAATGGTACTTAACCCAGACGTAGTTGTAAGAACTAGAGGGGTAATGGAGAAATGTTCAATGTGTATCCAAATGACTCAGAATACTATTCTTGAGGCTAAGAAAGAGGGAAGAAGAGTGAAGGATGGAGAATTCCAGACTGCTTGTTCTAAAGCTTGTTCTACTGGAGCAATGACATTTGGAGACATGAATGATAAAGATTCTTCTATTAGAAAGGTATATGCCTCTAACAGAAGATATTATTTACTAGAGGAGATCGGAACAAAACCAAACGTGTTCTATCATACTAAAGTAAGAAACAGAGTAGAAAAATAAAGTTTAAATAATAAATAGGTAAAAAATGTCAGGACATTACGAAGCTCCGATAAGGGAACCTCTAATTATTGGTCACAAAACTTATCACGATATTACAGAAGATATCGCACGACCTATCGAAGAAAGAGCAGGTAAATTATGGTGGATCTCATTATATGCTGCACTAGTTCTATTCCTCTATGGATTCGGCTGTATCGCTTACACTATCGGGACAGGTATTGGAGCATGGGGGCTTAACAGAACTATTAACTGGGGTTGGGATATTACCAACTTCGTATGGTGGGTAGGTATCGGTCACGCCGGGACCCTAATCTCCGCAGTATTATTATTATTTAGACAGAGATGGAGAATGTCTGTAAACAGATCTGCAGAGGCGATGACGATCTTTGCGGTTGTACAGGCAGCAATCTTCCCTGTAATCCACATGGGTAGAGTTTGGGTTGGATACTGGGTATTCCCTTTACCAAACCAGTTCGGTTCTCTTTGGGGGAACTTTAACTCTCCTCTACTTTGGGACGTATTTGCGATCTCGACGTATTTCTCAGTATCAACTGTATTCTGGTTCATGGGACTTATCCCTGACTTTGCAATGATCAGAGATAGAGCTAAAACTCCTTGGACTAAGAAAATTTATACATTCCTTGCATTCGGTTGGGGTGGTAAAGCAAAACACTGGCAAAGATTCGAAGAACTTTCTTTGGTTCTTGCAGGTTTGGCTACTCCACTTGTATTCTCAGTACACACAACCGTATCTTTTGACTTCGCAACTTCAGTTATTAAAGGATGGCACTCAACAATCTATCCTCCTTACTTCGTTGCTGGGGCGATCTTCTCAGGATTTGCAATGGTACAGACACTATTGTTAATTGCAAGAAAAGTGTGTCACTTAGAAGAATATATTACAATGTATCATATTGAAATTATGAACATCGTAATCGTTCTTACAGGGGGTATGGTAACTGTAGCTTATGCTACTGAATATTTCATCGGATGGTACTCAGGATCTAGATTTGAAGATTTCACATATCTTTCTCCAGGTGCTGCTGTAGGACCTTACTGGTGGGCATTCTGGTCATTGATCATCTGTAACCTTGTGGTTCCTGCTTCTTTCTGGTTCAAAAGACTTAGAACGAACATTATCTGGACATTCATTGTTGCATTAATCATTAACATCGGTATGTGGTTTGAGCGTTTTGATATCATCGTTATCAACCTTTCAAGAGACTACTTACCAGGATCATGGACAATGTTTAAGCCAACGATCATTGATGTGGGTGTATATTTAGGAACTATCGGATTCTTCTCTGTATTATTCTTATTGTACGCAAGAACATTCCCTGTAATTGCACAGGCTGAATTAAAATCGATTTTGAAAATCTCAGGTGAAACTTATAAAGCAAAAGAAGGAGATGAGCACCACTAAAATTGTATACGGACTTTATGCTGACGACGACGATTTAATGAACGGCGTTAAAGCATTCAACGATAAAGGAATCGCGATAAACGAAGTATATACTCCGTTTCCGGTTCACGGACTAGACAAGGCTTTAGGGTTAAAGAAAACAAGAATTTCTGATGCCGCATTCTTATATGCTCTTTACGGTGTTACTATCGGTGCTACTGTAACTTGGTATGTGATGAATCATGACTGGCCGCAGAATATCGGTGGTAAACCAGCTTTCGACTGGGCACACAACATGCCGGCATTCGTAGTTCCAATGTTCGAATTAATGGTATTCTGTGCTGCTCACATGATGTCTTTAACTTTCTTGGTTAGAAACAAAATGTATCCGGGAGCTCCAGCTCAGAACCCAGACCCGAGAACTACTGATGATAAATTCATGATGGAATTTGTAACTGAAGATGTAGAATCTGTAAAACAGTTGCTTATTGAAACTGGAGTTGAAGAAATAACTGTTAAAGACGCTTAAAATGAAAAAGAATGTATTAAAAATTACAGCAGTTTTAGGTTTAACAACAGTTTTACTTAACTCTTGCGGACCAAAGGAGAATACTCCGCTGGTATATTTCCCGGACATGTATTTTCCGGTAGCTTATGATCCATTGATGAAAGCTCAGGATGCTTATTCAGATCATGAAAATGAAATTCCTGCTTTTGTTAAAAATAGTGGTGCAACAGGTCTTTCTCCAGTAGAAGGATCAGTTGCTCAAAATAAAGATGGCGTTTTTGAAGAAAGCTTATTACCTAAAAATGTTGACGAGTACAACGCCGGGTATGAAGCTTCTAAAAAACTTACAGTATCTCCTCTAAACCCGGCTAATGCAGCTAAGGATATTGAAAGAGGAAAAATATTGTTTGATCACACTTGTGCGGCATGTCACGGAACAGGAGGTGATGGACAAGGACCTATCGTACAAAGTGGGGCATTCTCCGGAGTACCCAACTATGCAGACAGAGAAATTACTGTAGGATCTGTTCATTATGTATTAACAAACGGTAGAAATGCAATGGGATCTTATGCGGGGCAACTGAACGCAGGAGACAGATGGAGAGTGGCATTGTATGTGATGAGTGCTTTCAAAAAAGGAGCAGCAGCACCGGCAGCAGCTACAGCGGCGGCACCAGCAACAACTGAAACGACTACCGAAACTAAAAAATAAGAAAGAAATGTATAGTTTTTCACCAAAATTAAAATCAACTTCTATAATACTTCTTGTTGTAGGTTTAGTTCTTTTCGGTATTGGTTTCTTTTTGAACAAAGGAATTTCTACTGAGAAAATAGAACAAATGATGGAAGCTGTTCATGCTTCTGGTCATAATGCTCCTACACACTCAAGTGAAATGGTTGGACCACAGGATCACGCAGCTCATTTAGAGCATGCTGAGCTTCAGGTTCACAACCAGCCATTAGCATCGCTGCATTTTGTAGCTGTCTTTTTCTTTGGAGTAAGTTGCGCTGTACTGTTCTTCTACTGTATTCAGCACGCAGCTCACGCAGGATGGCCTATTATCATCACAAGAGTAATGGAGGCTATTGCTTCTTATATTCCTTACGGTGGTGCAATCCTGATTATCCTGATGATCTTAAACATCACTCATAATGGCCATTTATTCCATTGGATGGACCCTGAATTGACAAATCCAGAGTCTGCTCATTTTGACGTGATCCTATTTGAAAAGAAAAGATTCTTAAATATTCCTTTCTATGCAATCAGAACGTTCATCTATGTACTAGGTGCTTCTTTCTTCGCTTGGAAACTGAAAGCTCAGTCTAAAAAAGTAGACGAGACAAAATCAAAAGTAGAATATCAATTCCTTTACAGATGGGCAGTAGGATATATCGTATTCTTCGGATTTGCTTCTGCAGCTTGGGCTTGGGACTGGTTGATGTCTATTGACCCTCACTGGTACTCTACAATGTATATCTGGTATTCAATGGTTAGCTGCCTATCAAGTGGTATTGCTGTCATCATCTTATTAAGTGTTTATCTTAAGAAAAATGGTTTCTTACCACAGTTCAATGACAACCACTTACACGATTTAGGAGTTTTCCTTTTCGCTACAAGTATGCTTTGGACATATACATGGTTCGCTCAGTTCATGCTTTACTGGTATGCAAACGTTCCGGAAGAGGTTAACTATTTCTTCGGTAGATTCCAGCACTATGGTACTACGTTTTTACCAATGCTGATTGTTAACTTCTTATTACCGCTATTGGTATTAGTAAGCAGCAGCATCAAGAGAAACTACAAAGTAGTTACCACAATGGCAGTAGTAGTGATCTTAGGACACCTTTTAGATTACTTCAACATGGTAATGCCAGGAACGGTAGGACCATACTGGAACACTCCTGAAGTATTCTTGTTAATCCTGGGAGCGGTTCTATTCGTAGCAGGATTATTTATGTTTACTGTTCTTTCAGCTTTATCTAAACTGAAGTTGATTCCTACAGGAAACCCATTCTTACACGAATCTGAAATTTATGAGTATCCTTTCTAAGGACTTGTAACAAAATAAAAATATAAAAGACTGATTGGTAAAACGATCAGTCTTTTTTTTATGTATATCTAGCAACAGGCAACCATTCTGTTCGTTATGCGTCTCTATAATGAGATCAACAACCAAAAACAAAATCTTATTATGAAAACAAAACTTTTCATTTACTCCTTCTTTCTGTTTCTCTATAGTTTTATTCAGGCTCAGACAATCACGTTCGTTTCTGAAAAAAGTAATAATCCTCTTCCCAGAGTTTCTGTGTTTGGAAAAGATGGGGCTATTCTCGCATATTCGGATATTGAAGGCAAGATCGACAAACAATCTCTGTCACCTTCCCAGGAAAAGTTTCAGCTTGTTTATAATAATTTTCCGGTGGCCACCCTATCCTATTCCGACTTTGATCAATCTGTGATAAAAATCAATGATCAGGTAAAGGAAATTGAAACGGTAGTGATCAAAAATAATAAGCCCGCCAAATACATTTTCATCAAAGGAAACTTTAATGCTTATGTAACGGTAAACAATAAGCTGAATAGCTATGCAGACGGAATTGTAACCTACATTTTTGATAATAAAACAAAAAAACTGAAAAGCACGAATGTAGAACAGTACAGAGTTTTCAGACTGACAGAGTCTAAAAATGAGAAAAAGGAAACTTCAAAATGGGACTATAGCAATTCTCTGGAGCTGCCCAAACTTAAAAATGTTGGAAATCCGGAAGAATATAAAACAAAAAGAAATACCATTAAAGAGGTGAAGGGTGAATACAAAGACCAAATAGAGGTGACTGGTACTGCCCTTCAGGATAAAGAATTTTCATTCTTTGGATACAGATTTTACGATATAAAAACAATTTTAAACATGTCTTTTGAAAAAGGATCAGAAAAGACCCTTAAGGATTTCCTGGAATATAATGAACTTGTTTTTGTAAAACTGAAACATAAAAGTGAACCCAATTACAATCAGATAACACTTTATACCAACTTTTATCCTACAGAACTTAATTTTAGCAATGACAATGATATTGAGAAAGTGAAATTCGATAAAGACAACAGCAATTATAAAACATCTTACTGGCAGGATTCATCATTTCCCAATATGCAGACTATTTTTAGCAATTTTTTCAAAGGTGATCTAAAAGAACAAGCCAATAAAAAATAATAGAAACTCTGTTCAGCACTACTTTCCATGTTGTAAATATTCCGATTGAATTCTAAAATTAAAAGAACAGCATACATTTTCGGAAAAGAATAATAATTCAGCAAAAAACATAAAGTAAAAAATAAAATCCAGTATTAATAAAGGTTTTATTAAATTTGCAACAAACCAAATAAAAATGAAAAAGTTTTCTTTTCTACTTGTTTTCAGTCTGTTGCTTTTTACAGCATGTAAGAAAGATCATGTAGATGCTACGAATACTAAAACACTGCAGTCAAGTATCAATGATATGACTTCCAGTTTACCTACCATTAAGCAGATTAAGTTTAATGAAGCTCTTTATATCCTTAAAACATTTGGAGTAGAGGCAGATGGTGATATCAATGAATTAAAAGCTCTTGGAAAACTGATTAACGGGAAAAAAGTTCCTGAAATCATGTCTCTGGCTGACGAAGTTGCACAGAAAAACGGAATAGAATGGGCAAGTACTGCTCCACCATCACTTGGAGAAATGAATATCTTCGGAGATGATAAAGCCAAAGAAAGCGATCCTAATGATGTAAAAGCAGGGTCATTAAGCCTTGTAACAAGACCTACAGGAGATGACGGAACCGGAGCGCCTACGGCAATTCAGATTGTTCCAAGACTTGTAGATACAGCCGGAAATCCTGTATCTTTCACGGGAGCTGGTCTGGAAGCCACTCTTGAAGTGTTCAGTAACGGGGTAAGACTGGCTACTGCCAAAAACCTGATGCAGGATAATAACTTTAAAGGATTCAATTTAAAATTCTCCTCTATTCCGGCAGCAAAAGTAATAGACAATAAAATTGATATCACGGTTTCTGTAAAAACAACGGCTAAGACTTTCAAAATGTCTAAAATCGGTCTTGATGTAAATGCAGCAGCATTAAAAGTTCCTACAGTTCCTAAAACTGATTCAACCGCTGTTCCTGAACAACCAAGTGCTGTAATTGATCCAAACAATCCAACAGCTACTCCTGGTGCAACAACTGATCCTGCAACAGCTACTCCGGCAGCTCCGGCAGCGCCAAAGCAACCGACAGCAGACCCTAAAAATACCGTAAGCAAATTTTTGAACAGTGTAAGTTCTCAGAATTTAAAAGCAGCATACGAAACAGCAAGCAATCCAAGCTGGGGAAGTTATGAATCCTTTTCAAACCCTACTTCAGGTTTTGGATCGGTAAAAAACGTAAGTGTAAAGAATATTACTACCAGCGGTGCTAATGCAAACAGTGCCAGCGTAAACGCTACTTATGACGTAACGGATAAAAGCGGTAAGACGACTTCTTTAAAAGTAACTTTCGGGCTTAAAAATGTAAATGGAGACTGGAAAATTTCCAGCTATAAAATCAATTAATAAATGGCTTCAGCAGAACTGATCAAGAAACTAGAAGAAACAATTGAAAATATCCCCGATTTTCCTATTCCGGGAATACAGTTTAAGGATATTTCACCCATCTTTTTAGACCCAAAACTTTATGAAGATGTTATTGCTGATCTTGCAGCCTTCAGTAAAGGAAAAATAGATGCAGTATGCGGAATTGAAAGCCGTGGTTACCTCTTCGGAATCGCTATCGCTGTGGCATTGGAAGTTCCATTCATCTTAATTAGAAAAGCCGGAAAACTTCCTCCTCCCATCATTTCAGAAAAATATGATCTGGAATATGGAAGTGCTATTATTGAAACCCGTGAAGGACAGATAAAACCTGGACAAAGAGTTTTAATTCACGATGATCTTTTAGCAACAGGAGGCACTACAGAAGCAGCAGCTAAACTAGTAGAAAAGCAGGGAGCAATTGTTTCACAGTTTAGTTTCCTTATAGGCTTAGAAGGCTTAAACGGTGATGAAAAACTGAAAAAATTCGGTGCTGAAATCTACCATATTTTAGGATATTAAGATATAATATATATGCTTCGACAGGCTCAGCATGACAACGCTAATAATTTACTGTGAGATGAGAACAAGTAGTATTAGAAGGGTCACGCTAAGCTCAGTCGAAGCATCTTTTTTTAATAAATTCATCACTCACGATTAACAATTCACAAAATTTCATCAATAATACTCACAAAGTATTTTGTAAATCTCTCAGAAACAATTAAATTTGCATTTCAATTTTTAAAAACTTATGGCAAAATTGGGAAAGAGTGCTCAGAACGAGCAAGAAGGTAAAGAAACAGTTGAGTTCTTTAAAGACCTTGACAGAGAAGCTTTAAACACTGAAAGATTCGTTGAAAAATATTCAAAACCTCTTGGTTTGGTATTTGGAGTATTGATTTTAGGAGTTTTAGGATTCTTTGCTTATAAGCAATTCGTAGTTGCTCCAAAGAACACTGAAGCTGTAAAAAGTTTCCTTGCTGCTCAAAAAAACCTTGCAGAAGGCAAAGATAAAGATGCTCTAGGTGGAAAATCTGCAGCTAACCCTGGTTTTATAGGTACAGCTAATGAATATTCTTCTACTGAAATCGGTAAACTTTCTTCTTACAATGCCGGTTTATTAAAATTCAAAGAAGGAAAGTTCCAGGAAGCTTATGATCTTTTAGATAAATTCTCTTCCAAAAACAAAACTTTGATGGCAATGAAGTACGGAGCTATGGCAGATGCTAAATCAGGTCTTAACAAAAATGATGAGGCTTTAGGTTTGCTAGACCAGGCTGCAACAGCATCTGATGATCCTTATACAACCTATTATTTCACAAGAAAAGCAGGGATTGTTGCTTTAGGATTAAAGAAAAATACAGAAGCTAAAAAGTACTTCTCAGCAATTGACGAGAAATATCAGGACTACGACAACGGAATGTCTGATTCTTATATCGAAATGACTAAATATTATTAAAAAATGGCAACAGTTAATCTTTCCGATTACAAGCCACTTCATATAACTAATGCCGAAGATTTTTCTATCGGCATTGTTTTTTCTGAGTGGAATGATTTTGTAACCTACAATCTTCGTGATGCAGCTTTGGAAATTCTTGAAAAAGAAGGGGTAAAACCTGAAAACATCAAACTTTTCCCTGTTCCCGGAGCTTTTGAATTAAGCTATGCGAGTATGCAGCTTTGCAAAGAGAGAAAATATGACGCAATAATCTCTATAGGATGTGTAATCCGTGGGGAAACGCCTCATTTTGATTATGTATGTTCTGCTGTAGCACAGGGAATTAAAGATTGTAATATCATGACGGATACTCCTACAATTTTCTGTGTATTAACAGATGATACAAAGGAACAGTCTATTGCAAGAAGCGGCGGTGACCTTGGAAACAAAGGTGTAGAAGCAGCCGTAACAGCTCTTAGAATGATTGATTTCAAAAAGAATTTATCTGATAAGAAAGGGAATATTGGTTTCGGTCACTCTTAACCACTTATTCACTTTGACTATATAATGGGACTATTTTTGGATAGTCCTTTTTTATTAGGATAAAATTAATTCATAAATCTTATTAATAAAAAGGATGTTTTTCTTTTTTTCCATCAAAAGTTCTCCACAAAAACTATCTTTGTGAAAACTCATAAAAACAGTCAATACATGTTTTTAAAAAAAATAAAACCTTTCCTCTATTTAGGAATTTTCTATCTTATTATTTCGTTGATAATAAGAACAGTATTCTTTTTTCATCCTATTACTACCGCTAGTTTCGGATTTTTCGAAGTCGTAAAAGTTTTGTTAATAGGTCTTGTGAATGACGTGTTTGTTTTCATACTGGCCAGCTCTATTCTTGCTCTTTACTTCCTCTTTCTTTCCAATTCAAAATATAAAAAACCTTACGGCAATATTATTTTGGGGGCTTTGGTTCTATTCTTCCTTTATATATGGCTTGTTCCCAATAATATATTCAAGCAATATGGAGGTTCTATCATGGAAATCGCTCTTGTGTTTGTAGGAATAAAGACTCTTTTCTTCGGATTGATGCTGTTCCTTCCTACACAAAGAACTAAGATTCGTAACACATTATATTTCATTACATTACTATTATATGTTCTTCTGATTATCTTTAACGGAGTCAGTGAATACTTCTTTTATAATGAATTTGGAGTTCGTTATAATTTTATAGCTGTAGATTATCTTATTTACACCAATGAGGTGATTGGAAATATCATGGAAAGCTATCCTGTTGTTCCATTGTTTTCCGGAATCATGATCGTTACCCTTACCATCACATGGTTCATTTATAAGAAAACAAAAGATGAGCTGCTGGAACTTCCGGATTTTAAACAAAAAATGGTTCTTCTGGGCAGTTTTATGGTACTTTGTGCTTTGAGTGCACTGGCAATCCCTTCGTTGATGCAAATCAAATCTGATAACGTTTTTGCCGATGAAATTGAAGCCAACGGAATTCCTAAGTTTTATTGGGCGTTTACCCATAATGAACTGGATTATTTCCAGTTTTATTCACAGATTAATCAGCAGCAGGCCGAAAAGAATTTCTTAAGCCAGTATCCACAACATACATTATCAAGAGCCGTTGTTGCAGAGCAGCCGGAAGCAAAGAAAAATGTGGTATTGATCTCTATCGAAAGCCTTTCTGCGGACTTCATGGAACACTATGGTAATACACAAAAAATTACTCCTTTCCTGGACAGCCTTGCAGATAAATCCCTGATGTTTACCAATCTTTATGCTACAGGAAACAGAACGGTACGAGGACTGGAAGCCCTGACGCTTTGTATTCCTCCCACTGCAGGAGAAAGTATCATCAAAAGAGATGATAATAAAAAGAAATTCACAACAGGAAGCGTTTTCAAATCCAAAGGATATGATGTAAAGTTTTTATATGGTGGATACAGCTATTTTGATAATATGCAGGACTTCTTCGGTGGAAACGGCTATGGCATTGTAGACAGAAACAACTTTAAACCTGAAGAAATTACTTTTGCCAATGTTTGGGGCGTTGCTGATGAAGATATGGCAAGAAAAGCTATTCAGGTGATGAATGCTGAAGCCAGGTCGGGAAAACCTTTTTTCAATCATTGGATGACGGTTTCCAATCACAGACCATTTACTTATCCCGACGGAAGAATTGATATCCCGGGAACGGCAAAATCCCGCGAAGGTGGTGTAAAATACACTGATTATTCTCTTAAGCTGTTCTTTGATATGGCAAAAAAGCAAGACTGGTATAAAAACACTGTTTTTGTCATTATTGCAGACCACTGTGCATCCAGTGCAGGGAAAACAGAACTCCCGATGGATAAATACAGAATTCCTGCAATGATTTTCTCAGAAGGATTTATTCAGCCTCAGAAATTCGATGCATTGATGTCCCAGATAGATGTGATGCCTACTCTTTTTGGATTATTAAATTTCAGCTATCAGTCTAAATTTTTAGGACAGGATGTCTTCAGACAGGAATTCCAGCCTAAAGCTTATGTGGCAACATATCAAGACCTTGGATTCATCAAAGGTGACCGTTTGACCATTATTTCTCCGGTAAAAAAGGTAAAACAATATTCTTTAGAACTGGAAAAAAGTGATCTGAAACCCGAATTTAAGCTGTATTACGACGAAAAATTATTAAAAAATCCAGAGCAGAAACTGGTAGATGATGCTGTATCAGCCTATCAGTCTACTTCTTACTGGCTAAAAACAAAACAACTGAACAGATAAATATCTAGATATTTTTCGCTTATAATTTGGCATAAAATATTTAAATTAACCCATAAATTTATTAGTATGAAATGGACAGACGACAGAGGCGGAAACGTTGATGACCGCCGTGGTTCAGGAGGCGGTGGCGGCGGAATGATTGTAGGTGGAGGACTCGGAACATTAATTATAGCAGCCATCGTGTTCTTTTTGGGAGGCGACCCGTCCGGTATTTTAAATTCCGGCAGTATGCAATCTTCAGGAAATCCCGGAGAACAAAGAGAGCTTACAGCCAGTGAAAAACAAATCGGAGAAATGGTGGATATGATGGCCAAATGGAATATTCTTACCTGGGATCAGATTTTTAAGGAAAACGGAATGACTTATAGCGCTCCTCAGGTGGTTCTTTTTGAGAATACAACTTCTTCAGCATGTGGTACTGCTCAATCTGCCATGGGACCTTTCTACTGCCCTGCTGATCAGAAAGTCTATATGGATATGAGCTTTTTTGGTGAACTTCAGCAAAAGTTTGGGGCTAAAGTAACAGAATTTACAGTAGCCTATGTTCTTGCTCACGAAGTAGGACACCATGTGCAGACTCTTTTAGGAACGACCCAAAAAGTAGATCAATTAAGAAGAAGCGGAAGATATTCTGAAGAACAAATGAACAGAGTGTCTGTTGCTACAGAGCTACAGGCTGATTTTTATGCCGGAGTCTGGGCTAAAAGAACCAATGACAGCAAACATATTTTGGAGCCCGGAGACATTGAATCTGCCATAGATGCTGCAGAAGCTGTTGGAGATGATAACATCCAGAAAAGAGCACAGGGATATGTGAACCAGGAAAGCTTCACTCACGGATCTTCTGCTCAGCGTAAAGAATGGTTTATGAAAGGTTACAACACCGGAGATATCAGACAGGGTGATACTTTTAACCAGCTATTAAAATAATTTTATCAAAAGATGATATAAAAAAAATGCGGTCTCAGAGTAAGACCGCATTTTTTATTTATTGCAATTCGATAGGGTTAGAATTTTTCTTCGCTTCTTCCTTCACCCTTTCTTCCATTCTCTTTCTCATATCAGCAGGATTCTGGTTTCCACCACCACCTCCAGGGCCTCTTCCACTGCCTATTCTCATTGGAGCAGTAATACCTCCGCCACTTTGATTCATAAATGACATGGGATCGGTTTTAAACTTTTGCTGCTGTTTTAAATAATCTCCTCTTTTCACTTTTAATGTATTGCCAAACTGGTTCAAAGTAGGAAACTCAGCAATTTTATAATTCTTCATTAAATCAAAAGAGTAATCGCCTTTATCATCTTCAACTTTTACAATCAGTCCAGGAAGTCCTCCGAATTTATAAGGCCCATCCTGATAAGGAAGATCCGTTGTAAACCATGCCGTCCATTTTCTCCCTCCAAAATCCGTTTCTGCCTTCTGAACCTTGTATTCGCCTATTTTTCTTGTTTCTGATTCAATTTTCCAGTTCATTGGCCTGTCCTCTTCATAAGAATAGAGATCACGTCCTATTCTGTCTTTAAAATACGTCTTTTGGTTCGTCTTATCCTTTTCTACAGAATAGCTGATATTCGTTCTCAAACCTTCCATCTGATCTCTGTTGATACTTCCTCTTCCGCCTCCACCTTGAAATGCCTTTTGCATGATAGAGTCTCTTTTAATCCTGTTTTCAGAATAAAACACTGATTTTTCCGGAGAAATATCCAGATACGCGTTTTCCGTCTTGATATCTGTTTTATTTTCGGCATCAGGCTTCATAGTCACCTGATACACAAACCTGTTTGTCTGTGCAGAAACATTCTGTATGAACAGCGCTAATGCGATGACACCTAATTTTTTCATTTATATTTTTATTTATTTTAATTCAATGGGGTTCTGGACTGTAGTTGTAGAATAAATTCCTGCAGATGGACTTTGTGATATTGGACCTCCTTGATTATCGCCTCCCATTCCGCCTCTGTGCATTCCGCCTCTGTGCATTCCGCCACCGCCATGACCACCTCTCATTCCTCCTCCATTCATACCACCGCCGCCCATTCCGCCACCATGTCTTCCACCTCCGAAATTCATATTTCCATCTCCATTATTCCCTGCCATTGCTTTTCTGTTTTTACCAAACTCCAGTTCCAGAGCAGCTTTATCCCCATGGAAGTTGGCTCTCGTACTTTGTTTGGCATCGGAGCTTACCTGTTCTTCAAAAGCATTTTTAATGATCATCTTTTTAGCAAGATCAAACTTATAATCTCCTTTATCATCTTCCAGTTTTACAATCAGTCCGGGTAATCCGGAGAATTTATAAGGTCCGTCAGAGAAGGGAATTTCTTTGGTAAACCATGCCGTCCACACTCTTCCTCCAAACTCAGCAACTGCTTTTTGAGCGGCATATCCATTTTGTTTTTCAACAATATTTGTTACGTCCCACTTTACAGGTCTGTCTTCCTGATAATAAATTTGTCTTCCGGCTGCCTTTTCATAATAATACACTTTTTGGTCGGGAATAGTCTTAGTAATAAAATATTCAAAAAAAGTAGGTTCGAAATTTTTCTTTCCGTCTATTTTTGAAAAATCTTTTTCCTCTTTTTTATGATTTTCTTTCATTTCTGATCTGACAACAGTAAAAAGAGAATCTCTTTTCAATTTATTTTCGCTGATAAATAAAGAATGATCTCCTTTAATATCGAGAAAAGTTCTTTCACTTTTCATGCTCACCAGATTGATTGAATCTGGATTTACAAGCGTTTCATAAACAAATCTTGTAGTCTGACCATAAGATACTATCGTGAAAAACAACACAAAAAAAGCGGCTACTTTTTGTTTCATTACCTATTTTCTTTATAGATCGAAAATATGATTCAAGGTTAAAATCCGGAATGAAATCTTCACATGATGAGAAGAAATTTATCTGTTTTTAACATAAATAGTTGCCTTGAAAATCCCTATTAATATCAGAATCATTAAAATAGATATCTTCGATTTGAGATTGCGGAAATTAGTTCGTATTTTTGCATCATTAAATCATTCTAAATAAATACAATGATAAAAGTATCAGACTATGCAAAGGAGAAAGCCATCCAGTTAATGACGGAAGATGGTTTTAACCCTGCTGAAGATTATATAAGAGTAGGGGTGAAAAGCGGCGGATGCTCTGGTTTAGAGTATGTTTTAAAGTTTGATAACCAAAAAACAGACACAGATCAGATTTTTGAAGATAATAACATCAAAATTATTATAGATAAAAAATCCATCCTTTATTTAGCGGGAACAACTCTTGAGTATTCAGGAGGATTGAACGGAAAAGGGTTTGTTTTTAACAACCCGAATGCATCCAGAACATGTGGGTGTGGGGAATCATTTAGTCTTTAGAGAAAAGACATTAGATCCTAGATTTCAGACCTCAGAGCCATTCTGAATTCTGAAATCTAACATCTGAAATCTAAAAAATTATAATGAGTAAATATACAGAAGACGATTTAAGAGTCGATCTAGAAAATAAAAAATATGAATTCGGTTGGGAAACGAAAATTGATTATGAAGATTTCCCGATCGGTTTAAATGAGGACATCGTTCGTGCCATCTCTGCTAAAAAAGAAGAGCCGGAATGGATGACTGAATGGCGTTTGGAATCTTTCAAAATCTGGCAGAAAATGGTAGAGCCTAACTGGGCTAATATCAAGTATGAAAAACCAGATTTTCAGGCAATCCGTTACTATGCTGCTCCTAAAGTAAAGCCTGAACTGGCAAGTCTTGACGAGGTAGATCCTGAATTATTAGCAACTTTTGCCAAATTAGGAATCAATATCGAAGAACAAAAAAGACTTTCTGGAGTTGCCGTAGATATCGTAATGGACTCAGTTTCTGTGAAAACCACTTTCCAGGATACATTGGCAGAAAAAGGAATTATTTTCTGTTCCATCTCTGAGGCTATTAAAAACCATCCTGATCTAGTAAGAAAATATCTTGGAAAAGTAGTTCCAAGAGGAGATAACTTTTATGCAGCTCTGAACTCCGCAGTATTCTCTGACGGAAGTTTCTGTTATATTCCAAAAGGCGTAAAATGCCCAATGGAGCTTTCCACTTATTTCCGTATCAATCAGGCAGGAACAGGACAGTTTGAAAGAACACTTCTTGTAGCGGATGAAGGAAGTTATGTTTCTTATCTTGAAGGTTGTACAGCACCCTCCAGAGATGAAAACCAGCTTCACGCAGCGGTTGTAGAGCTTATCGCTTTAGACAATGCTGAGATTAAATATTCAACGGTACAGAACTGGTATCCTGGTAATGAAGAAGGAAAAGGAGGTGTATTCAACTTTGTAACAAAAAGAGGGCTTTGCGAAAGAAATGCAAAAATCTCATGGACTCAGGTAGAAACAGGTTCTGCAGTAACATGGAAATATCCGTCTTGTATCCTTAAAGGAGACAACTCTATCGGAGAATTCTACTCTATTGCAGTAACCAATAACCACCAGTATGCAGATACAGGAACAAAAATGATCCACATTGGAAAGAATACCAAATCAACGATTATTTCTAAAGGTATTTCTGCCGGAAAATCTCAAAACTCATACAGAGGACAGGTGAAAGTAATGCCTTCTGCAAAAGGGGCAAGAAACTTCTCACAGTGCGACTCTTTATTGATGGGTAATGAATGTGGTGCCCATACTTTCCCTTATATCGAAATCAAGGATCCAACGGCTCAGTTAGAGCACGAGGCAACGACTTCAAAAATTGGGGAAGACCAGATTTTCTATTGCAACCAAAGAGGTATTGATACTGAAAGAGCAATTGCTTTGATCGTCAATGGTTTCAGTAAAGAAGTTTTAAATAAACTTCCGATGGAATTTGCTATTGAAGCTCAGAAATTACTGGAAATTTCATTAGAAGGTTCTGTGGGATAATCCTCCAAAAAGAATCTATCAGATAAAAGTTCACTGATTAATGGCAAGGTTTTCAGTGTTTTTATCAGATTAAAACCGTTATTCGGGAATATAAGTTGTAATCTTCAGTGAAGATTATTACAAAACATAAAATATAGAAAGCTTCTATCCGTCTATTGAGGAAATATTCAATATAAAGACAATGTGTATTAACAGAAGAGAAGCTCACACAATTATAAAAAGAAAAAGTTAGCAAGAATGTTACAAATTAAAGACCTTCACGCCAAAATTGAAGATGGCGCAGAAATATTAAAAGGTATTAATCTTGAGATAAAGCCAGGCGAAGTTCACGCTATTATGGGCCCAAACGGAGCTGGTAAGTCTACCCTTTCTTCTGTAATCGCAGGAAAAGAAGATTACGAAGTAACTGGTGGAGAGATCCTTTTCCAGGGAGAAGACATCAGCGAAGACGCTCCTGAAGATAGAGCTCACAAAGGAATCTTCCTTTCTTTCCAGTATCCAGTGGAAATTCCGGGAGTTTCTGTAACGAACTTTATCAAAGCTGCTTTAAATGAAACAAGAAAAGCAAACGGACTGGAAGAAATGCCGGCAAAAGAAATGCTTGCATTAATCCGCGAGAAGTCTGAAAAACTAGGGATCAAAAAAGATTTCCTTTCAAGATCATTAAACGAGGGATTCTCAGGAGGTGAAAAGAAAAGAAATGAGATCTTCCAGATGATGATGCTTAATCCTAAATTGGCTATTCTTGATGAAACAGATTCAGGATTGGATATTGATGCATTAAGAATTGTGGCAGATGGAGTAAACCACTTTAAAAATGAAGGAAATGCAGTTCTTTTGATTACGCACTATCAGAGATTGCTTAACTATATTCAGCCTGACTTCGTTCACGTTTTAGCAGATGGAAAAATCATCAAAACAGGTGATAAATCTTTAGCATTAGAACTTGAAGAAAAGGGTTACGACTGGCTTCTTAACTAAGAAGAAAATGTATTATTTCAGAGATTAAAATTTTCACAATCATTCGTGAAATGGAGTAAATAAAGAATCTCTATTATTAAAAATTGGATTCCCTGTTCCTCGGAATAGCAATATTTTAGTTCAAAAAAAAAGAAAAAATGGTGCAAACCACAGATATACCAGTAATGGCATTAAAAGAACAGATTATAGAGAACCATAATGAATTTTTGGAGAGTCTTCGTCACAGATTTCTGGATGATGAAAGAAAAGAGGCTCTTCAGAGATTTGCAAATCTTGGTTTTCCGACAAAAAAAGACGAAGAATATAAATATACCAATCTAAAGGAGATCACGGAAAAAAGCTACAACTTCTTCCCGAAAGAGAGCCACAATATCACTAAAGAGCAGTTTGATGAACTGCACCTTGGAGAGGAAAATTTTGATTGGATTGTTTTTGTAAACGGTAAGCTTCACAAGGAGCTTTCAAAAGTTTCTATTGAAAATGTAGAGTTTCTTTCATTCAACTATGCATTGAATGATGAGAAGCACAAAGAGGTTTTTGAAAAATATTTCAATACCATTGCTTCAAAGGAACAAGCGTTTACCAACTTAAACCTTGCTTACTGCAAATATGGTTTCTTCCTTAAGGTTCCTAAAAATGTAGTGATTGAAAAACCAATCCACGTTTTTTATATTTCTCAGAATCAGGAGGAGAACACATTCTACAATACAAGAAACCTTTTGATTGTAGAAGAAGGAGCAAAAGTAGAAGTGATTGAAAGCCACCATAATTTTGACAGCACGTATGTATTGACCAACTCTGTAACGGAGATCTTTACCTATCCTAATGCAAAAGCAGACTGGCACAAACTTCAAAATGATAATAATACAGCCTATTTTATCGACAATACTTTCGCAAGACAGGAGAAAGACAGCTTAACCACTGTAAATACATTCTCTTTCGGAGGTAAACTGGTAAGAAACAACCTTGATTTTATTCATAATGGATCTAATATCAATTCATTCATGAACGGAATCACCATTATCGGAAAAGATCAGTTGGTAGACCACCATACGGCCGTTCACCATAACTTCCCGAACTGTGAAAGCTACCAGAACTATAAAGGAATCTTTGATGGCAATGCCCACGGAGTTTTCAACGGAAAAGTTTTTGTTGACAAAATAGCTCAGAAAACAAACGCTTATCAGCAAAACAACAACGTATTGCTAAGTGAAGGCGCAAGTATTGATACTAAACCTCAGTTAGAGATCTTTGCTGATGATGTAAAATGTTCTCACGGATGTACAGTAGGCCAGTTGAATGAAGATGCTTTATTCTACCTGAGAGCGAGAGGAATTTCTAAAAAAGAAGCACAGGCATTACTTTTATATGCTTTTGCTAATGATGCAATGCAAAACATTGATATAGAACCTCTAAAAGAAAAAATTTCAAAGTTATTGGCTGAGAAATTAGGAGTTGATATAGAATTCTAAGACTTATATATATTGATAAACAAAAGCACTTCATTTTGAAGTGCTTTTTTATTGTACTGCAGATGGTATGTCTGTCTTATTTTTTCAGCCAGCTTTGGTTATCCTTATTTTCCGAACGCTTCTTACCATTATCAAAATTGTAAGCCAAACCTACGCCTAATGTCTGTTTCAACTGTGTTTTCCATATCTGATTATGGTCATACAGCAGATCAAGAGTAACATTCGTAGAAATATATTTATTGATTTTCATGCTTAAAACACCGCTATATCCCAAAACAAGTCTGTCTGGATGGTCAAGATAGTTGGAAAATACAGACGCTGTATTTAACAGGCTGATGTTTTCCATAATTTTCAGCTTATACATAGCTGTTCCTAAGAAACCGAATTGGAAAAGAGAAGAATCACCGTCATTTTTAAGACCATAAGTTCCTGCTTTCTGAAGATCTTTATCTAATACAAAAGTCCATCTTGCATTTGCCGGACGTAAAGTCACCGTAAAATTATCATTGGGACGGTAAGTAACCCCTGCTCCTACACTCACATACCCGGGAGCCATAAAATTGGAAATCTTCTTAGCATCGGGATTGTTTCCGTCTTCATATCCCGGAGCGAACTGAGTTTGTAAACCTGCACCTGCAGACAAATACCAATGCTTGGCAAATTCTCTACCATAGTTTGTAGAAAGGTTAATAACATCCTGCGTTTTTCTTACTCCTGTTCCCTGCGTATTGTTTTGCCCATAACCCAGAATAACAATGTTTTCCCAAAGATTTTTTCCTTTTTCATAAGTCAGGTTATAATTCACTCCGGCAAGCCATCCTACGTTGTTAGCTCCACCACCTACCCAGTTTGAAAAGGCAGCCTGATTAAGCATTAATGTATTTTGTCCCTGAATAGACCAGGCTTTAACAGTATCTGCTGCCGGAGCTTCCGTTTTAGTCTCCTGAGCCAATGCTACAGCCCCAAAAGTGATAGAACTGATCAATAAAAGTTTTTTCATAATGACGATTTACTACAAATGTATAAATAATAATCTAGGCCTTTATAAAATTCACTTTAAAATGAATTTAACACCATTAAAAACAACGCAGTAATACCATGAAAATCATCACATTAAACAACACTCCAGCAACCCGCAAACTTAAGTCAACTTAAAATTATAGTATTTTAAAAACAAAAAAACACTTCATTCCGGAAGTGCTTTTTATTGAAATATCGTATTCTTTATTATTTTTTAATCCACCACTGACTGTCTTTGCGGTCGGAACGTTTTACCCCATTCTCCAAAGTATAGGCGAACCCGATTCCAAGAGTTTGCTTCAGCTGTGTTTTTTCTATCTGATTATGATCGTAAAGTAAATCTACTGTCACATTGGATGAAATATATTTGTTTACTTTCAGGTTTAGTAAAGCTCCATACGCCAGAACCAATCTGTCCGGGCGGTCAAGGTAATTCGAGAAGACAGATGCTGTATTGGTTAAGTAAATATCTTCCATTATTTTCAGTTTATAAATTGCCGTACCCAGAAAACCAAATTGTAATAAAGAAGTATCTCCGTCACTTTTCAGACCATAACTTCCTGCTGTCTGGAGATCTTTATCCAATACAAAAGTCCATCTGGCGTTGGTAGGACGTAAAGTTACCGTAAGATCATCATTAGGTCTGTACGTGATACCCATCCCGACGTTCAGGTAACCTGGTGCCATAAAATTTGAGATTTTCTTTGCTTCAGGATTATTCCCATCTTCGTAACCTGCCGCAAACTGCGACTGCAAACCGGCTCCTAAAGAGAAATACCAGCTTTTCGAAAATTTCCGCCCATAATTGGTAGAAATATTGATCACATCCTGTGTCTTTCTTATTCCTAATCCTTTCGTATCATTCTGTCCATAGCCCAGTATAATAATATTCTCCCAAAGGTCTTTGTCTTTTTCATAGGTCACATTGTAATTGATCCCGGCAAGCCATCCTACGTTGTTGGCTCCACCTCCTACCCAGTTTGAAAAGGCCGCCTGGTTGATCATTAAAGTATTTTTTCCTAATACTGACCAGTATTTCACGGTGTCTACTACTACGGAATCTTTTTTCAATTCTTCTTGTGCACTTGCATATATTCCTATAAAACAGGAAAGAATCAATAAAAACTTCTTCATTACTCTAAATAATTTTCCATACAAAAGTATTAATATAATTTTTTTTCAGGATAAATTCAGCCGTAAAGAATCGAATTTCCTCAAAGCTGAATCAATCACAATAAGATATTTCTATAAAATCAATGCCAAAATAATAAGTTTGAAAATAAAATTTGATACCTTTTGTCTTAAAATCAGGTGAGTAAGAATTGATTCATCGCCAAATTTTCCGAAATTTATCATTGGCTTTTGATTTGACGTAAAATCCACATGTTCAAAAATGTAATTTCCAAAAGAGCGATTATATACCCGTTGCTGATGCTATCTGCGATGTGGTTCGGGTACTTTTTACAAACGCAGGGCTTTTTCCAAAGCTGTTTTGGAGCCATTATCCCATTGCTGCCTGAGGGTTTGCTTGGGGTGGTAACCTCTCCTCTTTTACATGGAAATATAGATCATATCATAGGAAATTCTATCCCTATTGCAGCACTGATGTTTTTACTTTATCAGTTTTATCCTTTAGTGGCCAACAAGGTTTTTATTATCGGATGGCTGGCAACGGGGCTTTTGGTATGGCTGCTTCCTCCTATTGACATTCTTACTGGTGATTATATGTATACCTGTACCATTGGAGCCAGTGGTGTAGTGTATGTGCTTGCCTTCTTCCTCTTCTTTAGCGGTGTCTTCAAGTGGAATACAAAACTTCTCACAATTTCAATGCTTGTTGTTCTGTATTATGGCAGTTTGGTGTGGGGAATGCTTCCCGAAGAACTGTTCTATAATATGCAGGAACCGAGTAAAATCTCATGGCAGGCGCATCTTTCCGGAGCTGTAGTAGGCAGTATCATTGCCTTTGCTTTCAAAAATGTTGGAGAAAAGAAGAAAAAATTCATCTGGGAATTCCCCAATTATTACAACGAAAAAGATGATAAATTGTGGCAGGAATACAAAGAAAATCACCCGGAAGATTTTATGGAACTTCCCTATAAGAAAAAAGATGATATCTGGGATCATTTGGAGGAATTAAGGAAAAGATAATACTTATTTCATTACATTTGGGAAAAAAACACACATGATTTCCGAAGAACATCTCTATGCAATCGCCCTCCGCGAATGCAGCCATATTGGCGACATTCATTTTCATAAATTGGTCCGAACTTTTGGCAGTGCTCAGGAAGCCTGGAAAAGAGCCAGAAATGAGTATAAAAAACTGGAAGGGATAGGACAAAAAACAGTTTCAGACATTGGAAATAAATCTCATTTGAAATTCGCAGAAGAAGAATTAAATTTTTGCGAAAAAAATAATATCCGGATCAGGCTAAAACATCTTAAAGAAACACCTTTCCTCCTTAATGAATGTAATGATGCCCCAGCTATTCTTTACCAAAAAGGAAGTATGGATGATACCCAGCCAAGAGTAAGTATTGTAGGAACCCGAAATATGACATCTTATGGAAAGCAGTTCATTCAGGACTTCTTCGAAGCAACACAATCTTCAGGATATACATCGATAAGCGGTCTGGCTCTGGGTATCGATAAAGAAGTTCATGAACAGTCTATTCGTCACCAAAAACCTACTGTAGCTGTTCTTGCTCATGGTTTCCAGCATTTATATCCCGGAAAAAACAGAAAGCTCTCTGAGAAAATTTTGCAGGAAGGAGGCGCATTAATAACAGAGTTCAGCTCCGGCAGAAAACCTGACCGGGAAAACTTCATCCAGAGAAACCGAATTGTAGCAGGACTATCTCCGGCAACGATTGTAGTAGAAACCGGTTTTGGAGGAGGCTCGGTAAGTACAGCAGCATTTGCCAATGATTACAACCGTGATGTCTTTGCACTGCCCGGAAAGATTACAGACCCTTGCAGCCAAGGCTGTAACCAGCTGATTTTCCATAATAAAGCAACTGCAATTTCAACGATCAAAGATCTTATCAATATACTTGGATTTAATGATCCAAAAGAAAAAATGGAAGAGTTATTTCCTCATCACGAGATTACCATACAATTAACTGACAATCAATATTTAATATATCAGTCAATTAAAGACTATCCACAGATTTCTTTAGATGATCTTTCACAGAAGATTGATCTCTCTACTCACAAAATCTTACCAATAATTTTGGAATTGGAACTTTTAGGGAAAGTAAAATCATTTTCCGGGAGGCAATTTATCGCAATTTAAGATTTAACGATTTCTTAATACTGCATTATTTCACACATAACATTTCATTTTTAATAAATTTTAAACATAAATTATCAATTTAATAATATTACGAAACATTATTATTTAATTTTTAACAATGTTAAAATATAGTGTTGTGAATCTTGAAAAAAAAATTAAATTTGTTGACAATAATATTCAACCTTAATATATGGAACAATATAATATTGACCAGAAAATCCAAGAGTTTATTGCAAAAATTGAAGCAAAAAATCCTAACGAACCGGAATTCTTACAGGCTGTAAAAGAAGTTGCCGTAACCGTAATTCCATTCATTGCTACTAAAAAAGAATATACCGGAATGAAGCTGCTTGAAAGAATGGCTGAAGCTGAAAGAATTATTATTTTCAGAGTTCCATGGGTTGATGATAAAGGAGAGATTCAGGTTAACAGAGGTTTCAGAATCCAAATGAACTCTGCTATTGGACCATATAAAGGAGGAATCCGTTTCCATCCTACAGTAAACTTATCTGTTCTTAAGTTCTTAGCTTTCGAACAGGTATTTAAAAACTCTTTGACAACTCTTCCAATGGGAGGTGGTAAAGGAGGTTCAGATTTCGATCCACAAGGAAAATCTGATATGGAAGTAATGCGTTTCTGCCAGGCTTTCATGACAGAATTATGCAAGCACATCGGTCCTGAAACAGACGTACCTGCAGGAGATATCGGTGTTGGAGCAAGAGAAATCGGATATTTATTCGGACAGTACAAGAAAATCAGAAACGAGTTTACAGGAGTTCTTACAGGAAAAGGTCTTGCTTACGGAGGTTCATTAATCCGTCCTGAAGCTACAGGATATGGTGTAGTGTACTTCGCAGAGCAAATGCTTAAAACTATCGGACAGAATTTCCAGGATAAAATAGTAACTGTATCAGGTTTCGGAAACGTAGCTTGGGGAGTTATCAAAAAAGCGACTGAGCTAGGCGCTAAAGTTGTAACCATCTCTGGTCCTGACGGATATATCTATGATAAAGACGGTATCAGCGGAGAAAAGATCGATTATTTATTAGAACTTAGATCTTCAGGAAACAACAGAGCGGAAGACTATGCTAAAAAATATCCATCTGCTGAGTTCCATGCAGGAAAACGTCCTTGGGATGTGAAGTGTGATGTTGCCTTCCCTTCTGCAACTCAAAACGAATTAGATTTAGATGACGCAAGAAAATTAGTTGAAAACGGATGTGTTTGTGTAACTGAAGCAGCTAACATGCCTTCTACACTAGACGCCATCAACTATTTCTTAGACAATAAAGTATTATTCTCTCCTGGTAAGGCTTCCAACGCTGGAGGTGTTGCTACATCAGGATTAGAAATGACTCAGAACTCTATCCGTCTTAACTGGACTTCTGAAGAAGTTGATGCAAGATTAAAGGAAATCATGATTGGTATTCACAAAGCTTGTAGAGACTATGGAAAAGATGAAGACGGTTATGTAAACTACGTAAAAGGTGCCAATATTGCCGGCTTCGTAAAAGTAGCAGAAGCAATGTTAGCTCAAGGAGTTGTGTAACAAAAAAACAAAGGTTGGGAAAAGTCCCGACCTTTTTTGATATAGCCTGTTCCCGGGATAATGGGAAAAAAGTAAAAAGTGAAAGGAGAAAGCGCAGCTATATGCCGCGCTTTTTTTATTTTTATGTAATGATAAACACCTTTAAGAATATTGATGAGTATATTCTTCTGTTCCCGATAGAAGTACAGGAAAAACTGCTTGAGCTCAGAAAAGCAATTCATTTACAGGTTCATGATCTGGAAGAATACATAGGATATCAGATGCCGGCTTTCAGGTATAAAGGAAAACCCTTAGTTTATTTTGCAGGGTACAAAAAGCATATTGGGTTCTATCCCGGAGCGGAAGGTATTTCTAATTTTGAGAAAGATTTTGAGGAAAGAAAATATAAATTTTCTAAAGGAGCAGTTCAACTTCCTATTGATGAAAATCTTCCGCTGGATCTTGTCCGTAAAATAGTCCAATTCAAAGTGGCAGAAATTGAACAAAAAAAATCCTGAAATATAAAATTTCAGGATTCCGACTAGTGTTTGCTAAAGTGCTTTTACTTTTTCTTTTTCTTGTCTTTCTTTTCCTCTTTAGGGGCATCGGCTGGCTTAGTAGCATCCGTAGGGGTTGTACTTACTGATGGATCAGTTGCCGGAGCAGTCTCCATAGTAGTTGCAGGCGATTTTTCCTGTTGAGTCTTTGGATCCGAAGGACTTGTAGTCTGTGTATTCGGTTGGGTTTGAGTTGTCGCTGGATTATTAGTAGAAGTATCGGCTGGCTTTTGTGGTGTTGATTGTGCTGATACTGCGATTACTCCGACTAATGTAAGCGCTGCCGTTAAAAATAACTTTTTCATAATGTAATATTTAAATGATTGTTTAACTTAAACGAGGCATCATTTATAAAATTATGCGTATGTATCTTATTTAACGTACTTTATAATTATTTAAGAGGAATTTGCAAAATAAGTCCGGTTAATTTGGCGGGAAGATTGAAGCTGGAGGCTGGAAGTTTATTTCAGTAAAAATATTAACTGAGGCAGTTTATTATCAAAGCTTCTATCTTTGAAATCTACTTCGTTATATTCTTCATCATTTTTTCTACGAATTCAAATGCAGCCGGGCAGATTACTGTATTTTTCAGCATCAAATTATTAATCTGATAGATCTTCTTACGGTCCGTATGAGGGTATTCCCGACAGGCTTTCGGCCTTACCTCATAGATAGAACAGGTATTATCATTATTCAGGAAAAAACAGGGAAGATTTTGCAATACTTTATCATTGTCTTCGTCTACTCTTAAAAACCTGGCTTCAAAATCTGCAGACTTCATTCGGAGATGTTTGGAAATTCTCTCAATATCTTTTTCGGTGTAAAGAGGACCGGTTGTTTTGCAGCAATTGGCACATTGTAAGCAGTCTATTTCCTCAAAAACTTCATCATGGGTTTCCTGTACTATATAATCAAGATTCTTGGGCGGTTTTTTCTTTAATCCGTCCAGAAATTTCTTGTGTTCTTTCTGCTTTTGTATAGCCTGTTTTTTATAAAAATCTAAATTCATTTATTCTTTATTTGCCACTAAGTCCGGAAGTTTTTCTTTTTTATATTCATTGATTTTATCCAGATCCAGCACTGTTGAGAGATTTTCTTTGTTAGGATAATACATCGGGACAAATTTCGCTCCATATATAATTTCTCCTGTCGTATATGAAGACCTCTGAACCACGGTATTTGAAAATACTTCATCAAATGCACGAACCTGTATAATAAGTTCAATATCTGTGTTTTTAAAATCCTCTTCAGAAAAACCATAAAACGGAGAGTTTTCATCAATTTTATGGACCACAGTCCAGTTGAGTGCTAATGTATTAATCTTACTCATCTGTGTATTAAGCCTGTAAAAATTACTTTTGGCGATTCCGTTTTCTATCACCTCAATGGCTGCAGATACAATAACATCTGCATCCGTCAATGCATTGTTTTTGTAAGGAGCAAGCCTGAACATTAATGCTGAAGATTCCTGAAAAGGAGCAATTACTGCAATATCAGAAAATCTAAGGTATGCCCGCGGTCTTGAAAATCTTCCGTAAAAAAGACCCGTTGCAATGGCAAAGGTAAGCAATCCCAGAAAAGCTTCAAAAGTAGCCACGAGACTTGCCAAAAAACCTACCGGCGCTATTCTCCCATATCCAACAGTGGTAAAAGTCTGAGAACTGAAGAAAAACACATCGATAAACTCATTTAACGGATCACTCTTGTCTATTCCCGTAAGATGCTCTACTCCAATCAGGTAATAGATCATGGCAAATACAAGATTAATGAGGATATAAGCGATAACCAAATAAGAAATAAAGCGAAATGAAGACAAATTCAGCATGGTATGATACCAGCTCAATCTGTTGAAAACATTTACCCCTGTTCTCTTAACGTTCGGGAGACCGTCTTTATTGATGAACCTCCCGGATGCATTAGTTCCGAAACCACTGTTTTCCGCATTTTTCTGACGGATCTTTTTTCTGAATCCTCCTGTCATTTTTTAATCATTTTAACGATCTTATATTATGATTCTATTCTAGCAATAAGCCGGTTACTGCTCAGCCCTACCCTTCAACATATCAATATTTAAAAAACAAAGTTAAGAATAGAATCTATTAAGACACCTATGCTTTTCAGGAATCATCACAGATTACTTTCCCATGGGTCTTTAAGGAACTTTTACTCAAACAAAACAGCAGAAATTCTGAATTTCTGCTGTTCTACAATCTTTTTTAAAGGTGTTTTTATATCTTCTGCGCAGGTGATTCCATAACAGTAACACTTACATTGCTTACAGATTTTACAATCCCCGACTCTCCGTGTATATTGGAAAGAAAATCAGGGAAGTTTTCAATAGGAAAAGCCCAATAATAATGTCCATCTGCCGGAGAAGGAAAGTTGGCCTGTAATCTTCCGGTCAATTTCATAGGTACAAAGTATTCAACAGAAGACCCTTTTAATTTCGTCAGAATAGAAATACTTTTTTTAGAGTGAGCCGGTACGATAGTCTTATAGCTGCTGGTCTCGGTAATTTCTTCAGAAGTTTCTGTGCCTTCCGTTGTATCTCCTCCTACAACAACTTTTGTGCTGGCAGAAGCTTTTGCCACTAACGGAATATCAACAGATACGGATGCTGCCACTTCAAATGAGCCTGAGACAGTGCGCTTCCAGGAAGTAGAATATCCCTTTTTATAGGAATAGGTTACTGTAATTTCACTTTCTCTATCTCCATTATTAATGGCCTCCGTGGTATAGGAATTATCCGGTAAATCTACTCCGTCTGTTTTTATGTTTACCTCAGGTGTTCCTAAAACAATGGAAACATTAGGATTAGGAGCCGTATTCCGGACATCTCCGTCTACAGAAAGATCAGGATTAAATATAATTCCATCCGGAACCTGACCAGCGTAGGCAAAAACATTTTTCAATCTCGTTCTTTCTCCGGAAAAACTAACATCATATCCCATATCTTTCAGGTGATTTGGTTTGAAAGGAATTTCACGCTCTTCATGGGTAGAAGTATAGTTTATCCCCTGATTATTATTGCCTGGCAATTTAAACTCATCTACAACTTTCCAGCCTTTCTGAAGCATCTCTGCCTGTGTTAAATGTGCACGCTTTGTATCAGCATAATTTATTTTTTCCGGATCATCATTCATAGAACTCACTTCATCCCTTGAACATGATACTGAAAATGCTAATAAAAGAATCAAAACAGAATTGATTTTTTTATTCATTTTAATAATTTTTTAGTGTTTAATAATTAAATTTACAAAAATCATATTCTTTCAAGGCGTTTTTTTGTGAATTAATCAAATTTTAATGTTTCCTAATTTTTCATTTTACGGTTGTATGTTTTGGCGGGATGGGTTGTAAAATACTGTTTATATGAAATTTATCAATTTACCGATTGGAATCCTTTACACAAATTACCCTAAATTTGGGCTATGAAAAAGCTTGAATCACGAGAAGATATTGAACATCTTGTCAACGCATTTTATGCCAAAGTAGTTAAGGATGAGACTATAGGGCTCTTTTTTAATGATATTGCTAAAGTAGACTGGGATCAGCATCTTCCTAAAATGTACTCTTTCTGGGAATCTATCCTTTTTGGACAGATGACGTATAAAGGAAACCCGATGGGTGTACACTTCCCAATTAATGAAATACAGGCTATGGAACAGAAACACTTTGACCAATGGCTGCTGCTTTGGCGTACCACTATTGAAGAAAATTTCGTAGGAGAAAATGCAGATATGGCTATTTATAAATCTGAGAATATAGCAAAACTCATGGCTTTCAAGATGGAATTAGCGAGAAGACTGTAGTGAGTTACACGATTCGGGATGCGAGGTTCGTGTTATGAAATTCTGGCTATGGAGTTTACACTAGGCTTTTACTTCTTATTTAAGGAACGATTACCGTAAAGATATAGGCCGCCAGATTCACTAATAAAACTGTTCCATAGAGGACATTTGTTTTTCCACGGCTCAAAGAAAGCATTACGATAAATACCGATAAAGAAAGCAGGATTATGTCTTTTTTGTCCAGGCCTAATACCAGTGGAATATCATACATAATACACACTGCTGAAACTGCGGGAATGGTAAGACCAATACTTGCCAATGCAGATCCTAATGCCAGATTTAAACTGGACTGTATCTGATTGGCTCTTGCGGCACGAATTGCGGCTACCCCTTCAGGAAGAAGAACCACAGCGGCAATAATTACCCCTACCAGAGATTTTGGAGCTCCAAGGCTTTGTACCATTCCTTCTATCGTATCAGAAAGTCCTTTTGCCATCAGTACAACAATGACAAGGCAAACGACCAAAAATCCAAAGCTTACAAGAGTCTTTGTTAATGAAGGAATATAATGTTCTTCCGGATGCTCGTCAGGAACGATAAAATAACTTCTGTGCCTTACCGTCTGTACCATCAGAAAAATACCGTAGATGACAAGACATGCTATTGATATAAAAATAAGCTGTGCTTCGTTATAGAAAGGGCCATTCACACTGGAAGTAAAATTAGGCAGAACAAGAGTAAGTACAAGAATGGAAACAATACTTACCAGATAAGTAGTTGCAGAGGTTCTTGCGAAAAACTGCTCATGGTATTTAACGCCGCCTACTAAAATACATATTCCCAGAATTCCGTTAAGAATAAGCATTACAGCAGCAAAAACGGTATCTCTGGCCAGCGTGATCGCCTGATCTCCGCCGGCTACCATCAGCGAGATGATCAACGCAACTTCAATAATGGTGATACAAAGAGCCAGAATAATTGTTCCGAAAGGTTCTCCTACTTTATGAGCGACTACTTCAGCATGATGTACTGCTGATAGAACACTTCCGATCAATAAAATACCGGCAAGGATATCATAAAGAACACCACTTCCCATTAAACCGGAAAAGTAGTATCCTACTGCCAGAATAGGAAAAATATAGGTGTATTGTAAAAATTCTTTAGGTCTCATAAAGTGACTACAAAATACAAAAAATCTATAGAAATTTCAATATCAAAAGAAAATATTAATAATATTTTAATGAGGCCAAAAGTTAAAGTCCTGATAATCTGTGAACATATGAAACAGAAGCCCAATTGCTATAATCCTTATATTTCCTTTAAAGAACAGCAGCAAAAAATACACCGCAATGGCATAATATGAATGTAAAAAGTGAAATCCTATACTTCCTCTTGAAGGATCAAAAATGGGATGAGCAAAAAGATGGTCCAGATCTACCAGCATCGTAGCCAGAAGAATAAAATATGCCTTTTTCCAATTTTTACGATAAAAAATCAATGCAATAAAGGCCGGAAAAACAAGATGCAGAAAATAATGAGTACATGTTTTGAGCAATGCGATATCTGATGGAGCCATTAATAGATCATTTTAGGTTTCTATTTTTTACCACCGTAAAATTAGGGGTAATTCTCCACTTTTTGCTTTTATTTTCACCCAATAATCCTTTGATTTATTCCCATAGAATATATAATCGATATCCGAGATGATTCTTTTTTCGCTGGCACTCAGCATTTTTAAAGAAGAATACAGCAGCTTGTTGTTTCTGATGAAGATGTAATTTTCTTTCAGCTGAGGTGACAGTGAAATGGGTTTTCGGGTTGATTGTATGACAACGCCGTTATTATTTTGGCTGGCTTGATTGGGTTGAAAAGGAATTTCTGTGAATTGATTTTCACTATTGATCCATTTTTTAGCCTGAAAGAATTCCCAGGTTTTTAAGGGATCATTGCTTTTGAGATCTATGGTATAGTTAGGTTGGGTAATATTTTGAAAGGTTTTCTTTTCAACTTCATTAAAATTATCGTCATATTCATAACTGATGATCGTATCATTAACCTGTTCAAGATCAGCTGTAGCTCTAATATTAGTGATCTGCGATGAGTCAGCAATGTTTTTGTTAAAACCCTTGCTGAAATGCCTGATATTTTCTTTGTCTAATTCAAGCTCCAGAAAGTGATTACCGGTCTGAAGTTTAGAGATTATTGAATTAAAAATTTCAGAATCTGAATTGTTTTTGATTTCAATTTCATCATCCTTTAGCTCAATAGAAAAGTTTTGAATTCTTTTTCCTGAAATAAAAGAAATACTCCCTGCAGTGTTATGAATAAACTGATCTGCATCCAGGACAGTATTTGAAGACGCCTGAAGAAGCTGTTTCTGAATCGTTTCAAAAGCCGAATCTGAAGTTCCTGCAATACAATGATTGCCATTGATCATAAGAAAGACCTGATCTTTCTGAAAGCGGTTATTTCCCTGATCTGCAAACCTTTGCGCTTTTAGAAAATGAATGAATTTTTGTGAATCTTTCAATTCTACAACACTATACCACTCGGAAAACTTAGTGTTTTTGACATGGAAAATCTGTAGAAAATCCGGAATTTGGATTCCTGAATCTTTCAGAGAACCAGATCCTTTACCCTTGGTCTTGCTCCCGGACCATTGTGAGGGGTGGGCTACCCAACTGAAGAGGTACTGTCCCGTTACTTTCTTTATATCTATTAAAATTACGGCATCTGCATTCTCGGGAATATATTTGAGGGTCTTATTTTTATGAAAGACTACAAAATAGACTGCCACAGCAAACAGTAAAAGTAACGGGACAATAATCTTCTTTTTCTTCATTTATAAAATTTGTGGTTTCTCTTCTGTTTCTTTTGTTTTAAAAACCTGATCGAATACATCAAAGAAATACATTAAGCTGTTTTCCGAAGAATCTTTAATATTATAATTCATTTCAGTCTGGATACTTTCTCCTTTCACCTCCGTCTTATAGTACATTTCACCTACATTTTTTCTGATGGCATCCAGGGCTTTTCTTTCTTTTGGAGTTTTGAATTCTTTATCCAAACCGATTAAGAATTTTTTAATATCCAGCCTTCCTGATAACGGATATTTGGCTGAATCTTTTGCCCATTTTCTGGAAATATCAGACTGGCCTACAGATACATTGTTGTCTGCAGAACTCATCAGATACACCACTCCGTCTTTTACGGTAAAGAACAGCTGATCAATATATCCTCCGCTTTTCTCTTCTTTAAAAGTATAAAGATTTCCTTTTTTAGAGAATCTTTTAGACAGCTTCTTATTAGTTGTCAGCATATCAAAAATACGGTTCCAGTAGCCTTCATTTTCTGTTGCAAAAGCGAAAGTGAAGTTAGGAACAGCAATTTCTTTGGTTTTCTTTACTTCTTTTTCGTTGAAATCAGCATCATATTCGTAATCGGTATACTCTACTGTTTTGGATTTCAATTCATTCAAAACAAATATTCCGTTTCCGGGTGCAATTTTGGTAATGGCTTCTTCATCCAGAACAATTTTCATGGTTTCCATGATGAGTTCCATTTCTTTTTTGTATTCATTTTCTCCGGAGTCCTGAAAAAGACTGTACATCATGTCGAAACACTTTGCTCCATTTACATTCATTGCATAGTAACCCACACTTTTCTCATTGATCAGTTCCAGCAGTTTTTTGTTTTTCTTTCCTTTATAAATGGCAGAGATATTCTTTTGAATCTCAGGATTTTTGTGCTGATAATTATTAACCAGTCTTACTTTATCCTTATCAAAGTACAGATTGTACGAATAATTGGAGTTGTACATGTTTTTGAAGAACTGCCCATAGCTGTACAACTTGGTCATCTTACCATAGATTCCGTCATTTACGATTCTTCCATAGTCTGTATATACAAACACATCAGAATTGCCATCTCTGAACGCGAGCATTTCTTTAGGAACTTCAATTTCCAAGTTTGAACTGAAGTATTGATCAAAACGGTCTTCAGCATTCTTTTTTACAATTTTGAAGTTTTCTCTGCGGATAGAATCCTGTTCTTTCTTATAGGCATTATCTTCCTCTTCATAAGATTCATTAGGCATCTCTTCTTCATTCTCAGGGCTCTCAGCATTCTCTTTTTCCTCAGGATATTTGTGATGTTTCTGCAGATATTTGATATCTTTCTGAATTCTTGCTATTTCAAGATTGTTATCCTTAATACTTTCTTTAAGATATTTAATATCATCTTTAAGATTTTTGATTTCTTCCTTATAATTAAAAGGTTTTTCAGGCTCATCAGTATAAGCACTATCACCAGCATCTATGGCATCTACCGCAACACTGTCCACAACAGCAACGGCTGTACTGTCTGCAACAGCTTCTTCTGCCCAAAGGTCTTTATAAGGTTTGGTATAGCTTATCATGCTAAGCATAGCACGGCTTCCGTTCCAGGCAACAAAAATATCATCATTGATATCTACGTAAGAATAATTTTTTCTGTTGGAAACCTCCTGCCCTTTTTTCTTTACAGAATTAATGAATTCCTGGAACTTTTCCTTATTATCGATGATAAAATGGGTATTGTATGCTTTAATAGAATCATTAAAACTTGCGTAGTGGTATTGAACAGCATCGTATTTGATTCCTGTTTTGGAGTAATCTGTCCATGAAAGGTTTTCTTTACTCTTTTTACTCAGCTCATGCAGCAAAGGATTCAGTTTATTCCAGTTGATTTTATTATTAAGCTGTTTTCCGTTGACTTCCATATAAAATACAGCGTCGGACGGGATTTTCATACTGTTTTGGGCAAAAACCAGGGTAAAGCCAAAGAGTACGAAAAAAAAAAATTGCGTTTTTAATAAGATAGATTTCATGACTATAGTTTAGAAATTTATTGAAAAAGTATTGTGTTTTGTATTTGTTTTTTCTGAAGGATCAGATCCAGAATATCAGCTTCCAGTTTAAGAGCCTTTTTATTGGGAGAAAGTATGTAAGTGTTATTGGTTTGTGATTTTACCGTACTTTCGAACTGCATAATGGAAGTATATCGGGCATCATTAAAAACTTCCTTGTCCGCCTTATTCATCTTGTCATAATCCGCCTTGAAAGTATTTACTTTATTTCTGGTTAACGTCTTCTTTTCAAGATTCTGACTGTAGACTTGTGTGGGAACCATTTTGCCTAATATATTCTGAGCCTTCAGCTTTTCCAGACCGGCATTGATATTTTCAATTTTTTTGAAATTACAGCTCAGTTTGATGATATAATTGTCAAAATCCATGGATGTTTTCACATTACTGATTCCGGGAGTTGCCTTAAAAATTTTTGCAGCTTCATTGATTTTGTTTTCAATTTCACCCTTTTTCGGAACTTTTTTCCCGTTAATCGTTTCCATTTTGGAGATGGATGCCAGCCTTGTCTTGCTTTTGCTGGCGTTAAGGATTATGGTATATTCTCCCGTTCCGTCAGCTTTTACATTCACTTTATCAAGAATATCGAAACAGCTTGTCAGGAATAACAAAGGAAGAAAAAGAAGAAATAATTTGAGAAAATTTTTCATGATTGGTTTTAAAACCACGAAATTACTCAATTTTGACCTTAAAACCTTATTCTGTTTGATTTTTTGAACATAAATAGCTGTTTTCCGGTACTTTTTTTGGGGAAAATACGGTACTATTTCTGTATATTATTTTTTAAATATGTCCTTTCAGATAATCCTGGCGAAGATCTTCGTCCAGTTTTTCAATGGCATATCGTAAGCAGGTTCTCGGCATTTCTTTGTAATACTGATTCAAATAGCTGATGAGCTCTCCTTCATTCTTATTACCCATTTCCCTTAATAACCAGCCATTTGCTTTATGCATCAGATCATGAGAATGTTTCAGATTTCTGGTGACAAATTCCTTGGTAAGAGCAAATGATCCCTTTTTAATATAATGCATTGTTCCTACCACAGCAATTCTCTTATGCCACATTTCGTCAGACTCTGAAAGTTCTCTCAGAAGGCTTTCTTTCTGATTTTCAAAAGTATATCTTCCCAGAATTTTATAACAGGAAGAATCTACCAGATCCCAGTTATTCACATACAGAAGGTGGTTCAGATAAAAAGTAACCACTTCTTCTTTTACCGCTTTATCTTTTGTTTTTTCAAATTTTGAAATCAGTATAAAAAGAGCGGTTAGCCTATGTTCATGGTATTTTGAGGAAAGTAATACACTGAGTTCTTTTAAATTGATTTTTGAATAATATTCTTTGGCAACAGAACGCTGATCCGGAACTTTTACGCCCAGAAACAAATCTCCTTCACCATATTCTCCTTTTCCTGTTTTGAAAAATCTTGGAAAAAACTCTGCTTTTTCAGGAATAGACAAAACAGCAAGTGCTTCCTGTATTTCTTTAACAATACTCATATTACAATTTAAGCTTTCTCTTCTACAGCAATACTTTCCTGCTCTTCCTCTTCTTTGGCAATCTTATTAGGGTTGGCCACTTTGGCAATGGTAAGCCCCTGAACAATGATTGAGAATACCACAACGCAGTAGGTAATACTTAATATAATCTCGCTGTATTCACTTTTAGGAATAGACATCGCTAAGGCAATAGAAACCCCACCCCGGATTCCTCCCCAAACCAGAACTTTCACGGTCTGCGGACTGAAACTTTTTCTCAGAGAAGTAAATTTTGTAGGTCCCCAGATGGAAATAAACCTAGCAAACAATACAACCACAATAGCAGCCAGACCTGGAATCATGAAATGTCTAAGATCTTTAATCATCAAAAGTTCAAATCCTATGAACAGGAATAATACAGCATTCAGAATTTCATCAATCAATTCCCAGAATTTGATCAGATAATCCTGTGTAACAGATTTCATTTTGAAACTTCTGTTGAAATTCCCCATAAACAACCCTGCTGCCACCATGGTCAACGGCCCTGAAATATGCATTTGACGGGCAATAAGATATCCTCCCATAACAACAGAAAGTGTTACTAATACTGAAATAATATAATCATCCACTTCACGCATCAGTCTTGAAGTAACCCAACCCAGCAGAACTCCCAGCAATAGACCGCCTCCTGCTTCTTTAAGCAAAAGCAATCCGATGGTTTCCACACTCAGATCCACTTCTTTTCCGACCGCCAGCTGTAAGATCACTGTAAAGACTACCACCGCCATACCGTCATTAAAAAGAGATTCTCCGGCTACTTTTGTTTCCAGAGATTTTGACACATTAGCTTGTTTCAGTACACTCAGAACAGCTACCGGATCAGTAGGTGAAATCAGGGCACCAAAAACAAGACAGTAGATAAAAGGAAGTTTAACGCCTACATAAGGAAGCAGATAAAACATTCCAAATCCCACAACAAAAGTAGAAATTACAACACCTACTGTGGAAAATATAACAACAGGCCTGAACTGTTCTTTCAGATCATTAATATTAATATGAATTCCCCCCGCAAAGAGTAGAAAATTAAGCATAGCGCCCATCAAAACCTCCGTAAAGTCGATCCCATTCATCAGGTTGTGAAGATGTCCGAAAGTTCTCGGAAGAACGGTTTCTCCAAACATTACCAGAAAAATAGAAACCACAATGGCGATCACCATAATTCCGATGGTACTTGGAAGCTTTAAAAACCTATAGTTAAGATAGGCAAATATTGATGCTAATACGATTAATGCTGAAAATGAATAATATAATTCCACTAAGTGTTTTTTATTTTAAGATTAATTGGTTAGTTCCAAATAGAGTATTTTGATATAAATCTGCTTCCCGTCTTTTTCCCAGATATCAAACATGCCTTCTTTAGCAGGTTTTGAGCTCCTTTTATAATCCTGTCCTATATTCAGAATATTGAGCAAAATATATTCATCCCCTACAGAATTCACGATATAAGCTGTTTTCTCAGATTTTCCGTTTCCCGAACTTCTTATACCTTCAGTAAGGGCGCGGAATTGGTTCAGATGGTGTATAAAGTTATTTCCATCCTTTACAGAGTCGTAAGCCCTAAGAAGAATCAGCAGAATATCCAGGTTGGTAGGATCTTTACCATATAAAGCTTTTCCCTGTTTGATACACTCTGCAAAATTGTTTTCTTTAAAGGACTCTGCAAGACTTTTAAAACTTTCTTCTGATGTACTTACTTTATCATTCCTGAAATTTCTTCCGTAGTACAGATACTGAGATTCTATACTATCCAGAGACTTTGGATATCCTTTATATTTGAAAATAAGCTTTTCATAATTGTAGGGAGAATCTGAAGTTCTGAGACTTTTCTCAATAGCTTTTAAATCAATTTTTGATTTCTGGCTGAACCCAAAAACCGAAAACATGATGAATAAAAGGAAAAAGTGATATTTCATTAATTGTTGCTTTCTTCTTCGTCGTTATCGAAATATTCGAAAAGAAAATCGTTGTATGGAAATCTGGAAATATGAATCTTCATGACCTCATCATAAATCATTTTCTTCATTTCCGGGAAATTTTCCTTCGTTAAAGCAGAAATAAATACAGTTGGGTATTTTGATTTTGCCATCCATGTCTTTTTCCATTCTTCCAGAGAGACGTTTTTACGGGTAGAAGGCGTAAGATCATCTTCATCTTTCTTCTCATAACTGAAGCCGTCAATCTTATTGAAAACCATAATCATAGGTTTCTGATGAGCATTAATTTCCATCAGAATATGATTTACAGATTCTATGTGATCTTCAAAGCTTTCATGAGAAATATCCACCACATGGATCAAAAGATCAGCTTCACGAACCTCATCCAAAGTAGATTTAAATGATTCTACCAGCTGAGTCGGCAATTTTCTGATAAATCCTACGGTATCTGTAAGCAGAAACGGTAAATTTCCGATCACCACTTTTCTTACAGTAGTATCAAGGGTTGCAAATAATTTATTTTCGGCAAAAACTTCAGATTTCGAAATGGAATTCATTAAAGTAGATTTCCCCACGTTGGTATATCCTACCAAAGCTGCACGAACCACTTTTCCACGGTTGTTACGCTGAGTTGCCATCTGCTTGTCAATGGTCTTCAGTTTCTCTTTCAGCAAAGTAATTCTGTCACGGATAATACGACGGTCAGTTTCAATTTCCGTTTCACCGGGACCTCTCATCCCAATTCCCCCTTTCTGACGCTCAAGGTGAGTCCACATTCTTGTCAATCGTGGTAAAAGGTATTGATATTGTGCCAATTCCACCTGCGTTCTTGCATACGAAGTTTGTGCTCTTTGGGCAAAAATATCAAGGATAAGATTGGTACGGTCCAAAATCTTAACTTCCATCTCTCTTTCCAGGTTTTTAAGCTGTGAAGGAGAGAGCTCATCATCGAAAATTACAGTTCCGATCTCATTTTCTTTTACATATTCTTTTATCTCAATGGCTTTTCCGCTTCCGATAAAGGTTTTGGAATCAGGCTGAGTTAATTTTTGGGTAAAACGCTTTTGTACGGTTGCGCCCGCTGTGAAAGCTAAAAACTCCAGTTCATCTAAATACTCCGTCAGTTTTTCTTCGTCCTGATTTTGAGTAATAACACCCACCAAGACTGCTTTCTCATAGTTATGTTCTTTCTTTTCTAACATTAAGTTCTGTCTATGTTTATGATTTTTACAAGTTAATATTTTTCAGAAAAAAAACAAAATCAATTTTTATTTAATAACATATTTTAATATAAATTTAAGTTTACTGGTGAATGATATACAAAAAATCAATAACTTTATGTAATAAAATTCTGATTTTTAAACATTTAAATTAAAAACTAATCTCCGGAATATCATGATTACGCATATCAGATGTATGATTATTGATGATGATGAACTGGACAGGCTGGTTCTTCAGCATTATATCAGGCAATATCAAAACATTGAAATTGTTGGCACTTTTGATTCTGCAGAAAAGGCGATTCCCTATCTTGACCTTCCTGTTGATCTTCTGATTACTGAAACCAATTTAAAGGGAATCAGCGGTATTGAATTTCGGAAGATGGCCCATAAAATACCCGCATGTATTTTCGTAAGTTCACATCCTGAACTGGCTGCGGGGGTTTTTGAAATCAACACATTAGATTTCATTACCAAACCACTTACCGCAGAACGTTTTCATCATTCTATGGAAAGACTCTTCAATTTTTTTGAAATCAAGGAGAAATGTGAATGCTATGATGCCATGATAGGAGAAAACTGCATCAAGATAAAAGAAGGAGGTCATATTTTTCAGATTAAGATGAAAGATATTCTGTATCTGGAAGCCCTGAAAGACTATACCCGAATTATCACTCTTGAAAAAAACCACTGTATTTTAAACTCTCTGGGAAACCTCCTGCAAAAAAACTTTTTTGATTCTTTTGTCAGAATACACAGAAGCTATGCGGTTCCGCGCCATCTTATCCGAGGAAAAAGCTGTCATGAAATAGAGCTCGCTCATCACATCAAGCTACCTATCGGCCGAACCTACAAGGATAATCTTTCTTTTTTCAATCCTTAAAAAAGCCAATAATAATTCATAAAATGCCATTGGTCGATTATTTCTGCCGTTGGTCTATTTTCCTGTCATTTGATTGAGATAGGTGGTAATTTAGTCTTCCCAAATTCCCCCAGAAAAACACATCTATTAATCACCAAAACTGTTATCCATGGAAAGAATATCTATTTATTGTATTATTCTGTCTGTCTTTTCCGTCCCCATACTGCACGCTCAATCTGCAGTTCTGGCAACCGGACTGGATGCATCAGCAGCTAATGGTTTTGTTTCTTACAGCATAGGTCAGACCACCTATCTGGAAAAAGGAACAGGACAAGTTCTCGAAGGCGTTCAACAGCCTTACGAAATTATCACTCTTACTTCCCTTGAAACTTCTTCTGAACTCAATGGTATTTTGCTCTACCCTAATCCTTTCAGAGATTATTTGTATTTAGATTTTACTTCAAATAATTTCAAAGGATCAGAGTATCAGTTATTCGATGCCCAAGGTAAGCTGGTAAAAAAAGACAAGATCTCACAATCAAAATCTGAGCTTAATTTCTCCTCACTTCCTTCAGCTATGTACATCATCAGGATTACCCAAAATGGAGAGAATATTAAAACTTTTAAAATCATTAAAAAATAAAATGCCATGAAAAAAATATTATCACTGTTTTGGATCCTGACCGGTTTCTTTATGGGACTTTCTCAGGCTCCGGAAAAAATGAGTTACCAAGCTGTCATGAGAAACGGTTCCGGACAACTCCTAGTCAATCAGGGAATCGCCGTGAGAGTAAGCATATTGCAGGGATCTCCTGCGGGAGTCGCAGTCTATTCTGAAAGACTTACCGGAAACACCAATGCCAACGGACTTATCAGCCTTGAAATAGGAACAGGAACTGTACTCACCGGAACATTTGCCACCATCGACTGGCCTGCAGGAAGCTATTATTTAAAAACAGAAACTGACCCTGCAGGAGGAACAAGCTATACCATAGTAGGAACCAGCCAGCTGCTAAGTGTTCCTTATGCCATGTATGCCAAATCAGCAGGTGGCGGAGGCGGAAGTTTTGCAATTCCCTATACAAATACAGTCAATAATGCCTCTACTTTGTTTTCATTAACCAATGACGGTGATGGAACATCTTTAGAGGGTAATAATAATACAACAACCTCCAATATTGCAGCAGTAAGAGGGGTCGTTACCAATGTAGCCCCCGGAGGATTTTCTTCAGCGGTTCGTGGTATTAATAACGGAACCGGAGGACTTGGAGTAGGTGTATACGGAAGCCAGGCCGGAAGTGGATGGGGAGTATACGGTGTTACTCCAAATGGGTTAGGTGTATATGGTAATGCCAGTGCTAACGGCACCGGGGTTTATGCCAACAGTAATACAGGAACCGGTCTTACTGCTACCAGTAATAACGGAATCCCTGCAAGTATTTCAATCTTCAATAATGCGAATAATAATGTTGCTCTTAATGCATCCAGCGTAGGAAATGGTACCGTTGTAAATGTTACAACCTCAGGAAACGGAGCTGGAGTAAGAAGTTCTACCGGAGCAGGATTTGGGGTACAAGGAATAACTTCTGCACAGACATCTGCGGGTGTTGTAGGTGACAACAACGGCGGCGGTGAAGCGGTAGTGGGTAGAACAACCAGTGATATTGCCGGAGCAGTAGTAGGCCGTAATGACGGAGGTGGATATGGGGTGAGAGGTTTTGTAGCTACCAATACATCCGGAACCGGTATCGGTGTTTACGGACAGGTAGGCTTAAATAACAGTACAGGTCGTGCCGGAAGATTTGAAAATTTTAACCAAACAAATACTACAGGGAATACTTTTGAGGTAGAAACGAATGGAAATGGAAATATTCCGGACAACACCCAGGGAAATGCAGCCTCTTTTCTCGTTGACAATACCAATAGCGTTGGTGCTGCAGTAAGAGGAGAAGTAAATACTATTTTCGGAAACTTTGGTGCCGCCGCAATTTTTGGAATTTCTTCCGGAACGGGAGGACGTGCAGGTTTATTTTATGCCTCAAACCCTTCAGGAAACGGAGCTTCATTGATTGCACTGACTGATGGTAACGGAAATGCAATCACCGCCAATGCAGGCAAAGACGGAAACGGAATTGAAACCAACATTGATGGCGCTGGAAACGCTCTCTATGCATGGGTTCCTACTTTTGCTACCGGAAGAGCCGGAAGGTTTAACATCTTCAATGAGAATAATACCAGTGATGTTATAACAGTAACCACAATTGGAAACGGTATTGCAGGGAATTTCAAAGTAGACCGAACCACAGGAACTTCAGCGGCAGTGAGAGGAGAAGTAAATTCACAGTTTGCCAACTTCGGCACTGCTGGGATTTATGGAATTTCTTCCGGTACAGGAGGATATGGAGGTTTATTTCATGCCAGTAATCCTGCCGGAAACGGCCCTGCACTGATTGCTATTGCAGATGGAAATGGTAACGGTATAACAGCTAATGCATCCAACACAGGGGATGGTGTAGAAACCACAGCAGACGGCACAGGAAGTGCTATTTATGCATGGATTCCTAATTTTGGAACAGGCCGCGCCGCAAGGTTCGTTAATTATAACACCTCCAATACCAATCCTCCTCTTACAGCAGAAACCCGAAGTGCCGGTTCTATTGCTGTATTCAGATCCGGAAATCCTAGTGCTGTAAATGTGGCTCGTATTGACAATACCGGACGTGGATTCTTTAATGGAGGAACTCAAAGCAGCGGTGCTGACGTTGCTGAAGCATTTGATGTCAATGGACATATTTCTGAATATGAGCCTGGTGATATTCTTGTCATCTCAACAAAAGCAGACAGAACTGTTGAAAAATCTTCAACTCCCTATTCCACTCTTGTTGCAGGTGTATATGCCACTAAACCGGGTGTATTGCTTACAGAAGAGCATATTGACACTGACATTTCAGATAAAGCTCCAATGGGAGTCATTGGGGTAATCCCTACCAAAGTATGCCTTGAGAATGGAAAAATAAAAAGAGGTGACCTGTTGGTTACTTCATCCAAACCGGGTGTTGCAATGAAAGCCAATATCAAAATGGTAAAAATTGGACAGGTAATCGGAAAAGCGCTTCAGGATTATGACCAAAAAGAAATTGGAAAAATTCAAGTATTAGTCAACATAAAATAAACCGTCATGAAAATAGCATATATTATCCCGTTATTATTTTTAAGCACTATTATTTATGCTCAGGAAAATAAAAAAGTTGCTCCGCTAGAGGAAGACCAGGCATTGGTTGTAAAACAGGCAAAAGAACAACAGGCAAAACTCATGCAGGAAGCCAAAGAAAGAGACGAAAATAAAACGGTAAACTCAGGTATGGTCTCTGATCATGGTCTTGAAGTAAAAAAACAGGATTCCAAACCCAAAGCAGTTGCAGACAATTCAGGAAAGCTTCTACCCAATACAGCAAGTCTTGAAGACATTAAAAAAACAATCCCCAACAGACAGGCATATCACAATACTATAAATTCTAGGAACACAAAAATGACAGTTACCGGGCTGCCTAACACAGCAACCCTGGAAGAAATAAAAAAAACGATTCCAAAAAACTAATGACTCTCAAAAGCTAATAACCGCAAAAAAGCTGATAACCAAACTAGATTTTTCAAACAAAGAAGTCCGCTGCAATGCGGACTTTTTATATCGTAATAGGCCATTATTAATCCCAGTCAGCAGCTACAAATTTCATTGAATTCCCCTGATCATCGGATAACGTAAGAAAATGTCCCTCGATAGAATAATGAGTCATGGTTTCTATTTTCTTCTGAAAAGAGGTTTCAAGATTCATATCCTGACATGCTTTCATCGTACTGATTCTATTTGAAATCTTTACTTTTCCTTCTTTTTTAAATTCTGATACAAAAGACATCCGGTTACATCCCATGTAAGCACTCCCCTGAATTTTACCCTTCACCATATTGGCTGTCAGATTCATTTCTGCTTGATGAGCTATCAGCTGGTCTTTTGAAAAACCATCCAGTGAAATCAGCATCCACTGCCTTTGAAGGGAAGGATTTTTAGCCGGTACTGTGGAACAATTCAAAACAACTCCTAAAAGTAAAACGGCAAAAAGTGATAATAGTATTTTTTTCATGCGGATTATCATCCCATTTTCATACCATTCCGGGACAGAATCTCGTAAAAATTAGTAAATTAGCGACACAAAAATTATTTTATAAAATGAAAAGACTATTTCTACTATTCACTTTCTTACTGGGCTTTGCTCAGATGAGGGCGGATGAGGGGATGTGGCTGCTAATGCTCATCAAAAGACTTAACGGTGTTGATATGCAAAAAGAGGGTCTACATCTTACGCCTGAAGAAATTTATTCAGTAAACAATTCAAGTTTAAAGGATGCTATCGTAAGTTTCGGTGGATTCTGTACAGGTGAAATTGTTTCTGATAAAGGACTTATATTTACCAACCACCACTGTGGTTACGGTGCTGTTGCTGCTGCTTCTACACCAGAAAAAGATTATTTGAAGAACGGATTCTGGGCAATGAAGCAGAAAGACGAATTCAATGCAAAGGATCTTTATGTAAGATTTTTAGTGAGAATGGATGATGCTACGCAGAGAATCAATTCTAAGCTAAACAACAATATGACCGGAGCAGAGAGAAAAGCTGTTATTGATGCTGAAACTAAAGCAATCCAGACAGAAAACTCTGAAAACGGGAAATATACTGTCGTAGTAAGAGATTTCTTCAACGGAAACGAATTCTACTATTTCGTATATCAGGATTATAAAGATATCAGATTAGTAGGTGCTCCACCTTCATCATTAGGAAAATTCGGAGGAGATACAGATAACTGGGAATGGCCAAGACACACTGCAGACTTTACTGTTTTCAGAGTGTATGCTGATGCTGCAGGAAACCCTGCTGAATATTCTCCAAGCAATACTCCTTTAAAACCTAAGCACTTCCTTCCGGTTTCTCTTAAAGGAATTAAGCCTGGTGATTTCTCAATGATCTTAGGATACCCTGGAAGAACAAACCGTTACCTGACTTCTTACGGAATTCAGCAAATGGTAACTAAAGATTACCCGGCTTGGGTTGAAGCTTCTAAACTTGCTATGGATGTAATGAAAAAGTACATGGACAAGGATAAAGCAACCCAGCTTAACTATGCTTCTCAATATGCTTCAGTAGCTAACTACTGGAAAAACAGACAGGGAACTATTGATGCAGTAGAGAAAAACGGAACAATTTCAGACAAACAAAAGATCGAAGAAACTTACAATAAGTGGGCTGCAATGCCAGGAAACGATCAATACAATGGCGTTTTAGAAGATATTGGTACTTATTACAAGCAAGTATCTGATAGAAATGTTGAAAGAAACTATGCTTCTCAGTTTTCAAGAAATGCAAAATATATTACCCTTGCATTACAAGTAGGTTCTGCACTTAAAGCTTATGCTGCGCAGGATATGCAGGGAAGATTAGCAATGAAAGCTAAAACTGAAGCTGCCATCAAAGCTGCTTATGAAAACTTCAATCCATCTTTGGAAGGAGAAATGCTTGCGGCTATGACCAGCCTTTATCAGGCGAGAGTTAAAAACCCTGATGTTGCTTCTGCTACTATTTTAGGGTTAGATGCTAAAACAGTTTCTAATTTAGCTTACTCTTCAATCTTTGCTAACAAGACTTCTGCTACAAACTTCTTATTGAACCCAGATGCTTTGAAACTTGATGCTGACCCTCTTTGGAAAGCCGCTAACGGAATCATTGCTGATCAAAAGATAAGCACAGAAAGATTTGTTAAAATTGATGATAATTTTGCAAAAAATAACCGTCTTTTCTTAGCAGGTCTAATGAAGGCTATGCCTGAGAAAAAATTCTATCCGGATGCTAACTCTACCATGAGATTAACTTACGGTACAGTAGATAAATTACCTATCAGAAATGACAGAAACTATTTTGGTATTACTGATAACTACTATACAGATATGACAGGTCTTGTTGGAAAATACAAGAAAGGTGATGAAGAATTCGATCTTCCTCAAAGAGTGATTGATCTTTACAACCTTAAAGATTTCGGACAATATGCTGATGCTGCAGGATATATGCCTGTAAACTTCCTTTCTAACAACGATATTACAGGAGGTAACTCTGGTTCTCCGGTAATTGATGGAGACGGAAACCTTATCGGTATTGCTTTCGACGGTAACAGTGAAGCATTAAGCGGTGATATTGTATTCGAACAGGAATGGCAGAAAACAATTAACGTAGACGTTCGTTTTGTTCTTTGGACAATCGATAAGTTTGCAGGTGCTAGAAGATTAGTTGATGAATTAAAGCTTGTAAGAGGTGAAAATACTCCAGCTGATACAAAAACTAAAAACTCAGGTACTACTGCAACACCTAAGAAAATCAAGAAAAAATAATATTTTTTGATATATTTTTTGAAACCGTGAATTTACTTTCACGGTTTTTTTATTTTTGACTCTTAAAACATGTCATCATGATCCTTAAAAAAATTGAATTTACAGCCATTATTCAGCAAAACGGAGAAATGAATGCTGCATTTGTAGAATTTCCATTTTCTACGGAGGAATTGTTTAATAAAAAAGGACAGGTAAAAATTAAAGCCTTATTTGATAATAAAATCGAATACCGTGGAAGCCTGGCTAAAATGAAATCAGATTGTCATATTTTAGGACTTACCCAAGAAGTCAGAAAACAGCTTGGTAAAACTTTCGGCGATGAGGTTTCTGTTTCTCTTATTGAGGACAAGGAAGAAAGAGTGGTTGAAATTGCCGATGACATTGCCTCTGTTTTTAATGAAAATCCGGATGCAAAAGGTCTGTTTGACAAAATGAGTTACACTCACAAAAAGGAATACATCCGCTGGATTGAAGAAGCCAAGAAACCGGAAACAAGAGAAAACAGAAAAATAAAAATGATTCAGATGATTCTGGATGGGAAAAAGGGAACATAATCGTCTTTTTGAAAAAAAAATGAATTAAGAAAATATTTTTTGTCAGGATCTCAAAAAGTAGCCGACTATAGTTACAGATATCAATGATAACTATAAAAATTTACTTTTATGAACAAATTTATTTTCAGAACATCTGTTTTAGCGGCAGCCACTCTAGCCACATTTACCCTTTCTTCATGCAAGGATTCAAATGATGACATGATGATGGACATGTCTTTTCAAAGAACAATTACCTTTGAAAATGTAGTAACCCCTAAAGATTTTGTAGAAAGCGGAAGTTTTCAGGGAACAGGAACTCCTATTATTTTGCCGGGACAATCTGTTTCCGTTACATTCAGTGCAGGAAAAACACAGGCCTTGATGTTCGCAACGATGTATGGAGCTTCAAAAGACTGGTTTTTTGCCTCCCAACAGCCAGGGATCAAACTGTTTGATACCAATGGGAATGCGATTACGGGAGATGTTTCTTCAAGTGTACGACTATGGGATAACGGAACGAAAGATGATGCTACAGGACAGGTTGAAAGCAAGCCCATCATGCAGGTTCCTAATGTAAATGCTTCACAGCTTATGAAACTCAATCTGGCTTATAATGATGTAACTTCGGAATTTACTCTCACCATTACCAATACTTCTGGCGGAACCGCCAACGAAACTCCTTTTTCTCCCGGAGTATGGGCAGTATCCAACTACAATGGTTCTCAGCTGCTGAACAGTGCGCCATTCTTTACACCTAATGCATTATCAAATCCTGAAATTACAGATATTGCTCAAATGGGAAATATCAGTAAAATGATGACTAAACTGAATGCCAATACCGGAATTATGACAGGGCTTTCTCCTGCTTTGGTAGTTGTTTACCGTGGTGACAAAAATCCAATGTATGAATTGGGTAAAACAGATAGCGGAATAGGACTGAAAGATATTGCCCAGTTTGGAAATGTAGCCAAACTTCAAAACAGTTTGAAATCTTTATCCAATGTGAAAGGGGTATATATTGCCGGAAATGCACCTGTAGCACCGGGAAGTAAGGTAGCAACAAACTTTAATGCTGAACCGGGTGATAAAATTGCCTATGTAACGATGTTTGGTTTCTCCAACGACTGGTTCTATGCTAATGAACAAAGCATTGATGCCAATAGTAAGGGAGACATTAGTTCAAAAACCTCATTATATGATTCCGGAACAGGTATTGATCAATATCCCGGCGCTGGAAATCATCAGGCATTATTTGGCGGAACTCCACAAAGTGAAAATAAGATCATTTCCAAAGTGGGAACCCAATATCCTGTTCCTGCTGTTCAGAATGTGATTAAAGTAACCATCAATTAATATTCAGATAAATAAAAGATCAGACCTTATTGTCTGATCTTTTTCTTTATAGAAGCCTATGCCTGACTATAGCTTTAGCTGGCCTTCCAAATATTGTTCTCCTCCTCCATTGGTAACCGTTATAAAACCTTCATATTGGCTTACCTTCACCCCCAGATCATTGTTTATTTCCTTAAAATATCCAGCTTTTTCTTTGTTATAGATTGTATCTCCCTGCCAAAGAAATTTTGCAGACTGTCCTGTTTTATTGTGAAATGTAAGAGCTTTCAATGAGTTTGTAAGTCCCCCGGATCTAAGATCTACCACTGCACTTTCATTGGCAGCAAAATCTTTGGACAATACAATAATGTTATTCATTTATTTTTCTTTGGTTTTCGGTTAATTAAAAGCTGAGCAATACTTTCTCATTGCCCTGATACAAATGTCATTCTCCACTACGACAAAACTTGACGTATTTGCTCGCCAAAAATTAAAAGCCCAAACATATTCTGCCTGGGCTTTTTCAATTATTAAAATACTATTCAACCGGAATTCCCAGATATTGTAAATAGGAATCCAGTATTTTTTTATCAAACACCGGTTCCTGAATGCCTGACCCTTCCAGATACTGAATAACATTGGTGCAGTCCCATACGTAAGTGTTCTGGTAAAGTTCTACAGTAGATAAGCCTTCATGCATATTATCTCTGAAAAGACTTGTTAATGGATACAAACGGTTTTTACTGTCATTTTCCCACTGTTTTCGCCATTCTTTATAAGGCAGACCTTTGAGTGGGAAAGGATAATATTTCTTCATCAATCCAAAGAAATCCTCCGGCGTAAGATTGGTTTCCGGACGGGCAATCAGATTGAATTTTTTGCCTATCGCTTCTTTATTTTTTGTGATATGAGTCATGGCTCTTGTCATGTAATCTACTGTGATAAGACCTTCTCTAAGCTCAGTCAATGCAGGATAAGACTTGAATTCTATGCAGTTTTTCACCAATCCGGACCACCACTGATAAGAAGCACTTGCTCCTGTTTCACTGTGGCACATTGCGTATCCCAGGCGATAAGTAATCAATGGCAGCCCTTCTTTTGCCGCTAAACCGGCAACAGCTTCCATGACCCATTTACTTCTTACATAGCCAATATCTTTGCTTACAGACATCAGGTTTTGTTCAATATCATCGGATTCAAGCATTACTTTTTTTCCGGTAAATACATGTCCCCAGCTGTACACAGAAATGGTGGATAACAAGGCAAGACATTTTGTTCTCTCAGCTCCTGCCAATTTTATGATTTCCCTTAATCCTTCAACATTCGGAGCTTTCATGTAGGAATAAGGTTCAATGAAGTTTACTGAGCTTCCGGAATGATAAATCACATCGGTTTGTTTTGCCAGTTTTGTGAATATTTCTTCTGATAATCCTAAAGACGGCAAAGCAAGATCTCCGATTACAAGAATAATTCTTGATTTCTGTTCTATTTTTTGAGGAATGCGGTATTGTTTAAAACATCTGTCAATTTTTTCCATTGCAGAAAATTCATCCTGAGCCCTTACAAGGCAATAAATATCTGCATGAGTAGTATCCAGAAGTTCCTGCAACAGGTGAATTCCCACAAATCCTGTAACACCCGTTAAAAATATGGCCGTTGGATTTTCCACCTGCTTAGGATCAAATCCGCCTGCAAAAACAGTTCCGGGAGCCAGATAAACATCTTTCTGTAATTCAACATAAGGCTCTACATCTTCCACAGGAATTGCTTCCCGTGTTTCCCTAGATCTGGCAATAAGAACTTCTGATAACTGCTGCAATACCGGATACTGATAAATATCCCGTAAATAGATCTTTATATCAAGCTTTCTTTGTAACGCTACAACAACAGTTGCTACCAACAGAGAATTTCCTCCAATATCAAAAAAATTATCTGTAATATTAATAACGGGGCGTTCCAATGCAGAAGACCAGGCCTCTACAATAATTCTTTCAGTTTCATTGGTAGGAGGTTCGAATGAAATTAATTCTTTGGCTTCTTTATCAGCCAGATCTTTTAATGCCTGGGTATCTGTTTTACCGTTTGCTGTTAATGGAATTGAATCTACAAAAATAATCTGTGCAGGAATCATATAGCCCGGAAGCTCTTCTTTCAATGCATTTCGTATTAAAGAAATATCCTTTATCGCATCAGATTTTAATACAATAAAAGCAATCAGATATTGGGTACTTCCTTCCGTCTCTTTACCAATGACCACTGCTTCTTTATTATTTTCCTGCCGGATTAATGAACGTTCTATTTCTCCAAGTTCAATCCTGAATCCACGAATTTTCACCTGATTATCAATTCTTCCCAAGAATTCTATATCACCATCCGGTTTCCATTTGGCTAAGTCTCCGGTACGATAAAGCTTTTCTTTTTCATTGAAGGGATTGGTAATGAATTTAGTATTTGTAAGTTCTTCATTATTAAGATATCCATTGGCTAAAAGGCTTCCTCCAATGCATAATTCTCCTATAGCTCCCACCGGCAGCAATTCCATATTATCACTTAAAATATAGGCTTTTGCATTGGCGATAGGTCTTCCTATAGAGGAAACATACTTTCCGTTGATGTCTTTCACTTTTTTGAATGTAGCAAATACAGTACATTCCGTGGGACCATAATAGTCTACCAGTTCGTAGCTCAATTCAGAAGTAAGTACGGGTTTGAGCTTTTCACCTCCCGTAAAGAGATATTTCAATTTCAAATCGTTATAATTCCTGGAGTAATTAACTACAGAAGGTGCTAAAACAGAGGGCACAAAACCGTGTGTAATCTGATTTCTTCTGTAATAATCCACCAATGCATGAGCATCTGTTCTGTCTTCGTTATCTGCAATAAAAACAGAACCTCCGGCAGTAAGTGCCGACCAGGTTTCCCATACGGAGATATCAAAAGCCAATCCTGCAACAAGAGTCAGTTTTGAATGGTGATCCACATGAAAATGATGGTTATGCCATGTCACCAGATGTTGTATAGCCTGATGGCTCACCATCACACCTTTGGGTTTTCCGGTGGAGCCGGAAGTATAAATTGTGTATGCTAAACTGTTCTGATGAATAGTAATTCCAGGATATTCTGAAGATAAATCATCAAGATTCCCGATATTGCTCAGATCAAACACTTTTGTCTTTTCTGTTTCTGATAAAAGGTCTCCGAGAATTTGATTGGTAATGATAATATCAGCAGCGGTATCTGAAAGAATATACTCTATTCTCTTCGCAGGGTAAGCAGGATCTATTGGAACATATGCCGCTCCCGTCTTAATAATCCCAAGAACTGCAACAAGCCATTCTAAAGAACGATCGAGCCAGACAGGAACATATTTTCCTTCTTTGATATCCTGTTCTAATAGAAATCCGGCAACCTGATTACTTCTCTGATCCAAATCTCTATACGTAATTTCCTGATCCCGATAAACTGCTGCCGTTTTATCGGGATGCAGAATTGCCTGTTTCTGGAAAAGAGATTCCAATGTTTCTTCGTGGTGATAATCCCAGCCGGTTTTATTGAATCCATTTAACAATTTTTCTCTGTCTTCAGATGATAGTAATACAGCTGAACCTATTGATAAGGCTTCTAATGAGGGAATTGTGTTTGACATAATAATAATTTGATTTGGTTTAAAAATTTGTAATTATTGGATTTGAATCTATTTAAAGTTGATTTCAGACTTTATGAAACAAGGAAACAACTGGGTATAAGGTATAACCACAGTTTATTTACTAAATGTGTTTCATAAGAGTTTAAAAAACGGAATGACATAAAGTCTTAAGCGGTTCACTCATTGAGAAGAACCGCAAACGTTATTTATTGGAATCAAAAAGAAGAAAGAATGTATGGTAGATATTCTTCAGAAATCGAGGTGAATATTTTACTCCGAATTTAAAAATTTGATTTTCATAATATAATATTATTAATAATTTGGTAATCAAACTTAACATAATATTTCAGCCTATGCGTTACATAATTACTATGTTTATCGTAAAGAACAGAATTAAACTTATGAAAACACCATTTGTATTTATTTAAAAATCAATCCAATAATAAAAAATCAACCATTCCAGAATTCACGATCCAGACTTCTGTATTGTATGGCTTCAGAAATATGATGAGACAGAATATTTTCAGATTCTTCAAGATCCGCGATTGTTCTGGCTACTTTCAGAATTCTGTCATATGCTCTTGCTGAAAGATTGAGTTTCTCCATTGCTAATTTGATAAGACCGAAAGAGGTTTCATCCAATTCACAAAATGCCTCAATTTCCTTTGGCCCTATCTGGGCATTACTGCTGATTGTAAGATGCTGATACCGATTATTCTGGATATCTCTTGCTTTCAGCACACGTTCCCGGATGTCACTACTCTTTTCCCCTTTTCTTTTTTCAGAAAGCTGTTCAAATTCTACCTTCTGAACTTCAATATGGATATCAATCCTATCCAGAAGCGGCCCTGAAAGTTTATTCATATACCGCTGCATTTCATAAACAGATGACGTATTATTAGGATCATCAGGGAAAAAACCGCTTGGACTAGGATTCATAGAGGCCACCAGCATAAAACTTGCCGGATAGTTTACCGTAAACCGGGCTCTTGAAATAGTTACTTCACGATCTTCCAGAGGCTGTCTCATTACTTCCAGAACGGTTCTTTTAAATTCAGGCATTTCATCCAGAAATAATACGCCGTTATGAGCAAGGGAAATCTCTCCTGGCTGCGGATAACTTCCGCCACCTACTGTAAATTGCATTACTTTTTGATAATATCTAATCCTTTAATAACACTTTTTACAAAAGTAAATGATAATTGAAACTTCTTAAAATAATTTTTAACTTTAATTACACAAAAGATGTTGATTATGAGCCATAAAAAAGTTAGACAAATTGGGTTATCCAATTTAAGTTTAACAGGAAACATATATAGCGCTAAAGGAAATGAAATAGTAAATTTTGAATCCTCATTGGAACGAGATTATATTCATCTTTTAGAATATGACACTAAGGTTTATAAATACTATGAACAGCCATTAAAAATATATTATGGGAATAATCAATATTATGTCCCTGATTTTTTCGTGCAATACCATTCAAAAGATGTAAAAAGCGAACTTATTGAAATAAAATATGTAAATGACCTTGTTGAAAATAAAGAAAAATACAAACTAAAGTTTGAAGCAGCCCAAGCATTTTGCTCTGATAATGGATTAAAATTTAATATTGTTACCGAAGAGCAAATACGTCAAGGTCATAGATTACAAAATGCAAAATTTCTATTAGGATACAGGAGTCCCAAAGTTGGATTTGATGATGGTCTTATGACTGTTTTAGAAAGAGTTATAGAAAATCATAAAATAGTTTCAATACAAGAGACTCTTGATTTAGCAATTACTTGCGAAGAGAAAAAAGCTGAACTATTATACGTTTTGCTTCATATGTTATCTAAAAGATATATAAACTTCGATGAAACAACTAAATTAACAATGGATACTCTAATATTTTTAGAATGATGGAAAGAATTTTTATTAGTAAAGGTGAAAAAGTATTGTACAATAATACTTTATGTATAATCGTAAGAATTATTGATATAGATACATTGTCAATTGAAGAAATTAAAACAAATATTATACATACCGTTAAAATAGCCGAACTAGAAAGCATTAAAAACTTCAGCGTAAACAACGAAAAAAACCTTGTTTCCTTGTCTGACAAGGAATGGGAAAAAGCACAGCACAGATATAATCTAATCAGTCCAATATTAAAAAACAGGGGTGATTACAAACTGATCTCTTCAATTTCCAAAAACAACAAGATCAGCGTTCCAACAATTTATAGATGGGTTAAGATATTTGAGACCTATGGAACAGTTTCGTCACTTGCCGGGAAGAAGAAAAATGGAGGACAAGGAAAGAGTAGATTATCAGATGATTTGGAAAACATTATAGCAAATAAAATACATTCAGTTTACCTTAATCAATCAAAAAAGTCAATAAATAAAACTATAAGAGAGGTGAATTTAGAATGTGATAAATACTCTATTAAGCCACCACATCCCAACACAATCCGTAATAGAATTAAAAATATTTCTGATGAAGAAAAAGTAAGAAAAAGATTAGGAATAAAGGAAGCTAAATATAAGTATGAACCTCATAGAGGCAGTTTTGAAGGGGCACAATACCCATTATCCATAGTACAAATTGATCACACATTGGTTGATATTATTCTTGTAGATGAACAATATAGAAAACCACTGAAAAGACCTTGGCTCACACTAGCAATTGATGTTTATAGTAGAATGGTTACTGGCTTATACCTTTCTTTTGAGCACCCAGGAGCACTGGGTACAGGAATGTGCATAGCCAATTCTATATTACCAAAAGAATCATGGTTAAATTCATTAGAAATATCTGGAGAATGGCCATGTTGGGGAATAATGGACACTGTACATTTAGATAATGCCAAAGAATTTAGAGGAAATACTTTGCGAAAATCCTGTGCTAATTATGGAATTAATATTGAATTCAGGCCAGTTGCTACTCCACATTTTGGAGGACATATAGAGCGTATTTTAGGAACATTTTCGAAAGAGATTCACAATTTACCCGGAACAACTTTCTCTAATATTCAAGATAGAAAGAATTATGATTCGAAAAAAAATGCATCTTTCACACTATATGAATTTGAAAAATGGTTAGTCACATATATTACTAAAATCTATCATAAAAGAATTCATTCTAGTCTAGACATCACTCCTGAACAGAAATTTAAAAGAGGAATTCTGGGAGGATCCGACGTTATAGGACGAGGAATTCCTCCTAGAATTAATAATGAAAGAAAAGTAAGATTAGATTTCATGCCAATAATTAAAAGAACTATTCAGGAGTATGGGATTGTTATTGATCATATCCATTATTATAGTGATGTATTAAAAAGTTTCATACATGATGCCAATATCAAAGGGGAAAAAATACAACATTTATTTAGAAGGGATCCTAGAGATATTAGTTGCATTTACTTTTACGATCCACAAAAAAACGATTATTACGACATTCCTTATAGAAATATGTCTTTACCTAAAATATCGATTTGGGAATATCGGGAAATTTTAAAAATAATAAAAAGTAAAAAAATAAAGGTAGATGAAAAATCAATCTTTGAAGCTTACCGGGAATTAGATGAGATAGAAAAAAGAGCTATGAGAAATACAAAAATCCAAAATAGTAAATCTTATAGTAAAAACAAAATACAAACAAAATTAGACGAGGAATCTCTAATACAAAATGAGCAGAAAAATTATCAAGATATTCAACCTTTTGATGACATTGAAGTATGGAACATTTAACAAATAATTTAAAGACATTCATTGCCAATTCTTCTAATGAAGAAAGAATACTATACACCAAAGAGTTTAAATGGATAGGCTATACAAAAGCTAAAATCATTTTAGATAAAATGGTAGATTTAACAACATATCCCAAAGGGCATAGAATGCCAAATTTATTGCTTGTTGGAGAGTCAAATAATGGAAAAACTGCCTTACTAAAAAAGTTTTGCAGATCACATCAATCATATGTTGATGAAAAAACCGCAAAATTAAAATGTCCTGTATTAATGATTCAGTCTCCTCCAGAACCAGATGAAAAAAGGTTCTATAATGCTATATTAAACTCAGTATTAGCGCCAACAAAAACATCTGAAAAAATTGAGAATAGACAAAATCGAGTAATACATCTTTTAAAAGAACTTGAAGTTAAAGTCTTAATTATTGATGAAATCCATCACGTTCTTGCCGGTACGATTTCAAAGCAAAGATTATTTTTAAATGTTATAAAATATTTATCTAACGAATTAAACATACCATTAGTTTGCTCCGGAACAAAACTAGCTTTCAATGCTATACAAACCGATTCACAACTATCAAATCGATTTGAACCTAATATCCTTGTAAGATGGGAAAACAACACTGATTACAAAAGACTTCTAGCAAGTTTTGAAAAGGTACTCCCAATCAAAAAGAGATCGGATCTCATAGAAGATCGACTATCGAATAAGATCCTTCTGATGAGCGATGGCTTAATAGGGGAAATTTCCAAAATATTAGAGCTCTCAACCATATTAGCTATTAATACGCAAAGTGAAAAAATAACTTTAGAAATATTAAATAACATCGATTATATAGCTCCACAAAACAGGAAAAAAGCTTTTTTTAACAATGGTATATATTAAATCTTTTGATAAAGATATTTTTCCTCTGTATATCGCACCAAACAAGAATGAGTTATTTAGTTCTTGGATAAACAGATTATCTATTAACCATCAAGTTAAAACACAAACTTTCCTTAAGAACTTCTTCCCAAAATCAAGAAGCTATTTTACAAGAGATATAGATATTTTAGCTCCTAATAATTTGATAGAGATAATTAACAGATATACTCCCTTGTCGATCTCACAAATTAATAACCTTTTTTTAAAATCTTTTGAGGGTTATGCCTTCGAAAACATTAATACTAAAACAATAACAATAAATGTTTTACCAATCGGAATAGTTAATAGGTCCAAGTTTAAACACGGTCTCCAAGCTTGCGTTAAATGTTTAAATGAATATAAATATTATCAAAAACAATGGAGACTAAGCTCTTCTATATTATGCCTAGACTGTAAATTATATTTGATTGACAGATGCCCTGAATGCAATCACCCTCTACATTTTTTTAAAATTAATAAGGGAGGAAATAGATTATATCCAGCGAATGGTTTTAGACCATTTAATATTTGCTACAATTGTTTTTTCGATTATACTTTAATAGACTTAAATCATTTAGTCGTAAGTAATAAATTAGATTTACAATATCAAAAGTATATTAATTCAACTATTAATATTGGATACAACGAATTCACTTCGTATTCATTTTTATTTTTAAAAGTATTATTAATCATTGCCTCTAGACTTAGAAGCAATTCACATAAAGGAATATTTAACCAATTTCTTAAAGATATATACCACTTCGATCTAGAAATAATTAATGAAAATATTAGCTTTTGGGATCTTCAAACAAGAATTGAGACTTTTCCACTTGCCTATAAAATACTTAAAGAACAAAAATTTTATGACCAACTTAACCACTATAAAATAGCAAAATCTTATATATACTCTGAAAAGTCTGGAATACCATATTGGTTTGAAAAGAAACTTATTTATTAATTTTTTTATATATATTGTCACCAATTTTTTGGATTGTGTTTTTCTCTGTAAGTCCATATCTATGGTTAACAGGTTGTAGGACTTCTAAAAACATTTTTTCTCTTATATATTCAAATCTTATTTTCTTATTTTGATAATCCTTACTTAATGTACCGTCGTAAAATATTGAACTCCAGCTAAATGTTACACTTCTATGATCAAGTATTTTAATAAGTTTGCTTAGATTTTTATCGTTCCTTTGCTGTGCTGGTATATTTGATAAATTTTCTACTAACCCAATATTCCGATACAAACCTGTTTCAATAATGAAAAACTCCTTATCATTTAACCTAGCAATAGCAATTATCATATATGGTATTTTAGAGTTCTCAGGCTCATAAAATGAGAACTTCTCATCTGCAGAATCATTAATTGTTGCGAAAACAATATTTACTCCCTTTTCTTTTAGATATTCAAGTATTTTCAAAAAAAGATCAGAAGAATTTTCTTGAATAGCAGTATAATCAATAGCTTGAGTATTATTTCCCGTTGTTGTCTGATTACTTAATATTCCATGCTCTTCTACTGTATTTACAAGTGTATTTCCTTTTATGTAATTTTTATCGTTTTGTATTTTCTTGGTTTTTTTATAATTAGGAGACTCTAAGAAGATATCATTATCAACTGTTATCTCTTCAACGTCCAAATTAGGATTTGTAGAGACCGCAGGAGAATCTGATATCAAATCTAATATCTCTTCTCCATCAATTGTTATATTGTCAGTATATGTCTCAGAATCTCCGTGATTGTTTTCAGCTGAACGAGTATCTACAAGTGCTATTGGTTCAATATCTTGGTCATTAATAAAAAAAAGATAATCTTTTTTATTGGGTTCAATATTTAACAATCTATAGGCGAAAAATTTATTTTTAGCAAGCTTTTGTCCTATAACAGTGGCTTTAATTGGAAAGTTAAATGGTATATTATAGAAGATTTCTCCTGAAAGGTGCCCTCTTTTATCTTCTTTTTGCTTCCATAATAAACTATAAAAACTATTAATCGCTTTCCTTAATAAATAAATCCCTGTTTTGTTTTCATCTTTATGGGTAAACCAATATTTACCTATAAACTTTGCCTCTTTTTGCCCTATACCGATAGTATTATCAAAAACGAATTTGCTTTCTAGCACATCTCTATTTACAAACCCTTTATTAAATTTTTCAAAATCTGTAATTATATTAATAACTTTAGTGGAATAGTAGTAGAAAAACTGACTAACCAAGCTTAAAGAAATAAACGTATCATTATTAAAGAGATAATATGCTTTATTATTAATTTGATTAGCAAAAGGGGTGTCACTAAAAAACTCTTCACAAGAACCTACTTTGAAATTTCTATAGTTTGATAAGATAACTTCCCTTTTTTCTATTTTATTATGATTTTTATTTAAATCGCATACAAACTTTCCATTGCAATCATAAATATCTGCGAGTTTAAATTTATTTACTATTTGCTCTGCTATTTCTTCTATGATAATTTCATCTAAACTCCACTCTTCTGAATTATAATAATCAGATGGATTTACTTTTATAAACTTGATTTCTCTATATAAAATTTCATCTCTAAAAGTGATCTTTCCAAAATTAAAAAGCATCCAAAAATCACCTTCCCTAGAATAACTCTTTATTTTTTTTAAAACCATATTAAATTCATGTTTTGGTGAAATTACAAAAGTTGAAGATAATAATTTAATTATAAAATGGAAATATCAAAATTATAAATCAACCTATAATAACATAGCTTCAATAACCGGAAAATTTATTATTAAGATTTCTGCTCTTTGTTGAATTTATAAGTAATGCTTGTTAAACTAGGTTAGATAAAATCGTGTCGATAGCAAATAAAAACAACTTGTAGACAATGATAATTTCAGAACGCAGCAACACACAAAATATTATTTTTTTTAAATTATTTGCCATATTTGTGTGTTTTTCATATATTTGTAAAAAATTTGACATGAACATAGGAGAAAGAATAAGAGAACTGAGGATAAAAAAGGGGTTATCACAAGAAGACCTCGCTATCCGTTCTGATTTTTCAAAATCATATATTCAGAAATTCGAAGAAGGGCATAGAGAAATTCGTTCATCCCAACTAGTCCAGTTATCCGGGGCATTGGGAGTGAGTATTCCTGAAATATTAAATGGAACAAGCTATAACTCAGATGAATTCACATTAAGAAATATCGAATTCAGAGAAGGGTTTAAAATTAATTTCGACCGAACTTTTTTTGAACGTAAAATTTTAGGAGAATTGCATGAAAAGTACAATTCTTATAGTAATTTAGAAAAACTTGTAAATTCAATAATTATATTTCAAAATCCACTTAAAAATTTTGATCCAATTACTAACAAAAAGCAAGTTGAAGATGCTGCTAAAATTTTGAGAAAAAAATGGAAATTTGAAACTACACCTATTTATAATTTAGTGAGTTTTTTAGAAGATTTAGGAGTTAAAATTTTTGAAGTAAATGAAGACGAAAGCTTTGCTGGTTTTTCTTGTTGGGAAAAGAATAATCCTATAATTGTCATTAATGTTAAAAATGCAGATATACCAAGAAGACGATTCACTGTTTTTCATGAATTAGCCCATTTACTGTTAAGATTTGAAGTAAATGAAGAAATAGAAAGGATAGAGCGTTTCTGTGACCACTTTGCCGGGGCAATGCTTCTGCCTTATGAAGCTCTAATGAACTATATAGGTGATAAATCTAGCATTACATTGGAAGAATTGAAAAGAATTAAAACCATGTACGGAATATCAATATTTGCTATCCTTATTAGAATTTTAAGCCTAGGTCTTATTGGGTGGGAAAAGTATCAAGAATGGAAAGATCAGTATGACTCTTGGAGAGACAAAGACATCCCACATGAAGACACCGAAAGAGTAAGTAGATTCAATTATTTGCTTGCTAAAGGGCTAAATGAAAAATTATTTAGCAAAAGTAAGGCAAGCCAGTTATCCGGAATGACGATTACAGCATTGAGTAGAGAATCATTTACCACAGAATTTACATTGAGATGATAGTGTTAAATGACATAGAGCTTATTATGCCATTGCGATCTTTGCAACTTATTAAGAACGGTTTTTTTGGTATTTCTCAACTTTTTTTAACTGAGAATTATTTTGAACCGAATGAAATAATCGCAATAAAAGATTTAGAAGGAAATGGAGATCTAACCGTATTTGATCTTTCAAACGATTTTTATAATTTTTACAATAAGAATCACAATGATCATCCCGAGATAGCAATTACGGACATCTCCTCCGTTTATTATGCTCAAAAATATGGATTAACAGTACTGTCCAGATGTAAGCATGTAGAAAAATTTGCAATGGAGAATAAAGTTAGCTTGTGTGAACCAATTGAAGCCGTGAAAAAAATGAATGCACAACCTGATCAGATAAATCTTTTAGAATATATAATAACATCTATGATGAAAAACTAAAATAACAGCTTTAAAAAGAAAAGCCTAAATCTAATGATTAGGCTTGTATTGAAGAATAATTTTCTTTTACCTTCTTGATTTGAGACCTCAAAGGTAAATATAATTATACTTTTTTCCAAGATTTTTCATAAAAATTAAATCGTTTTTCTTTTTAAGTTGCTCATTTATAAACAATTATTAAATTTTAATTATGGCAACTAATGCACCAAAAGACGGAAGTCGTAAAGGAGCGGTAAGAGACCGCTCTCAAGTTCAAAATCCTAAAACAGGTTTATGGGTAAAGAGAGATACTACAACAGGGCAGTTTATTGATGTCAAAGTATCAAGTCCAAAACCCTTTAAAGGAGTAAAAAAAGAAAAATAATCATTTTTATGAAGCCAGAGTTTTTTCAAAAAACAGTACAGCTTAACCCTGAAAAAAGTACGGGAAAGCTAAGAGTTAGCAAGTTATGTGAATTAATAGATTCCCATCCTTATAGGGATGAAATTTATAGTTCATTTAAAATTAGTGAAATTCAAGATGAGATTATCTGCATCGATTACATTGATCTTGTATATGAAAGAGTTAAATATTATAATGAAAATTATAATAGATCCTTTATATATGCTCAAGTAAAGGACATTGATGTTTACGACGATGAACAGATCATTGATGGAGAAATCAATACTGATATAATTTTCAATTTTGAAGAATATGTTGAAATTGATGAAGTAAAGAATAATCTCCGTACAATTGCTATTTATGATGCAAAGAACACTTTTTTGGATAGTTATGAGATGACAAAATATGCCAATAACCTTTTTAAGATTAGGGAGGGTGCATTGGCAAGACAAAACATTCAATATTTCAAAGAAAAAGCTAAGACTAATTCTAAAGTTAATAAACATAAAAGTTATAGGCTTGTAGAATATAATAGTCAATTTTATTTACGAGGAATTACGTCAATAAATAAATATTTTGAATATGGTGTTGATTTTACCTTTGTGGTAAGTATGTTGATTTTACATCAGAATATGAAATATAAAGTTGGAGTCGAATATACAATAAGAAGCGCTGCATTAAATGAATCTAAACTTGATATAATTGTTTCTGAGAAATTCTTGAAAGATGCCGGAGCCTTCGGTAGCATTTCAACAGCGGTTAAAATATCTACAAATGATTTAGGGCAAGGCTCGCTCAGCTTTTCTAACATTCTCAGTGTAGGTAGAATTGAAAAAGGTTTTTTTATCTATAGAAGAAAATCCGAAGTTGAAAAAAATAAAGAGATCATTCCACATACAACAAAACCAGAAAATGTATTCTCTACGTTTAATAATATGGAAGGAGTCTTGAATACGAGTGACGAATTTATACAAGAATTGAACGAAATAAAGTCAATAAAAACGCCTGATGAGCTTAGAGTCAAAATCTTAGCTAAAATTAAAAATCCTCGAAGTGCTCTGAAAGGTATAACGAAGCTTTCAGATATTTTTAAATGGAAGATTGATAATGAAATTTCAAGTTTTGCAAAGCTAATTGAGATGTGTGAAAATGCTGAGGACTTGGAAATTGAGTATGATTTAAAAGACAAGTTACGTTATATAATCTCCGACATAATGCTTTATGGAGGTTAAAAGGAAATCCATTGTAATTCAACTACAATGGATTTTTTGCTTAGTTTTTAATAAGATTTGCATCAGTGCTTAATTGATAAAACATTTTTAAAATTATCAAGTAACTTTCCCTTTAATATTTCTGACTGGAATTTCTTTACAGCACTTAACTCCTGAATAAGAAATTCTGCATTGTATGGAATTTTGCTACTCCTATCAACTCCTATAAATGGACTATCGGACTCCAATAATAATCTGTCATCTGGTATGTTTTTTATAATATTTAAACCATTCTTGGACTTCAGCATAGCTGAATTTATTGAAAAATAAAAGCCATAAGATAGAGCAGTCTCTAATTCTTTTAAAGAACCAGAGTACCAATGTAAAATAACAGTCCCAGGAAAATTGTTGCCTAAAATTGATAAAACTTCCTTTTCAGCCTTTCTTGAATGAATGGTTAATATTTTATCCCGTTTGTCAGCACATGCAAAAATGATTTTTTCAAAAATCTGCTTTTGCTTAGCAAAATCATCAAATGATTTTTTTTGATTATCTAACCCAATCTCACCTATATATCTAGTCTCGTTAAGATACTTAAGAAACAAATCTAACTGATCACTAAATTTAAAAACTAATTCTGGATGATAACCTAAGGCGGGACGAATATATTTACACCCTTCACATAATTTTTTTGTATGAAAAAAAACTTTTGGAAGGTTTGTTACAGCTATCGTATAAACTTGCCTTTTTTCAATATTTTTAATAAGTGAGTATGGATCTTCAAATAAGTCTAAGTGGAAATGAGTATCAAATAACATTAAGCATTTAACTGTTTAAAAATTGTTCAACTTCTGACATACCCCTTTGATAAACTGATATGTATTCATTTAGTTCATTTAAAGTGGAGTAAGGAATAGGACCTGATCTTATAATTTGCAAAGCTAGTGAATGTTCATTATTAATGTCTGATAATTTTTCTAATCCTATCTTAAATGCACGATAATCAGAACCTTTTTTATATTTTTGAGACGGAACCGATTCTCTCACATCTCCAATTGCATAGGTTGTGAAAATTTCTCCAGTTTGATACTCGGATGCTTGACGAATTATGCACGGAACGCAATATCCACAATTAAGAGGTTCTCTTCCTAAAAACCTCCCATTTTCTGGATGGGAACATGACATTGTTGTGGCAATATGTTCTTTTAAAAAGTCAATATCTTCACATTGCAATATCATTTCACCCTTAGTTTTAAACCTATAAGGATTTTCAATTTTATTGTTTATTCCTAATTTTTCAAATATACTATTTAATCCATCCACAAAAAACGGATGGGTAGTTCTTGTACTGTGGCTACTAAACCTTGATTTTGTAAGAGGTATATTTAGTGAAATAAGACCATTCTCTGGAAGAATCATCTGAATACCATCACCAATACTATTAGCAACGGCAACCCCAAGTGTTATAAATAAGAAAGAGCGAGCTCTTGAAGAGTTCTCTTTTTCTGCTGTAGAGTTTTTTTGATTTGGCTGTACCCAAAATTTTTGAGATTTAAAACTTGTATTGCCAAACTGAGCTTTTAAAGCCCCTAAAACTTTATCTTGAATTTTGCTTTCAGAAGTTTTGTGATGACTTACAAAAAATGGTATTTCCCCATTTGATAGAAGATCTATTGCTCCAATAAACGAATCTAGACCACCTGAAAGTAATGATACTTTTGTAATACCATTTGGATTTCTATTTTCTGGCAATACAAAATCTCTAATTTCTTCACTCTGTCTGAATACAAATTCCCATTTATCCCCACTTAAAAAGCTTAAATATTTGTTGAACTCTTCACTTACAGCATCCCAAATTTCAAAATCTTGTACTGGAAAATTGACAATGAAATATCTAGACCATCCTTGAAAACCATTGTTCTTTCTTGATACAACCTGATCAATCGTGTATATGGCAAGGGCAAAATTTAGTAAGTCATAAATTACATTATTGGGTACAAGACCTGAATGACTTAGATCTCTTAATATATTTTCCTTGACCATTTTATTCACATCTGTATGATCAAGCTGAATTTCCAGCACGTCTTCTTGCTGATCTTCAGCATATTGAAATGTATCAGAGCTATGTATTTTTACTATTATATTTTTTGTTTTCATTATTCAAGAGTTGAGTATGCAGTTTGAAAAATTTCTTCTATTATTATGTAATTCACACGATCATTTAAATTAAATGTTTCAATTGGAATATCTCGATATCTCTCAATTGTCTCAGCTCGAATAAAATCTTTAACTTGTATTTCTAAATTTATAACTTCTCTTTCTGTAACATCACCTCTTTCAATTGCTCCACCAAGCTCATACATCCATTTATTAAAAATATAGTTACTAACAAACTCAATAAGTGTATCTTTTATTTGTTCTAGATTTAATTGGCTTATACTTGTAAAATCACTTCCTTCTTCTTGCATTTTCCCATACAATGAGTCCAAGGTCGAGATAAGAGCTTCACGTGCTATAGCTTCATCATTTGTAGCTCCAATTGGTGCTAATGCGTTAGCTATTGCTATACAAACCTCTTCCGAGGTTCTCCCAATAAACTCATCTATTCCGAGCCCCTGTAAAGCATTTGCTATCCCTCCTTCAGCTATACTTCCTAAGAAGTTCGCATAGTTTTTACCTGTTATTACACCTTGCACAGCGGCTCTTGTTGCTCCTCTACTTCCGCCTAAACTGTTTACATAATTTTTGCCAGCCTTTCTAATTGATGCTCCAGATCTTGCATTTGATAGCCTCGTTAGGGCTCCTTTAGATTTCCCCCAATCTTTGGATTGATTCAATGGATTTATTTGTTCTAAAGCTTCATCTTGAGATTGCTCTTCTTGCTGATCATTATTTGCCGTATCATTCTCAAGATCATTATTTTCGGTTTCCGGTTGTTGTTCATTTTGTTCTCTTTCTGGTGGATTAGGATTAAACCAATCAGGTAAAAGTGGTGGAGATCCTGTTGGTCCCCCGTTTGAAGCTGATGTTCCCATGATTTATTAATTATTTTATTTTTTTTCTAACAATCTTTGCAAAGTTTTCATTAGCAGATTTACTCCATACACTAAAAAGATGGTTTAAAGCTTCAGGATTAGAAGTCCTCAATAGCCTATCAGTAAGTGTTATAGCGATTAATGGTAATTTATGGTCTGGATATTTTGTAAGAAAAGTAATAGCTTGTGATTTCAAATCTGATTTTTCCTCACATAAATAAAATAATGCTTTAAAAGCTTTGCTGTCATTAAGATTTTCTTCCTGTTTCACCTTTTCTGTCAAAGCTTCAAAAACAGATGCTGCTTCGCTAGAAGATAATGTATTTAGTGATTTTATTGCAGACTTACGAACGATTTCAGAATCACCTAATAATCTCCGAATTGTTTCTTGTGCCTTTGGGGTCATACGCTGAAAATTAACTGCGCTAATTGTTAATTTATCTCTAGAGAAATAGAAGTAAGGTTGTAAATTTTCTTTTCCTAATTTAGGTTCACTTTGGATCCACTCAACAATCCAATTATCTTCTAATAATATCTTCTCTTCTGAGCTTGCTTCATCTCCTTCTGACGTATCTTTAGACTCAGCATTTTCTTGTCCATAAGTAATTGTTTCTAACTTATCTATCAGAGGAATAGCACCATTATTCTCTGCTTGAATATCATGAAAATCTGTAAATGTTTCTGGCTTAAAATATTCTAACAACATTAATTTTGCAAGCACTCTTTTCTTTAATTCTATTCCTTTTGCAGAAGCCATGCTAATTCTTATTAACAGAGTATTAAGAAATCTTTTTGCTTGTCTAGGGTTTCCATTTAAACCAGTGCTCAAAACCGGTACTATCTGAGAACAAAGAGCAATTGCATCTTCAAACTCCTGATTACCGATACGAAAAAAATCAGAAATATTACTTTGGTCTAAGGCAAAATCAAATCCATTTGTTGATTTTGCATTTATAACCTCATTTCTTCTCAGTTCAAAATCATCTGTATCTACAGAATATAATTGAGAAAATAACAAATTAACATATGTCGTCAATTCTATTTTATTTAAAGGGGGAATTCGAATAGGATATTGAATTAACTTTTCTAGATAATCTCTACCTATCTCAAGATTTTCCCCAGCTAATTCCGGGAATCTTCTTTTAACAGCATATTTGATTAATCTTTCATCTGCTCCAATTACAAAAGCCGTTTTCTTCGTAAATAAAAAAAGCTTAATCGCTTCAAGAGTACCTATTATTGTATCAGGAGAACAGCGATCAAGATCATCTATAAATACTATAATTTTGTCTATTTTTGTTTCATCAATAAGTGATTCAAAATTTTTGTGAAATTCCTGGATATTATTTCTCAAACTCTCGTCTGAGTCTTCTATTTCTTTTCCTTGTCTTTCTTTTATATATTTTTCATAATCCCCATCGCTCATTTTCCCCATTGCATCAGCCAATGACACCCCAGCAAGTCCTACCGGTCCTAATGTTAAAAAACTCATTCCATATTTCATCGATGATCCTGCGACTTTAATCCAATCTATTCTTTTTAATAATTTAGCCGCATATTTAATAGCTTTCTCGGAAAATGTTCGTTTGTTTATTATTTCATCTACAATCCGCCCCATTAATACAGATTTTGCATCTTCATATCCCTCAAATAACCATCCGTTAAATTTAATTACCAAAATATTTTCTTCATTTTCATATTTTTTTTCAATCATTTTCATTAAACTAGACTTTCCACTTCCCCAATCTCCATAAATTCCAATACTACAAGGCAATAGATTATCTTTATCAATTATTGTTGTTACTGCTTTCATTAAATAACTATAATCAATATAGTCCGAAAGAGATTCGTTGTCATTCCACATACTTTAGTGATTTATATCAAAATTAATATCTAATCTTTATAACTTTTTACGGTAAACCGTAATTCATGTATTATTTTTGAGAAAATATACAATTGCGCTAAAATTCTTAAAAATTAGTGAATAAATATCTAGTAAAAACACGGTATTTCATGTTGCACTAATACAATGATATTATTATGAATATTGTAAGTTTATCATTTTTAGTTGTATATTATCATTTACTTTTGTAATTGACACTATTTTCCCGGCTACAGAATGAATTTTCGTTGTTTCCAGCGCTTCTTTCAATGTCAAAGGAGGTAAAATACTGGGAACTCTTTTGGCCAGCATCGTTTTTCCGCTTCCGGGCGGACCGATCAAAATGATATTATGACCGCCTGCTGCTGCAACTTCCATTGCTCTTTTGGCGGTTTCCTGACCTTTAACCTCGGAGAAATCAAAAGGAAAATTGTTGATCTTCTCATGAAACTCTTTTCTGGTATCCAATGTCATTTTTTCAAGTGGTTTTCCTTCATTAAAGAAATCAATAACTTCTTTGATATTTTCTACCCCATATACTTCAAGGTCACTGACAATAGCAGCTTCTCTGGCATTTTGTTTAGGGAGAATAATTCCTTGAAAGCCTTCTTCTCTTGCCTGAATAGCAATAGGTAAAACGCCTTTAATAGGCTGCAGGCTTCCGTCGAGAGAAAGCTCGCCCATAATAATATAATTCTCAATTTCTTCTGCCAAAATCTGATCTGAAGCAGCTAAAATCCCGATCGCTATACTCAGATCATATGCTGAACCTTCTTTTCTGAGATCGGCAGGAGCCATATTAATGGTAATTTTCTTTCCGGGAATTTTAAATCCTACATTTTTCAGTGCTGCAGAGATTCTGTAGCTGCTTTCTTTAATCGCATTATCGGGGAGACCTACAAGATGGTATCCTACTCCTCCGGTATCTACATTTACTTCAATAGTAATGGTCTGTGCGGCCACTCCATGAATGGCACTTCCATAAATTTTGATCAGCACGGTGTGTTTTTGAAGTAAAAATAAACAATATAGTATTTTGAAAATCTGCAAGTTACATTAATGATTTTCTATGTAAATAAGTATATCTAAAAAGATATCAATAAAAAAGCATTGGGATAGATTCTTCAAGACTATTAAGATTTTCATATGGCTCGGATAGCATACCTGCTAATAAAAATCAGGTTTTAAAGGAGAAATAAAGCCTTATTATTTGTTTAGAATTAATATAAATAAAGGTATATTTGTGACTTATTTATTTTTAATAAGACTAAATAGATATAAAATGCAACAGACCGGTCATAAAAAATCCAAAGGGACCTTCAAAAAATATATTCTGAAAGCTCATTTATGGCTCGGATTGTTTTCAGGTATTATTGTATTGATAGTTTCTTTATCAGGTGCATTTTTTGTTTTCAATGAGGACATTACCGCTGCATTACGCAAGGAAACGACCTTTCATGGAGAAAAAGATATTCAGCATAAGAAGCCAATTCCTATACGCGAGTTAAAAGATATTGTGAATGCCCAGCTGAAAAGTGAAATCGTAAAAACAGATGAAGTAACTATTCCTATAGATCCCGCCCGCTCTTATCAGTTCGGACTGATTAAAGTTAATGAAGAAGGTTGGAATCACTTCAATACCTTCATTGTTTTTAAAAACGTTTATGTCAATCAATACACAGGAAAGGTACTTGCCATATATGATGTAAAAAATAATCCTTTCTTTATCTGCATGACCCTGCACCGCTCATTACTGCTAAGCAATAAAATTGGCGGTACTATCGTGGGAATATCTACCATCATCTTTGTCATAATGCTGATTACCGGAATTATCCTATGGTGGCCGAAGAATAAAAAAATGCGTCAACAGCGTCTATGGTTCCGTTGGGAGAAGGTAAAAGGCTGGCGACGTAAAAATTATGACGTACACAATATCCTTGGCTTTTACGCCTCTTTTCTGGCGATTGTTGTAGCCATTACCGGTATTATGTATTCGTTCCGGATTACCCAGGTGTGGGTATATGCATTACTCAATGGCTTTTCCACTGCTACCCCAGATTACAGTCAATATAAAACAACCGCTCCCGAATCTGTGGAGACTGCAACAACCATAGACCGTATCATAGAACAGGTAAAAACTCATTATCCAAAAGCTTATTCTTTTGGACTTGATCTGGAAGACCATGCTGAAGCAGATCACAAACACGATAATTTAAGCATATGGATCAAGGATAAGGAATTCACTTATGCCGAGTCTTCGATGATGATTTTCGATGAGCATTCCGGGAAGCTTTTATTTAACCATCCCCACGAAGACAAACCTATGGCTGAAAGAGCTACAGATGCTACGTATGATCTACACGTGGGAGCTTTTTTTGGAATGCCCGGAAAAATTCTGGCCTTTATCATGAGTTTATTCTGTGCCTCATTGCCCATAACCGGATTTATGATCTGGTGGGGAAGAAAAAATAAAAAAAAACCAACAACCTAAATCTATTATCATGAAGAAACACTATATATGGCTACCTTTAATGGCGAGTCTGAATGCCTACGGACAAACTGAAAGCCAGAACGATTCTATACAAACGGATAAAATCTCAGAGATCAGCGGCATCGTAGTAAAAGGGAGTAAAGCCGTTTTCCAGCAAAAAGCTGATAAAATGATTTTTAATGTAGAGAATAGTGTGTTGTCTGATGGCACTTCTGTTTTGGAACTGCTTGGCAAAACTCCCGGTGTGGTAGTTTCGCAAGAAGGTGAACTCTCATTACGAGGCAAAAAAGGAGTAAGTGTAATGATTAACGGTAAGCTGAGCTCGCTGTCAGCAAAAGAACTTGCTAACCTGCTGCGTTCTACCAATTCCACACTGGTAAAAAATATTGAAATAATTGCCAATCCTTCCTCTAAATATGATGCTGCGGGAAATGCCGGCATCATTAATATTGTACTGAAAAAAAGCTCATCAGAGGGACTGAGTGGCAACTATTATCTGAACGGAGGAAGAGGCCGTAAAAGCAGAATAAATACAGGATTGAGCCTGAACTATACTCATCATAAACTCTCTCTACATGGAGACTACAGCTATACTTTTCGTGGCGAAGAAGAAAGACGAAACTTTAGCCAGATTTTCTTCGATGAAAAGCAACCTCAACAAATAACCAGGAGAACAGATCAGAATTCGATGACCAATGAGCCTTTAACTTCTAATAACTTTAAGTTTGGCGCTGATTATGCTTTTAGCGACAAAACAACTATTGGTGCTTTATTTGATGCTAAGATAGGACGATATGAAGATTTTTCGAAAGGGGAAAACAGAATATTCCAGCCGATAGATAACCTGTTTGCTCATGTACTTTCAGATAATAAAAGCAAGGAAAACTGGTACGATTATACCTATAATTTAAAAGGTACGCATATCTTAAATGATAAGGATTATAAGGTAGATGTGGATCTGGAATACGAAACTTCACGTTTTTCTTCCCGTCAGAATCAGATTTCAGATGCATTGGTGAATCTGGGGCCAGAGAAATTCAACAACAGAAGAGGCAACATTGCTTCCCGCCTGAAGGTTTTCAATGCTAAGGTAGACTTTACCCTGCCTTTTAGCGAAATGCATAATCTGGAAACAGGGTTGAAATCTACTATAAAGTCTAATAACAATCCTTCTGAGTATTTTATAGAGCAGGATAATGAATGGATTAATGATGATAAAGCAAGTAATGAATATGCATACAAGGAGCAGATACATGCATTGTACGCCAACTACAAGCTGAATCTGACGAAATGGACATTTCAACTGGGGTTAAGAACAGAAATAACCCATACAGATATCAATCAAAAAACTTCCGGGGAACAACGAAAAAGAGATTATACAAATCTTTTTCCAAGTGCATCAATCAAATACCAGATGGATGATCAACATGGATTTTATGCCTCATACAGTAAAAGAATCAACAGACCCAGTCACTTCGATTTGAATCCGTTCCGCTTTTATGATGATCCTTTCAATTACTGGCAAGGAAACCCCAATCTGAATCCGGAATTTACCCACGCAACAGAATTGGGATATACCTGGGGAAAATACATTATTGCATCAGCCTATTTTAGTGTTACAAATGATGTAATGACAGAAGTATACAACTATCAGCCAGACACAGGAATCCTCGTAAAAACTCAGGATAATCTAAACAAATCTTATGTATATGGCGCCAATATTACAGCCACTACAAAGCTTTTCAAATGGTGGTCACTTACTTCTATGCTGAATATATTCAACAGTGAATATAAGGGCAATTATCAGAATTACTCGGTCAACAGTTCTCAACTGGCATTTACGTTAAATGCACAAAATAGCTTTAGCATTGCAAAAGGATTGAAAGCAGAGGCTAATGGACAGTATTTTTCGAAATCTAATATTGGCTTGTTTATCCGTGATGCTTATTTTGACCTGACATTAGGGGTTTCTAAAACATTATTAAAGGATAAAGCAACCGTAAAACTTGCAGTAACGGATTTATTAAAGACCAATAATTACCGGGTAACAGGAAATAATTTCAGCTCTACCATCCGACAAAAATACAATCTGGACAGCCGTGTGGTAACGCTTTCATTCAACTATAAACTTTAACCCAATTATATCCGGGCATTTTAGTACAGCCTTGTCAAGGTTTATAACCTTGACAAGGCTTTTTTTAAACAAAGTATCGACAATAGTTTAACAAAAAACCGGTTCTCAAAAATTTTGAGAACCGGTTTTTTATCAAATAAATATGCTATAATTAGTCATATAATTTATCGAAACGGGCAAATCCGGAAATACTATTGGGAAGCTTCATTCCTCTAGTTATTTTATCAGTTTGCTGATCATAAATCCAGACAAAATTCCCTCCTTTACTGGCATTTACAGCAATGTATAATTTGTTATTCTGAACAAACATCCCTTGTTCGTAAGGCTCATCTCCCGGCAATTCGTCCAGAACCCTTACCAACTGCTTGGTTTCGATATCTATAATAGCATATCGGCCATTGTAGCTGTCTCCTAATGCCGGATCACGATACAGAACTACCATTTTATTATTACCAATATAATCGATAACTGTTTCCAAAGGCTTGCCCCCGACAAGATTGGTAAGATTGATCTGATATCCTGCATCAGGCGAAGTTGCCCCTTTGAGGGCCCTGAAAAGGAAAATATCACTTGTTCCTGCTCCTGCCCGTGGAAAACATGTATAATAAAAAGCTTCTTTATCTTTTGTAAAAGTAGTTTTAAAATAAGGAGAACCATTGGCTACCCCAGAACTTCGGTTATCCGTTATGGAATTTTTTACTTTGAAGGTATTATAATCTATTACAGCAAAATTGTAATATTCAGGAGTGAGCCATTTACCATTGCGGAAGCTGTATTGCAAATAGATCTGTCCATCCATATACGTCATAGCGCCCAGCGAATAGAAATTATAAGCGTTTGGGAAAGGCTGAAATCCTTCAATCTCACCCTGACGGATAATACTAAGGTCTGTGGTATTGAAAACAGTATAACGTATATGCTGACCATCTCCTGTATCTCCTACAGCAACCAAGGTATGATCATCTATCCAAACATAACTGGCAATATCACTGATATAGGTATAAGGCACTTCTTTTACCGTCGTCAGCCTATCGTGCGTATATTTAAATTTTTTGAAGATGCCCTGATCGGTTTTATAGTTGTAGATAAAGCCATTTTTTACAATATAGGAGTAAGTTCCTTTGGAGTTAATTTCATCTCCTTCTTTGGTAATATCCATTTCACCTTTTGTCAGGTCATTGGTAGCTGTCATGTAATGTACAGTATTGGGCCAGCTTCCAAGAGCGGAAAGTAAAAAATATTTATAGTCTTTTTCGCCACTTTCAGATTCGCCGGAACCAGGTTCGCGTTCACAGCTAAAAAGGGTTAAACATACAAGTATTAAAAGTATACTGTTTTTGAAATAATGTGTCATGATCTTTTTACTTAAGTAGATATCTGAATTTTACATAGAAAGCACGTCCCTGCTTCTGAAGTTTAAAGTTGTCATAGGCCAGTGCATCCCCAATGTTGCTTACATCGAACGCCAGATTATACCTCCCGTTCTTCATGGAATAGCTTATCCCTATGTTGTGAAGGGTTTGTCTTGGAATGATTGGAATGTTTCGTGGATTTCCATAGGATTTCCAGTTTTTGTAGAACCATTCTGTCATCTGCAGCCCGTAGTAAAGCTCTATCCTGCTGTCTTTCTGAAACCAGTCGTCTTTACCAACGCTTACATTTACATTTCCAAATAACCAAGGCTGGTTGGGAACATCCTTTTTGTAAGTAGCCGAAACGACATCTTCACTGTTATTGGCAAATTTTGTATTGTCATAAGCTTTGTTGTAGCTCACATTCATTAACACGTTCAGGAGTCTTTTGTATTGGTAACTTATCTCTCCCTCCAGTCCGCGGGTAAAGATATTAGACAGGTTTTCATATTTGAAAGTACTGTTATATAAATTGGGAACGGTATAAATAAAATCCTTTGTATCACGAATATACCCTGCCCCTTCTATACGGAAAGCATGCTGACCCCAATGGTGGCCATAGTACAAACCTACGTTTACATTATTACTGGTTTCAGGCTTCAGATTCATATTACTGGTTACAGCAACCCCGTCTCCGAAAATTTCCTGCGGTTCTACCAAACGATAAGAGCGTTCAAAAGATCCTTTTATTCCCAATCCTTTTGTAATTTTTACTGTGGTAGCGAAGCCGTAGCCCCAACTGCTAAAATTATCCTTTGCCGGATTATCTGTTCTGGTCACCGGATCGAAAACCATTTTCTGAAGTCCTACCTGATAGTATTTAGCAAAGAAAATATTAGTCCAATACTTATTGAAAAACTCCTGTTGATATGCCACAGATAAGATCTGTTTGGTCATCTTCGCCGGAGGCACATTCTTTTTTTCCTCTTCAAGTTGATTGAATGTGGTATTCTTAAGGTAATCAAGGACATAATTGAAGATAAGCTTGTGGTGTTCAACTATTTTGTAAGTAGCTCCTAGCTGTGAGTAAAGACGGTCTTCATGCTGCATGATAATAGTTCTTCCTCCTTTTTCACTTGTAGCAGAAGGTTCAAAAGTGTTATCCCAGCTATATTTACGCATAAGTGTATCTGTTGCTTTCTGAACACTTTTTGAGAAACCTGCATACACATTCACATCAAGATGATCATTGAATAGTCCTGTTTTTTTATACTTCATAAAGTAATTATGAGCCTCTCCGTTTTGCTTTACCCCGCCATATACTACTTCCTGATTGGAACCGGTCTGGATCTGTTTATCAAAAACGGATTGCGACATTCCGACAAAGAAAGAATCTGCCCAGCTTTTGTTTTCTAATCCTACCTCTGCCATCCCAAAAACAGATTGATATCTGTCATTAAAACGTTTCAGGTCTTTTAACTCATATTCGTTTTTAGCAACATTCCAGATTTTCATATCCTTCATCAGATAGTTGTTATCTGAATGGTTATAAAAACTGTTGATACGCAGGATAATTCCTGTTTTATCGTCTTTAAACTGCCCATTCAGATTGATACGCTGTGTATTAAAAGAACCCAGGCTTATACTTGCATCCAGGTAATTTCTGCTGCTTGACGGCGTAATAATATTAACCGCTCCACCCATTGCATCCGTACTTAAATGGATAGGAACTACCCCTTTATAGATCTCTACACGGTCTGCCATATTTACAGGCAATGTACTCAGATCCACTCCTTTTCCAAGCATTTCCAAAGGAACGCCATCTATAAAGAATTTCACAGCTTTACCAGACATTCCGTTGATAGAGAAATTATAATCGGAACCTATACCTCCCTGTTGACGGACTTTAATCCCTGTGGTTCTGTTCAGAACCTGATTAAGATCTGCCGTGGTATTGGCCAATTTAGCAACATCTATAGCATTAACAGTAAAAGCACCGTCTTGCAGTGCTTTTACTTTACCTTTGCCGTGAACTACAACTTCTTGTACAGCCGCACGATCCTCAGCTAACTGAATATTTACGGGTGATACTCCACTGCCGAAGTTTATTTTCTTTTTGAGTCTTTTGTAGCCATCCAGGCTGAATACTAAGGTAGCTTCTCCCTTCTTGTAACTAATTTTGAAATTTCCGTTTTGATCGGTTTTTGTATTTATTTTTGTGTTTTCAACAAAAATAGCTACTCCATTTAATCCCTGCATTGTATGATTCTGTACAGCTCCTTGAACTGTAAAACCAGCATCCTGTGCTTTAATGAGGGAAATTGTAAGGGTAAAAATGAGAAAGATAAAAATACGCTGATACAATTTCATTATTTATAATTATTATAAATAGCAAAATTAAAGGTTCACCTGTAAACTCCCAAAGGAAAAAGGCTTTATTTTTAATTGTTCTAATTATAATTAATGTTGGATTATTTATAAATTCCTTTTAAAATTGTAACAGGCTTACATTCAGATGTAAATACAAAACCATGATTGTACTCTATTGTTGTCTGTATGAAAAAAGTCATATAAAAAGCAAAACATAGGGCTAGAGAACATTCACCCAAAAAAGGGGGCATAAAAAAATCGGTACAAAGAGATTTGTACCGACCCAACCATTATTAAAAACTAACGAAAATGATTATGTCATCTGAATTACTGAAAAAATTAAGTGTAAGTCAGGAAGGCGGATGCCAGAGAGAGTGAGCTCCTTTTGGGGGTAATTATGACCGTCATTAGATTAACAAGGATGAAATGTATCTATGAGCGTAAAGTATTAAAATAAATCACTTTAGTTCTTCTTCAATACAAGGAACATCCCTCGTCTGACATCCATTCTTCCTTCCCACAATCAATATTTTAGCATCTTCAGATTATGTAATCCTATTTCTTTATAAATCTATTTTTGTATTCGCTGCCATCTGTTCCTTTAGAAACAATAATATAATTTCCGGGTACCAGCTGGCTGACATCAATGGGCTGATTGTACTGGTGATCAGCTTTCTTCAGGACAAGCTTTCCGGACATATCTATGATGATAACTTCCTTGTAAACTTTATCTGATTCTTTCCCGATATAAAGGTGTTGTGCCGTAGGATTCGGGTAGATTTTCAGATTATTGTTTTTAACTTTTGTTTCTCCTGTTCCCAAATTGCCGCAGAATTCCCAATCTCCGAAATTCAGTTCTACAAATGCAAACGGGTCTAACATCTCACACTGATCAGGGCAATATTCCGTACAGGCATAAAATCCATACTTTCCTGAACTGGTAGCCACGTAAGTATCTCCTACAACACCAGGAATGATACAGGGATCTCCTACTACCGGAGGATTGCTGCTTGGTACACATCTGAACCAGGTGTGCTTTCCGTATACTACAGGAAATATATTATCAAACTGAACAGAAGCACCGTTGCAGACATTCACTGTTCCCGCATTTTCCTGATATGTTCCAGGCGTATAAGTGCTCATCATAGCCGGAAGACCGTATACAAAGCCGTCTGCAAATGCAGTTGGACTTTCTGCGGTACAATCGCCCTCGGAAACGATTACTTTAAAATAATTCAACTGTTCGCTGCCATTAATCGTTAACTGCTGTGATGTAGCTCCCGGAATGGCTACCCATGGATTGTTATTAGGAGTCTGCCAGGTCCATTCCTGTTTATACCACTGATAGCTTGCGTACGTCTGTGTTGTGGAAAGGATTTCGTCTTCCGTACTACAGAATAAGATCGTTCCCGGATATTTTTGCCCAAGCCTCGCACTGGTAATTGTTGGGGCACATTGTGCTTTTATATTCAAAATACTGAATAGTAAAAACACTAAAAAAATTAGTTTTGTTTTCATATATAAAGATTATTAAGTTTGGTGTTATTTTATAATCCTCAACATTAATCCAACAGCACTCTTATTCCAAATTTCATATTAAAATGAAGGGGTTTTTCTTTGTAAATGGTATTGGGCGCATTTTCTTCTTTAAAATGATATCCTATTCCCGGTTCTGCATAAATTCCTACTTTATCAATGAGCTTCAGCTGAAAGCCTACCGCCGTGTTCACAGAAAACTGTAAAGGTTTTGGTTCCAGGCGTTCTTTTGAAGATTCCTTTATTTGATCATTAACAACGTACGTTGTGGTGATATTTCCTGATATAGGTTTTTCCACGAGAGCTCCACCTGTTATATAACCCGTAAATCTTCCTTTTTGAATGACATTATAATTGACCTGAACAGGAATTCCTAAATAATGAACCGTCTGATCTCCTTTAATATAATTATTGTCACTTCCGGAATGGAGTTCAGTAGACAGTTTGGTATAATTCAGTCCTGTTCCTATTCCCCATCTTTTTCCTAAATTATAGTAGACAGAAAGGCCGAATGTAACGGGTACTTTGTGTCTGATCCTCGCTTCTACCGGCTGGCTTTGATTGGCAAGCAATATGGCCATCAGAGGATCATCATGATATACAGAAGTCGTCCATACCTGCTCCACATTCATCACTTTTCCAGTAATTGAAGCATATCCGGGAAACTGCTGTTCTGCAGAATTGGAAGCAATATTACCGGTAAGCAGACCCAGCATCCATGATTTTTTATCTCGTGATTTTTTCGTATTGGGCTTTGTATTTTCGGCATATAATTCTTTTATTTTTTCCTGTTCAAAAAGAACCTCATCCGCATTCTTTTCTATAACCGATTCTTTCACAGTATCGTCTACGGGAGATACTTTCTGAGCAATTTTGCTTTCCTGCTGAAAAGCTTCTGAAGCCGTTGGCAGTTTAATAATATCCTGAATATTCCCTATTTCATTTTTCTTTCCGGGAGCCGAATAGCTTTGTGTCAATCCTTCCTTCGGATCTTCTGTCTTCACTATATTTTCTGCTAAAAAAGCATCTGCCTGTGATTGTACTTCACTTCCTGAAACCTGTTCAGTTTTTATAGGTTGTAAAGAATTTTTATCATCTTTTTTTACCTCTTCAGGTTTATGAGACAAGATTTTTTCTGTATCATTCTGAGGCAGTATTTTCATCAGTAAAAACAATAATGTAATAGCAGCAGCAATACCTCCGATTCGATAGAATAAGGATTTCTGTCCTTTACCTATGGTTCTTTCTTTCTTGCCTGCCCCATCTTCATGAACTTGAGGAATAAATCCGGGGATGCTGTTATTTTCTTCTTCAGAAAACAATTCACCTTTGATGTCATCCCACAATCCTTCCGGCACTTCCTCTTCATGGTCGTCCATTCTGCTTCGCAGGTTATTTAACCATTCATTATTCATATTGTGCTTTTTTTGACATTTTAAATTCTTTTATTTTCTGAACAAGCAGTCCTTTTGCACGGTGAAACTGTGATGCAGAAGAATTTTCTGCAATTCCCAATACTCCGGCAATCTCTTTGTGGCTTTTTTTCTCAAATACAAACAGGTTAAAAACAGTTCTGTATCCTTCAGGAAGAGATCTGATCATCATCATAATATCATCTCGGGGAATTTCTTCAAAATCCGGTTCTTCTTCATTAGGCATATCCGGAAGATCATCTACTTCAATGGCTGATTTAAAATCTCCTTTCTGTTTAATGTGCTTCAAAGATTCATTCACTGTAATACGGGTCATCCAGGCTTTTAAAGAACCATTTCCCCTGTACTCAAAAGATTCTATCGAACGGAACATTTTGATAAAGCTGTTTTGGAGTACATCATGAACATCTTCTTTTTCTGCCAGATAACGGGAGCATACATAGGTCAGATTTCTGGAATAAGCTCCAAAAAGCTCTTTCCATGCAGCCTCCTCCTTCTTCAGAAGGTGCTTTACCAAAATCTGTTCTTTACTTTCTTCCATATGCTGCTACTGCCTCCGTATCCACTGGGACGTTATAAAACTGTCAAGCAAAAATAGATTGCATCTTAGTAATAAAGCGCAATCCATTTATGATAATATCTATTAATTAATTTTTTATACAGAATGGGAAATTATAGTCAATCACTTCATAAGGAGTAACCAATGTACCATCTACTGTAATTTTTTCTGCTGTAAGAGCATACCTAAGTGTTTGATCCATACCTACGTAATATCCTTTTTGCTTAGAGATGAATTCTACAACCGTTTTTTTATTAACACCATCTACAGGAATCTGAAGTTCCATTGCTTTAGGAGCTAAAGTAAGTTCTATTACGTTATTCGCAGTATTAATCACTGCTGCATATTGAAGATCATACTTTATTTTTCCCATTGTCTTTAAAGCGGCTTCTGCTTTTGCAGGATCTTTCACTACCGTCTTTACAATTTCGGTAATTGGAAATTCGGCAAATGAGATGGTATCTTTCTTTACTTTAAAATCTTTTACTCCTTCTCTTTTGCTATTTCCCTGCACAATTATAAGCTTCCCTTTATAGTTTCCTTTTAAGTCATCCATTTTAACAGGCGGAATTTCCGGACTGTCATCATTAAGACAAGAGGATAAGGTAAATCCTACAAAAACCATTAAAACTGTTATCAAAAATCGGGGTACTGTCAATTTTTTCATTGCATTACTTTTTCGTTAAACATTAATTATTTTCGAGTACTCATCTATATAAATCTCACTTTTCAAAAATCTTGCATGTATTTTTGAAAAAAAGATAAATTTTCACATAACTTATTGATTTAATGAATATAAAATTTCACCACTCTTCTGCAAATTCCGTACCTGTTGTAAAAATTAAGCTGTATTCCTGCTTCCTGAATAGCAAAAAAGGAAACTATAGGTATAGCTTCCTTTTTATTATGGATCAGTTCTGTGTTATTGTACTCCTCCTCCGAGCGATCTATAAAGATCAACCTCAGCATTTAATTTTTCAAGGGTAACGTTGATGGCTTCCAGATCATTCTGAAGTTTATTGTTCTGAGCGGTGATTACTTCCAGATAGGTTGCCATACCGCTTTTATACAATTTCAGAGCATCATTGATTCCTTTATCCAGAATGGCTGTTCTCTGTTCCAAAAGCTGTAGTCTTTCTGAGGAACCTTTAGATTTGGCCATAGCATCAGAAACTTCTCCCACAGCGGTCATGACAGATTGTTTAAAATTGATAGCTGCTTTTTCCTGCTCAATTAATGCTGTTTCATAAGCAGTTTTCAATTGTTTTTTCTGAAAAATCGGGGCTGTCAGATTGGCTGCGATTGCTTTCGTTATAGATCCCGGAATATCAAACCATGAGCTGAATTTATTGGAATTCACTCCTATTTGCGGACTCAGACTGATGCTTGGATACATGGCTGCTTTTGCCAGTCCGGTTTTAGAATTCAGGCTGATTACGTTAAATTCTGCCATTTTCAGATCCGGTCTGCGGCTCAGCAGTTGGGCAGGCAATCCTTCTGACAATCTATTTTCAGGAATCATTGTTTTAAGATTTCCTTCTCTTTCTATTCCGGTGGGATATTCTCCACAAAGAATACTCAAAGCATTTTCCTGGATAGAAATATTCTGTTTTGCCAAAGGGATTAACAACTCGGCAGTTTTCTTTTGGGCTTCTGACTGCTGAACAGCCAATGAATTAATCTGTCCGGCCGTAAACTGAAGATTCATCATTTTAAGCGTGTTGTTGCTGAGTTCGATATTCTGTTCAGCTATTTTCAGTTGTTCATCCAAACTGATAAGGTTATAATAAGCCTGTGCTACCTGAACTACAATTCTGCTTTTAATGGCATTTAAGTTTTCCTTCTGTCCAAAATATTCTGCAGCAGCAGATTCTTTCTGCATTTTAGCTTTTCCCCAGATATCTATTTCCCAGGAAAGCCTCAGTGCAGCACTGAAATCATCCATATACTTTGTTCCAACAAACTGTTCATTAAGAGAGCCGTTAAGGGTATTTTTGGATGCCCAGCTTCTGTTCGCCCCAGCGGTTAAATCCAATGTCGGCATCAGCCCCAGCTTGGCTTGTTTATAGATCAGATCCAGCTGTTCAATATTTTTCAGGGCAACATGTACTTCGTTATTTCTTGAAAGGGCTTTATCTATTAACCCAATCAATTTAGGATCTTTGAAAAAAGTCTTCCATGGCAGCACTACAGTATCTCCTGTAACCTGTACCTGTTCTTTGTAAGTTTCAGGAATCTGAAGATCTGTTCTTGTATATTTTTTCCCTATGGCACAAGACATCAGCAGTGATGCCATTGCGCCTGAAATAAGGAAATTCTTTATATTAAATATTCTCATTTGTCAATTGATTTTCTATTGTATTATACTTCTTTTTGGTAGAGAATTTCTCATCCAGATACTGAAAGAACATGTATAGTACAGGAATTACAAAAACTCCTAAAACCACTCCGCTCAACATTCCCATTGCTGCACTTGTACTGATTGACTTGTTTCCTGAGGCCATTCCTCCTGTGGAAATCATCAGCGGAATCATCCCTACAATAAAGGCTAATGAAGTCATGATGATCGGACGTAATCTCGCCTTTGCTCCTTCCAATGCAGAATCCAGAATCGAAAGACCTGCTTTTCGCCTTTGTATGGCAAATTCTACAATAAGGATCGCATTTTTAGCCAGCAAACCAATAAGCATAATCAATCCTACCTGCACATAGATGTTATTATCCAGCCCGATCGCTTTTATTCCTAAGAATGCTCCTACAATACCCGTTGGGATGGAAAGCATTACCGCAAGAGGCAGGATGTAACTTTCATATTGCGCCGCTAAAAGCAGATATACAAAAAGCAGACACAACCCAAAGATGGCGATGGTTTGGTTTCCTGCAGACTTTTCTTCAAGACTCAATCCTGTCCATTCATAACTGTAATCAGAGGGTAATTTGCTTAAGGTCTGCTCCAGTTTTCCCATTAATTCTCCATTACTTACTCCTGGTTTTGGAGATACGTTGATATTTAATGAGTTGTAAAGATTATAACGTTGAACGGATTCCGGACCATAGACTTTTTTCAAAGTGATCAGCGTATTTACCGGAACCATATCTCCTTTTTCATTCTTTACGAAGATATCATTGAATGCCTGTTCATCCATTCTGAAAACTCCGTCAGCTTTAATATTGACTCTGTAGAACTTCCCGAATCTTGAGAAATTCTGAGACTGATCTCCTGAGAAATACGTCTGAACCGTTCCCAACAGGTTTGAAATGCTTACCCCAAGCTGTTTGGCTTTATCTTCATTTACTTCAAGCTCCATTTGTGGATAGTCTGCCCTGAACATGGTATAGGCAAATGCCACTTCCGGAACCTGCATCAGTTGGCCAATCAGTTCATCTGCTTTAGCTTTAAGAACCTGAGGATCTCTTCCCATACGGTCCTGAAGGACAATTTCTGCATCATTCGTCATTCCGTATCCTTCTACCGGAGGCATTCTGAAGGTCATCACACTTCCTTCTTTAATAACTCCCAGTTTTTCGTTAGCCATATCTACAACGGCCTGAATATCCTGAACTTCACCTCTTTCTTTTTTAGGTTTCAGTTTAACAAATCCCATTGCGTAAGCTGGTCCTGCACTGTTGCTAAGCAGGTTATATCCAGTAATGGAAGTATTTTCCTGCACCGCATCAACCCCTTTTAAAATAGTATTGATCTTATTGGAAACTTCTGTCGTTTTGGTTAATGCGGTTCCCGGCGGCATGCTTAGGGTATACATAAAGAACCCATCATCTTCCATTGGAACAAAACTCTTCGGAGTGCTTGACATTAACCATCCTGCAACACCGATAATTGCGACAACCAATCCTCCTGCAATCCATTTTCTTCCTATTAAAAACCGAATCCCTTTTGCATAACGGTTCGTCATATTGTTAAATCCGGCATTGAATGCTACCGCAAACCTTTGTCCGAATCCTTTGGGTTTTTCTCCTTCTCCTGAATGATTATTTTTCAAAAACACTGCACATAAAGCGGGAGTTAACGTCAATGCGTTGACCGCTGAAATAATAATCGCTATTGCTAATGTATAGGCAAACTGCTTATAGAATAATCCTGCAGAACCTGACATAAACCCGATTGGAATAAACACTGCAGACATTACCAGTGTAATGGAAATAACCGCTCCTGTGATCTCACTCATCGCCTTGTGCGTAGCTTCTCTTCCTGAAAGATCTGTTCCTTCCATATTGCTGTGGACGGCTTCTACAACTACAATGGCATCATCGACGACAATACCGATGGCCAGTACAAGGGCAAAAAGAGTCAGCACATTGATGGTAAATCCTAAAACCAGAAGGAAGAAGAATGTACCGATAATTGCAACCGGAACGGCTATTGCCGGAATGATGGTAGACCTGAAATCCTGTAAGAAGATAAACACTACAATAAATACAAGGATAAAGGCTTCTATCAAAGTAGATTTTACCTGTCCTGTAGCTTCATCCAACCTTTCTTTGGTACTCATTACCTTGGTATATTTGATCCCTGGAGGAAATGATTTTGACAATTGGTCAAGAGCTTTATTTACTCCTATTTCAATCTGATTGGCATTAGATCCTGTAGTCTGCATGATCGCTACAGTAACAGCATTTTTCCCGTTGGAAAGGTTGTCTCCCGTATTTGAAATGGCTCCGAATTCTACCCGGGCAACATCTTTTAGTCTGATGACCTGACTTCCGTTATTTTTAACAATAATATTTTCATATTGTTCCGGTTTGTTCTTTTTTCCTTTATATCGGATTACATATTCTAAGGCTGCATCAGATTCTTCTCCCAATTTACCAGGAGCAGATTCTAAACTGTGGTCAGCAATTGCTCTGGAAACATCTGCCGGCTCAAGTCCGTAAGACGACATTTTCTGAGGGTTCAACCATATTCTCATGGAATAATCTTTCAACCCAAATACCATGGCCTGCCCTACTCCTTTGACCCTTTTCACCTGTGGAATCAGGTTAATGTTTGCAAAGTTCTGCAGGAATGTTTCATCATACTGTTTATTATCTTCAGTATAAATATTGAATATCAGTACCATACTGTTCTGTTGTTTGGATGTGGTCAATCCCATTCTCACAACTTCTTGTGGAAGTATCGGAGTGGCCTGCTGTACTCTGTTTTGTACATTCACGGCGGCCTGATCGGCATTCACTCCCTGTTTGAATATAATGGAGATGGAAAATGTACCGTCATTACTTGCGGTAGATTTCATGTACTCCATATCTTCCACTCCATTGATCTGCTCTTCCAGCGGAGTTACCACAGAACGAATTACGGTTTCACTATTTCCTCCCGGATATGATCCTGAAACGGTGATGGTAGGCGGAGAAATGTCCGGGAATCTGGTCACCGCCAGCTGGTTTAATCCTATGATCCCTAAAATTACGATGATCAGGGATATTACCGTCGCCAGTACCGGACGGTCTATTATCTTTTTTAACATTTTTGAATTTTCTAAGAATGGTTATACAACTATTTCAAAGGAACTGTTGTCGCAACAACCTGTGCTCCATCCGTGAGGGCATCAATTCTGTTGATGGCAATCCTGTCTCCTGCACTCACACCTTCTTTGATAAAGTAATCCTGAGATGTACTTCCTGAAACGGTAATCTGAGTCATTTTCACTTTATCCTTACCATTCAGTTTATAGACAAAAAATCTGTCCTGAATATCTTTTACTGATGTTTTAGGAAGTTTAACCACTCCATTCAGGGCATTGTGAATCATGACTCTTGCTGTACCGCCTGCTCTCAATAATTTATCGGGATTTTGAAAAACGGCCTTCATCTGGATGCTTCCTGTATTTCTATCGAAGTTTCCGCTGGCATTTTCCAATTTTCCTTTAAGAGAATAAGTAGAGCCATCTGCAAGGATAAGTTCTACATCTTCTGCCGTATTTCCTGATGCTGCCGATCTGCTGTGAGCAATAAAATCAGCTTCATTCATTGAGAAATATACATTCACACTGTTGATACTTGAAAGGGTTGTCAACGGAGATGCATCAGACGGACTGATAAGGTTTCCTACCCTGTTTGGAATTCTTCCAATATATCCGCTCACGGGAGCTTTGATGTAGGTAAAATTGGCATTGATCTTTGATGATCCCAAAGAAGACTGTGCCTGTGCTACCTGTGCTGATGCTGCTTTATAACTTGCCTGAGCTGTTTTCAACTGCATATCAGAAACTACTTTTCCTTCTACAAGGGGTTTCAGCTTTTCCACTTCAAGTCTTGCTGTTTCCTGGGCTGCAAGGGCAGATTTCAAGGCCGCTTCATTGGTGTTTACCTGTTCGTTATATACCGATGGGTTTATTCTGAAAAGAGTCTGTCCTTTACTTACATATTGTCCTTCTTTGATATAAACAGCTTCCAGATATCCTGTTACCTGTGCTTTAATATCCACATTATCCTGCCCTTCAATACTCCCCGGATATCCTGTAGACACCTCAGCATCTCCGGACTTCACCTGAATAAAATCTGTAGGCAATGCCTGCTGCATTTGCTGGGCATTTTCCTGGCTGTTCCCGGAACCACACGAGTAAAGTATCGCTGCAGCCGTAAGTGAAAGTACCAGATATCCTTTTCTGTAATTCATAACATTGGTTTTTAAATTTTACAGGAGCAAAATAACTTCATATAATAAGGATATTCATTCAGAAATTGGGTGAAGTGTCGTTAATCGCGGGTGAAGCGTATGATAGGAAAAATGAAAGGAAAACAGGTGTTTTCGCTTATAAACATGATAAAAAAGAGCTTTTCCGACAGAAATAAGAGTAAAATTAAATGAAAAAAAGCTGCCTTATGTAAAGACAGCCTTTGTTATTTTTTATAAGGATTAATCATCTTAATAATCCATCCAGGATTTGAAAATGGAAGCTTTTTCCCTGCTTACAATCACTTCCATTTCAGGGTGTTTTCTTAGTTCCAGCTTCAATTTTCCATTAAAATGATTAAAAATCTGTTTTACGGAATTGATATGAATGATAAATTGTCTGTTAGCCCGGAAAAAGAATTTGGGATCTAACTGTTTTTCAAGCTCTTCCAGCGTCTGTGGAACATTCTCCACCACTCCGGTATTCAACATGGCTTTGCTGATTCCCAATTCGGTATAAAAGTATAAAATATCTTCTGCCAGAACGGTTTTATATCCATCTCTATGGGCTATTAAAAACCGTTTTCTGTAATCTTTCGGCTGGATATAATTCAGCAGTCCTTCAATGGCTGTTCCCACTACCGGAACGGCTTCCATAAAGGTTTCATACCGTTTTAAAGCGGCATCCAGCTCTTCTTCTTCAATAGGCTTCAAAAGGTAATCTACGCTGTTGTATTTAAATGCCTGTACTGCATATTCATCATAGGCTGTGGTGAATATGACCGCACTTTTAATTTCATGCTTGTTAAATATTTCAAAGCTGAGCCCATCCGCAAGGCGTACATCCATCATGATAACATCCGGAACGACATTATTTTCCAGCCAGTGTACTGTTGAAGTAATCGAGTCTTCTACAGACAGGATTTCGATATGGGGTCTTAACTTCAACAACAGTCTTTTTAATCGATCAGCATTCGGTCTTTCGTCTTCAACGATTAAAACTTTATTAATCTTCATATCAATGGGAGTTTTACAATAAATTTATCTTCAGTTTTTTCAATCACAGGTTTAGGATATCCCAGGATTTCGTACCGTGCAATAATATTGGTGAGCCCTACTCCTGAGGAATCCGGCTTATTGATTAAAGGTAGAAATGTATTGGAAACCAACAACTCTCCTTCAGAATTTGTATAAACCTGTATTTCCAGTGGGTTCAGTTTAGAGGTTTGGTTATGTTTAATGGCATTTTCCACCAACAGCTGTAAAGACAGAGGAAGTGTAAATCTTGATCTGTATTCTTCCTGAATATCTATTTTGAATACCACTCCTTCACCAATTCTTTTTTCAATCAGAAAGATGTAGGATTCTAAAAATTTCAGCTCCTCTTCTACTGCAATGATATCTTTTTTGGAATTGACCAACAGATATCTGTACACTCTTGCAAACTTCTCTGAATAATCATAACCTAGCTGCTGATCTTCCAGAATGAGTTCTGACAACACACTCAGGTTATTGAAAATAAAATGGGGATCTATCTGCAGTTTTAGAGCCTGAAGTTCTGCTGCCATAGCAGCCTGTTTATGTTTGGATGCTCTCAATTTATGCTGGGCAGCTTCTACTGCCGTTTTTTTCCAGTTTTCAAGTAAATAATCCACGGTATTAAATGCACTGATAATCAATGATATTACAATATTGGTTGCAATCCACTGCCCAAGAAGGGTATATTCTTTACGGGAATCCATTTCAGGTAATGTTACAGAAGTACAGTCTACAATTGCATTAATAATAATCACAATCATAACACTTCCCACGATCTGAATCAAACATTGAATGAGCAATCGCTTTACGGTTCTGTTACTCCAGGGAAGCAGCTTATTAAGTGTCCTGTCAATAAATATACTTACTTCCGAAATGATGATAGAAAAAAAGACAATCCATGAGGCATCTTCCAGAATCATCCTCAGCGGAGCATCCAAATATTCTTTCCAAACGGGATCAAAAGGATCAATAAGATAAGAAAAAACACAGAAAGTAACTACCGCTACTGCCCAGATTACGAGCCTTCTCTTCATGGTAGAAAGAATCTTCTTATTCCGTACTATATTTTTTCTGATGGTAGAAATCCTATTCATATCCGGGATTTTATGAATGTAAATATAGAAATAGATTTTAGACGAATATCTTCTATTTTAGACGAGACCGCCAAAACCGTCCCTGAAACGTAAAATACAAGAGTTAAAATGGATATGACGGTTCATCACCTGAAAAAGACATTTCATCATCATTTTATGCAATGTCACCCTATTTTTATCATCAGCGAACTGCTGGCTATCATAGTTTTGCAGTATTAAATCCGGTACAATGAAAACAATAATTGTCTGCACAGATTTTTCTCACGAAGCTGAAAATGCCACGCATTACGCAGCATCTATGGCAAAAGAAAATAAATACAGGATTATCCTTTTTAATCTTCAAACGGTTTCTGTTCATGCCTTGAATGCACAGGCTTCGGCCGATTTTTTCTATGCCCAAACGCTTAAAAATCAGAAAAAACTGGAAGACAAAGCCGCTGAACTTAACTCACTCTATACAATTGAAGCCGGGCATCATCTGGCTTCCGGCAATTTTATTGAAGAGCTCGAAAACTGTATACAGCTTCACGAATGCGATTTTATAGTGATGGGAATGGCAGAAAAAACTCTTGAGCAAAGGATTTTAGGAAATAGTGTGACAAGGGCGATCCATAGAATTAAAAAGCCGATACTCATTATTCCTGCCCACATAGAATATACGGGAATCCGGAAAATTCTTTTTGCGTATGACACTCACAAAAACATGACCTGGTCTGCCATGAATGACATCTATTATTTTATTAATGAATTTAATGCTGAGGTTGAAGTATTCAATGTAAGTGAAAGGCTGGAAGATTTTGCAGAGGTTATTCATGATATTGACCTGAATTCCGGATATGACCTGGATGACATTAAATACAGTTTTAAGATGATTCAATCCATTGAGGTCATCAAGGCTATTGAGGAGGAAATAAGGTTGACAAGTCCCGATCTGCTGACCATGGTTCCCTACAAATACAATCTTGTGGAATCTCTTTTCCACCGGAGTAAAACAGCCATTATGGCTTATAAGAATAAAATACCATTACTATCAATTCCCCTAAACATAGATTAAGAATCAATAAAAATCTGTTCACATTTGAATTATCCTTTTTGCCTTTAAAGGCTAAATTTTACACTTAATCTTGTTTGACAGGACCGGGAATAGATTTCCGGTCCTGTTTTTTATACTTAGTTTCGGAACTAAACAGATATTGTTATTTTAATAATCATAATTAATATTTTTTTTAAAATAAAAACAAATCAACATTTTATATTCAACTGAATATTAAAAAGCCGTAAATTTAGTAAAGGATAAAAACAGTGTTTTCCCTCTTTTTTATAGTTGTGCCGTTAGCTAATTTTGTTCCATAAAATTAAAACCATAAAAATGAAAACTTCCTTTTTTACTAAGATTTTAAGTCCCTTATGTGCAGCACTTATTCTGGCTTTATGTCTGCTAAGCTGCACCCGCTGCTCCGAACCACCTAAAGAACCTGTTAGCAACAGTTATAAGAAAAAACTGATCAGCTATCGTGAAGGCCGGGTTCTTTTTGATGAATATACCAGAACCAATCATGAAATTCTCACCAAATACAGGAACGGTGAACCTGATTCCCGATGGTACTGGTTTTCGTTGGAAGACATGGAAGGTTATATTAAATATGTAAAAGAAAATGCCAAAAAACAGAAATTAAAAAATCCGGGAATTAGAATTTATATGGGAAAATACCCTGTAAATCATCCTAAAAACAGAATGGCAAAACCTGAATACGCAGGCTATCAAACCATATTTCTGGTACCTACTTCACAGAAAAGAAAAAGAGACAATCCAATGGCCAGAACGGAAGCTACTGAGGAAAACACAGATGTCCCTTCAATAGAATCTATGAACATGACCAATCTGGCACCTCCTCCAAAAACGTTATCCGGAACCATGCCATAAAAACGAGATTATGAACTGGAATATTGAAACAGGGAAACAGATATCTATGGTTATATCCATTATAGTAATGACTCTGATGGTCACAAAATATAGAAAAACCGGAAAGGAGAATTTGTTTTTTATCATAGGATATCTGTTGTTTTCCCTGATTGATATTTTCTGTTATTTCTACTACGACCTGACAAAACTGCCTACGGACATATTTTACGTGATTGGTTTTTTAATGATTATATTCTTTTTATACTTATTTTACTATTACCAGTTATTGTATGTTCCGCTGCTCAAAAGGATACAGGTTATCATCCTGGCCCTTTTTGTCCTTAATATTGCTGTCATGTTTTATACAGAGGATGATCTGCTTCATCACTTTTCTTTTAATATGCTCTATGTAGATATTCTTCTGTTGTTATTTTCAATTATTTTGTTCCTGTACCAAACCTTTAATTCTGATAAAATACTGGGAATCAAAAGCTACTTACCATTCTGGATTTCAGTAGCTTTACTGATCTTTTTCATTGGAAGCATCCCAATACTTTTTTTCAGAACTACTGTTTCGGAAACTATTTATTTTTTCATTTTATTTATGTTGAATCTGATCAGTAATGGTATACTCATATTGGGTTTAATTTGGAACAAACAAGAAAGAATCAGATAAATCCTTTTCAGATATGGAAGAGAATAATTTAGTCATCATCTTTACGATTACTTTATTCATCGTTGTCTTGACAATGATCTTTATTTATGCGGTTTTTATCAAGAAAAAAACAACCTTGCTGATCGCACAAAAAGAAAAAGACCTTCATTTTGAAAAGGAGCTTGCTACTTCGCAGGTAGAAATGAAGGAACAGACTCTCAACTATATCGGTCAGGAATTGCATGATGATCTGGGTCAAAAACTTTCGGTAGTTCGTTTGCGCCAAAACCAATTGATTACCAAGCTCCAAAATACCGAAAAAGAAGATCTGATTGAGCTCAACGAATTATTGGGTGAATGCATACAGGATATAAGAAACCTGTCTAAAACATTAATCACTGAACAGATCATTCACTTCGGGCTGGCAGAGTCTATTGAAAGAGAAGTTCAGAGGATCAAAAAACTGAAATTATTAAAAATAGAATTTATCACCCAAAAACAGGATATTGATATTTCACCAAAACACGGTCTGATTCTTTTCAGAATTGTCCAGGAAAGTATCAACAACATCCTTAAACATTCCAAAGCCAAAAATGTTTCCATACAGATGGAAGATGACTGTGAGAAACTACACATCAGCATCTCCGACAATGGAAGAGGCTTTGATACCAGCAGTATTCAGGATGGTTCAGGATTAAAAAACATGGAACTGAGAGCCAAACTGATTCATGCTGAACTGTCTATACATTCAGAACTTAATAAAGGAACACAAACTTTGATAACCTATCACAAAAATTTATTATGAAAACTATTCCCATAGCGATCGTTGATGATCATACCTTAATTTCCAAAGCCCTGGAAAATATGATCACAGAAAACACTCAATATCGGGTCATTATGAATCATCCCAACGGAGAAGAATTTATTGCAGGTGTGGAACAGGCTTCAGAATTACCCGCCGTAGTCCTGATGGATGTTAATATGCCCTATAAAAATGGTATAGAAACCACAGAATGGCTTACCGAGCATTATCCCGATATCAAAGTCATTGCCCTGACCATGGATGATGATGAAAGAATTTTGATTAAAATGCTGAAGGCCGGAGCAAAAGGATATTTACTCAAAGATATGCAGCCCTCTATTCTCTTTCAGGCCATTGATACCGTATTTGAGAAAGGGAGTTTTTATACTGATTTTGTAGCCCAGAAGTTATTGAAAGTAAAAACTGAAGAAGCTAAAAATGCATCCTTACTTTCAGAACTGAAAGACCGGGAAAAGGAATTTATAAAATGGGCATGCAGTGAACTTACCTACAAGGAAATTGCTGATAAGATGTGCCTTAGCCCCAAAACCATTGATGGCTACAGAGATTCTGTTTTTGTAAAACTGGATATAAAAAACAGAGCCGGTTTGGTGCTTTTTGCCTTAAAACATGATCTGTGCTGATTGAATATTCTCATTATTAATCTTATTTCAATACTATAAAACAAACATCTTTACATTCTATTTACGTATCCGGCAGCTTTTCAAGCTGCCGGATTTTTATTTTATAACATTCTCATATACAGATAAAAAGGTGTTTTTCCTTTTCCAAAATACGGTTTTCTCCTCTGTTTTTGTCTTTCGGAATAGCGGAATTTTGTGATAGAAAAAAACACAGAAAGGCAGAACCTGAAAAGCCGAAACAGAGTAGGGAATATTTTTAAAACTAATACAATGAAAAAAGCACTTATCGTAGGTATTAATGATTATGCACCCATTGGATACGGAGGTCCGGACCTTAATGGCTGTGTAAATGATGCGAGGGATATGGCAAATACATTGGTTATCTGTGGTTTTAGTCCGGCAAAGATTAAAATCCTGACCAACCAAAATGCCACAAGAGCGAATATATTGAACTATCTGAAATCCATGATCAGCACAAGTGTAAAAGGAGATTCTCTTGTCTTTTATTATTCCGGGCACGGAACAAGAGTCGCCAATATCGGAGCAGATCTGGAATTGGATGGTCTGGATGAAGCTATTTGTCCACACGATTATGCCAATAACGGAGTCATTCGTGATGATGATTTTAAGACCGTTCTCAGCAAACTAAAAGCCGGAGTGAATATGGAAGTGATCTTCGACTGCTGTTATTCCGGAACAGGAACCAGAAAAATGGATCTGGGACTGGAAGCAGATTTTCTGAACGAAACTGCCCGTTACATTCCTCCCATGCTTGAAGATGAATTCTATCTGACCTATGCCAGTGAAATGGAATCTTCTAAGAATTCAAAAAAAACAACCGTTCTCACGAAAGCACTTGTCCCTGTTGCAGGAATGAACCATACTTTATGGGCGGCTGCGAAAGACAATCAGGTATCAATGGAAGGCAATATCAGCGGACAAATACGAGGATATTTCACCTATCATTTCTGTAAGGCATTACGTGCTACCAATGGAAATATCGTCCGAAAAACGCTTGATAAACAGGTGGCTATTGCACTGGCTGCTATGGGAGCCGCTCAAATTAACCAGACAGAAAGCATTACTGCAGAATTTTCACAAAAAATATTCACTTAATCATAAACCTTTACCGGCGGAATCCGAAAAGCCATCAAAAGAGTAGGAATACACTAGATTAAAAATAATAATCATGTCTAAAATTGAAAACAACAACCCAATGACAACTGAAGAGGTGTCAAGACTTAGAACTGTTAAAGCGAAATTAACTGAAAAACCGGCAGCAATTGAAAAATTATTCAGCCAGGCTCCTGCTATGGAAACCATTAACGGAAGAACTTTTCCAAAAGGAATGAAAACCATAGGAATGCCTATGGATGAAAAAACAGCAGAAAACCGATCGTTGGAAACTGATCATTTCTATCCTACCCATGCTGATTTTGAATACAACCCAAAACTGGAACCTAAAAAAGACAGAAAACCTAAATTCATTGAAAGAGATTCTTTCCTGACTGCTGAAAATGCAAGAACTATTTTCGGAGCAGATCAAAGAAAAGTATATAACTCTACCGCCTATCCATGGAGATGTGTGGGAAGAGTAGAAAGCTCTTTAGGCTCAGGAAGCGGAGTAATGATTGGTCCAAGACACCTTCTTACCTGTTCCCATATTGTAGACTGGCAGCCTAATAATACAACAGGATGGCTGAAATTCACTCCAATGTATTATAACGGAAGTGCTCCTTACGGAACAGCCTGGGGAACATTAACCTATTACAAGTATAAAGTAGCAGGTCCTACTATCGACTCTACGGAAATACAATACGATTATGTAGTGATTGTATTAGACAGACCCATCGGAAACAGCACAGGATGGCTAGGCTCAAAATCCTACTCTGATTCATGGGATGGAGGCGCCTACTGGACTCACGCAGGATATCCGGGTGACCTTACAGGAACGCAAAGACCAACCTACCAAACAGGTATCGCTCTGGATGGAGATTTCTGGAGTGCTGATGACAACGAAAGCATGAGCCATAAAGCAGATATATGGCCTGGACAAAGCGGAGGCCCTTTCTGGGGATATTGGGACGGCTCTCCGTATGCTGTGGCTACTCAAAGTGCCCACAACCCAAGCGATAATTTTGCAAGTGGCGGCTCAGATTTAGTCAATCTGGTCATCAGAGCAAGAAATGAACATCCTTAATTTATTTTTTAGTTTAAATCAAAGCCTGCCTTTCGGGTAGGCTTTGATATTTTTTTACAAGGATGAAAACTTTTTAGAAAGTTGGTAACGAAAAGCCACACGATATAATTGTGCGGCCACGCGGTTAATTATTTAAAATATCTTATGAACTGTTCTTCATTTTTAATATAGTTCAGGAAATTTTTTAAATTTCCATCATCCCAATTTTGTTTAATTAACGTAACCATGTCTGCTTTATAAAGTTCGTTATCAGAGTAGTCTAATATTGCAATAGCGATTAACCATGAAGTAGTTACACCTCCCATCACAAAATCATCAATATTATTAACATCAATTAATTCTGAAAAAAGAAAATCTTTGAATTTATCTATTCTCTTTGCAAATACGGGATAATAATTTTGCTTGCCTAAAATCACTGGCTTCTTTACAAAATTCTTTTCTAACTCAATGTCACTCATTTTTTCTACAGTTAGATTGAGTGGTAAAATATGTCCCATCTTTATAAATTTTTAACAAACTATGATCTGCAACCTCTTCGCCAAAACCAAAGACATCATTTAAAATCTTTTCTAATTTACAAAAAAAGAACCCCCTCCTAAGAAGCGGTAAATATTATGATTTCCTACCATAACTATGTCTGATAATCTTATAGTTTTCATCTACATACTCTAAAATCTCTTGTTTTTCTTCATTTGTTAAAGAAGAATTGAAATATATTTTATCATTTTTAAGCTCATAGAGTTCTGAAAGTTCAGGACAGTTTTCAAATAAAATTTTATATTTTGGCAACAAAACATCGGAAGGTTCAAAATAATCGTTTTGAAACTCTTCAAAAGGGAATCCTCTTTTTATTTTTTTATGCCAATGCATAAGCCAGTTTGTAAGTGAAACAGAGTCACTTATTCCTAGTTTATCATCCGCCTTTGCTAATATTTTATACTGAAACGGTTTTTTACCATTTAAGGTTAATTCTATTAATAATTCTTTTATTATTGTTTTCATATTATAAACAAGTGCAATAATACTTGGTGAAAAAAGTACAGTTTAAAAACATCTTCAAATTATGGTCTTTTTTCCTTTATGAAATATTTTCCTGTCTCCTCATCATATCCCAAGGCTATAGAACCATTTCGTATCGATATATTTTCTTTTACTATTTTAAGATCATCATCAATAACTAGACTTCCATAAACATATCTATCAAAATCTTCTAAACCATAGGGAAAACCTAGTAGCCAGCAATTAAAATCATAATATTTCCCTTTTTCTAAATATCTAATACTAATTTCAGCATTCTTGTCATAATTAAAGTTTATATCAGACATTACTTGAATACCTAAATTTAATGCCTCCTCTTTTTTTAAATTCATGATTTTTATTTTAATAATTTTTCTAATTCATCAATGATTTTTGGCTCTGCACCTTGTCTTAAACATTCATTCCTATAATATTTGTATGAGTCCAATAATTCTATTTCTGTCCAACGGTACTTTTGTTTCCAAACTCTTTCCCAAACCAATTCTTCTAATTTCCAGTTTGGAACACTATGATATTCTTTAAAACCTAATTTTTTGAAATCATCTATATGCCACATCTCATGTTGAATGGTGAGTTCTGTTGCATCATCTCTAAGAAACATTATTGGTGGTATTTCATGTGTTCTACAGCTAGCCAATATATCATTTAGATAATTTGTCCATCTTTTGTAACGCTCTGGATGACTTCTTTTGGTAACAATCTCAACAGTTTTAGTCCAATATCACTATATTTTTTTTCAATTTCTTCAGCAATGCGTCTTAAAGTACTTCTCTTATACCTTTGTCCTCCTCCTGATCCTTTTTGAGCTTTTCTGAAAATCTCTTCGTCTTCCCCGGAAAGATAACCTCCATTTTTTCTCCTCTCAATATTCTCCTGTATTCTCCTCTGCTTATCCTTCGCCATCTTCTGTTTAGGAGACAAACCATGATCCGCAACCTCTTCGCCAAAGCCAAAGACCTCATTTAAAATCTTTTCTAATTTAGAAAAAATAACCGCCTTATATAAAGCGGTCTTAAATCTATTTTATCATAACTAGTTGGACAATGTCCTTTTTTAAATCTATATCATTATCAATTTTTATCTTTGTGGCTAAAGACCTATATTTATTAATATTATCGATTTTTTTAACTATTTGTTCTCCTTCGATTTCAATGGTTCCCATTTTTTTCCCATTAACAATCAATTCCCAGAATGAATTTTCTACCATAGCATCATGATTATGCATAATTCCAGTAAAAAAAGTCTTCCCAAAAGACATTTGAAAAATGCCATTTACATATAATATAATTTCTTTCATTTATTTAATATTTTTATAAACTTCATAATCTCTATCTCTAAGTATTTTTAATATTTCTATATCTTCTTCAATTAACCCCAATAGTCTTTGATGTCTTATCATAAAATCCTTTACATGATATTCTGCATAAGCTATATCTGATGTATTTTCAATTATTTTTATATTTTTTTGTGTACCGTGTAAAAACTCTTCTAAAACAGCAGCTTTACTTGGGTTATTTTTTAATAATATATGCTTAAGATCTTCTCCTCCTACATTCGCTTCTGCCCCCATCCACTCTAAATACCTAAAATCATCCGTTCCTTCTTGTGCTATTTTTACAATCCTTTTCTTTGAAATATTATTAATTAACTGTTTAGATGCTTTTTCCACACCTTCCATTCCCTCTCTAAATAGTTGTAGCTGCTTCTTTTTCCCTTTCCTCTCAATTTTCTCCTGAATCCTCCTCTGCTTATCCTTCACTGTTTTCTCCGCAGGAGACAAACCATGATCTGCAACCTCTTTGCCAAAACCAAAGACCTCATTTAAAATCTTTATTAACTAAAGAGAAACCACTTCATAATATGAAGTGGCTTTAAACAGTAAAAGTCCTATTTAAGGGTTTTATATGTTGTATAGTCTTTTATTGTTTTTAGCTCGTAAATTTCTTGCTTATCTGAATCTATGATTCTAATATTATCTAAAGGAACATTTTGACAATGGATAAAACTGATGAACTGTCCAGCGTTGAACTTACCTTTAACTATAATATCAAAGCCTTTTTCTGTTTCTAAAGAGCTATACCATTCCCATCTTCTGATATCTTTATCAAGAAAATTATCAACACTTGAATGTACTCTATATAAAAGTTCATCATATTTGTAGTCATCGTCACTTAATTGTTTTAGCTTGTTTACAATTCCTTGTGGTAGTAGTTGTTCCCACTTAGAATCCTCATCACTTAAATCTGTGTTTTTTATAATTGTTAAAACTGCATTCTTGAAATTATTTAGTACTTCTTTTGAATGAGCTATATTTCTCACTCTAACAATCTGATATCCTTTTAAAGGTTTCTCTCCTTTTGTGTTATACTGTATATTTCCTTGTTCTGTCATCACTTTATTTTTTTATAATTACTGCTTTTCTGTTAAATATTTCCTTGAAATCTTCTATTTTCATAGAATAAGAAGCTCCTTGATTCATAGGTAAAGGGTCGCGTAAAAATACCTTTCCATCTTCCACTTTTTCCAATACTACAGCATGACCTTTAAACTCATCTGTCCTTAAACTTACAATTGCTTTATCTCCATCTTCTAGTTTTTCTAATAACTTTGAAAACTTGATGTCTTTTTCAGCAATAGCTGTTACCTGATCTTCCAATCTTTTAAAATATAAAGCCTCAGGGATATCTAAAATTGAAGCTCCATTAGCATCGGTTTTTAAAGCTCTTGCCAATTCATCTTCTAATAATAAAATATCTTTGTCATGTAATGTCATTCTCAAAGAAGTAGCGGCACATGTATAATCTGTTGACTGTCCAAAAACTTTAGTTTCACTTACAAATATTTCTATTTTTATTCCAGCATTCTCAGCGAAAGTTTTAGTAGCATCACCTCCTTTTACAATATCAGGGAAAACTTTATTTTTCTGATTAATCTTCTCCTGAATCCTCTTATGATTATCCTTCACTGTTTTTTCAGCAGGAGACAAACCATGATCTGCAACCTCTTCGCCAAAACCAAAGACCTCATTTAAAATCTTTTCTAATTTAGAAAAAATTTCTTTTGATCCCTTTTTAAATTCCCGGAGAATCATTCGAATAAATTCTATAATTCTGTTGAGAGCGTTCTCTGCTGTTGTGATTGCTTTGGTAATCTTTTCCAAAGGGTTCAGGACAAAACTTTCTACGGATTTGGCCAGCCTGGCGACTGCTGCAGTTCCACTTGTAAGAAGTGTTTCCACAATAATATCAATAATAATCCCAATGATATACCCGTAATAATAGGCCGCTTTTTCCAGTGTGATCTTAGGAAGATTTTTTTCTACCCATTTTACCAGACGGACGATGGTTTTTAGCTGAAACGTAATGCATTCCTTAAAGAACTCCACATAATCAAAAGTCAGAATACCTTCCAGCAGGTCTTCCATCAATTCCAGGAACATTTCCCCATATTCCACTTTCCTGTCATTCACTTTATCCATGGCAGCGACTGCTTTGAAGATAAAGCCGATGATGGAAAAAATTCCGGCAATAATATCAACCAGACTGTTATAGATTCCACAAAGAAAGGCATTGGCAATCTGATAGTTTCTGTAGACCATATGCTGCATTCCGGTGAGTGGGTCTGCAATAAACTTCTCCAGCTTATCGATCTGGTTGAAAAAGAAGGTTAGGGATTTATTAATTCTTTTATAGATAAAAGTGGGAAATAAAGTTTCAGCGTTATTCAGCAGACCATTAAAACCATCCTTTACCTCATTGATGCTTTCAAAAAAAGATTTTACAATTTTAGCATTGATTTTTTTCTGGCCCGCAAGATTTTCATAAGGGTTCTGGGATGCTTTATGTTCATAGAAATCTTTGATCTCTTTATAAAAGACCTCCGGAATAAAGGTAGGATTGTATTCTCCTTCTTTCGGATTGGGATTCCATCCGTTCTCTGAAATTCTTAGTTTGACAATATTTTCGGCAATACCTTGTGTGAAAAACACTGACGCTCCTTCCAATGCTTCCTGCTTAAAAAAGCTGAATATTTCTCCGATACTTTTATCTTTAAGTCCCAGAAACCAGCTTATAAAATCAACTTTATTTCTGTAAATCCCTTTTTCAATAAGGTTTCTGAGTGATTTTGGTGTAACGGTTACTTCGTGTTTCCTTGTAAAACTGAGAATGTCTGCAAAAGGCATATCCTTTTTATTCGTAAGTCCTGCTCCGGCTACGGCACGCATTACCGTATTATGATTGTAACGGTCATCAATTTCTAAAAAGAGAATAAGTTCATTACTATTAGGTAAAGCTTCCATAAAGCGCTGAAGAAGAAAAGCACCATTTTTACTGGCAAAAAGAACAACATCAATTCCGGCTATGGTCTGTCTGAATCTGCTTTTATAAACAACAACTTCGTCGATATTTCCTCCAAAGACAGGATCATCCGAATAGATCTGAAATCCATTACCGTCTGTAACCGGTTTCCCACCGTAATACGTATTGGCAATTTGTCTTGATGTTTTTTGCTTTAACTCCAAAGGAGATTCCTGAACAGGGAAAATGGTCTCAAAAGAATCAGAACTGTCATTTCCGGGAGAGAAATCCGTGATGTTCCTCAACAGAGGATTATTTAAAATTTCTAAACTCATTTTGTGATTTTTAAGGTGAATAAAGGCAGGGTTTTAAGACCCTGCCAGTTAAATGATCATTTGATAATCAATATGTTAAGACAGCCTGTTCAGCTCATTGCTTTTCATCTCAGCAAATTCCTGTAAATAGCTTTTCAGAAGATCCAGAAAACCTATTTTATTGTTTTTGACAAGCCAAAGCATGTAATGATGGGTATTCACTTTGACAATAGATGTTTTGGGATGTCCGTCCTCATCCAGAACAGGGTTCTGGGTTTCTTCATCTACGACGGGTACAAATATTCTGTTAAAGTTTTCATCTCTAAGGCTTGACCATTCATCTTCCCCAATCAGCCATTCAGGAGTCGGGAGGTTTGAAGGTTCAATTTCATTCGTTTCTTTATCTCTTAAAACCTGCTGGTAAAAGAGATAAATTCTTGGAAGCTCTGTATCTACCACCATTTTATTGATCCTGATAAATCTGTTAAAAGTTGAGAGCAAAGGATGTTCAGAGATCTGGATTTCCCCCAGGTTTAAATCTGTTGTATTGATTTCTTTTAAAAGTTGCTTTACCTCTTCAGGGATTAATAATTTTTCTTTCATTGTTTTAAAATTTTGCTTGGTTAAATAATTCGTGGCTAAGTTTATAGACACTATTTGATTGAAAGGCAGAATTTTCAGGCTCTGCCTTTTATTGCTTTAAGCTCAAAGCTTGATAAAGGTTATAGTTTATACAGTTCAACAATATTGGCACTTACCCCTGTATTCCCACCTGTATTCATGTTATACATTCCGAAGGCAACCGGGCCGGTATAACCAGTTTTGGTATAGGTAACCGTTTTATTATTGAAATTGACAATAACAGTCCAGCTTCCTCCACGTCTTATAAATGTGACGTTAAGAGCATAAGTTGGCTCCGCAGTAGTGACTGTCTCAGCTGAATTGTCAGGGAATATTTTACACATAGGATACCAATACGACTGAACCAGCCTAACGTTTGCAACGGTTTGATTTAATAGGTCTACTCCATTGGCTGCATTGACTAATCCTACAAAATGGGTCATCGTTCCAAAACCGTTAGGCCCGTTAATTGTTGCCGTTCTACCTGTAATTTCAACATTCATGTAAAAATCTTCATCTGCCCCAATCAGTTGATTTGTCTTTCTGGCTGCGATGAAAGAAGAATCATCAGCCAGAGCCTTTACATTGCTATCGGAGCTGTAGCTTACAGCGGCTCCTGCTTGGGTAATGGCGGGTGATACCGCATTATTGTATATTTTTTGTTCCCAAACAATGTTATTGAGAGGAATACGCTGTATCTGAGTTACCACACGGATGGTAAAACTTGTCAGATACCAGGCTACCCCATTCCACAATCTGATCTTATATTCTCCTACCGGAATATTTTTGAAATTGTAATAGAAGGTCAGATCAATTCCATTAGGATATAGCTGAACCTGTGAACCGGGGATTGCGGTAACAACAGTAGCTGTATCAGCTGAAACACTATCCTGGGTACACAGCTCTACTTTAAAACTTGTGGATGGAAGGTTTAAATTTGCTCCTTTTAGATTGATCCAAAATGGACGGTCTGTTTTATCCACAATTGGCGGCGATATTACAGCCACGCTCATGGTATCTGTACTCCAGCCTCCGTTCATTTTCGTCTTCCATGCTGACCTTTCAACTTCTGTCATTTGATTGGGCATTTCCATCAGTAAATTTTTACTGTCTACAATGGCATTTAAGCCACTGGTATTTTGAACTACAACTTTTTGAAAATTAGCCGTATCAGCATTCTTATTAGGTAACCCGGATAATATATAGGGGTTTCCTAGAGTATTGATCGAAAATGAAGCATTAAGGGTATGATTTCTTGCTGCGCTGTTGGACAGGTTTGCATTCATCATATTTTTCCCTAAATCACCTGCAGGAAGTTTGGCAACATTCCCATTATCATTCAATCCTATGATTTTAGGATAATCCTGAGCATTTCCGTCTGTGACAGGAACTTCTAATTTCTTAGCTAATTTTTCTCTTGTCTTGATATTATACTGAGCCTGACTTGCGATTCCTTCTGCCAAAAGATCAGCATTTGAAATACTGACATGATTATCAGCTAATTCCAGGGGAATGGTTCCGTCAACAACGGCATGGGTCTTTAAATCTCCGTTTTCATCAACGGCATAATCTGTGTAAGATAGGGAACCTGGCGCTGCTACCTGATAAATAGCATTCGTTTCCCTTTCTCCAATGGGAGGTAATTCATTGACACGTATAATTTTTCCTATAATTGGCATTTTTTTTAATTTTTAAGGTTAATAATTATGTTATTTCCAGTCTCCCAAAATCACTTTCTGTCCTTCCAGCGATTCTACTCCAAGAAGGTTATTATTAGGTTCAAAATTGAATCTGTCCTCAGTAATTACTTCGGAAGGCACTTCAAAATCATCTGGATTCTCAGTAGTAAATGGCAATGCATGAGCGACTTTTAATCCTATACTTTCTGCCTGAAGAATATTTAAAGTAGTAGGAAGTCTGGTAATCCATGCTTTTCCATGTTTTTTCCCTTTTGGCTGCTTCAATTCATCTACAATTGATAGATAAAGGTCATCTCCAATGACAGGAACTTCACCTCCATTCCATATTTTTCCTGTTGCCAGATAAAATTGTACAGCACCTTCAAAGCCTGGACGCACCGTTACTACTACTCTGGCCATACCGCTTTGTAAAAATGCTTTAAAAACAGGATCTGTATTTTCTGCTTTATATAAATCTGACCAGTTGTGTTTATTTCCCCAATAGTATGGATACAGATAATAGGATAGATTCTCCCATTCAAATGCCTGCTCCATGAATTTTACAAAAGCAGAGTATTTGTCAAGATTATGAGAAAGCTTCGTTTCATAATCGGTAAATGAACTTCCCTGAGTTAACCCTGATAAACCGTAACCATGAATGGCGTCCGGGGCTCTATCTGCCATATAGGAAATACAATTTTTTCTAAGAACCGTATTTTCAATCTGCCTGTAAAAATTAGGATTTGAGTCTTTAATGGCAGAGGCTTTGTTTTCTTCCTCAGAAATAGCATTGTTATATTCGACCAAAGCGACTTCGTAAGCATCAATGATAGACTTGAACGTTTTAAGCTGCCATTGTTTCCTGGCATCTTCTGTCAGCATACATGTGATTGAAAGTGAGGTTTCAAAAGAGTAAAACCTGTCCGTAGAAATGCTGACTGCAACATCGCCGGTATATCCAACAAAACTTCCGCTTTTACTGAACCCCGTTGTTGTGATTCCCTCTACAATACGTTTATCAGCAATATTGATATTCAATAATGAGCTAACATATTCTTTTCCTCCGCCACTGATTGAATATTCTGTACTGATATATCCCTCCGGAATTTTCACCACATCCTGTAATCCGATTGCACTCGATGCTCCTGCTGTCTCACTCATATCCGGAGTTTTATCTCTACCGTATGCAAACCCTTTTGTTACCTTGATACTATTCTGCAGAAATTTTTCCATTTCCACATTGTATTTACTGATCCAGTATTTCAAAGTTGTCTCATTGGAAAGGGCACTGAAATCTTTCATCGGCATTACATCAGAAGTTCTCGGATCTTCAGGTTTTACAAACTTACTTTTTGTCATTCCCAACAAATGTAATTTTGCAGGCTCAGGAATCATAAATTCAAACATCATACGTTTCCCGTAATCATAGATCTGATTCTTCATCAGTTTATCCACCCATCTGTAAACGCCTACAACATGTTTATCTCCTTTTTTATTATCAAAGCCATGACTATTGTTTTCTTCAAACTCTTCAATAATTTTCTCAATTCTCTCCTCATGAACTTTTGTAACAATCCTATCCATAGCCCTTGATGTAATATCCTGTGCCTGGGTAGTAGCTTGTCTTATACTCTCATCTCTGGAACTATGGCTGGCATTACCCAGACCTAAACTGGTATTGATATTTGCATTTCCTGTTTTGTAACTTGCATTTACTCCAAACTGCGTATTACTGTCTGATGCTTCCTGCATCATTTTAGCAATCTCATTCTGCATTTCAAAACGGGTAGCTGTTGTAGTATCAGTAAGTTGTTCTCTCTCTGTATCAGAAGATGTAGTCGTAGTATTTTCACTTCTTCTTAATCTTCTGGTAGATTTCTCACGATATTCGCGAGCCATGATATTCTCAATATGAGCGACTTCACCTTCAACATAGGCATGAGTAGTCTGTTCAACTTTCAAATAATCTGCAATACCAATTTGCTTAAATCCGAATCCTGACGGAATAAAATTATTTTCATCATCTGTCTTCACAGGTTCATCATCTTCCACTTCAAGCAAAAATTTGTCAGACAAACAAGATCTGGCCTGTAATTTATTCGCATAAATATTTGCCAGTTTTCCATTAGTGAACATAATTTTAATACTTAAAGAAGCATCCTGAATCGTATTAAAGTCTAGCCCCGGCATACAAAGATCATTTAAGAAAATAGTATTCCCTGATCTGGATTTCATAAAATAATCACTATTAAAATCTGCTAAGCCATTATTAGGAGTTAAAGTATAAGAGATATGATTGATCTCCCAGGATGAATCCGGAACTGTAAGTGCCATATCAAAGGTAAATCCCTGATGAACATACTTCGGGCAAATCTGATAGGTAAAAGGAACAGCCACTGTTTTTGCCACAGGAATCAGAACTCCTCCGATACTGGTATATGCTTCATTATCCGTATTGGTATTTTCAACAATACTAGTATTACACTTCTCAACAGCTTCTTTCAATAAAGAATCAATCTCCGAAAAAGTACTTCTTCCTTCTAAAAGCCCTGCAAGATCGAGAGGACTCAGCTCTGCTGACCTTTCATTATTTGAGCTTGCCTGAAAATCAGATCCCAGAATATCAAGCAAAGCATCCAAATTTTCAGGTTTTATTGCTCTTAATAAAGAGTCTGCTTCTATTTCAGGTCTGAATTGAAAATTAAACTTTGGTAATATGGGTTCAGGGATACCCGGAGCTTGCTGACAAGGATCTGCCGGATCATATTTTATCTCAGGATTCCTTACCTGGCAAAAGTTCTCTTTATTAGCTGCCAGCTCTCTTTTATATCCATTAATAATCGAAGTAATTTCACTTTGATGAATTTCTTCTTTGGCTGCATACTCTTTTTGATATTCTGCCTTATACAATCTTTCAACAGCAGAAAGATTTTTCTTTAAAGCTTCATATTTTTCAAGCTTCATCTTTGCAGCAGAAATTAACTGCTGACTTTTCATTTCTTCTGTCGGGAAAGTTTCCTTCGGTCCTTCAGAAGCCATTCTTGAAACAGTTTGTGATGCAACAAGAGACTCATTGTCCAACATCAATTCTTTAGGCAAAACAACTTTTGCGCCTAGTGCCGTTTTCATTTCTTCCTCATTGGATACAGAAAGAATATGGTGAGCCAAAAGCTGTTGCATAATAACTTCCTTAACATAAAAATCTTTCTGAGTTACCACCTGATAGATTAAATTATTCCATAAACCGATCATTGGTGGAGCTACAGCAGCAGCCTGTGGATCAGTCAACAAACTTCTTTTTGCAATAACCTCCTCATACGTGCAGGTATTTTTATTTTTTGCCAGCCAGGTTCCAAATGCATAGTAAGCTTTATAGGTTCTTTTGAAGCCTTCTAAACTATTTGAACTGTTTAAGTCTGTTGAAATGCGTTCAGGGTTATTTACATAATTGGCAGCATATGTCTGCAGTAATTTTTGTTTCAATCCGGTTCCGTTAACAACCGGAATATAAAAAGCGTTATCGTTTTTCAGATCCTGAGGAATAACAATAAATCTTTTATCTTGCTTCGTATCGTCCGATAATTCAGGACTTCTCAGGCTTACAAATCTGAAAAGAGTTTGTGATGGTGTATTTTCTACAGGCGCGCCTGCAGTATTATTTTCCATTTCGTTCATTTTGTGTAATTTTGTGTAGATTAAAATAGAGATCTGAAGCTCTTTTTAGTAGAATGTCTTCAGGTTTTAGCCTTATTTTTTTAGGTGGTTTCCGGCAAAAGATGTCCACCTGGAATTTTTAAGTCAAGTTTCATATTGTGTTTTTTTCTTGAGGCAAAGATCACCCCCAGAAGCGACAGAACTTGACGTATGAAAAAAGAATTTCATTTTTCTACTCTAAACCTTTGAGATAAAAACTATTGGTATTCTCAATATTTTAATACATTTGTTTAAAACATACTTCAGATGAATTTCGAGCAGATCAATTTACACCTTGAGGCTTACAAAGAACACAACCAGATTCTGGATGCAGCAAAATATCTGCTCCATTCTTTTGATCTGGAACATGAAAACTTTGCGGGGTTCGGATTCAGGGAAGGGCTCTCTCCTACTTCGATGCTTCTTACAGCAGAAGGAGAGCTCGGAGGTCCTCAGACCGTAATGATCCCACGAAATTTATTTGATTTTGATCTGAACCTTGTTCTGAATATGGTTGCCCATGAAATGCTTCATGTAAGGCAGAAGGCTCCCGGACAGGTCATTGAAGACAAAAATGAAAGAGAATTTCAGGCCTATTATGAGATGCTTTTTCACAAAGTTTTTCCGCAGATCCCTGAAGTTTCGGATTTTCATAAAAAATTCTTCGGCGGAAAAGCGTTGGAATATTACAAAAGAATGGGTGAAGGCTCTATGTTACAACAAAAATATGCAGAACAGAAAACAGAAGTAGAACATCTAATTAACGAATTACCATGACAGTAAAACCAGATATCACCTGGGCAGATTTTGAGAAAATAGACATCAGATGCGGAACCATTCTTTCAGTGAATGATTTTGAAAAAGCAAGAAACCCATCTTATCAGCTGGAAATAGATTTCGGAGATTTAGGAATCCGAAAATCATCTGCACAAATTACTTCTCTTTACGAAAAAGAAGAACTTGTGGGAAAACAGATTTTAGCAGTGGTCAATTTTCCTAAAAAACAGATTGCCAATTTCTTCAGTGAATGCCTTGTATTAGGATTATATGGTGAGGACAAAAAAGATGTCACTCTTTTAGCGCCTTCATTACCCACAAAAAATGGAATGCAGGTAGGATAGACACCCAACAAAAACACATATGATACAGAACATACCCTTAGAAAGAGTTTTATTTCTTGATATTGAAACTGTTCCGCAAGCCGGTTCTTGGAACGAATTATCCGAAACCGATCAATATCTGTGGGATAAAAAAACAAGATTTCAGAGAAAAGACGATGTCTCTGCAGAAGAATTCTATGACCGAGCCGGTATTATGGCCGAGTTTGGAAAAATCATCTGCATTACCATCGGGATGGTGGAAAAGAATGAAACGTTAAAAATAAAAAGCTTTTCCGGGCATGATGAAAAGAAAATGCTTCAGGAATTTGGAGAAATCTTCAACAGTCCAAGGCTTTACAATGTCATTCTTTGTGCACATAACGGAAAGGAATTTGATTTTCCATGGATTGCCAGACGATACCTGATCAATGGAATGCTCCCTCCTGCTCCGTTTCAGATGTTTGGAAAGAAACCCTGGGAGGTTCCTCACATAGATACTATGGAACTGTGGAAGTTCGGAGATTATAAGAGTTTTGTATCGCTGGAATTGCTGGCGCATGTCTTTGGAATTCCCACTCCGAAAGATGATATTGACGGCTCAATGGTTTCATCAATTTACTACATAGAAAAAGACTTGCAGAGAATTGTTGACTATTGTGAAAAAGATGTCTTAACTTTGGCAAATATTTTCCGGCGTATGCGTCAGGAAGATTTGTTGAAAAGGAATATCAATCTAGATTAAAAAATGAAATTTACAGACGATCAAATTGCTGACATTGGTGAGGAAATCATTGGTGTGCTAAAAACCGTATATGACCCCGAAATTCCGGTAGATATTTACGAATTAGGACTGATTTATGATGTCCAGATCTCCGATGATGCTGACGTAAAAATTATAATGACACTTACTACTCCCAACTGTCCCGTGGCAGAAACACTTCCTCAGGAAGTAAAAGATAAAGTGGCTGAAGTAGAGAACGTAAAAAGTGTAGATTTAGAGCTTACTTTCGAACCAAGCTGGAATAAGGATATGATGAGCGAAGAGGCGAAGTTTGAGCTGGGAATGCTTTAAAAATTACCTTTAACAATATAAAAACCCCGAAAATAATTTTCGGGGTTTTTGTTTATATATCTTTTGCTATTTCCTTTCCTTCTCTCCTGCTCCATTCACTCCATGAACCGACATACAGATCCGGAATGGGAAATCCTGCATAATCCAGCGCTAAAATAGTGTGGCAGGCAGTAACTCCCGACCCACAGTGAATAATCAGATGATCAGGCTTATTTTGTAATAACTTACTGTATTTTTCTTTTAAGATTTCCGGACTTAGAAAGTTTCCGTTTTCATCAAGGTTTTCAGAAAAAGGAATATTGATCGCTCCCGGAATATGCCCCGCAACCAGATCAATAGGTTCAGATTCACCTTTATAACGATAGGCATCTCTCACATCAACAACTGTAGAAGAATCGCTTTTCAATTCATTTTCAACCACTTCCAAGCTCGAAACAGGAAGACCCCAGTTGTCTTTTTTAATTAAAGCAGCTTTATCAAATGTTTCTTCTCCGGAAGAAAACTCCAGTGCATTTTTCTCTGCCGCCTGCATTCCGCCGTCAAGAACCTGAACATTTTCCAATCCAAAAGATCTTAACATCCACCATGCCCGTGCTGCTGCATTGGAAGCATTTTTATCGTCATACACAACGACATGAGAATTTGCAGCAATTCCAAGGTTTGAAAGGATTTCCGCAAACTTTTCTACGGAAGGAAGCGGATGTCTCCCCCCAAAAGCAGCATCTTCCCCTATCTCAGCCATATCTTTATCAAGATCAATAAATCTTGCTCCGCGAATATGCTTTTCAAGGTAATTTTGTTTTACCTCTTTTCCGGTTCTTGCATCAAGAATGACGAGATTTTCTGTTGGAATATTTTTTAAATCGGATGGGGAGATTATTGGAGTCATTTTGTTGATTTTGGAATTAATACTAGATATGACTATAGTTAGTTGTGTTTTTGTCATTTCGTAGGAATCTTAATTTCGTTATTGAAAAAGATAATCTGGATTCCTACGGAATGACAAACTGAACGTTGTACCAACCTAAGGTCTAGTTAAGTTGCTAGATCTGTGAAATTTATGATGTATTCTTTTTAAAAATGAAAAATATCCTTCGCTTTGTTATAAGAGCTTTCAAAGTTCAGTAAGTTCAGTTTATGTTCTGCCTTTTCAACACTCATAAAGTTGATAACCTGTTCTGTAGGCATATTTCCTACAAGATCATCTTTAGCCATAGGGCATCCTCCGATTCCTTTAATGGCGCTGTCAAATCTTCTGCAGCCTTGATCATAAGCAGCCTTTAATTTCGAATAAGAATCTTCATAACGGTTATGAAAATGTCCTCCGAAGTTGATTTCAGGATATTTTGAAGGTATTTTTTCAAACAAAAGAGCAATGGTTTCCGGAGTTGCCACCCCTGTGGTATCAGATAATAAGATATCTTTCACCCCAATATCAGAAAATCGCTGTGCCCACTGGTCAACATCTTCCCATTTCCACATTTCACCGTATGGATTTCCAAAAGCCATGGAGAAATAGATATTCAGCTGTTTTCCTTCACTTTTTACCAGATCAAGCATTTTAATAATTTCATCAAAAGCTTCTTCCTGACTTTTATTGGTATTTCTGTGCTGAAAAGTTTCGGAAATAGAAAAAGGGAATCCCAGAATATCTACTGACTGATGTTTCAATGCTTTTTCGGCACCTCTGTAATTACCGATGATTGCAGAAACTTTAGTCTTGGAACGTGATTTATCAATATTTTTTGCCACCTCATCAGAGTCAGCCATCTGTGGAATTGCTTTTGGAGAAACAAAACTCAGACAATCCAATACATCAAAGCCAACATCCATCAAGGAGTTGATATAATCTATTTTTTTATCGGTAGGGATAAATTCTCCCCATCCCTGCATGGCATCTCTAGGACATTCGGTAAGAAACATTTTTACTTTTTGATTTTCTCAAATATAATAAAACTAAACTACTTAGTATACTGTACATACAAAGCTAACATTATTTTGATTTTCAAAGATTTATATCTGATTTATAATTTCAATAACTGATATTAAATCGCAAATAACGTATTCTCAGCATCAAATTTGCTAACTTTGTTAAAATTTATGATATCTGATGAGTACAATAGAATTCACCCCATTGTGGAAAGAAAAATTACTGAACCGTTTTCTTAGCTATGTAAAAATATATTCAACCAGTGATGCAGAAAGCGAAACGACACCTTCTACTCCTCGCCAGTGGGATATTGCCAACTATATTACTGAAGAACTGAAGACCATCGGCCTGGAAGATGTTTCAATTGATGAGCATGGTTATATTATGGGCTATGTTCCTTCTAACCTTGAAAACGATGACAGACCTACCATCGGGTTTATTTCACATTATGATACTTCACCGGATTTCAGCGGAGAAAATGTAAAGCCTCAGGTTTGGGAAAACTATGACGGAAATGATCTTCTTTTGAACCAGACTACAGGATTCACCTTATCTCCTTCAAGATTTGAAAGCTTAAAAAAATATATCGGTCAGACGTTAATTACTACGGACGGAACTACTCTTCTTGGAGCTGATGATAAAGCAGGTTGTGCAGAGATTGTAACAGCTGCAGAATATCTTATTGCCCATCCTGAGATTAAACATGGAAGAATTGCAGTAGGATTTACTCCTGATGAAGAGATCGGAAGAGGTGCTCATAAATTTGATGTGGCTAAATTCGGTGCAGAATGGGCTTACACAATGGATGGCGGAGAAGTGGGAGAACTTGAATATGAGAACTTTAACGCTGCCGGAGCAGTAGTAAAAATCCATGGATTAAGTGTTCACTCTGGTTATGCTTACGGAAAAATGATCAATGCTGCTCTTTTAGCCGCTGAATTTGCTCAAATGCTTCCTGCTAACGAAACTCCTTCAACGACAAAAGGGTTTGACGGATTTTACCATTTAACGGATATCACTGCTGATATTTCTGAAGCAAAACTTCAATACATCATCCGTGATCATGATGCTGATAAATTTGAAGTGAGAAAGAAATTCATGGAGGAAAAAGTAGCAGAATTCAACCAAAAACATGGTGAAGGAACTGCTGAAGTGAAAATCAAAGAGCAATACAGAAATATGAAGCAGCAGTTTGAAGGTAAAATGCACATTGTAGACCTTGCTGCCAAAGCAATGACCGAAGCGGGTATCGAACCTAAAATCAAAGCGATCAGAGGAGGTACAGACGGTGCACAACTTTCTTATATGGGACTTCCATGCCCGAATATCTTTGCGGGAGGAATCAACTTCCACGGTCCATATGAGTATGTAGCTTTGGAAAGTATGGAAAAAGCAACCGGAGTAATTATTAATATTGTAAAAGCTTAATAAATCATGAAAAAGGTCTTAGCATCAGCTTTCATTTTCACTTTTATTTTAGGCAGTGCCCAGGTTTCTGAATTTGAAAGGGCAGATTCACGCTATGAAAGGAAGAAAACGGCTCTGTATAATAAATATCCTAAGCCTAATGATTTAAGGACCAAGAAAGAGTGGCTTTTGACAGAGGATAAAATAACCGCATACAAGACTGCTTTGGATAAAGCTTCCCTTGAGGATCAAAAAATGATCACTGCAGATCCTCCTACAAAAGCAAAAGTCAGTAAAGAAGCTGAATACGATAAAGGTAAAGCCGCCTTTCAAAAGCTTTTATATGAAGCCGTAGATCTTGTCTTTTTAAACTTTTCTTCAGATTCTTATAAAGCAACATTAAACTTTGTAGTAGATTCTAAAGGAAATGCTCTTAATCCTAATGTAAAAGGAAATAATGAAGATGTGAATGCTTTTATTGAAGCCGCTTTTTACCGGATTAAAGATAAAGGCAAATGGAAGCCGGCAGAAGACAAAGGAAAGCCTGTCTCCTCAAGTATTTCTATTCCATTAGTATTGAATTTTAAAAAATAATATAAACAAAACCCGCTATTCTGATAGCGGGTTTTTATTTTTCATATAATAGAAACATAATCAAAAATCATTATGCTGTTGATGTTAATTTAACACAATTCTTTTGTACGTTTTAAATAATTCACCTAATTTTGATTAAAACTTAAAATCACTTTATATGAAAATGAAATCTAACCACTTCAAAATTGGCAGAAAATTTTACTTTTCTTTTCTTTTATCTATTTTCTGTTTGTTTATTTTAACGTCTTGTTCTCAGGATGATCCGGCGGATCTTCCTGCTGAAAAAACTACAGAGCCTGCTCCTATGAAGACTTTGGGAAACCTGACTTTACAGAAGAATGTTATTATTCTTAATGATGAGTCAGTAAATGCAATTTCCACTCATAATGATGGAGAAATTACGTTTAGCCGCATGACTCCGCAAACTGACAGTATTTCTATAGGAACTGTTATTGTAGGGACTAAGATAGAAGGTGATCAGGTGAACACCATTCTTTCAAAAGTAAGTGCTGTTTCAAAATTGAATAACCAATTTAAAATACAGACTTCCAGTGCGAAACTTGAAGAGTTTATCTACAGCGGAACACTAAGCGGAGTGTATGACCCATCAGGGAAAGCTCCTGTTAATATTGATGGCAGAATGGTAAATTACATTCATGTAGAAGGCATGGTTTCTGAGCAAATCAACCAAAGAATACATTCTATTGAAGCGAAAAACCTTCAAAATCAGAAATTAATTACCTTCAACCGTTACAATTTCAATAAAACGTTTTCATTTCCTTTATCTTCAGCAGGAACATCCAGCGTGAATGTAAAAGGAGGATTTACGCCAAAGATTGATTATAATATCACATTCTCATGGGGACATTTATCCAATTTCTATGTTAACCTCATCATGGATGATATCAAACTTCAGAGCTCTGCTAGTATTGTAGGAAGCCTGGGCTACACCGCAAGTACTACAGACTATCTGAATATCCCTATTGTACCTATCGTTTTGGGACCTACCGGACTGATCTTAAGCCCGACTCTTTCTGCCGGACCTTTTCTGGGAGTACAGGCTACAGGAAAAGTACAGGCTCAGCTTTTGGATCTTGAGGGAAATGCTAACTTCTTAGTAAGCAAAAATCCAGAGATTAACATTAATCTTCAAAAGAAATCAGAACCTGCTATCACTGTTGCAGAGGGGAATTTATCTGCTGAAGGTGGATTAGAAGCAAAAGGAGCTGTAGGGCTGATGTTTCTTACCATTCCTATTGCCAACTCAGGGTTGAAAGGAAGAGCTTCTGCCCTTTCCTCTTTAGGATTAACAATTGTTCCTCAAAGAAAAGGAGTGATTACTGTAAAAGGTAAAATCCAGGCTGATATGTTCTATGGTTTTGGAATCGCTCCTTTAAGATATGAAGGAACCATTCCTCTTTTTACAAAAGAACGTATGCTGTATCAGAAGGAATTCAGTTTTTAAGATACATATTCTATCAATCATAAGGAAGCCACTCTTGCAGTGGCTTTTCTTCTTATAAAGCAGCTACACATAATTCATTTACAATTAATTAAGACAATTTTATTATATTTACAAAGATGTACAATTTTAACTATAACATTTAATACCTAATTAAATCATGAAAACAATGAAAAAACTTTTAAGAAAAGACTTATCTACAATTCTGGGCAGCGGAATAGATGGCTGTCATATGGGAGGCAACTCTTATAATTGTCAGGATGACTGCCAGTGCGCATGGGGATATGCCTGTGAAATGTATGAAGACGGAAATCCGGGACAATGCATTGCTGTAGGTGGTGGTGGAAACCCTGGCGGCGGCGGATGTAACCCTCCTTCTATTTGTGAAGAACAGCCTTATTAGTCATAAAAAACCGGAAGTAGTAATGCTTCCGGTTTTATTTTTTTCATCAGGAAGCAGATTTTTGTCAAAGCATCTCTGCCATTCATCAAATAAAATTTCATCCCCTACTTCATAATTGTTGTTTTGCAACAAATTATTAACAACAATTAATTTATGAAGCAGCAATTTTTAGCGCTGAGCTCCCTGTTATTTTGCATCTCCTGCACTATAGAAACTAAAGCACAGCAAACCCCAGCTTTTCACATCGGAGTAAAGGGCGGAGCAAATTTCACCAAAACATCCACGGAATCTTCTTCTTTAGAAGGGAAATACGGATTCGGTTATCAGGCAGGAGTAATGACGAGAATGGACCTCGGAAAACTATATGTACAGGGAGAGGCTCTTTTCAACAAAAGAAAAACAACCTACGAATCCCAAGACGGAAGCTCTTCAAAACTTTCATGGAACGCTATTGATATTCCTGTAGTAGTAGGATATAAGTTGATTAAAACTGATGATTTTAATGTAAGGATATTTGCTGGAGGCGTATACAGCTATGCCTTCAACAATAAAATATCTACTTCCCAGGCTCTGCTGGAAGGCTTTAAAAAGTTTGACAAGTCCAATATTGGAGTTACGGGAGGCCTGGGATTAGATTATAAGAATTTCACAGTAGATTTGAGGTATGAGACCAGTCTTTCAAGCATCAGTAAAGAATTTAAGTCCAAACCCCACAGTTTTTCCCTGGGAATAGGTTATTTCTTATTCTAAAAACTTAAATTATCTTTACCATTAGAAACTGTTTTCCCTGCAGTTTCTAATTTTTTTATAACCTATTTCCAATTCCATGACAAAATCTTTTATTGTAAAAGAATACATATTTACTTTTATTTTCTGGCTTGTTTTAGCCATTGTATTGTGGTTTAATTTCCAGAGTACAACAGAATCTTACCTTGCAATGACTCAGGCTGCGATTATTGCGGCATTCTCGTTTACATTTACTCATTTTTTAACCAATAAGTTTCTTCCGAAGGCTCTTCGTGAAAAGAAAATGAAACTGTTTCTGGTGCAGCTGGTATTGGTGATTTTCATGCTTAGTCTGGTTTTCTCCATTATATTCACCTATCTTGAAGTGGAGCCCAAAGAACAACTCCCGGAAAACTTCAGAGATCATTTACCTTTTTTGTGGAAAGGCTTTTATATGTCTCTGCCTGCCTCATTTCTGATCAACGGAGCAGCGTGTGGTGTAAAATTTTACAATGAACATGGAAGAATAGAGCGTGATCATATTCTCCTTCAGCAGGCTCATCTGGAAAACCAGCTCAAACTTCTTCAGGATCAGATCAATCCGCATGTGGTGTTTAATATCCTGAATCATATTCATATCCTGATGAAAACGGATACCCAGCTTGCCGATTTTTTACTGATGAAATTTTCGGATATTCTCCGGTACCAGCTGTATCATTGCAATCAGCCACTGGTTCCTTTGGATAAAGAAATTGAGTATCTCCAAAACCTTGTTGAGGTAGAAAAACTGAGGTGGGGAAATGAACTGGATGTAAAAGCCCAATGGCAGATCAACAACAGAAAAGCTTTTATTGCCCCCTTACTTTTGGTGCCTTTTATAGAAAATGCATTTAAATATGTTTGCAGGCTTCCGGGGCATAAAGGTTATGTGAAAATCTCCTGTAAAGAAAAGAATAACAGTCTGTATTTTTATGTTGAAAATTCCTGTTCGGATATGACAACCTATAAAAAGAAAGACGGAACGGGAGGAATTGGTCTTCAAAATGTAAAAAAACGTCTAAAATTACAATATCCGGGCTCCCATGACCTGAATATCGAATCTACTAGCCACATCTTTAAAATAACATTAATACTAACATTATCTGACAGTTATGAGCTATAATATTCCCAAAATGAAATGTCTGATTATAGATGATGAGCCACTGGCAAGATTTCATCTCAAAGAACTTGCTGATCAGATTGATTTTTTATCGGTGGAAGGAACCTGTGCTACAGCGCTGGAAGCTGATACCAAAGTAAAGGAAACAGAAATAGACCTCCTCTTCCTGGATATCAATATGCCTTACCTCACTGGCCTGGAATTTTTGGAACAGCTTGAAAATCCTCCTTTATGCATTCTTACTACAGCGTATTCTGAATATGCGCTGGAAGGCTTCCGTCTGCAGGTAGTGGATTATCTTTTAAAACCCATTGCTTTCAACCGTTTTTATCAGGCGGTAAATAAGGCACAGCAGCAGTTTATCATCAGTGAAAAGCTGAAAAAAAATACTTCTCTAGATGATCCTTTTCTGTATGTGAGGCAGTCTGATAGTTTCATTAAGGTTTCGTGGGTAGATATTCTGTACATTGAGAGTATGCAGAATTATACCAAGCTTCATTTTAAAGATAAATCACTGATTATTCATCAGACCATGAAGGCTATTGAAGAATCTCTTCCCTCAGACCATTTTTTCAGGATTCATAAATCCTACCTCATCAATATTACCCATATTGACATGATTTCAGGAGGACGTCTTTTCATTAATAAAATTGAACTTCCTATATCCCGTACCCGAAAGGAAGAATTACTTAACCAGGTGGTTTATAAGAAATTAATAAGTAAATAGCTGGAAGAGAGAAGCTGGAAGCAGGGAGTTATGAAATTCCCCGCCTCCGGCATTTTTTTTATGGAAGATTCCAGCGTAGTGATACTGCAGCGTAAAATGTGCTTGAAAATCTCGGATCAGCTATTTTTTTGTCTCTGAAAATGCTGCTGATTTTCCGGTCATTTTCACTAAAGCTTCTCAATATCGCTGTTCCTCCCGTAAGACGTACAGTGAGCTTGTCACTGATTTTTAATTCCGGTCTGAGTCCTGCGGTGATCTGCTGGTAACCTAATAACATTGATTTTCCGTTTATACTTCTCTCTGCGGTCATTCCATTCAGTTCTACAACAGCTTTTAAAGCAAATTTATCGGAGAAAAGATATCCGGCTTCCATTCCTTCCGGGAAGTTAATCTTGAATTTAATCTTTCCGTTGGTTTTCCAGTCGAAATAGATCCATGGTAAAATCATAGGGACACCAAAAGCAGTGGTAAGCACCGGTCCGGCTCCTAACGAAAGGTTAGGATTAAAATGCCTGATAAATAAAATTCCACCCTGTCCCAGCACATCATCGAAATCTATTTTTTCAAGGTCTGTATATACTCCTACAGATGCCGTCATCATCATACTCCATTTTTTACCCAAAGGTCTCATATGCTGTATTCCGACCTGTGCGTTCAGCATCTGATCCGGAAATAATGCAGTTTCGTAATTTTTGTGGGCCATCTTTGCATAAGATCCGCTTAGCAGCATAGACCATGCTCTTACTTTTCCATCCTTATCTTTTTTTACAGATAACGGAATGCTGAGGTTCAGATCTACTCTCTTAAAATCACTTTTAGAATTGGTTTTTGTGCTGTCTTCCGGACGGATATAGCTGGAAGCAGGAATGTATTCGGTTTTAAGCTCTGCGGAGATGCCGGACTGTGCATTCACCCAATATCCCAATGGCAATATACAGCATAGAGTTGTCGAAAGGGTTCTTTTCATATTTTAAATTTTATGCAAAGAGAACCCTTTAACTATTTTTTACAAAAATTACTTGATTAAGTGTCTGGATTGTATGACAACAGGATCAAATAAGGGGATTAATTTTCGGATTGGGCAACTATTGGAATAGTCACTTTTTGAGTCTTAAAAATACGATACCCGAACCACACTGCAATCAATGCCATTGCGGAACGTGTTACCACCATCGGAATGATAGAATCGGCCTCTAAAAACCCTATTAATCCTGATATTAAAAAGGTAACCATCAGCTGCATAAAACCCAATAATGCTGCCGCTGTTCCTCTTCCCTCTTTAAATGGAGATAAAGCATGAGCAGAAGTGATGGGAAACAGAATACCAATAGCTAATAATGACAGATACAACATTGCAATTTCCAGGGCCACAGAAAGGTTTTCTGCCGCAATGAGAATATGAAGGGAACAGACTACCAACAATACAATAGTAGCAGAAAATAAAAGGCTTGAATTGCTTATTCTTTTGATCAGCTTAGGCGTAATATAAGCTGCTGTTATCAATGCCAATGAATTAAAAGCGAATATAAAACTAAATGTACTGCTTGAAAAACCGTGTATCTCCATAAATAGAAACGGCGCATTTGAAATGTAAATAATCAAGGATGCAAAAGCAATGCTTCCTACCATGGTACTGTTGATAAAATCTCTGTTTGAAATGATCATTTTCAACTGCTCTTTTAATCCCTTTTCATTCAACATTTCATCATCAGAAAGATGAATTCTGGTATTGGTTTCCGGCACATATTTGTACACCATGAAGAAAGTAATCAGCCCCATGATACATAAAAAGGCAAAGGAACTGTTCCAGCCCCAGAATTTAAGGAATACACTTCCCAATAACGGGGCTATAATCGGTGCAATTCCACTGATCTGCGACTGTTGTGAAAAGATAGTGACTGCTTTATTTTTATCATAGAGATCAATGATGATGGCTCTTCCGATCACAATCCCTGCGCTGCCTCCGAATGCCTGCAGAAAACGCATGGCCCATAACACATAAATATCGGATGTAAAATAAATGGCTGTTGCTCCTATAATAAAAAGCAAAAGTCCGCAGTATAACATCGGTTTTCGTCCTTTTTTATCAGATAAAGGTCCCCATAGCAGCTGTCCGAAAGCAAATCCGGCAAAGAAAACAGAAATGGATACCTGAATATGCCCGATATCGGTATTAAAAATCTTCGCCATACTTGGAAAAGCAGGAAGATAAAGATCTATACTTAGTGATTCTAACGTGTTGAGTAGTGCAAGAATAAACACTACAATATTCAAATTCTTCTTCATAAATAACAATAAGCCTTCGCAGGCGTTTTTTTCAGCTGCAAAATTGCTGTAAAAAGTATCGTTTTTCAATAAAAGAACTGAAGGAAGAACAGCACAAACTGAGGATTGCACTATGCATCAACGCCTGAATTATTTATTTACAATAAAAAATAAAGGAACATTCTGAGGATTAACCTTTTCTATCCCTGAACCCATCAGGATTCTGCCGGGTATGTTTTTTAAAAAAACGGGAAAAGTAAGAAGCATCACCAAAACCTAATTTAAAAGCAATTTCTTTTACCGTTAAAGCTCCAAAACTAAGCTCTCTTTTGGCTTCCAGAATAAGTCTTTGGGCAATCATTTTTTTCACTGTTGTTCCCCGGGAAATCCGGACAATATCATTAAGGTGATGGGCGCTTATTTTGAGCTGTTCAGCATAAAAATCAGTGTTTTTCTGAGTGATATAATGTTCTTCTATCAGTGCTACCAGTTGCTGAATCCTCGGTTTATCATCTTCCGATGTATTCTGCATCGTAATCTGATCCGTAATAATGAGACAGAAAGCTCTCAGATAGGCTTTTAAAATTTCAACACGCCCGGATCCAAGATACTCCTTTTTGATCATTGAAATCAGCATATTTCCGGTTTCACTGCTTTCTTCATCCAAAAAGAAAGGTCTGGCTCCGTTGGCCAGAACCACTTCAGTATCGCAGGCTTCTTTGAAAATTTCTTTGCTGATAGCCAAGACAGATCCTTTTTCCTTGCGGAGTTTCATATTAAAAACCTGTCCGGGAACAATAATACAGATCTGGTTGTTTTTCACAGGATAACTCTCAAAATCCAACTCAAGACTGCTGTCTGTATGAACTTCTTTAAACCAGATAATTTCAAAAAAATTATGCCGATGAATATCCTCGAAGTTTTCCGGATGTCCATTTTCTAAGGTGTTGACCTGAAATTCTTCAGACACCAGATTATGAACAGGAATATTTTTTTCAGATGAATTCATTGCTAATGTATTTGATCAAATAAAGCAAAAACCGCAGCAAAAAGTACTACGGTTTTCTTACAATATTTAAAATTAAATATAATTTTTCGGTTTTGGTATGTTATTTAACTAAAAACAAGATAATAAATTACACTCCAGACTGTTACAAAAAACAAGACAAAAACGAAAGACTCTTTCAGATTCTGATTTCTTTTTTTTATGTAGTGCTTGTACAGGGTAACTATTATAAATGTTATAATTACTAAACATGGTAATACGGTAAAAGTATACATCTTATTGGTTTAAAAAAGCATCCCATCCCTGAGCCGTAAGAGCCACGAGCTGGTTTGAACCTCTTGCTACCATAAAGTTTCCTTCTTCTTTTTCTACTGCATGTCCTATAATGGTAAAATCCGGGTGATTTTTAATTTTATCAAAGTCACCTGACGAAATGGTGAAAAGTAATTCATAATCTTCACCACCGCTTAAAGCAGTCATCACCGGATTCAAGTTCATTTCATCCGCGGTAGAGATGGTAAGACTGTCCATAGGAACTTTTTCCTCGTATAATCTGAACCCTACATTTGACTGATCTGAAAGGTGAAGGATTTCGGAAGCTAGACCGTCAGAAATATCAATCATAGAAGTTGGTTTAATATCCAGTTCTTCCAGAATCGTTTTAACGTCTGTTCTTGCTTCAGGCTTCAGCTGTCTTTCCAGAATATAGTCGTAACCTTCCATTTCCGGCTGCATATTAGGATCTGCAAGGTAAACGGCATGTTCTCTTTCCAGAATCTGTAAGCCCATGTATGCTCCGCCCAAATCTCCTGTTACGACAAGAAGATCGTTCGGTTTTGCCCCGCTTCTCTTTACAATATTTTCTTCATTTTCAATTCCTACTGCTGTAATGCTCATTACCAATCCGGAATTGGAACTTGTAGTATCTCCTCCGATCAGATCAACTTTGTATCTTGTACAAGCAGCCTGAATTCCGGCATAGATTTCTTCTAAAGCTTCTACCGGAAAACGGTTGGATACCGCAAGAGAAACCAATATCTGTGTAGGAGTTGCATTCATAGCAGCAATATCGCTAAGGTTTACCACCACAGCTTTATATCCTAAATGCTTTAAAGGAACATATCCTAAGTTGAAATGTACACCTTCTGCCAGCACATCTGTTGTAAGAACTACTTTTTTGTTATCAGGATTAATAACCGCTGCATCATCTCCTACTCCAAGCTCCGAAGATTCATTGGATAGCGGAAAATGCTCTGTCAGATGTTTAATAAGACCGAATTCTCCTAATTTTGAAATGGGCGTCAGCTCCTGTGATTTATCTTCAAACATAATTTTTTTGTATTAATGTCCAATGTAAAAAGTATGAATGATTTAAAACTGCTTCTCAAACTCTAAACCTTGAACCTTGAATTTTAAACTTTGAATTATTTAATCAATTCTGCCGGGTCAATATTATGTGGATGGAAAGGGAATTTTTTGAAATCTTCTTTCGATAGCACAATGGTCTCCGGGCTTTTATATTTATTCATTGCTTCCACTACATCATCCGGCGGAGTGGTCATTTTTCTAAGCATCATATCAATCCATACTCCTGTAGCTTCTGCAGTAGCACAGTGCATTCCGTCAGGTGTATAGAACTTGTGTACAAAACGGTAGATAGAAGAATCTTCTGCACATCCGTCTATTTCCACACTTACGATTACGATCTGATCTGCATAGATTTCTTTGAAGAAAGAATATCTTTCATGCAGGATTACCGGGCCGATTCCCCATCTGCTCAGTTGGGTAACTCCCATTTTCTCTTTAGTCATGAAAGCCATTCTAGCTTGTGCACAATATTGTACATATGATGAATTGGCTAAGTGCTTATTGGCATCAAGATCGCTCCATCTTACTTCAAATTTATGGTAGAAAATCATATGAAAATCGTTTTGGGTCTCATTAAAATTATAATCTTCAAAAATACTCAAATAAGATGGTTTATAAAAATTGTACTTTTGAAAAAATAATCTTCCGCATAGGATTACACATACATGAAACAGATCATTATTATCGGAGGCGGTGCTGCAGGCTTTTTCTGTGCATCTAATCTTGACGAAAAGAAATATACAATTACGATTTTAGAACAGAATTCGGATGTCCTTCAGAAAGTTAAAATTTCCGGAGGCGGGCGCTGTAATGTAACCCACGCCTGTTTTGACCCAAGAGAACTGGTTCAGTTTTATCCCCGTGGAAACAAGGAATTGCTAAGTGTCTTTACTAAATTTCAGCCTGGCGACACAATGGAATGGTTTGACCAGCGTAATGTTCCGCTGAAAATTGAGAACGATAACAGAACTTTCCCTGAAAGTAATTCTTCCCAGACCATTATCAATACTTTTCTGAATGAAACACAAAAGAAAAATGTATCGGTAAAAACAAAATGTACGGTAAAAGAGATTGAAAAACTGGATGAAAAGTATATTGTAAAAACCAATTCAGGGGATTTTGAAGCAGATTATATTGTATATGCTACAGGAAGTTCTCCAAAATCGTTGAAAATCATAGAAACGCTGGGGCATAAAATTATAGATCTTGTTCCTTCTCTTTTTACATTTAATATTAAAGATGAATTGCTGAAAGATCTTCCGGGAACAAGTTTTGAAAATGCCGGAATTTCAATTCCAAAGCTGAAAACTGAAGAGAGCGGACCTTTGCTTATTACGCACTGGGGACTTTCAGGACCTGCAGTTCTGAAAATTTCTGCTTGGGAAGCCATAAGTCTGGCAAAACTTAAATATAACTTTGAAATTGAGGTCAATTTTATTTCCATAGAAATAGATGAAGCGGAAGAAATCTTCCATAATTTCAAACAAAGCAATCCTAAAAAAACTATTGGACAATCAAAGATCTTCGATATTACCAACCGGTTCTGGCAGAAGATTTTAGAGATTTCAAAAGTTGATCTTAATAAACAGGTGGCTAATATTTCCGGAAAGGAAATGCAGAAAATCCTTGAAAATCTTTGCAGGAAGAAGTTTCAGGTGACCGGAAAATCAACTTTTAAAGATGAGTTTGTGACAGCCGGAGGTGTTGATTTAAAGGAAATTAACTTCAAAAACATGTCTTCAAAACTGCTTCCTAATTTTTATATTGCCGGTGAAGTTCTTAATATAGATGCCGTAACCGGAGGATTCAACTTCCAGGCTTGCTGGAGTGAAGGATGGCTGATTGCTCAGGATCTCAACAGCTTATAAAAAAACATTATTTTTACTAAAAACTATACCCATGAAAAAAAATTTCGGTTTCATTCTTCTATTCTTCCTCTTTTTAGGATATAGTCAGGAAAAAACAATTGTTTCCGACTGGACTTCCTTCACGCAAGCTGTCAATATAGAGAATAAACAAAATTGGAACTTCCGTATAACGGCAAAAATCAGAAAAGAGAATGAGGATAATGGTTCCAATTGTGGATTATGGTGCAGAATAGATAATAAAGATCACACGGTAGGCTTTTTTGAAAACCAATATTATGGAATTCAAGTAACCAATGAGTGGAAAACGTATGAAATAAAAGGGACGATCAATGCTTCTGCACAAACTATGAATATCGGAGCTTTTGCCCAAAACAATGGCGATTTTTATTTTGACGATTTTAAGCTGGAAATCAATGATGGAAAGTCAAAAAAATGGATTGAAGTTCCGCTGGAAAACTCAGGTTTTGAAAAAGAGATTACCTCTTCCAATGGTTGGTTTGAAGGAATCCATTCCCAGAAAATAAAGCACGTAAAGCATTTTACCATTGGAAATTCGGATTACAAACCATTCAGTGGCAGCAAATCTTTGTTGATTAAAGGTCAGGGCATTATCGGAACAATGCCTGATGGGAAATTTATGGATGTTAATGGCATCAAACTATATTATGAAGTCTATGGAGAAGGAGAGCCTGTACTTATGCTTCATGGTAATGGCCAATCCATCAGCGCCTTTATGAACCAAAAAGATACGTTTGCTAAAAAATATAAGGTGATCATTGTAGATTGTCGCGAACGTGGAAGGTCTACTTATGACAAAACAAAAGAACTTACCTTTGATATTCAGACAGAGGATCTTAAGCAGTTTTTAGAGAAACTGAATATCAAAAAAACAAAAATTCTGGGCTGGAGTGACGGAGGAATTCTCGCACTGTCTATGGCCATGAAATATCCGGAGATGGTAGACAAAATAGCATGCTCAGGAGCCAATATTTTTCCTGAAGGAGTCAAAGATAATGATTTAAAATCCATGAAAGAAATGCTTGCCAGCCTTACCAAAGAGAATAAAGACCATAAAAATGATATCCTTATTGATCTTTTGAATCTGGACTTGAAGTATCCCCAATGGAAGTATGAAGACCTGAGTAAAATTCAGTGCCCATCATTGATCATTGCGGGTGATAAAGATCTTATAAAAACAGAACATACAGTAAAAATCGCAGAATCTATCCCAAAAGGACAATTAGCGATTATTCCTAATGCAAATCATTATGTTCCTGAAGAAAAACCGGAACTGTTCAATGAATTAGTGATTGATTTCTTTGAAAATAAATAACCAGAATACGATAATATTAATCATGAAAAAAATAGTAGCATTCATTTTATTTTTGGGGTTTGGGCTTGTTTTCTCACAAGCGCAGGAAACCAAAACGCTACCCACAGAAGATCATTCCAGAGATAAGTTTATTCCTGAACAAAGTAAGCAGGCAGAATATCCCGGCGGGCTTTCAGCATTTATGCGTGAGGTATCTCAAAAAATAAATACAAACCGAATAAAAGGAGCTAAAGGAAGAACAAGGTCACAAGCAAAGTTTTCTGTCAATGCCAAAGGTTATATTGAAACGATTATCGTAACCGGAGATAATGAATCCCTTAATCATGAAGTAGAAAGAGTGATGAAGTCTATGAAAACCCAATGGAAACCCGGAGAATATAAGGGGAATACCGTAATGATTTGGTTTAATCTTCCTTTCATTATTAATTTTGAATAATCAGAATGTTATCTGCCAAAAGAAATATTTCTTTTTTCTTTAAAATCCTTCTCATCATAGGATTCGGATATTTCTTTTGGCTGATGCTGAAAATCACCTTAGAATATATTCCTTTTAATCCTGAAGTCAGTTTTCTGATGATCAAACAGACGGAAGTGATGGAAAGACCGGAATATCTTGCATTTTTCTACACTCATGTGTATACAAGTATTTTTGTGCTTCTCTCAGGATTTCTGGCTATTCTCAGAAGGGATTTCGGAGTAAAAAACTTCCACCGGAATATGGGGAAAGTGTATATTTTTCTCATTCTGATTTTGGCGGCTCCTTCAGGAATTTATATGGGACTCTTTGCCAACGGAGGCTTTTTATCCAAGATTTCATTTGTTATTTTAGGCTTTTTATGGTGGTTTTCAACGTTTAGAGCCTATCAGTTGGCAAGACAAAAAAAGTTCAAAGAACACAAGCAATGGATGTGGCGGAGCTTTGCTTTTACATTATCTGCTATTACCCTGAGAATGTGGAAAGTAATTATTGTATATTTATTTCATCCCAATCCCATGGATGTCTATCAGATCATTGCATGGCTGGGCTGGATTCCCAACATCCTTATTATTGATTATTTAATCACAAAAAAACTTATATGAAAATTGTAAATTATACCTTGATTTCCTTACTGGCAGTTTCTCTGGCAAGCTGTAAGAAAGAGGGAAAAACCACTGAATCAGGAAAAGATTCTCTGACCGCCAAGAAGGACTCTGCAGTAGTTCCTGAAGTACACAAAGAATATTACGGGATTTACACGGGTGAATTTGCCGGAATGGAAAAAGTTGTTGACCCAACAGACGGCTCAGAATATGATGTCAGTAACTACAAAAGAATTTCTTTAAAGATCAACAGAATCACCAAAGACAGCGTTTATGGACAAAGTATTGTGAATGGTAATCAGCGTCCGTTTAAAGGTGTTTTCAATGAAGCTACAACATCTTTTGTGCTGGATGAACCCGGCAATGATAAAACAGATGGAAGGTTTGAGGTAAAACTGAAGGGAGACAGCTTAACCGGAAAGTGGAACGCTTTTGATAAAACTTCCGTAAAAGCTCCTTTAAAAACACTGAAACTGATTAAAAAAGAGTTTGTTTACAATCCCAACTTTATGCTGGATAAGGATTCTGATCTGGTAGACTGGTCAAATTCTAAAGAGTTTACCGAAAAGTATACGGATGAGGAAACCGGGAAAACAGAAAGCTATAAAACCACTAAAAACCGCTTCGCTTCTGAAGCCATCTTCAAACTGAATGCATCCAAGCAGAAACTCACGGAAAAAGATCTTAAAAACTTAAGAAAACTGGATCTTGAGATCATCAAGAACTCTGTATTTGCAAGACACGGCTACTCTTTCAAAAAAGAAACCTACAGAAATTTCTTTGAACAAACAGATTGGTATATCCCGGTTGCAAGCAATGTAGATCATGATCTTTCCCCTCTGGAAAAAGAAAATGTGGCTTTACTGAACCGCTTTACCAAATATGCGGAGGATAAATATGACAGTTTTGGAAGATAGGTAATAGGTAGTAGGTTGCAGGGATTAGGAGCTAGGGGTAGATGTTAAGTTTTCACTTTTTGTCATTCTTACGATAAAATAGAGAATAAGACAGCCTACAGCGTAACACAGATTATCAATCCAGGAAAAAGAATTTCCGATAACAATATACATCAGGCTTCCAGGACGGAAGCCTAGTTTTTCTGCAATATTGAAATACTGGGCAAATTCTACCAGAAATGAAAAAATCAGAATTCCCAGAATCAGTTTCTGATCATTTATTTTCACAAAGCTTTTCACGAAAGTAAAAAGGAGCATCACCACAATAACATCTCCAAGATAAGCTCTTATAAAGAAAATATCACTGAGTTTGGTGGCAATTAACACCTCCACAAGAAAAATAAATACGGTCAGAAGAAGATACTTCAGGCTGAATTGGAATTTCATTTCAAATTAAGTTTAAGGCATAAAAAATCGGTATTCCAGGAATACCGACCTTATATATGTGGCAAATATATTATTTCTTTACTTTAATGGTACACCCAATGGCAACAGTTTTAGTCATTTTTACCGGTTCTCCTTTTATCAGAGCATTTACAGCATCCTGAGCATAATATTCGGATACATCATTCGGGTTATCATAATTATTGTCGATAGCACCAATGTATTTTACAATATTCTTTCCGTTCTCTTTTTTCAGTACAAAAACATGTGGCGTTTTTGTAGCACCGTATTGCGGATAGATTTTCTGTCCTTCATCTACCAGATAAGGAAAAGTAAATCCTTTCTGCTTTGCTCTTTCAATCATCTGCTGATAACCGTCTTCCGGCTGTACATTTGGATCATTCGGATTGATCGCAATTACGGGATATCCCTGATCCTTGTACTTTTTATCCAGCTCAACAATTCTGTCTTCATATTTCTTGGCGTAGGGACAATGGTTGCAGGTAAACACCACAATAAATCCTTTGGCGTTTTTAAAATCGCTCAGGGAAACCATCTTTCCATCAATATTTTTAAGCTTAAAATCTGCAGCTTCATCCCCTACTTCATAGCCTTTTCCAGAAATGGTATGGTTCTGATTTTTGTTTTTATCGTGATCTGTCGTTGTAAAGCTCAGTAATCCCAGCCCAACGATGAATGCTGTCATTAAAATTTTCAGGTTTTTCATAGTAGATTATTTATTGTAGGTTTTCTTTAATTGTTTTTTCAAGGTCTTCCTTGCTCATTTCCCCATCATTAAAATGGAATTTAGCTCCGTTTTTATAGAACACGGTCACCGGAATATTCCCATCCCAGTCTTTTTCAAATCTAGGAATCCAGGTATTCATTCTTTTGATATCATCCAGAAGGAGTACCTCAGCCGTAAGGTTTTTATTTTTAATGAATTTCAAGACTCTTTCCTTATCAGCCAGCCTGTCCAGTGAAACCAAAATCATTTTAAACTTCTGGTTATCTGCATATTTAGAATTGATTTCCATAAAATAAGGAAGTTCTTTTACACAAGGACCACAGGTGGTTGACCAGAAATTAACAACCAGCAATTTATCTTTTTCCTGCTGAATCCGCTTCTCCAGTTCTTCATATTTTATCACAGAAACTTCAGTCTGTTGTGCTTTAAAAACCGTACAGAAGATGAATACTGTAACGACCATGATTAAATTCTTCATATTCAAAATTAACAAATGCATTCTTTCTCAATGAAAATCAACCTGTTAAAATTTGTTAATAATTTCATTCATCTCATAAAATTTCTTCACCAACCATTGAATTAATAAAAATAAAATGTAAATTAGCTCAGAATCAAAACTAAATTATCATGAAAAAATCAAACATTCAGAAAAGAAAACTGACAAAAAATGAGTTAAAGCAAATCAATGGAGGAAGAGGAACACTTTGCCCGGGAACTTGTTTTTGCAATATTGATGGTGAAATGACTATAGGTGCATGTGACACCAAGGGAAGATGCTGTTAATCTATTACAGCTTTTTATATAATATACATGAAGATTGAGGCAACCCCTCAATCTTTTTTTATGAAATAATTTTTCACCAATAAAAAAGTTAACAATTTGAATGACAATACTTTGAACGTAACAAAATAACTTGTAAATTAGCTTTTACCAAATTCAAATTATTATGAAAAATTCAAAAAATCAAAAAAGAAAGCTTAGTAAGAATGAGCTAAAAGAGATCAGCGGAGGTGCTAACAGACCCATCTGCCCAAGAGTAATAAGCTGTACAGATCCTCATACGGGAGAAGAACAATACGGAGTTCCGGGTATGCAGGACGGATTTTGCTGTTAACTAAGTTTATCCTAATTAAACAAGGGAAGATGACAAATTCAATCACTCAAAAAAGAAGACTTTCCAAAGCAGAGCTAAAGGAAGTCAACGGAGGCGCAGGTGCCTGTGCAGAAGGACTATGTAAATTAAGAGGAGTAAACCACTTTCTGATCATTGGTCCACGAGGGAAAGACGGCTATTGCTGCTAATTAAGCTTTCACTTTATTTACAAAAAAATGATTGGATTACCCTCCAATCATTTTTTTTATGGCATTCAGCTTCATTAAAGCTTCAATGGGTGTCAAAGTATTGATATCTATTTTGGTAAGCTCCTCACGGATATTCTCCAGAACAGGGTCATCAAGCTGGAAGAAAGAAAGCTGCATGTTTTCTTCTGTCACCCGTTTAACGCTCTCGGAAGTATTCCCGCTTCCCTGCGTTCTGCTTGCTTCAAGGGTTTTCAGAATTTCATTCGCTCTGTTTACCACTTTAGCAGGCATACCGGCCAGCTTTGCCACATGGATACCGAAACTGTGCTCACTTCCTCCCGGAACAAGCTTTCTCAGGAAAATGATGTTTCCTTTATTTTCCTGAATGGAAACGTGAAAGTTTTTTACCCTTTCAAAGTTAATGGTCATTTCGTTCAACTCATGATAATGGGTGGCAAATAAAGTTTTCGCCTGCGTTGGATGCTGATGAAGATATTCGGCAATGGCCCATGCAATAGAAACCCCATCATAAGTAGAGGTTCCACGCCCGATTTCATCCAATAAAATCAGACTTCGTTCTGAAATATTATTCAAGATATTGGCTGCTTCATTCATTTCTACCATGAAAGTAGATTCTCCGGCAGAAATATTATCTGTAGCGCCTACCCTTGTAAAGATTTTATCCAGCAATCCGATTTCAGCATGTTTTGCAGGGACAAAACTTCCAATCTGAGCCAAGAGACACACAATAGCTGTCTGGCGTAGAATTGCCGATTTACCGGCCATGTTCGGTCCTGTTACCATGATAATCTGCTGGGAATCTTTATCCAGGAAGATATCATTCGGGATATATTTTTCTCCTAACGGAAGTGCATTCTCAATGATTGGGTGTCTGGCTTCTTTTAAATCGATTACATAGCCGTCATTCAAAACAGGCTTTGTATAACTCTCAGAAACAGCAAGTTCAGATAATCCGGCAGCCACATCAAGCTGGGCAATTATATGGGAATTTCCTTGAATCTGATCAATATAAACCATTGTTTCCGCACATACATTTCTGTATAGCGAAGTTTCCAGAACTCCTATTTTTTCTTCGGCACCAAGAATCTGGTTTTCGTATTCCTTTAATTCTTCGGTAATATATCTTTCAGCATTCACAAGGGTCTGCTTTCTTACCCAATCGTCCGGAACTTTATCTTTATGTGTATTTCGAACTTCAATATAGTATCCGAAAACATTGTTAAAATCAATTTTTAGGCTGGTAATACCCGTTCTTTCAATCTCTCTCTGGCACATATCATCCAGAAATCCGCGGCCTTTGCTTTGTAAATTTCTTAATGTGTCCAACTCTTCAGAAACACCTTCTTTAATGACATTTCCTTTGGCAATATTTACCGGAAGCTCTTCATTAAGGTAATTTTGCAGGAATTTAATAAGCTCTTCCAGATCAAATAAAGGTTCTAACCACGCCACCACATCGGCATGAGGATGCAATAAAGCTTTGATTGTATGGATATTAACCAAACTTTGTCGCAGATATCCCAATTCTTTAGGAGAAATTTTCTCTGCAGCGAGTTTTCCCATTAATCGGTCAAGATCGGAAATTGATTTCAGAAGCTGGCAGATATCGTATTTAAGAGGATCATTTTCGTTTAAAAAATCAATCAGAGAAAGCCTTCTCATGATCTCGTCCACTGATTTTAAAGGAAGTATAATTCTTCTTCTCAACAATCTTCCTCCCATCGGAGTAGACGTTTTATCAATGATATCCAGTAATGATTTTCCCTGTGGATTACTTGGATAAACAATTTCCAGGTTTCTCAGGGTAAAATTATCCATCATAAGATACTCTTCCTGAGGAATGATCTGCAGTTTTGTAATATGGGCAAGCAGGTTATGATGAGTATCTTCTACCAGATACGCGAAAATAGCACCTGCCGCTGTAATGGCTAATGGAAGATTTTCTACACCAAATCCTTTTAAAGAACTGGTTTTAAAGTGATTGGTTAACTTTTCATAGGCAAAATTGTATTGGAAAGCCCAGTCTTCAAGCTTAAAAGCATTTTTATTTTTTATCTGCTCCGGAATCTGTGTACTTCTCTGGAAAATAATCTCACTCGGATCAAAAGTATTGATAATATGCAAAAGCTTTTCCAGGTTTCCTTCACTTACCAGAAACTCTCCTGTGGAGATATCTACCAGGGCAATTCCATATTTCTCTTTTTCTTTATGTAAAGAAAGCAGGAAATTATTCTTTTTAGAATTTAAAACCTGATCATTGAAAGTAACCCCGGGAGTAACCAACTCAGTTACTCCTCTTTTTACAATCCCTTTTACCATTTTAGGATCCTCCAGCTGATCACAGATTGCCACTCTCATTCCTGCTCTTACCAGTTTTGGAAGATAAGAATCTACAGAGTGATGCGGAAATCCGGCCAGCTCTATATGCCCATCGCCATTGGCTCTTTTGGTAAGGACAATTCCCAGAATCTGAGAAGTTCTGACGGCATCCTGCCCAAAAGTTTCATAAAAATCCCCAACCCTGAATAATAATAGCGCATCAGGATATTTACCCTTGATGGTATTGTACTGCGTCATTAACGGAGTTTCTTTCTTCGCTGCTTTTGCCATAGTAAAAAATGAGCCCCAAATTTAAAAAAATAAATTCAGGGTAAGAGAATTGTTTAGCGGTTAATCTTCCCTACTTTTCTTTATCAGTAATTAATCGTACTTTTCACCCATCAAATCACATTATTTATGGAATTTCCTGTCTTAGAGACTGAAAGACTTATTTTACGTCAGCTTACTTTTAATGATACCCAGGATCTGTTTGAGTATTTTTCTCTGGATGAAGTGATGGAATATTACGATCTGGAAACTTTCAAAACAGAAGATGATTCCCTGCGCATTATTCAGCATTTTAACGGTGATTTCGAAAAGGGAAAAGGGTTTAGATGGGCTTTGGAGCTGAAATCCAATGGAAAAGTTATTGGTACCTGCGGCTATCATAACTGGTACAGGGAACACTTTAGAGCGGAAATTGGTTATGAGCTCAATCCTAAATTCTGGCAGCAGTCTTATATGAAAGAAGCTATTCTCCCTATCCTGACTTTTGGATTTGAAACCATGAGACTTCACCGGGTAGATGCTTTCATTGACCCTTCCAATATTTCTTCTGAGAAACTTTTAACGTCAATCAATTTCAGTAAAGAAGGAACCTTGAAAGATTATTTTTTTGAAAAAGGAAAATTCGTAGACGCAACAATCTTTGGTCTGATTAATAAATAAGCGGGAAGCACGAAGCTGGGAGAGGGAAGTTTCTATGGGTCGTGTAATGGCTGGCTATCTTTTAATAAAAAGGTATTTAAGTTGTACTAAGCTCTAAAGAGTCTTCCAGCTTCCAGCCTCCTTCTTCCTCTCTTCTTTATTTTCCTGCTTTCAGATGTTTTTCCAGTGCTTCCGAACTCTTTTTATAAGCCCATTTCTGTTTATAGCTCACCCATTTGGCTTTGAAAATTTTTCGCATCAGTTTATCTGTGTACCTCATAATGAAGACATGATACAGCATGTTGGCAAAAACATTCGGCTTATTGGGAAGTGCCCGTAATGAAAGGGAAAAACCAGGCTCCAGATATCTGTTGAAATGCCAGAAAGCACCCGGAATAAAGAGCGCATCCCCATGTTCCATAAATATTTCGTATCCTTTTGCATATTTCAGCGCCGGAAACTTTTCATAATCCGGGTTTTCATAATCCACATCATAAATGGTATGAACGGATAAAGGAACTTTATATAAAAACGGAGACTGTTTCTGATCAAACAACAGGATTCTTTTCTTTCCTTCGAAATGGATATGCATAAAATCACCCAGATCAACATCATAATGCATTAAAACATGGGCTTCATTTCCTCCGAAAAATAAAGTCGGAAGTCTTTTAAAAAACTTTATTCCAAGATCCGGATAGGTGAAATTTTTCAGCAGCTCAGGAAGCCTGTCTGTGATGATATAGAAAAAGATCCGCAGATCTGAAGGTTTGCTTTTTATCGTATCAATATACTCCTTCATTTTCATATGGGTAACCGGAGCATCAGAGCTTTTCGCGGCATCAGCCGGTTTATTGTCATACAACGGAACTTCCTGGTCTCCTGCCTTTTCTTTGATATACGCAAGGTTCCATTTGTCAAAAGCATCCCATCTGCTGGCAAAATTCTTAATCAAAAGAGGTTTCTGCTTTTTAAAATAATTTTTCTGAAAATCTTCTTTACTGATATCATTTACAATATCTACGTTTTCGAGGATCATGTACTTTGTATTTAATGCGAAATAAAAATAGTATTTTTTTGAAACCTGAGAAAATTAAGTTAAAATGACTGGATGCTGGAAGAGGGATGCTGGAAGTTAAGACTTGTCTGCAAACGTCTATACATCATTCTATAAATACCTTTTTATGGAAAACTTAGAGCTCTTCTTCGGCTTCAATAACTTCCCTCTTTCAGCTTCAGACTTCCGTACTTTATTAGCAGAGCTCAGATGAAAAATTTATATTTGTGGTAATAAGCGAGTTTATGAGAGTCTACAATACCAAACATTTCATTAAAATCCTTTTCAGTTTACACAAAAGTGATACGTTAAAAATCCTTTTTCCAAGTATGATTCTTGTAGGGCTGTACTCCTGGGGAATTCAGTATTTAGAGGTTGAATATCTACACCTTACGACAAAATCCGGAGTCAGTAATGTGGGTATGATTCATTCTCTGCTGGGATTTGTTCTTTCTCTTTTACTGGTTTTCAGGACTAATACCGCTTATGACCGATGGTGGGAAGGGCGCAAGCTTTGGGGAAAACTGGTCAATGACACCAGAAATCTTGCCATAAAAATCAATACTATTCTGGGTGATAACCGCCAGGATGCTGAGCAGATTGCAAGATATTTAAAATACTTTCCTCACTTTTTAGCCAAACATCTTTCCAAGGAATCTACAAGGCTGGCATTGGATGAAGATTATTCTGAAATTGAAAGCTCGTTAAAAAATCATGGACCAAGCGAAATAGTGATTCTGCTTAGCCATAAATTGAACCAATTAAAAAAAGAAGGGAAAGTTTCAGAAGTTGAAATGCTGTACTTAGATACCCACCTTTCAGGGTTTCTGGATGTATGCGGAGGTTGCGAAAGAATCAAAAATACTCCGATTCCTTATTCATATTCTTCTTTTATCAAGAAATTCATCATTCTGTATGTTTTTGCTTTACCTATTGCATACGTTATTACAATAGGCCTTTTTATGATCCCGCTGACGGTTTTTGTATATTATGTTCTGATGAGCCTGGAGCTTATTGCGGAAGAAATTGAAGATCCTTTTAATAATGACGAAAATGATATTCCGATGGAGACTATAGCCCAGAATATTGAGAAGAATGTGCATCAGATTATGAACAGAAAATAAAAAATCAAGCTTTTAAAGCTTGATTTCTTTGAGTTCACCGTCCTGTTTTATTTCTACAAATTTGCTTTCCCTGTTGGCAGCAGAATATCCGTAAAAAAAGGTACTGTATATGGGAGTAGAATACAGATAAGCTCCATATCCGTTGTAAGCATCTGAAGTTCCGGTCTGTTGCTGATAACTTGCCGTTGCGGTAAAATTCACAATGGTTTCAAGATAATATTTACCGGGTTTCAGCTTTTCAAATTTAAACCTGCCGTGATCATCTGTTAAAGCTTCTACTCTGTATTTAAAAGCTTCTTCAGACATATATACTGTTGTTTTTTTATTTTCATATTTCTTTCTCATATCATAAAATTCCTCGAAGTAAGGAGTGACAGGAAAAAGCATGATAACGGTTCCTTTGGGTGCATAATGTTTTTCTCCAAGCAATGGTTTGATCCCCCAATTGTTTTTTTGTTTTGTAGAAGCTACTCCTTCAATGGTAGAATTTCCGAATCCAAGCATTTCTCTGGCCAGTTTTTTATCAAAAAAAGCTTGAGGATAATAGGTATTTTGTGCTTCCAGGTACATAAATCCCCATAGTAATATGAATAAGGTGAATAATTTTTTCATAGTATATTTTTGAGTCAAATATAAGTATTTTACTATTTTTGAAATAAAAATAGCTATGAAGTACATGTTTTTATTGTTTTTTTCCACTTCTGTCCTGATCATGGCTCAGAAACCTTGTGGATATAAAGACGGATTGCAGGAAGGATCCTGTAAAGAATTCTATGAGAACGGACAGGTAAAAAATGTAGTGGAATGGAAAAAAGGGAAACTGGACGGAGATGCCATTTTTTATTATGATAACGGAAAAATACAATCACAGGGAGAATATAAAAAAGGATTCAAAGTAAAAGAATGGTCATATTTTGACAAGAGCGGAGTTCTTACTTCCAAAGAGGCATTCAGAAATGGAGATAAGAATATTTATGACAACAGTCTTACGGCTACTTTTTATTCTCCTGCCGGTAAAATCATTGAAATTTCCAATTATAAATTCAATAAATTACAAGGGGAAAGCAAAACCTTCCATGAAGACGGAAAATCTATAAAAGATATTGGCCAGTACGATAACGGACTTGCTACCGGAAAATGGAAAGTATTTTATCCCTCAGGAAAATTACAGCGTGAAACTGAGCTTGCCAATGATAAAAGAAACGGCAACAGAGTTCATTACCGTGAAGACGGAAGCATAGAAAAAACAGAGGTCTATCAAGACGGAAAATTAATCTCAACAAAATAATACAATTGGTACAGAAACTAAAACTGGAAGAACTTAACAGAATAGATGTAGAAACATTTAAGAAGGTTGAAAAAATTCCGTTGGTCATCATTTTAGATAATATCAGAAGCATGCACAATGTAGGTGCAGCCTTCAGAACGGCGGATGCCTTTTTAATTGAAAAAATCATTCTTTGCGGAATTACTCCACAGCCACCCCACCGTGAGATTCATAAAGCGGCATTGGGAGCAACGGAAAGTGTGGACTGGTCTCATGAAGCAGAAACCAATACAGCCATTGCTGATTTGAAAAGTAAGGGTTACGAAATCATCGGGATTGAGCAGACAACCGACAGCCAGCTTATTACTGATTTCACCATTGACAGATTGAAAAAATATGCATTGATTTTAGGAAATGAAGTGGAAGGAATTAGTGATGAAGTTCTTCCTGATATTGATGTGTTTTTAGAAATTCCACAGCTCGGAACCAAGCATTCTCTTAATGTAAGTGTATGCGCCGGAATTGTGATGTGGGAATTTGCAAAAGCATTAAAATAAAAAAACTGCATATGTCCTTAGTAGACAGTGCAGTTTGAAATAAATCTAATAAAAAGTAAAAATGAAAGGCGACAAAGGTACTTTATTTTTTTTTACAAACAAATTTTGACGGCATTTTTTTTGTTTCATCTTAAAAAAAGTCGGGGTTTCAGAAAAAGTTTCATTTAATTTTTTATAAATTAGCACAATGTTTATCAAGGACTATATCTCAAAAGACTTTCCGTGTTTTAGCCTGTCTGACTCCATAGAGTCGGCCAGAAATACGCTAGAAGATTTTGGATATTCCCATGTTTTCATCAAAAAATCCCATCACTTCTACGGAGCTATTGCTATGGACTTTCTGTATGAAGAAGATGGTGGAACACTGAAGGATCTGGAACGCCAGATTGAGCGGTTTGCGATTCTGGAGGATAACAACGTTATGGACAGCATCCGTCTGTTTTATACTTTCAGCTCTAATGTGATTCCTGTGATTAATAAAAATGAAAAATATCTGGGGTATATTACCTGTGAAGATGTTTTTCAGGACCTTTCCCGTTATCCTTTATTTTCAGAAACAGGAGCCATTCTTACCGTAGAAACTCCGGCCAGAAAATATTCAATGACGGAAATTACCAATATTGTAGAAAGCAACAATTCCAAGTTTTACGGAGGGTTTATAAGCTTTATGTCTGAGGAGGTAGTTCAGGTCACCATAAAAATCAGTAATGAAAACCTGGCCTCGATAGATGCTACATTTGACCGGTACGATTACAGAATTGTTGAAAAATACTATTCTGATGAGAAATCCGATCTGTTTAAAGACCGTTATGGTTTTTTACAAAAATTCATAGAAATATAACATGAAGGCAGCCATATATTCTCAGAAAAAAGATCTTGATACTTTTTTATATTTAAGCAAGTTTATCTCTGAACTTGAAGCCAGAGGTGTAAAATCTGTTCTGTATGATGAAATGGCTGAAGCACTTCAGTTTTCAAAAATATTCGAAACATTCAACTGTAAGCAAGATCTTTTGGATAAAGAGGTAGATCTCTTCTTCACTTTTGGAGGAGACGGAACTATTGTAAACTCTTTAACCTTCATTGAGGATCTTGAAATTCCCGTTGTAGGAGTCAATACAGGAAGACTTGGATTCTTGGCTTTCTTCACTAAAGAAGAAGCCTTTAAAGAACTGGATTCCATCTTAAAAGGAAATGTAAAAACAAGCCGCCGATCGGTAATTGAGGTAGTTTCTCCAAAACTTGAGGGAGCTTTTCCTTATGCCCTGAACGATGTTACCGTTTCCCGAAAAGAAACAACATCCATGATTACCGTAGATTCTTATATCAACGATGAGTTTCTGAATGTCTTCTGGGGTGATGGCGTGATCATTTCAACCCCAACCGGTTCTACCGCTTACTCTCTGAGCTGTGGCGGACCGATTATTTCTCCGAATAACGAAAATTTTGTCATTACCCCTATCGCTCCTCACAATCTGAATGTGAGACCTTTAGTGGTGAATGATAAAGTGGAAATAAAATTCAGGGTGGAAAGCCGTGTACCTCAATACTCACTTTCCTTAGATTCCCGACTGATACACATAGAAACCGACAAGGAAATCATCATCAAAAAGGCAAAATTCCAGCTTCTTCTGGTTCAGCCCAATAGTTTAAGTTTCTACGAAACCATCCGTCAGAAGCTCCTTTGGGGCAGAGATAAAAGAAACTAGTAATTTCTTAAAAATGATTACCTTTACACAAAATTAAAACACCTAATAAATTTATAATAAAAAGTAAAACATGAGCAGAATTTTTCCGGCAGGAGTTGCCACAGGTCAGTTAGTTACTGATATCTTTCAGTATGCTAAAGAAAACAAATTTGCATTACCTGCAGTAAACGTAATTGGATCAAGCAACATTAATGCTGTGATGGAAACTGCAGCGAAATTGAACTCTCCTGTAATTATCCAGTTTTCAAATGGTGGAGCTGCATTCAACGCAGGGAAAGGATTAAACAATGACGGACAAAGAGCTGCTATCTTAGGATCTATCGCTGGAGCAAAACATATTCACACTCTTGCTGAAGCTTATGGAGCAACGGTAATTCTACACACAGACCACTGTGCAAAGAAATTACTTCCTTGGATTGACGGATTAATGGATGCTAACGAAGATTTCTTCAAGCAGACAGGAAAATCTCTTTACTCTTCTCACATGCTGGATCTTTCTGAAGAATCTTTAGAAGAAAACCTTGAAATTTCAGCTCAGTATTTCGAAAGAATGGCTAAACTTCAGATGACTCTTGAAGTAGAAATCGGAGTGACTGGTGGAGAAGAAGATGGTGTTGACAACTCAGACGTTGATAACTCTAAATTATACACTCAGCCTGAAGATATAGCGTATACGTACGAAAAATTAAAAGCAATCTCTGATAACTTTACGATTGCTGCAGCATTTGGTAACGTACACGGAGTTTATAAGCCAGGAAACGTAGTTCTTACCCCAAAAATCCTTGACAATTCTCAGAAATATGTTCAGGAGAAATTCAGAACGGCTGCTAAACCTATCAACTTTGTATTCCACGGAGGTTCAGGATCTACTTTAGAAGAGATCAGAGAAGCTATTGACTACGGAGTAATTAAAATGAATATCGACACTGACCTTCAGTTTGCATACACAGAAGGAGTGAGAGATTATATGGTGAACAATATTGACTATTTAAGAGCTCAAATCGGAAACCCTGAAGGAGAAGAAAAACCTAACAAGAAGTTCTATGACCCAAGAGTTTGGGTAAGAAAAGGTGAGGAAACATTCTCTACAAGATTGGTAAAAGCATTTGAAGATTTAAATAACGTAAATACTTTAAAATAAGAACTGTAAATTTGTACCAATGTAAAAAGTATTCATAAGAAATGCATTTACATTGGTACATTTTACATTTATACATTAATACAAGCAAAAATGGCATTCGACTGGTTTAAAAGAAAAGCAAAAAACATTACCACTTCTACTGATGAGAAAAAGGACGTTCCCAAAGGCCTTTGGCATCAGACTCCATCCGGAAAAGTAGTGGAACATGATGAACTAAAGAGAAATAATTATGTTTCTCCTGAAGACGGATTTCATGTAAGAATAGGAAGTGCAGAATTTTTTGACATCCTTTTTGACGGTGGTAAATTTACCGAACTGGATGCCAATGTTGAAAGTATTGATATCTTAAACTTCAAAGATACAAAGCCTTACAAAGACCGTTTGAAAGAAGTAAAAGCTAAAACCAAGCTTACAGATTCCATCAGAAATGCTGTAGGAACTGTAAAAGGAACTGAAATGGTAGTTTCTTGTATGGATTTTGCTTTCATCGGTGGATCTTTGGGTTCTGTAATGGGAGAAAAGATCAGAAGAGCAGTAGATTACTGTATCAAGCATAAACTTCCGTATATGATTATCTGTCAGTCCGGAGGAGCAAGAATGCAGGAAGCCACTTACTCTTTGATGCAGCTGGCAAAAGTTCAGGCTAAACTGGCTCAGCTTTCTGAAGCTGGACTTTTGTACATCGCTTACCTTTGTGACCCTACATTCGGAGGAATTACCGCTTCTTTCGCAATGACTGCTGATATCATCATGGCAGAACCGGGAGCACTGATCGGTTTCGCCGGACCAAGAGTAATCCGTGAAACAATCGGTAGAGACTTACCGGAAGGATTCCAGACATCAGAATTCCTACAGGAAAAAGGATTTGTGGACTTCATCGTAAAAAGAACTGAAATTCAGGATACTGTTGCAAAAACAGTGAATTTATTAGCTGTAAAAGCATAGTATCTGTAACAAAAACAATACAATCTCTCTCTAATTAGGGAGAGATTTTTATTTATGAGGACTTTTAAGATATTTTTCAATACCATCAGAAGTATGAGTTTTAAAAAGATTATGCGTCTTTTATCACTGATCCTTCCCCATCCTCTTTTTGCCTTGCTAAGTTTCCATGCTACTGTGAAGGCTTTTACCATCGCACAGAAAAAGTTCCCTAAGACAGCTTCCACTAATGGAATCGGAAATGCTTTCAGACACGCTCTGTGGTGCTGCTTCATTATGATGTACTGCTGCAAAATTTCCTCTCCTAAAAAAGCGCTGGATTTCTGCAAAAGAATAACAGATATGCATGAAGAATTATTCCCGAATGAGCCTTTGGAAACCAAAATGGATCTCCATAACAACAAAATCGGAATGGATTATTTCATGGAAATTCTTCCGGGAATTCACCGCCAGTTTTTTGAAAAGAGTTTCTTTGTTGACGCATTGGTCAAAAAAATGGATGATGCAAAGGTTCTGAAACATCTTGATGATGATTTTGAAGGGCATCTTGTTTACCTGGAAGAGTAATCCTTTTATTTTAATCGCTAGGGATCGCAAGGAAAATCTAAAAACTTAATATATATTTTTTGTTCGCAAGGGCATTCCATTCAGCAATGTTCACTAATTGAAATTCTTTGCGAAGTACTTACGCCTTTGCGAACGAGAAAACTCATTTTCCCATTATTTAGAAACTTTGCGAACATTGCGTTAAAATGGGATAAAGCTGGCAAACCATCATTAGCCCTCATACCGGAATTACAAAAGACTTTAGTTATTTTTGTGGTTTAAAGTATTTTCGATAAGTTTAAACAATTAAATCAATCAGATGGTTCTCAGCAGAATTTGGTCGGCTTTCATTATCATTGCCATTGCCATTGCCAGTATAAAATACGTTTCGTCAGGTCACTACAAAACCATTTTCAATGATATGGTGGTAGGAAAAGGAGGTGATACAGTGAAGATTGCATCACAACCGATGAACAGCCTCTCCCCTGTTGTCAGAGACAGCCTGATGAAAAAAAATGATTTTGCAGACAGCAGAATTCATTATAAAACAGACTCTTTAAAGCAAAATGTAAACGTTTATCGTGTTCAGGAAGCTGATGGAGTCATCGGAACATCCGAAACAGCGGTAAAGATCTGCCTTGGTCTTATCGGGATCATGACCTTATTCATGGGTTTCATGAGTATTGCTGAAAAAGCAGGTGGAATTAACCTTTTGAGCCGTCTGATTCAGCCATTTTTCTCAAAACTTTTCCCGGAGATTCCGACAAACCACCCCGCATTTGGCCATATGCTGATGAACTTCAGTGCCAATCTTCTGGGATTGGATAATGCCGCTACTCCGTTTGGATTGAAAGCGATGGAAAGCCTCCAGACTTTAAATCCGAATAAAGAGACCGCCAGTAATTCGCAGATTATGTTTCTGTGTCTCCATGCCGGAGGTATGACTTTGATTCCCGTCTCGATTATCGCTATCAGAGCATCTATGGGATCAAAAACACCTACAGATATTTTCCTGCCCTGTATGATTGCTACTTTTGCGGCTACTTTGGCAGCGATGATTATTGTATCCCTTTATCAGAAAATTAATCTGCTTCGTCCTGTAGTCATTGCTTATGTAGGAGGAATTTCAGCTATAATTGCTTTATTGGTTGTATACCTTGTACAGCTGAGTAAAGATCAATTGGATGACTTCAGTAAAGTCTTAAGCAATGGTTTAATCCTGTTCATATTCCTTGCTATTGTGCTTGGAGCCGTTTACAAGAAAATAAACGTTTTTGATGCCTTTATTGAAGGAGCAAAAGAAGGATTCACCACCTGTGTTAAGATTATTCCTTATCTGGTTGGAATGCTGATTGCGATATCTTTATTAAGAACTTCCGGTGTTTTCGATGTCATTATTGACGGAATGAAATGGGTAGCCAACGTTGCCAATATGGATCCAAGGTTCGTGGATGGACTTCCAACCGCTTTAATCAAACCTTTATCCGGTTCCGGAGCCAGAGGAATGATGGTGGATACTATGGCAACATTTGGGGCGGATAGTTTCCAGGGAAAATTAGCCGCTGTACTTCAGGGAAGTTCAGATACAACATTTTACGTGATCGCAGTATATTTTGGTGCCGTAGCCGTTAAGAACACAAGATATACGGTAATTGCTATGCTTCTGGCCGATCTGGTGGGTGTTATCACGGCAATTGCACTGGCTTATCTATTCTTTGCTTAATAAAAAGTTTCTGGTTGGCTAGTTACTAGTTTTTTTAATCGTTAAAAAAGATATTAATGAGTTACGAAAAACTTGATATTTATAATATTGCTTTTGAGTTATTTATTGAAACACATAAATTATCGCTCAAACTACCCAACTATGAATTATACGAATTAGGTAGCCAATTGAGACGATCAGCTGATTCAATTGTTACAAATATTGCAGAGGGATATGGAAGAAACAGTTACAAAGGTGATTTCATCAGGTTTCTCACCTACTCTCAGGCAAGTTGTGACGAAACAATTTGTCATCTATCGAAAATAACCAGACTTTATCCGGAATTACACTCAGACTTTAAAGAAAAATCAGAACAATACAAACTCTTAGGAGGGAAAATCAATAACTTTATAAAATACGTGCAGTTAAACTGGAGAACCTAACCCAAACTAGCAACTAGCAACTAGCAACTAGCAACTAGCAACAAAATACCCCATTATGATTACAGATAAAGAATTTACTCTAAGACTCATCCGTCAATTAACCCAGGCACTGGAAAAACTGATTCTGGATAAACCTGAAGAAAGTTTAATGCAGAAAGAACTGGATTTCGATACTTTGATGAGAGATATCTTCAAGATGAGCTTCACGGAAGTTTCTTCGAAAACAAAAGAAGAAATGATTGCTATCGTTAACGAAAGACAGGAAAGAGATCACAAAGACTACTATGAAATGCTGGGAAATCTTTTCTATTTTAACAGCAGACATGATCAGAATAAAGATTTTCAGGATAAAGCAAAGACATTCTATGAGCTGTACCTTCAAACCAGCGGTATTTTTGCCCTCCCGATTATCAACAGAATAAATGAATTAAAAAAAGCACTTGAATAAAGTGCTTTTGTATTTTTAGAAGGTAATTTTATACGTTCCGGTAGAAGATGTACTGGCTTTCTCTGCTTTTACATATTTCTTCACCCAGGACACTGATGTAGATGCCACACAAGGATCTGAAACACCTCCTGATCTTCTCGCAGAGACCACATTTCCTGCTTTATCTACAGTATAAGCAATCGTAATTGATCCACTTGCTGTACAGCTGTGAGAGGGTTGTGCACCACCTCTTCCCATGGTTCCCGGGATATAGCCTATCAGCTTTCTGTCTATTCCTACTTTACTGTCACCATTTCCATCACCTCCCAAAGGATCTCCTGCATTTCCAATTCCATCACCTGTTCCCTGGCTTCCGGCTTTTGTTCCTCTTCCTTTAATCAGGTTTCCAATCGCTTCATTTCCTTTTCCATCTCCATTGCCTGTTTTTGAATTGGCTGTGGCGGCACCTGCTTTTTTAGTGTTTTTAGAAGCACTCGTACTGGTGGCTTCTTTTTTCTCAGCTTTTTTTGATTCTTCCTTCTTAGGAACTGTTGCTTTTGAATTATTCCCAGTGATTACCTTTTCCTTAACGTCTGCTTTCTTAGGCTCAGGAGCAGGCTCCGGTTTTACAACAGTCTTTGTTTCCGGCACAGGTGTTTCTGCAGGTTCCGGAGTTACTTCTTCTGTTGCTGCAGCAAGGCTTCCTGGTTGTTCCGCCGGCTCTTCAATTCCTTTTCCGTTTCTGTTGTCTCCAAAGTTGACCAACATAGTAGTCACCATTTCAGGCTCTTTGTCCAGTTCAGGTTTTAATTTATACAAAAAAACAAAAAGCAAAATAGCAGCCCAGATAAGAATAGAAAGCAGGGCGCTTTTTACTCTATCTTTATTTTCTTCATTTCGGTTTGCTGTATAGCTTTTCATCTTAAAATGTAATTGTTTCCGGAAACCCGGATCTGTTATTTATCTTTAACCGTTGCAATGGCAATGTTAAATTTATGTTTTTCAGCAACTTCCATTACAAAAACCACATCTTTATGCAGCGTGTTTTCATCCGCTCTGATCGTAAACGATTTATTGGTCTGGCTGGCTAGCTTAGCTACAATAATCTTCTCCAGTTCTCCTTTATTCACAGGATTATCATCTACAAAGAATGAACCATCCGGTTTAATACTTACCGTTAAAGGATTAGGTATATTGTCTTCAACAGCTCCGGCTTTCGGCAGATTTACATCAATGGCGCTTTGATTAGCCGCAGAAGAGGTAATCATAAAGAAAATCAGCATCAACAGGATAACGTCTGTCATCGCTGCTAAACTGAATTCCGGATTTGCTTTATTTCTTCTCTGAATTTTCATCGTAAGAAAATTTATAAAGGTTTATTGATAAGGTCTAAGAATTCTCCTGACATATTCTGTGCTTTCAACACAAACTTATCAATCCTTGTTAAAAGGATATTATAACAGAAGTTAGCAGGAATAGCAACTGCCAAACCTACAGCCGTTTGTCCCAAAGCGGTATAAATACCTTCTGAAAGTGTTTTCGGTGAGAAAGATCCTGTTGCATGAGATAAGTTGAAGAAAGCAATAATCATCCCGATTACCGTACCTAATAGTCCCAACATAGGTGCAATACTCGGTACTACAGCCAAAAGGTTCAGGTTTTTCTCCATATTAGCCACCTCTACCTGAGCTTGTGCTTCCATAGCACTTACAATATCAGAAACAGGACGCCCCAATCTTGAAATTCCTTTTTCTAAAATTCTTCCTTCCGGAGAGTTTTGGGTTTTGCAGTAATCTGCAGCGGCCTCTATTTTTCCAGCTTTAATAAAGTCTTCAATATTGTTCATGAAGTTGGAATCCGTTTTTGAAGTTAATCTTTTAATAAAGAAAAATCTCTCAAAAAACAGGTATAGAGAAAATATTCCCAACAGTAATACAGTGACCATCACTATTTTAGCGAAAGCTCCTCCATGGAACATAATTTTCCAGAAAGAGAACTCTAAGTTGTCTGCAGCAACTGCAGGAGTGGCGATTTGTGCAAATAAAATCTGAGAAAGTTCCGTTAACAGCATTAAATGTGAATTTTATTAAATTTTCAACGACAAATGTAGGAGAATATTATGAATTGAACTCTTAAAAATTGCTTAAAAACAACTTAAATTTTGTTACAATTTTATAAACAGCAAATTCCTTTCCAAAAATAATTTTGAAAAGAAATTCGGTGTCAAAAAGTATAGAAGCTGTTGCTAGTCTTCGTCTACCACAATATCATCTTGTCTGAACTCGCATTTTAATCTAAATGGAATTGGAGTATCTGACCCGGTATAGAAATCATCAATGGTTCCTTTCCAGATGACCTGAAGCTCCCCTTCTTCATTTCTCTCAAAAAGAAGCTCATTATCATAGATATAGGCATCTTCGTCATCGAAAAGATCTACTTCTGTGTAGGTTTCCTCATCAGAGTCATTGATTTTGATTGTTTTCCCTTCGATTTCCGCCGATTCAATAGGAAAATCGAAAACTTCAAGTGAAAGCTGCGGAAAATTGTACTGTAGTGAATCATCATCCACGTGATCCAAACTATCATCTGTAATCACTTCAACCTCTAAAAAATGTTGCTGGTTGCTGTAAACGGCCTTACAATAAGTATTTCTGATATTGTATTTTAGCGTTTCCTCCGGATGGTAAATTTTTAAAATCCCTTTCATTTTTTCTTAAAAAAGAACTGTAATAATATGATTGTTAAACGTTTTAGACAAAGATAAAAAATTGATTCAAAGTTAAAAGGATTTTGAAAATAATTTTTTAAAATCAATACAGACCATAAGTCTGCATAACCCAATAATACTTACTTTTGCTTTCATAAAGATTCTGAAAATGAAAAACATTATATCAAAAAGCATTCTGGGATTAGGATTGATCATCGGTCTTGCATCCTGCAAAAAATCGGACTCTCCTCTTACAAAAGTGACTCCCAGCAACCTGGATTCTATCGCTTCAAACTATTATGAGCAGTATCTTAAGCTTTACCCTTTAGATGCTACAGCACAAGGAGATACAAGATATAATGACCAGCTTCCTATTAACATTGATAAAGATTTTATCTCAGGAGAAATAGCATTCTACAATTCTGTGCAGAAACAACTGGAACATGTAGATTATAAAACTCTTTCTGATGAAGATAAAGTAGTATATGATGTATTGGATTATACTTTAAAAGATAAAACAGAAGCTTATGCCTATCATCCGGAATATATTCCCTTTACTCAGTTTGGAGGGCTCCCGCTAACTTTCCCTCTGTATGGAAGCGGACAGGGTAATCAGCCTTTTAAAACAGAAAAGGACTACAGTGACTGGCTGAAAAGAATGGAAAAATTCCCGGAGTGGATGAATGCTGCAACAGACAACTTCCGTGAGGGTATTAACAATAAGATTGTATTGCCTAAAAAACTGGTTATCAAAATGATTCCTCAGATGAAGGCCGAAGAAATTATAACGTCTGATATGGAAAAGAATATTTTCTACGGACCTATTAAAAATTTCCCTAAAAGTTTCACCCAGGCACAGAAAGATAAATTCTCAACACTTTATAAAGACGCTATTTCGAAAAAAATTATTCCTGCCTATACCAAAATGGGAATCTTTTTAGAAAAAGAATATCTTCCAAAAGCAAGAGATACGGACGGATACAACAGCCTTCCTAATGGAAATGAGATCTACAACTATTATGTAAAAAGCTGGACTACCACCAAAAAATCTCCTGAAGAGATCAATAAAATCGGACTTCAGCAGGTAGCAATGCTTCGTGCAGAAATGGAAAAAGTAAAACAACAGGTAGGTTTCACCGGAACTCTGGAAGAGTTTATCACTTTTGTGAAAACAGATCCAAAGGCAATGCCTTATAAAACCTCTAAGGAAGTTTTAAATGCCTTCAACGGTATTCTGACGAAGATTACTCCGAAACTGAAAACAATGTTCAATGTAACCCCTAAAACAAAGTTTGAGATCAGACAGACGGAGAAATTCAGAGAAGCAAGTGCGAGCGCAGAATATATGCCGGGAACTCCAGATGGAAAAAGGGCTGGAATTTTTTATGTTCCACTTCCGGATCCTACTAAATTCAATGTTACCTCAGGAATGGAATCTCTTTTCCTTCACGAGGCTATTCCAGGACATCACTATCAGGTTTCTTTACAGCAAGAGAACACAAAGCTTCCTAAATTCATGCGGTTCGGATGGTTTGGAGCGTATGGTGAAGGATGGGCACATTATTGTGAAACATTAGGCCCTGAGTTCGGTTTATACACAGATCCTTACCAGAAAATGGGATACCTGAGCGATCAGATGCTGAGAGCAGTACGACTGGTAGTAGATACAGGACTTCATACCGGAAAAATGTCACGCGAAGAAGCTATTAAATATTTCTTAAGCAACATTTCTTACGACGAGGGATCTGCTACAGCAGAAGTAGAAAGATATATGGCTATGCCGGGACAGGCTTTAGGCTACAAAATAGGTTCATTAAGAATCCGTGAGCTGAGAGAAAAGTATCAGAAAGAACTTGGAAATAAATTCAATCTGGCCAGCTTCCATGATGAAGTATTAAGCCAAGGATGTCTTCCTTTAGATGTTCTGAACAGAAAAATGGAGCTTTGGGCTCAAAAACAAAAATAGTTTCTTATGAAACTATTTTTGTTTTTTATCGGTATTTTATTGATTGCTTTTAGCTGTCAAAAGGATCAACATTTTGAAAATTTTATTGTTGATAAAAGCTTACCTGCTCATGATACAATCCAGCTTTTGTCAAAGTATCCCGAACTGAAACTGTATAACAGTGAAATTGTTGAAAGTACAACTAGAACAGCTTTTATTGTTCAGAAAGCATTTTATTATGATGGACTTCTTAAAGGATCATTTCTGTTTGATGACTATAAGTGTAAAGCCCAATATCAGAATGATACTTTAAATATTCTGCTGAACAATAATAATGGGTATTTTGGAAACGGCGTTTTAGTAAAAGTCTTCAACAATCAATTTTATATAAAAGATATTGATCCTAAAACTTTAAAAGGTGAAAAAAAATACATAAAATCAAAAGTTTCGGAACAGAAACTGATTCTAAACACCAACAGATTCAAAAAAAATGACAGCATTTATGGTTTCATAGATTATAAATGCAGGGTTGATAGTTTGGTTTATAAACACTTCAGAGGATATTTTAAAACAATAATACAACAAAACTGATATGATCACAGAAAGCATCAGATCTCTTTTCAACAGAGATTTAAATAAATTAAAAACAGAGATAGAAGCCTATCAAAGTGAAGAAAATCTTTGGAAAACTGATAAAAATATTGCCAATTCCGCAGGTAACCTAACCCTTCATTTGGTTGGAAATATTAATCATTTTATAGGAGCCCAGCTTGGAAATACGGGATATATAAGACACCGTGAGCTGGAATTCTCCTTAAAAGACATTCCAAAAGCTGAACTTATCGAAAAGGTTGAAGCTACAATTGCTATGATAGATTCTGTTCTGCCACAGTTGTCTGAAGAAGATCTTAAAAAAGAATATCCCCTTGTTGTTTTTGAAAGCTCTATGACCACAGATTACTTTCTTATTCATCTGGTTGCTCATCTGGATTATCATTTGGGACAGATTAATTACCACAGAAGATTATTGGATTACTAATTACCTTTTACATGAATTTTCACCCATGTCAAGGTTTGAAACCTTGACATGGGTGAAAATTTAAACGAAGCTTAACTAAAATCACAAAGTTTATCTTAGGGAGAACCCTATTTTTCAAACATCATTTTCGTAATAAAATCCTTCTCACCTTTTCCTCTTGCCGGAGAATATTCTCTTCCATAGAAAATAATCTGAAGGTGAAGCTTATTCCACACTTCTTCAGGGAATAATTTTTTGGCATCACGCTCTGTTTCCACTACATTTTTTCCGGAGGTAAGCTTCCACTGGGTCATCAGACGGTGAATGTGGGTATCCACAGGGAAGGCAGGAAATCCAAATCCCTGGCTCATTACAACTGAGGCAGTCTTATGTCCTACTCCAGGAAGTGCTTCCAGTTCTTCATAAGTCTGAGGAACAATACCGTTATGTCTTTCCAACAGAAGTTCCGCCATTTTTTTCAGATTTTTAGCCTTTGTATTGGACAACCCTATTTCTTTGATGAGTTCTTTGATTTCAAATTCTTCCAGCTTGGCCATTCTTTGAGGCGTTCCAGCAACGGCAAAAAGATCTGGTGTAACCTGGTTGACTTTCTTATCCGTAGTCTGTGCAGAAAGTGCTACGGCCACCATCAATGTATAGGGATCGGTGTGATCTAACGGAATAGGTGTGGTGGGATATAATTTATCCAGTTCTATCTGAACGAGCTCAGCTCTTTGTTTTTTTGTCATGTAAGCCTTAAATTTGAACAAAATTAAATCATTATGCTGAAAGTTGGAGATAAATTACCTGAATTTGAAGGATTAAATCAAGACGGAGAAACGGTAACCTCATCAAAATTAGTTGGAAAAAAACTGGTAGTTTTCTTCTATCCGCAAGCCAATACGCCGACCTGTACAGTAGAAGCCTGCAACCTGAGTGATAATTATACAAAGCTTGAAAAGGCTGGATTTCAGTTATTGGGAATAAGTGGTGATACTGTAAAGAAGCAGAAGAATTTCCATAGTAAATTTGCTTTCCCTTATGATCTTATTGCAGATGAAAACCGTGACATCATCGAAAAATTTGGGGTATGGCAGGAGAAAAAAACGTTCGGAAAAACGTATATGGGAATTGTAAGAACCACTTTTATTTTTGATGAAAATGGGGTTTGTACAAGAGTGATTGAAAAAGTGACCTCAAAGACTGCTGCTGAGCAGATTCTGGAAGGATAATTCTTTTTTGAAACACAAATATCGCAAATACTTTCACAAATTGCACGATTTATACCACTGTGTTATTTGTGAAAGTATCTTTTTTTGCCTTTATTATTCCGTTTCGTAGTAATTTAATTCTTCTGTTTCACCGGGAAGTGTAACATGCTTTTTGAATTTTAATCCCAATTTTTCGATCAGTTTTTGGGAAGAAACATTATCTTTTGAAATGATTGCGGATATTTTTGTTAAGCCAAAATCATCCATCCCAATAGATTTAACCTTATGAGCGGCTTCAAAAGCGTATCCTTTGCCTTCAAATTCTTCCAATAGAGAATATCCGATATCTACAATATCAAGTCCTTCTCTTTCGAAGATTCCCACTGCTCCTACTTTTTCATTTCCGTCTTTGGTTACTAAAAGATAGTTTCCGAATCCCAGTCTTTCAATCTGGGGAGCAAATCTGTTTAGGATATAGTTTTCGGCATCTTCAATGGAATTAACATTACGATTGCCGATATGTTGAATAAATTTGGGTCTGTTATAAAGTTCAAAGACAAAATCTCTGTCTTCACGAGACATTGGGCGAAGGATTAATCGTTCAGTCTCATAGGTATTATTTGCGCTTGGGTGTTTTTTTGAGCTCATCTTTCTTTGGTTCTTCTTTTTTTTCGATTTTTAAAAGTCTCGGGTTATTAGCACATTTTTTATTATAAAGTTCAATATAAGTTCCATTGTCCTTTACATGGCTTACAGCTCCTGTGGATTTATTTACTGTTACCGTATAATGCGTTTTCTGATAAGGGCATTCCTTTGAGGTCAGTTTTCCAAGATCAAGATAATAATTCGATTGATCTTCATGATAGTTGCCTGCAAGGTCCTTGAACTCTTCATCTACCATATATCCGTCAGCACCCAATACTACTGCTGCTTCCTGAGCATTATCAATTCTGCCTACAAACTTCTTAAGATCTTCAAGATTGGTAACATAATTTACCTTACCTCCTTCTGCATAAGCAATATAGTAAAAGCTGTCTTCACTAGGAAAAAGATTGAACCCTGAGAATTGAGGAGTATAATTTACCTTACCCGAAATCTTTATTTCCTCACCTTTCCCATAACTGTTGTATATCAACACCCATGAATCTACCTTATTGCCTGGGTTGATCTGCTGTAAAACGGCAGGAATGCTTGAAAATTTTTTCTTCTCCTGAGAAAATCCTAAGACTCCCAAAAGTAAAAATGTAAGAATTGTAAATCGGGTTGCAGTTTTAATCATAATTTAAAAATCAGCAGAAAATATACCAAATATTACATAAACTTCTCGCCTTTCTTAAAGTTTTTTAAGTCAAGGACATAATCTTTAATAAGCTGATCATTATCTCGCGGGCAGATAAGAAGCGCTTTATCAGTATCTACAACAATGTAGTTTTCAAGGCCATCAATAATTACTGCCTTGTTATTATTCTTTAAACGGATGATATTTCCTTTTGAGTTGTAAGAAAGTAAATGCTTAAGTTTCACGGCATTTCCGTTCTTATCTTTTTCCGTATTTTCATATACAGAGGTCCACGTACCAAGATCACTCCATCCTAAATCTGAAGGAATGACATAAACATTCTTTGCCTTTTCTAAAATCCCATTATCAATGGAGATCTTCTGAACCTTTGGATAAATGGTTTCAATACAGCTGTTTTCTTTTTCTGAATTGTATTCACAAGCCATAAAATGCTGCATCATCTCAGGCAGATAAAGATCAAAAGCATGGTGAATGCTTTTCACATTCCATACAAAAATCCCTGCATTCCAAAGGAAATCACCACTTTCCAAGAAGCTTTGGGCAATTTCAAGGATAGGTTTTTCTGTGAACGTTTTCACTTTGAAATATTCGGATCCCTTTTTTTCTACAAACTGAATATAGCCATAGCCGGTATCAGGCCTTGTGGGCGTAATACCTAATGTTACAAGATAATCATGCTTTGAAGCAACCTCAAATGCCAGTTCCACTTTTTCCAGAAAAACATCCTCTTTAAGAATCAGGTGGTCTGCCGGTAATACAATCATCGTAGCATCCGGATTGATCTCAGCAATCTTGTTGGCCATATACAGATTACAGGCTGCTGTATTCTTCATAAGCGGCTCCCCCACAATATTCTCTTCAGGAATCTCCGGAAGCTGCTGATGAGAAACAGAAACATACTCTTTATTCGTAATTACGAATATCTGTTCTTTAGGAATTACCTTGCTGATTCGGTCATAGGTCTGCTGAATCATGGTGCGCCCTGTTCCTAAAATATCCTGAAACTGTTTTGGAAATTTCTGCGTACTCATAGGCCAGAACCGACTCCCGATTCCACCCGCCATTATAACACAGTATCTATCTGATTTTAACATTCTTAGCTACATTTTTCTACCCTCGCTAAAGGTTTGAAAGAATACTTCCTTCCAGTAGCCAGGTTCTTACAAAGATAGTTTTTTTTAACCAGACCTTCCAATAAATACTTTTCGTTGCGATAGATAAAAAATTCTCCCTTTTGAAGTTGTTCAATAAAATGAAGAGTATCATCCTGTTTCTCAGTATGGAAATATCTTACCAGATCAGGGCTTGCCATGAAATTGGCTTTGGGTGATTTTGAAAATTTTATGATGATGGGTTTTAGTTCTTCATCATAAATTTCAAGGCTTTCCATAAGCATATTTCTGAAAGTTTCTTTCCATTCGTTACCATGTGGGGAAATTTTACGGCCATACTTTTCGAAAGCAATCAAATGTGCCAACTCATGAGTCAGCACAAAGAAAAAAAGCTGTGGGGTAAGTGTAGAATTTACTGTAATTTCATGAGAATTATCCGGAAGTTTTCTGTAATCTCCCAGTTTTGAATTTCGGTTTCTCGTAACCTTTATATGTATATAATAATCTGAAAACCAGATTTTTAAATATTCAAGTGTATTTTGAGGTAAATATTTTTCTAATGATTGAATTGGCATTTTACAAACTTAATGGAATTCCTGCATAGAAATTCAATAGTTTAAGACTAAAAAGATAATTATATTTTGCCTGCGCTACTGATCCCTGTGCATTTGCATAATTATTTCTCGCCACATTTACATCATAAATGGTGGTTCTTCCTGCGGTATAACTTTTATCCGCAAAATCAAGTGCCAGTTTGGAACTTTTTTCTGCTTCTACTGCAGCCAGATAGGTTTCATAATTGGCATCAGCATCAAACTGAGCCTTCTGTACATTCTGTCTTACCGTCTGTTTCTGCTGTTCTAAGGTATTCTTGGCTATACTTTCGTTTATTTTAGACTGTTCTACCTGTAATTTTGTTTTCCCTTTATTGAAGATAGGAATATTTAGTGACAATCCTACATTTTGTCCAAACTGATCTTTATATTGTTCGAAAAAATTTCCCTGCACAGTACCTGGCATAGGATCAAATTGTCTGTTATAGAAAGTGTTAAGACCAGCGCTCGCTGTTAATGTAGGCCAGAATGCTGTTTTGCTTACCTCAGTTTGTGCTTCAGCAGATCTTATACGGCTTTCGGCTGCTTTTATCTGAGGTTGTATCTCGTACGCGGTTGCCAATACCTCATCTACATTAGCAAGCTGTAAATCAAGCTTTTCTGAAATATTTACGTCTTCCACATCAAAACCCTTATAATCTGACAGTTGTAGAAGTTGAACGATGGCGAATAAAGCACGGCCAACATTCACTTCTGCTGTTTTAAGATTTTGTTTTTCTCTTGCCAATGCTGCTTCTGCCTCTGCTAAAACCGTCTGTGCCGTTGTTCCAACCTGAGTTGTAATTTTAGCTCTGTCAAACTGTTTCTGAGCATTTCCCACAGCACTCTGAGAGATTTTAACAATCTCTTTATTCAACAAGACAGTCAGATATTGTTGAGCAATCTGAAGAGAAATATCATTTTTAATGGTTTCAATATCATATTGGCTTGCTTCAACATCAAACTGAGCTTTTCTTACATTCTTCTCTAACCTCCCATTATTATAAACCAAAATATCGGCTCCCAGACCAACACTGTTATTGAATCTATCGTTTCTAAAGCTTCCGGCTCCTAATGATCCTTGCCCGAAACTCACCCCAGTCGTCATACTCCCTGTTACTGAAGGTAAATATTCTTTTTGAGCTGCTTTAAGATTGTATTCCTGGTTTTGTTTGTTATACTGATTTTGGATAACCTGAAGATTATGCTCCACTGCATAGCTTACACATTCTTTTAAGGACCATTTCTTCTGAGCGCTTAAACCCAGATAACCTAATCCAAAAACGATGATCCAAACTTTTTTCATATGTATATGTTTATTTGTTTTTAATGGTCATATGGAATCTTGTTATCTTCATCAGTCTTGTAACTGGTAAATCACAGCGATTTCATATTAAGATTTTTCAATATTAGACGAATTAAATATAAAAAAGTTACAGATTGAAAAATTATATTTTATTTTAAAAAAACTTTTGGGAATTTTGTACCATGACAAATGAACAATATCAGGAAGCTATTGACTGGCTTTTCGTACAGATGCCCAACTATCAGATAGATGGACAGAAGGCTTATAAACCCGGATTAGACAACATTACAAAGCTGTGTGCTTTCTTTGGAAATCCCCAGGATAAGATCAAATGCATCCATATCGGAGGTACGAACGGAAAAGGTTCTTCAAGCAATATGCTTGCATCTGTACTTCAGGAAGCCGGTTATAAAACAGGATTATACAACTCTCCGCACCTTATAGACTTTACAGAGCGTATTAAAGTGAATGGAAAGAACTGTAATAAAGAATTTGTCTTTGAGTTTATTCAAAAGCTGAGAACACTTCCGGAAGATATTCGTCCTTCATTTTTTGAGTTCACCACGATTATGGCTTTTGAATACTTTTACCAGCAGAAAGTAGATTTTGCAATTATTGAAGTAGGATTGGGCGGAAGACTGGATTCTACAAACATTATTAAGCCCTTGATTTCTGCGATCACGAATGTTCAGCTGGATCATCAGAATATTCTTGGAGAAACTATTGAAGAAATTGCTATGGAGAAAGCCGGAATTATTAAAAACAATATTCCTGTTATTTCCGGTGATGAAAATGAAATAGTGAAAAATATCATCAGAGAGAAAGCAGTGAAAGAAAATGCTTCATTTACAGATGCTACTCTTATTGGTACTACTCTGGAATCGGATTTGAAGGGGAATTATCAGAAAAAAAATATCAGAGTTGTCCTGGCTGCAGTAGAAGAATTAAGGAAACTTAATGTACATATATCAGAAGAATCTCTTGAAAACGGTCTGCTTCATGTCCATCAGAATACAGGATTTATTGGCCGCTGGTTTGAATTTTCAAAAAATCCGATTACAATTTGCGATACGGGACACAATCAGGCAGGTTTGGAGTATGTATTTTCACAATTAAATTCAATTAACAGACATAAGCATGTCATTTTGGGGTTTGTGAATGACAAAAAAATAGATGATGTGATGAAATTACTTCCTGAAAATTCTGAGTTCTATTTTGCAAAACCATCCATCAACAGAGGAAGACATCCGGAAGATTATGAAAATCTGCTTCAGGAGGCGAAAATTTTTTATAAAATTTTTGATTCCGTACAGGACGCGTATCTGTCTGCAAAAGAACAATGTACAAATGAAGAAATGATTTTTATTGGCGGAAGCAACTTTGTAGTGGGAGATTTTTTAGAAAAAAATTTGGAGATTAAGGAATAAGTCGTATATTTGCACCACTCTAAACAAGAGAACAAGTCTAGAGGGTTCTTAGCTCAGTTGGTTCAGAGCATCTGGTTTACACCCAGAGGGTCGGGGGTTCGAATCCCTCAGGACCCACAGAAAAGGAAACGAAACCTTTCAAAAAAATTCGGGTTCTTAGCTCAGTTGGTTCAGAGCATCTGGTTTACACCCAGAGGGTCGGGGGTTCGAATCCCTCAGGACCCACAAAAAATCTCTCAGATTTCTGGGAGATTTTTTTATTTTATCCTTACCACTTCTCCATTATTTAAAAATCTATTTACGCTTTTTCATCCTTATCAGATAAATAATAAAATATTACACGCCAATTTCTGGCGTTGGCAAGGAATAGCTTTGCTTTAGTAACATTAAAACAAAATATTAATTACTAAAACACAGCGTATGAAAAAACAGTTTGATGATGAGTGGAGTGATGACCTCTCTGAATTTAAAGTTATTTCCATAGAAGATTTAAACAAGGGATTTGTAGGGGATAAAAATGCTTTGGGTGACCATATAATTAATAAAGATAACTCTCCAGATTACAGAAGCCCTTTCCATGATTATAGAAATACACCTTTAGGCTATTCTTATCTCACAGACAATCCTGTATCTATCTTTTCTTCAACAGGGGTAAATGAGAAAGGAGAAAAGGGATATGAGTATTATGCGGAAGTTCTTTCTTGTGAAACCGGATCTCAGGTATATGGAAGCTATCAGGCCAATGCCAGAAAGAAGCAGGCGTTATTTCTATTTTACGAAAAACCTAATCCCAACAAATCAAACTTTTCTGGTGATTTTTATATTGCCAAGATGGGAGATTACTTTGTACACCTCTTCAAGAGGTTTCCAGAACCATTACCTTCCAATGTAAATGGCCAGTTTTTCAGGAATATCACTTCTATGGAAGATGAAGCTGCCTATCTGACACAGTTGGCTTATACTTTTGAGAAAGATAAAATAGATGCTACTCTTGTTCATCAGGCTTTAATGAGGGAATATCAGTTTTATACAGGAGACAGAAGGTTTGAAGAGATTATAGGAAATATCTCATCTATTCCTGCTGATGCTATTGGCTGGTGTGCAGAAAAGCTAGAAGTGTTCAAGCCTACAGAGAAAAATTATAATCCTGATTCTAAAAATTATTCGCCATTGGTTCCTATTATTGGAGGTGTTGCAGTTCCTGTTAATATAAACAAGGCTGCACAGTTCTTTGAGAACTTAGGAAATAATCCTTTTATTCAGGGAGCTGAGGTTGCTTTTTCAAAAGTTTGGTCAATGGTAAAACAGGCAGCAAATAAAGTTAAGGATGCTTCTATAGAACATCGTCCTGATGCCTTCAAAAAGCTGATTAACAAAATTACAGGTGTCATTAATAATATTAAGTCCTTTCTTACCGATTTAGCTGATGCTATTAGTGAAATAGCTAAACAAGGAGTAGAAATCCTTAAACTAGCCAATGCTTTCTATTGCGGTGTTAATAGTGGTCTAATTAGTCTTATCCAATGTTTGCTATATATTTTAGAGTTTCTTTTACAGCCTACAATTGCTTTCTCCTATCAGCAGTATCTTGAACGAAGAGATTTAATGGAAAAAGCAGAAGATGTACTGGATTGGGTAGCAGAGAATGTTCCTAAGTTCCTGCAGGTAGTTAAAGACCTATTCAAAGCAAGTGGAGGTATTTCTCAATCTGATATGGATGGAATACTGGATAAAATGAAAAAGTATTTTGGGAATATTTCTCGTTATACAGTAGCTTATTATATAGGCATTTTTGCCTTTGAGCTGCTCATTAATATTCTACTTTTGATTTTTACAGAGGGTGCAGGAAATGTGGTAAAAGGAGCTACTTATGTACAAAAAGCTGCAAGTTTACTAAAGGTTCTTGCAAGGGAAACTGTTTCTGTAGCCACATTGGGAATTACTGATTTACTGGATTTTCTTTCAAGATTTATTATTAGATTTGGAAAGGCTTGTGCTAAAGGGTTTAGAGGTTTTATAATGTTTGTTGAAGAGTTACTGCAAGGCGCTAAAAATGGTGCTAAGGCTGAGGATTTAGCCATGACAGCAGAGGAAATTGAAGAAATTGTATTAAAAGGAAAAAAAGCTCAAAGCATTTTCAATATTCTTGCTAGTGCCAGAATAGGTTTTAAGAAGCTTGGTATTGAGATTTTAGCTAAAACAGATGGTTATCTACTGAAATGGAAGGAGAAACCTATTTTCAAAGGTGATTTCACAGAAGTCAATGCTTTCTGGAATAAAATTCTGAAACCCAGAATAGGAACAGGTACGGGTGGAATTTTAAAGTATCTTGAAGTTCTTTCCAGAAACATGATTGCTCAGGAGCATAATATGTCTTGTGTTGCAGCTTGTGTAAGACAATATTGTAAAGATTTAGGAGTAAGTAACATTTTATCTGAAAATAAAATTTTTGAAATTGTAGGTATTAAGAATCTTAATGAAGGACTTGATGAACTAGAGCTTCTTAGGATATTAGAAGATATATTCAAAGATAAGGAAGTCATTGCAAGCAATTACTTTAGGAATGTTGGAGCTAATTTTTCCGAAATAGCAAAAGATATATCTAAAGAAGGAAGTTGGATTGCATTTATATATCCTGAAAATGGCATGAAACACGCAATAATGGTAGATAAAATTATTGATAATAAAGTTTATATTAGAGATCCCTGGCCTATTGAAGGGATTGGAAAAGGGCAAGGTGTTGAAGCAATTGTGGATTTAGATGACTTTGCCTATATATGGCTAAGAGGAGGAGCTAATAGATTTAAAATTAAATAATATGACAAGTTTAGAATTAATAAAAGAAGAATTAGAAAGTGAAGGTTACTCACCTGTAATTCACAAAATAAAAGATAAAGAAATCCTTTTTTTTTCACTTGAAGATGAAAATAGAACTCCCTTAATGAATACTGTTTCAAATATCATATTTGAAAATGGCATAATTACCTTAACCTATTTTGTTAAGTTGGTTGATGTAAAAAAAGAATTTAAAACCATAAAAGAACTCATGAAGTTTGTAAGACAAGTTTTTCCAATATAGGATAACTAATTTCCTAATAAAACCACTTTTGAAGTAATAGCAAAAAAGTGGTTTTATAATCATAATTTATAATAAAAGCTAATGATGAAATATTTTGTTTGTTTAATTCTAATTTTTACAGTACATACTAACTGTTTTTCACAACGTACACAAACTGTAGAAAAAGACATAAAAGAAATCACTATTTTTTAAAGAATGATAATTTAATTTCATTTTTTAAGAAGCATCAAAGTTACAGGCAATTACTGGAGGACTATCTGAAAAATGGTGATACATTGCGATATAAGAGAATGTCTGATAGCTCGGATTATAAATATAATAATGCAATGTACAGCGATAACATTATACAAAATTTTCTTAATTGCAAAAAAGTATTTACAGTTGATAACAAAAAAATTAAGATTGACTGGAAACATTCTTTTGTGAAAGAAATTTTAATAGAGGAAAACAGAATCTCAAAAAATGATATTAACCAAGAAATTTTTATTCCCGTAAAAGTTTTGGTTTCTAATACTCAAAACAATGACTTAGTGATTATTAATGTTAGCTTAATTTATGCTAAATCGGGGCCTCTAATGTCATTTAGAATTTTGGAAGATATACATATTGGATTTTCTTCCATAAAACAGTATATGAAATTTGAAAATGAAATAATGGAAAAAATGCTAACAAATGGTGTACAAAACGGTGTTAGCAGTCACCCAAAAAGAATAGATAACTCTGAATCCTTTCCTAATATACAATCCCAAAAAACGTATGGTTCAGAAAACAATAACGCCTACAAACTAATTTTAACTTTTGAGACAAAAGAAAATACTACATTACTAAGACAGGCAAGTAGGATTATAAATGGTAATCTAAAGCAAAAATCATTTGGACAATTGGAAAACTGGGAAGGAGTTATTACCTTTAATCCATATGGTAGCGAAACCACTTGGTATATGTATGAAGATGAGAAAAAAATAACCTGCTTTTCTATTGATTCCTATATAACGGATATAGACAGGCTAGAAATGATCACTTTTAATCAAACTAAGAACGATGAAAGATAGAAGTATTATTTAAGTACTCCAAGCTTGTATAAAAGATTAAAAGGATATCTATTTTTTAAATTTATTTTTGAAGGAAGGGACAGCTTTGACAGATCTATCTCCCATAGCCGCTGATTCTCATTAATTACCCGAAGCGTTCTGTTATTCAAATCAAATTCTTCGACAAAACAACAGTATTTAAAGTGTTCTACAGTTTTCCTGATATTTATCTACCTTTGCCTACATCGAATAGCCAAACTTGAAGCAGCTCCATATCATATCATTCAATTATCCCTACCCTCCTTCATATGGTGGTATTATTGATGTATATTATAAGATCAGAGCTTTATCTGATTTGGGAATAAAAATTCACCTTCACTGCTTTGTAGACCAGATTCCACTTAAGGTTGATCCGGAAGTCAAAGAGATCACGGAAAATGTGTTTTTTTATCAAAAGAAAAAGAACCCACTTCTCTATTTTTCAGGAACACCTTTCGCAGCAACTATTAGAGATTCTGAAGTTTTACTTAAAAATCTGGAAAAGGACAAAGCGCCCATCTTGTTCGAAGGCATGCAGACAGCCCATATTATACGGTTTCTGAGAGATAATGACCACAAACTCTACCTCCGTTATCACAATAACGAAACAGAATATTACAAAGGCCTTTCTCTCTCTGAAAAAAACATCTTTAAAAAGATTGTTTACAGCATGGAATCTTTGAAATATAATGGATATCAGAAAAAGCTTTTAAAGAAATTTGAAACTGTATTCTGTCTGTCAGAAAAGGAATATAACGAGGTAGAAGCATATTCAGAAAATGCTCAGCTGATTCACCTATTCCACGGGAATCAATCGGTAAAGCAACTGGATAAAAGAGGGAAATATTTTCTTTTTCATGGAGATCTCACCACTGCGGATAACAAAAGAGCGCTGATAGAGACTATTGATTTGTTTAAAACGCTCCCACAATACAAATTAATGGTTGCTTCCGACCGTGCCAGTGAAGATATTAAAAAGAGAATTTCAGCAGTTGAAAATATCAGCCTCACCCCTATTCAAACGACAGAAAATCTTCATCAGCTTCTGGAAAACGCTCAGGCCAATATTCTGATTTCTTATCAGAATTCAGGAACAAAAGTGAAGCTGTTTAATACGCTTTACAACAGCCGTTTTGTTATTATTAACGGAAATATTACAGACGATCCTGTTTTGATGAATTTATGCCTGTTTGGACGCAATATGAACGAAATTCGCCAACAAATTATCTCCTCTGCTGAAAAAGATTATCTTAACATGGAAAAAAGAAAGGAAATCTTGGAAGAAACCCACTCTGATAAAGCTAAAGCTGAAGAGATTATTAAGATTATTTTTAAAAATTGACCCTGTCTACCACTTTCTGGATATCAAACTCTTCAAGACAAGCCCAGTCGCCTCTGTAACATTCTTTATCTCCAAAAACGGAACATGGCCTGCAGCTAAGGTCTTTTACCTGAACAACATCTTCTTCACTTTGTCCGAACCCTAAAAATCCGGCATAAGGATGAGTAGCTCCCCAAATAGACACACATCTTGTTCCTACAAGACTTGCAAGATGCATATTTGCAGAATCCATGGAAATCATTAATTCCAGCTGAGAAATTTGATTGAGTTCTTCCGTAAGATTTAATTTTCCGGAGAGGTTTTTGGTATTAGGAATCTCACGTTCCCATTTTTCCAGAGTTTCTGTCTCCTTTTTCCCACCCCCAAAGAAATATATGGTATGTTTCCGGGCAAGAATTCTGACCAATTCATAGGATTTCTCCAGAGGCAGCATTTTTCCTTTATGCTGTGCAAAAGGAGCAAAGCCGATTCCTGACTTGTGTACAGAAAAAGGTCTTAATGTATGGGAAAGTTCAACTTTGAAACCCATTTCACGAAAAACATCAGCGTAGCGTTCCACTGTTTTTTTCAGTTGCACTTTTTCCAGGTTCCAGACATCCGTAAGGTGCTCTTTCTCCTCTTTACCTTTGTTTATTTTAAAAACCTTAAGTCCTTTTCTTCTGTATATTCTGTCTAAAATCTTCGTGCGGATTACATCATGAAGGTTAGCGATACAATCCGGATTAAATTCACGGATCAGTTCATTGCTAAGTTTCCTCAATCCAAAAAGACCTTTGTAATCATCCAGATCAATTCCCTTAAAAGTTACATTAGGAACTCCCGCAAACAGCGCCTCAAAATTTTTTCTGGAAACCATAATAATTTCCACACCGGGATTCTGCTCCAGAAATTCTCTGAAAACAGGCACAGTCATCGCAACATCTCCAAATGCGGAAAAACGATATGCTAAAATTTTTGTCACGGCTATGATTTCAGTTGATAAGCAACTGCATAAAACTTGATCTGCTTTGTCATCGCCATCAGTCCGTTGGCTCTGGACGGCGAAAGAAACTCCTGCAGTCCTATTTCTGCAATAAAATCGAAATCAGAATCTAAAATTTCCTGAGTGGAATGCCCACTGTAAATACTTACCAAAAGAGAAACGATACCTTTGGGTAAAATACCATCAGAATCTGCATTAAAGAAAAGTTTCCCTTCTTTAAATTCAGCATCGATCCAAACTTTGCTCTGGCAGCCTTTAATCAGATTTTCTTCTGTTTTCCTATCTTCCGGTAAGCCTTTCAGTTCTTTTCCAAGATCAATGATATACTCATACTTTTGCTCCCAATCGTCAAGAAAAGCGAATTCGTCTATTATTTCCTGCTGTTTTTCTTTAATGGTCATTTTTAAATCAAATTTCTTTTGCAAAGATAACCAATTTTGTAAAAATTATTTACTGGATGCTTTTTCAAAAAGTTGTAGGATTTTTGTTTCTTCATTCTCCCAGCAAAAAACATCTGCAGCCTTATTCAATTCATCCTGATAATACCGTCTTCCTCTTTGAAGAATAAGATTAATTGCTTTCTCAATGGTTTCAGGTTTGTGATCCGGAATAACCTCTCCCACATCAAATTGATTTTTTATCCTTTGCATCTCCGGGAAATTAATCATGACAAGCGGTACTCTAGACTGGATATAGTCACAAACTTTATTAGGAAGTGAATAATAGTAGCTTACCCCATTGTTTTCTTCAAGGCTAAATCCTGCATCAGCAGTTTTGGTTATTTCCCTGAGGTTTTCAGGTTTCAGTTTACCCAGAAAAAATACTTTATCCTGTAGTTTCTCCTGAATAACAAGCTCTTCATATTCCTTTTTCTTCGGCCCGTCACCTGCAATTTTCAGAACAGCATCTTTAATATGATGCATGGCTACAATCATTTTTTCAATTCCTCTGGACTGATTGATGGCTCCCTGATATAAAATAATTTTAGGATGGTTGTCCGGAATTTCGGGAACAGAAAGGATTTTTCTGGGAATATTTCGGACTACTACCGGATTGACATTATATTGTTCATGAAACCATTCGGCATAGCTTTCACTTTCTGTCATCATCAATTCCATGTGAGGAACCAGTTTTCTTTCAAGCACTCTCCAGAATTTCTGAGAAAATCGGTTTTGAACTGACGGCATTTCCGTGAAAATTTCATGACTGTCAAAGACAAGCGGGATGTTCAGTTTTTTGGCAATGAGATAATTTGGCAGAAGTGCATCTATATCATTGGCATGAAGGATGGTATCTTTGTCCGCTTTTTTTTTCAGTTCTTTATATAATTTCCAGTTGAACTCAAAATAAGCAGTCTTCAGACTTTTAGATTTCAACTCAATTCTTGAAAAAGGATAAGGACGCTCCATTTTTTCATTCCCACCCCAGTCATTACCGATCAGATCTATGGAATAACCATTATCAAAAAGGGTTTTACACACTTTTTCTATCCGCTGGTCGGTATACAGATTACTAAAAGCCGACGTAATTATTTTTTTCCTCATCAACCTTTCTTTCCTAGTATTAAATGATAGATCTGAATGAAACAAATCAACCCGTTTGGAATGATAACCGGCCATAACGGCCCACTAAAAAAGCCATAAATGACAAAACAAAAACAGCCAATCATGTTGACAATTCTAATTTTTCTTACATCTTTCAGTATGAAACTCAGCACGATAAAAACTGAAGCGGAATATCCGATGTAAGTAGTAATTTCAGGGGTCATGAGAGATTTTTAAGGATAACAAACTTAATCATTTTCAATAAGATAATAAAATTTTTTACTGCCATAAAGTCATTAATTGATTTTTGGTAAAATATTTGTAATTTAGATAATGAATAAAAGGTAATGTTGCCTTTGTTCTAATGAGATATATTATGGATTATAAGTTTTCACAAGGTTTGAGCCAGGTGTTCAAACAAAGCAAAAGCGAAGCTAAACGGCTGAAAAGTGAATTTCTTAATACAGAACATCTACTTTTAGGTATTATAAAAACGGAAAACTCTGCAAAAGAAATCCTTCAAAACCTTAATGCGGATTTAACACAAATCAGAAGAAAAATTGAAACTCTAAATACAGCAAGTCTTAATCCTATTTCTGAGGAGGTTACCAATATTTCTTTCACTAAGATGGCAGATCATGCTATTAAACGTGCAGAGTTAGAATGCCGACAATATAAAAGCAATGAAATTAATACCGTTCACCTGCTTTTAGGTATTCTTTATAAATATGAGGATCCTACTTCAAATATTCTGGGAGCTTATGACATCGACTACGAAGGAGTTTCAAGAGAATACCAGACTATGCTTAAAAATTCAGGGCAGGCACCACAAATGAGTGCTTACGATGATGATGATGAGAGAGAAGAATTTGAGCAAATGAGAAAGCCTACAGGAAATCTAGGGTCTGCAAAAAGTAAAACGCCTACATTGGATAACTTTGGTAGAGACCTTACTTCTTTGGCCAGAGATGGAAAACTGGACCCAGTAATCGGGCGTGAAAAAGAAATTGAGAGAGTTTCTCAGATCTTATCACGTAGAAAGAAAAACAACCCTCTTCTTATCGGGGAGCCGGGAGTTGGTAAATCGGCCATTGCTGAAGGTTTAGCCCTAAGAATTCAACAGAAAAAAGTGTCGAGAGTTCTTTACGGAAAACGTGTGATCACTTTAGACCTGGCAAGTTTAGTTGCCGGAACTAAATACCGTGGTCAGTTTGAAGAAAGAATGAAGGCCATCATGACGGAACTGGAGAAAAACAGAGATGTCATCTTATTTATTGATGAGCTTCATACCATTGTAGGAGCAGGAAGTTCTACAGGAAGTTTAGATGCTTCCAATATGTTCAAGCCGGCTTTAGCAAGAGGTGAAATTCAATGCATCGGGGCAACAACTCTGGATGAGTACCGTCAGTATATTGAAAAAGACGGGGCTTTAGAAAGAAGATTCCAGAAAGTAATGGTGGAGCCTACTTCTATTGATGAGACTGTTCAGATTTTGAATCAGATCAAAGATAAATATGAAGAACATCACAATGTAATCTATACTCCTGAAGCTATTTTGGCCTGTGTCAATTTGACTTCAAGATATATTACAGACCGTTTCTTACCAGACAAAGCTATTGATGCCATGGATGAAGCAGGATCTCGTGTTTATATCAAGAATATGAAAGTTCCTACTGAAATCATTGATTTTGAAAAGAAAATCGAAGACATCAAAGAACTGAAACAGAAAGCGGTAAAAGCACAGGATTACCTTGAAGCAAGAAAGCTGAAAGATGAAGAGGAACGTCTTCAAATGGAACTGAATGCTGCTCAGGAAAAATGGGATAAAGATGTAAAAGAGAAAAAAGAAACCGTAACGGAAGAAAATGTAGCGGAAGTAGTTTCTATGATGAGTGGTGTTCCGGTAACGAAAGTTGGTAAGAACGAGCTTGACAAACTTGCCCAAATGGATGAGAAACTGAACGGAAAAGTGATTGGTCAGGAAGATGCTGTGAAAAAAGTAGTGAAAGCTATTCAAAGAAACAGAGCTGGTCTTAAAGATCCTAACCGCCCAATCGGTACCTTTATTTTCCTTGGAACAACCGGAGTTGGTAAAACAGAGCTGGCGAAAGTAATGGCAAGAGAACTTTTCGAATCTGATGAATCTCTGATCAGAATAGACATGAGTGAATACATGGAGAAATTTGCTGTTTCAAGATTGGTAGGTGCGCCTCCGGGATACGTAGGATACGAAGAAGGTGGTCAGCTGACAGAAGCAGTAAGAAGAAAGCCTTATGCTGTGGTTCTTTTGGATGAGATTGAAAAAGCTCACCCTGATGTATTCAATATTCTGTTACAGATTTTGGATGAAGGACACGTTACTGACAGTTTAGGAAGAAAAATTGACTTTAGAAATACCATCATTATTCTTACCTCAAACATCGGAACCAGAGATCTTAAAGACTTTGGAGACGGTGTAGGGTTCGGAACTTCTGCGAAGAAAACAACTTCAGATTCCAGAGCAAGAAGTACCATTGAAAGTGCTCTTAAAAAAGCATTTGCTCCAGAATTCTTAAACAGAATTGATGATATTGTAATCTTCAACTCTCTTGTACAGGATGATATCAAGAAAATTATCGATATTGAACTGAACAAGCTTTATGGCAGACTTGAAAAATTAGGATATAAAGTTGATCTTACTGAAGAAGCGAAAGACTTTATTTCTGAAAAAGGATGGGATAAAGATTTCGGGGCAAGACCATTGAAACGTGCCATCCAGAAGTATATTGAAGACTTATTGGCAGAAATGCTGGTAAACAAGCAATTGAATGAAGGAGAAACCGTAGTTCTTGACCTTAATGAAGCAAAAGACGGATTGATCGGAAAAACGCAAAAAGCTAAGAAATCCGCAGAGAAGTCTTCTCAATCATAAATAATTTAATTTCAAATAGAAAATCCCCGGGAAAGTTTCCCGGGGATTTTTGTTTTTATACGTTTTGGCTAAAGCCCGTTTATATTGATCAATCAAATATTAAAGTCCCACCACAAAACCGATATTCGGGATCAGGCCACTGGAAAACACACTGGAATTCTGCTTCCAAAGCACATTATACATCAAACCCAGCTGCATAAAGGAGTTATTCCCGATTCTCTGCATGTATCCTCCTCCCACATACAATGCATTTTCTTCTGTATTGTATTTATAATCATAGTACTTATCTTTATAGTCAACAAAATAATGTTGATAGTTGGCTCCCACATAAAATGATCTGGCAAAATAATAATTGACAAAAGGACCTACTCCGAACATCGTTGATTTATAATAATCAGAAGTCTGCCACGAAACACTTCCAACAACTCCACCTTCAAGATCATTGGTAAGCCTGTAGCCTACTCTGGGTGAGGCCGACAAATTAAAAGCACTATTGCTTCCGAAACCTACTCCAATTCCTCCTCCGAAAGTCCATTTGCTGTTTTCCTGTACCGGTGCACCTACTGAAACCTGGGAAAATACTGATCCTGAACCTATCAGCATCATAGAAATAATAAACTTTTTCATATCTAGATATTTTATATTTTGATGATTTTTTATCTTCCCTTCACTTGCTATCAGTGCGGTAAGATGATGATCACGATTAATATCGTTTTTATCAATGTTTAAAATTATGGTTTTTTTACGACTTTATTAATCGTATTTTTGCCGCATCAAACTAAGAACTCCCGTTAAGAGTTTCGTAAAATTGAAATACAATGAAAATAGTAGTAGGCCTCTCCGGAGGTGTAGATTCTAGTGTTACAGCTTATTTGCTGCAGCAGCAAGGCCATGAGGTAGTGGCTTTATTCATGAGAAACTGGAACGATGCTTCCGTAACATTAGAAGATGAATGTCCCTGGATTGAGGACAGTAATGATGCCCTTATGGTAGCCCAAAAGCTTGGAATTCCTTTCCAGGTGATAGATATGAGTGAACTTTACAAGGAGCGCATTGTTGACTATATGTTTGCCGAATACGAAAAAGGCAGAACTCCCAACCCTGATGTATTGTGTAACAGAGAAGTAAAATTCGATGTGTTTATGAAAACGGCAATGTCTTTGGGCGCAGATAAGGTTGCAACAGGACATTATGCCAGGGTAAATTCCACTTTTGATGAGAATGGTAAAGAAATTTTCCATCTTCTGGCTGGAAAAGATAATAATAAAGACCAGTCTTATTTCCTGTGTCAGCTAAGCCAGGACCAGCTTTCAAAAGCGTTATTTCCTATCGGAGAACTTACAAAGCCTCAGGTAAGAGAAATTGCAAAAGAAATCGGGCTGGTAACAGCAGATAAAAAAGATTCTCAGGGATTATGTTTTATCGGAAAAGTAAGTCTTCCGCAATTTTTACAACAGCAATTAAAACCCAACGAAGGTGAAATTGTAGAAATTTTCAAAGATTCACCTCTTTTTTCTGAAGAAAAACCTGAATTCTCATCTAAAGAAGAAGAACTTGAGTTTTTATCAAGAAAAATCAATTATAAAAAATCTGACGGAAAAGTAATCGGGAAACATCAGGGAGCCCAGTTTTTCACCATCGGACAAAGCCGTGGCCTTGGAATAGGCGGACACAAAGAAAGCTGTTTTATTATCTCCAGAGAGATGGAAAACAATATCATTTTCGTGGGAGAAGGAAGTCACTTCCCTGGTCTCCACAAAAAAGCACTGAAAATAGATAATTCTGAGCTGCACTGGGTTCGTGAAGATATGAAGCTTCAGAATGGAGAATCTATGGAAGTAATGGCCAGATTCCGATACAGACAGGCTTTGCAGAAAGCAACGCTGTATCAGTTTGAAAATGCATTGTATATTGAGTTTGATGAACTTCAGTCTGCAATTGCGGAAGGACAGTTTGCTTCATGGTATATGGATGAGGAACTTATCGGAAGTGGTGTGATTGCATAAGGGATCCGAGGTTCGTGTTTCGGGATTATAGAATTATCGATTTGAGGGTTCTGGAATTTTTTTAAAATTTTTCTGTAACGTTTTCTAAGTTGTCTTACTTACTGAGTAAATAACAATAAAATTACTATGAAAACAACGACAAGAAACCAGTATGCTTACGTAAACAATATCCTGATCGCTATTGTATCTGCCGTTTTTGGCTATAATTTCTATCAGGCAATTGTACATCCGGAAAACTCGAATATTGCGATCAGTCTTATTTTAGTAGTCCTGACTTCCGTTATGGTTCGAAAATATGGCTATCAGCCCGTAAAAGAAAAAAAGAAAGATATTTAATATCAACCACACATTATAAAGCCCGGAACATTTTTGTTTCGGGTTTCTTTTTTATACAGATGTATCACTTCATCTTTTTATTGACATGATTCAACATAAAAATCAATGTAACAATAATTTCTGCTATTAAAATCATAACTAAAAATCCAATGGGCTTTTCCAACATCACGCCTCTTATCAGTTTGATGATTCCCAATAGGAAAATCAGTCCCGCAAAATAAAGAGTCGTTCTTGAAATCATTTCATTCAAAGAACTTAAACAGAAAACCGAAGCATAGAACCCAATAATCAGAGTTAAATAGAAATTCAGAAAGTCTGGTCCTTTAAGAATAACCGGATTAAATGTGTGATGTACTCCTACAAGCCATACAACACTTATTACAACCGGAACTGTATGAATAATGATCTTTTTCATAATGATTAGTTTTTATCCTCCGCAGCCACCACATCCTCCACAACCCCCGCAGCCGCCTCCACAACCGCCACCTCCGCTGCAGCCAGAGCTGCCACAACTTCCTCCCTCATTGTTTGGTTTATCTTTTCTGTTAGGATCAGAAACTTCATTATTTCCTATGACAGATACGATTGTTCCCAGAATGAAAATAATCCCAAATACGACTCCTGTAACAAGGAATCCGGTAAATCCTTCTCCTTCCGTACATGAGAATAAAAGCAGTACAATAAAGATCGGAGCAAAAAAAGCCATCTTTTTTATCCAGGACTGCAGTCTTGATTTTTCTTTCAGTTCTTTCCAGATTTCTTCAGGAGCTTCCTGTTTAAATACTTCCCGGTAGTTTACCAATGTATCCTGAAACCAGTTCTGATGTTTTTCTTTCTCCCTGTTTCCTCCTTTGGAAGGATGATGATGAAGTGGTCTTTTTAGAATATGGGGACAAAACTCCTCCCAATAATTCTGGGTATAAATCAGATGCATATGCCATACTTTATCTACTATTTTGCTGGGAGAAGCCCCATGGGGAATAATACAACAGAGATAAATAAACTTTTTATATTCTTCAATCGCCTTATGGGCAAAATTAAGGCTCCAGTGTTCTTCTTTTGCCAGTTTTTTTGAGAAGGGAAAATCAACACCGGGAGCATCCAGAGAAAAATCCTGTATCCGTTTCCAAAGGATTTCGTCTTTTAATACCATTTTTGTTTCCATTGTTTTGTTTTTTATTTTCTATTCAAATATCAATGGATTTTAAAATATAAAAGTCTCTTAAAAGTCTTTTTTTGTTTGATAAAAATCTTAAATTAGTCTTATAAATAGATACCATGAAAAAGGAAGATATTCATCATCTTGAGAAACTTATGAATTTCTTAAGCCGGCAGTTTTTAAAGAAAAACCATTGGGAAGATGTTACCAAAACGGAATGGTCTTATATAAGCGCAGAGCTTAACGAACTGATTATTAATGATTATTCAGAGAAAAGCATTCAAAAAAAGCCTGATCTTCTGGGCAACAATTATCTCTATGAGCATCTGATTATCAATAAATTGAAGAAATTCAGACAGAATGAAAATGCAGTTCTGAGCAGACCTAATCTTGCTAAGCTCAGTCTTATTGTCAGGGTTCTTGGGTATTCGAACTATATAGATTTTATTAATTCCAATACAGAATCCTTCAATTTTAATGATCTGAAGATTGATATGAATAATGTGAATCTGAATACCGCTCTTTTAGACCGTTTGGTAGGCTGTTGGTATTCTTATAACAGAAATCTTCCTGACAATCCTTTAATGGCAAAAGAAGACCGTATATGGCGTTCTGCGATGGAAATTTATAAGTCTGAAACCGCCGGAGAATATTTTATTGAAAGAAGCGGCGGGGATCATCATAAATATTTCGGTAAGGTAACTGCTTATTCGGATTATGTATTTATCATCATGAATAGCAATACCTTTATCCGTCAAAGGCATTTCATTTCAAGAATAAAGGATATTAAAGAAAAGCTTAAAAATCCGGACTATAAACTCCACGAAATCCACTTCATAAGCACCTGTATCAGTTTCAATCAGGAGCCGATTGCTTTGTTTGAAATCTTCAGAAAAGCCGACAGAAAAAACTTTATTTCGGACTCCGTCAGTTTCCCTATTGATAGTGATGAGATTCCTGAATCTATTATTAAACAACTTGAAGACACAGAATCTAACAGGATTGATTACAGATAGTTACCCATCAAAAATTACTTGGGTTAATAGTTCGAAAGAAAAAGATTATTTTCTGAAAAAGCGTTGTAACGTTTTAAAAGTTGTCATACTTACTGGATAAATAACAACAAAAATATCCCTATGAAAACAACAATTAAAAACCCATCTGCTTCTGCCAATAATGCTCTTATCTTCTTCGTATCAATGCTTGCAGGATATAATCTCTATCAGGAAATTTTTCATCCGGAAAAAGCAGATCTTGTATTATGTATCCTTATGATAGCCCTCACCGCTGTTACCGTACAGCAATATGAAAATAAACCCATGGAAAAAGAATAAGAGTAAACATGCTTATCAATCTATATATTATAATCACGGAGCTGGCTTGCTTCGGGTTTTATTTTATTTCTCTTATGCCCAGAATACATTTAACCACTAAAAATCAACTGATTACCGCAATAATTCTCTAACTTGATAGTTCTAATTATGAACCCCTCAATCGTCTCGCTATGGAATATTATGAATTGTATGAAGTTTTGAAGAGTCATTTTGATTCCGGAAAAGACATGATTGAACTCAAGGAACTGAATATAACGATGGAATCAATTCCTTTTGAATCTAAAGTTTCTGATCTGCTTTATGGCTCAGAAAACCAGCATTGCAGCAAACATCAACAAAAACTTAGTATTAATGAAAAGAACTATTTCTTGTACGGCAATCCTGCTGTAGACATCAGGGATTTTGAGATTGAATGTAATAAAAAGTTTAAGTATCATATTCTGAAAAGGGCCGACACTGAAACAGCCGCCGGATGCATTTTTTTCTTCCATGGCCTGAACGAAAAGAAATGGGATAAATATCTGCCATGGGCTTATGAGCTTGCCCAAAGAACACAGAAAGCCATTATTCTGTTCCCGATTGCTTTTCATATGGACCGCGCAGAAGCGATCTGGAGTGACCGCCACCACATGATGGAAGTCGCTAATTTCAGGAAGAAAAAGTATCCGGAAAACATGAATTACTCTTATGTAAATGCAGCCATAAGTTCCCGGCTGGAAGCTCATCCTCAAAGAATTTTCTGGTCGGGACTTCAGACATATTCTGATATTACGGAGGTGGTAAAAGACATTAAAAGCGGTAAAATCAATAGCATTTCCCGAGAAGCAGATCTGGATTTATTCGGGTATTCTATAGGATCTTTTCTTTCGATGATGATCAAGATGGCAGATCCACATCGCTATTTTACCCAATCTAAAGTTTTCTGTTTCTGTGGAGGAATGACCATCGACAGAATGTTTCCGATATCCAAATACATTATGGACACTCAGGCAACGGTTAAAATGCAGTCGGTTTTTACAGAACTCCTGAGTTCGGATTTTAAGTCAGATTCCCGTCTGAAACACTATCAGACTGAAGCTTTACATCCACAGGAAAGCTGGTTCAAAAAAATGCTCCGTTACAATTATTTTCAAAAGGAAAGAGAGGAAAGAATTCAGGAAATTCAATCTCAGATCAAAGCATATGTATTGGAGAAAGATAGTGTTGCCCCACCCATAGAAGCTTTAAATACGCTGCAGGGAGGTTACAGGAATATTAATGTTGATATTGAAATCCATGATTTTCCATTTGAATATTCCCATATGGTTCCTTTTCCACTTACCCATAAGCATAAAAAAGAGGTTACAGAAGCCTTTCATCAGTTTGTAAAATCTGCCAGCGATTTTTATAGCAATTAGCTATTCCCTTAATTTTCAAGGATAAAAGATAGAAAGGAATAGTTTAAAGAATAATAATATAAGCTCCATGGTGCTTGTTTTTAAGTTAATCTTTAACTGACCAACCAGTCTTTAAAATCTTTCACACGGTCTCTGCTTACTGTAATTTCCTCTTCAGGCTGAAACTCCAGATCCACTTTATAGTAAGGCGAAGTATGAATGTTTTTGATATAATCTGAACTGATAATAAACTGTCGGTTCACACGGAAAAACTTCTTCTCATCCAGAACATCTTCCAGCTCATCAAGCGTAAAATCTGAGGGATAAGTACGATCCTCGGTCTGAAGGTAAACGATTTTATTTTCACTGAAAAAGCAGCTTATTTCGTGAGTTTGTATAATTTTTAGATTATATCCAATTTTAACCAAAACTCTTGATAGTGTAGATTTTTCTTTTCTGATCAGCTGCTTGATATCCTGAGAGCCATTGGTATCGTTAGCAGGAATGAACGACTTAAACTTTTCCACTGCACCTTCCAGATCTTCATCAAGAATAGGTTTTAAAAGATAATCAATACTGTTCAGCTTGAAGGCTTTCAGTGTGTACTGGTCAAAGGCTGTCGTATAAATAATGAAACCTTTGGTGGGTGCTTTTTCGAAGATATCAAAGGACAATCCGTCCCCTAAAACAATATCTGAAAAAATCAGCTGCGGATGCTCGTTTTCAGAAAACCAGGCCACTCCCTCTTCCACTGATTCTATTTTAGCAACTACTTCAATTTCAGGAAAAATACTCAGCATTCTCTCTAATTTCCTTGAAGCAGGTTTTTCATCTTCTATAATGACAGTTTTGATCATTGAGTTTTAATTTTGGTTTTCAGGTTTTGGAAAATAAAGTTAGATAAAAGCGGACAGATTTTAATAGTTTATTGGCTTTTTCTCTTTTTTAAGCTCTTTTTCAATCATATCTTTTTCCCATTCGGAATCAAAAAGAAACAGTTTTACCGCTTTTACAAGGATAATAAACCCCCAGATTGCAAGAATGGTATATCTGTCAAACAAATGAAATCTAATCATCTTTTCGCCAAAAATATCATCAGGAATGATAAGAACGGCAAATAGGGCAAATATAAAAATGCTTTTATAGAATTTTCTGATATTGTGGGTTCTGGTTTGGGCAGCTTCGTAATCCATGATGATATAAGTTTTTTAGTTATTATTGTTTATAGTGTTTTTATTTTCTGCTTTTGATCCTTCTCCATCAGTTCTTTTATTTTTCGTTCTTCCCAGCTTTTCCCAATTCCAAATACACTGATGGCATGAAATGCAATTCCTACTCCCCATCCCAGTGCAGGCCATAGAAACCATAAATATCCGGGCGCCGTTACAAGATTCAGGATTGCTAAAAAAGGAATAACAATACCATAAGAAGTAAGGTTTCCATAAAATTCTTTTAAGTCTTTTACTCTTCTTGATGCTTTTCTGTAAGCAATTGTTTCTTTGTCAGGTAAAATTTCCATAATGTTTGGTTTTAAAAGGTTGATTTTGTTTTTTCTTGATTCAAAGGTAGGTCAGGAAAAGGTCTCCCATCAATTTTATATTACCGAATGGTAGAATATGTTCTCCGAATGGTAAAATCCTGTAATTAATAGATAAACGGGATGAGTTTCTTAGTACTTTTTCGGTATTCAATGTATTCATCCCCGAACTGCTCCACGAGAGTCTGTTCTTCAATTTTTATCCTGTAAGCAAAGGCTAAAAAAGGAGGAACAAAAGCAAAGATCAATGAAAGCCAGTTATTTAAATACAGGCCAAGTCCAAGCGAGGTCAACAGAGAAAAAGCATAGGAAGGGTGTCTCAGATATTTATAAAACCCTTCTTTTTTAATTTTATGATCCTGTCTGATGGTAACATCTACCGTAAAATATTTCCCCAGAGATCTGATGATCACATATCTGACAATAATCCCGATAAGAATAAAAAATTCACCAAGATATAGAATCCAATTACCGTCAGCCATTGGAACATGAGTGTTATAGGACATGAATATTGAACTTGCAATAGAAAATGGAATGGCCAGCCATAAGATATTCAGGGTGGATTTATCCTTGTTCTTTTGATCTTCTTTACCGGATTTCAGCATATTCTTGTAAAGGAATTCGGTGAGAAACCAAGCGGCCATTGAAATATAAAACAGCGTTGACAAAGCATTCATTTTCAATAAATTTAAATTTAAAAGTATTTTAAAAAAAGACAATTTCTTTAGTGATCTTTCTGTTTATCCATCAGTTCCTTAATCTTCTTATCTTCCCATTTCCTGATAAAATTAACACGAGGAAGAAAAACGGTAACAGCATGTGCTGCAAGTCCTATTCCCCAGAAAGTAGCGGTAAAAAAGTTTTTAAACTGAAAATAGCTTTCACCGGGTTTCAGATTCGTATAATTGTAGACTACAATCATTGCATTCACTGCGATATAAGCGAATAAATGCCCATAAAATCCCCGTAACCTTTCTACCTGTCTTCTGGCACGTTGGTATTCAATATCGTTTTCATCGAATGTTCCCATTTTTCTATTTTTTTTGTTTGTTCATAATTTCACGAATCTTCTTTTCCTGCCATGATTCTCCTACTCCAAACACCTGGAATGCATGAGAAGCAACTCCTATTCCCCATCCCAGTACAGGAAACCAGAACCAATGATTTTTGCTGCTTGTAAAAAGATTAATAAAGATTAAAAACGAGCATACGGTACAGTAAGAAATCAAATTCATATAAAAACTTTTAATCTCTTTCACTCTTTTTTGTGCCCGTTTGTAAGCGGCAGAATCATCTTCGGGTTTTGATGTGGAAACTTGTGGCTTAGCAATCAGCATTGGAAGTTTTACTTTAAAATGATCTTCAGATTTTTCTATGAAAACATTTCTCTCCGTAAGTAAGGAATAACGCTGTACAATATTGGCAAGACCAATTCCTGAACTCTCTTTGATCTGTTCTCTTATCTGCAGATTATTTTCAATACAAAGGGTCTTTCCGTCTGAAAAAATTCTGATGGTCAAAGGTTTTGATGATGTAGCAAAATTGTGCTTGATACAGTTTTCCAACAGTAACTGCAGCGCCAATGGAACTACATATTTCTGATAATCTTCTTTGGGAACATCAAACGTGAAATCTACACTGTCTTCAAACCTTGTTTTTAAAAGTTCACAATAGGTTTTGGCAAATTCTATTTCATCCTCTACTGTTACCAGCTCTTTATCTTTCTGTTCAAGTACATACCGGTAAATCTTTGACATTGAAGCGGTAAACTTCTGAGCCTGTCTTGGGTTTTCGTCAATAAGGGAGCTTAAAACATTCAAGGAATTAAAAAGAAAATGGGGATCCAGCTGGTTCTTTAAACTTTCAAACTGCGCATTGGCGGATTTGGCGATAAGCTTCTGTTCCACCACTTCTTTTCTGGAAGTCTTTTTCAGCTCTTCCATAAAACTTCTGGCATGAAGGAAAGCTGAAATCAACAACGCAATATTGATGGTAAACCAATTAAGGAAATTATATTTTCCCAGAAAAAACTCTTCTGTAGTAGCTGCTTTTTGAATAAGTACAAAATTGACATAATTGCAAAAATAGACCAGCACAAAATTGGCAACAATAATTGAAATAATACTGATAACCGCTCTTTTGGTTGTAGCCTCCGACCATGGGATTTTTTTATTCAGAAAACTGTTCAGCATTCCGTTTCCTCCTCCCAATACAAAAGAATAAATAAAAGAGATAAGCAGGGTATATAAAAAGTTTTCAAGATTCTTTTCTTCTGTAAAGACAAAAAAGAAAAACATGGAGACTGCAAGTGATACCCAGAATAGTACGATAAAGTTTTTCCGTTTCATGATCTGTTTTCTTGACTCAAAATTAGTTTTTATTAAAGGTATCAAAAATTAATTGTTACCGAAGGGCTGATTTTCATTTCTGAATGGTATAAAAAAACCTTCACGAATGAAGGTTAATGGATATAAATACAGTGAAAATTATTTTGCTTTTTCAACAGGTAAGCTTAAGAAATAATCTGCTTCTGCTTTTCCCCAGCTGGGATCTAAAGCCGTCTTGGGTTTATATGCTTTAAATTTTGCCTGAGCATCTTTAAACATTTCCAATCCTTTGGCTTTGCTTCCTCCGTACTGTTCCGGCGTAAAATACACATCTTCTGCCTTGATAAGAGCAATTCTCGGGTTTGAAGGATCTAATTTCTCTGCAATGCTCATTTCCTCAGCAGCTCTCGCTCCATCGGTCATATAACGTTGTGCAGGATTCACCATCATTCTCAGGGAATAAGACATTTTTCTCAGCAGGTGTATTTCCGCATTATCAGTTCCGGCAAGATTCTGAGCCATGGAAAGGTGTTTTTCGGCCTGATCTGCGATACCATCCAATTCCTGCATTTTGCCGTCTCTCATCTGTGTTCTTCCTTTTTGGATATAAGAAAATGCGGCATAGTATGCCGGAAGCCATTTTGTGCTCTCTTTGCTTCCTATTCTCTGGAAATCATTGGCCAGGGTCTGGAAATCTTCCGAGGTTTTACAGGTCTCTATTCTTGCAATTTTTTCAGATATTATTTTGTCATAATCTGCCTGTGCAAAAGCTGTTAAGCTCACAAAAGCTAAAGCAAAACTTAAAAGGTATTTTTTCATGATATCAAATTTTAAAAGTGAGTTATGTTTGTGTGTTCTAAGATATGTTTTTATAAATTATTATTGATGGCATCATCTGTTTTGTCTACTCCAAAACTTATAAATGCTCCAATGAATACAAAAGTGTTGACTGGCGGAACGATGGCTGAGCTTCTGGATCCATTAGCAGAGAAATTGTAACCATATACATTTTTGGATCCTAAAATATTACTGATACTCAATACAAATACCGGAAACGCTTTTGCATCTTTTTTACCGATATTGGGAAGATAATTAATACTGAAATTCAAAGTATTGTAATCTTTTAATCTTCCTTCTGTTCGGGTATAGTTAACGGTCTGTCCTTTTTCAAATTTGGAAGCGATATCGTAGTAAGGACGTCCTTTTGCATACGTATAAGATAAATTCACTCCCAGTTTCCATTCCGGAATAAATCTTTTAGCCACTGCCGAAAGGGTATGTTCGGCAGCAAAACTTGGCTGCAGGCTTACCGGATAATTAAGAAAATCTCTTTTTGAATCCAGGTATGAGTAACTGATCCAGTAATCAATATTTTCAAATGTTTTTTTATTATCTCTCCAGAAGAATTCCACTCCTTTTGCATATCCATATCCACTGTTGTTTAAAGCAGACTGGGTTTGCTGATTTTGCTCCTTATCCGGGTTAACATTAAATGTTTTGATCAACTGATCGTATTTTTTGTAAAACGCTTCAAAACGTAGAGTTCTGCCCTCTGACGCTCTCTGAACCTGAAAAATATAATGTTGAGATTGCTGAAAGTCAAGATTTGCAGGACCATTGATGTACTTGCTTTCCGGGTTTTGGTAGAAAAGTCCGTACGCTAATGAGGTTGTCCAATCTTTTGCAAGGCGGTATGCGATCGCAAAACGAGGAGCAATATTGTTCTTTCCTAAAAATGAGGAATGCTCTGCTCTTACTCCTATCTTCGCTGACAATGCATTACTGAAACCAAGATCCGTTTCCACGAAGGCCGCAGAAATTAAATCTGTATAATGTTTCTGTATGGTCTCAAAATTCAGATTTTCATCGGTATTATTCAATTCAAATCCTCCTCTCACGGCACTTATTTTGTTGATTTTTCTTTCCAGAACAGCTTTGAAATTCAGATAATTTCCATCAGTCAGAAGCTGGCTTCTGTTCGCTTCAACATCATTCGTTTCTGTAGAAAAATGAAGGTCAGATTTATTGTATGAATAAGAACCACCCACATTCAGAAGATACTTTCCAAATTTCTGTTTAAATGACAGATTATGAAAAGTATTTTTTCCGTTCAGTTTTACCAGACTGAAAGCGGATCCGGGTTCAAGACTTTCTGATCTTACACCCATTTTATTGGAATTAAACATTCCATAGTATTTAAAGAAACCTCCTGACTTTGTTTTAAATCTGAAATTCACATCTCCGTTAAGTCCTTGTGGTGCTTCAAAAAAATCGGTATTAAAATTGAATACCTTTTGCATCAGGCTTAAAAGAGAATACCCTGCTGTAGCGCCATAGGAATAGTTTTTATTATCTCCCAGCTTTTGAAATCCGGCACTCAAGAAAATAGGTGAAACACCTAAACTGTAAGAACTCTCATCCGGAAGATCAACACTTTCCAGCATCAATGCTCCTGAAAGAGCCTGCCCATATAGCGCAGAATATCCACCACTTGAAAATATATTTCCTTTAAAAAGTGAAGTATTGAACTGATCTCTACCCGCAATCCCCGGAACAGAGTTCGAAAAATAATTGTTGATAAGACTACCATCCATAAAAATTTTAGATTCCGTTCCTGTGCCTCCGCGGATAAACAGACCTTCCGTTCCCCCTACTTTCTGCACTCCAGGAAGATAGGTCAATGCTGAAGAAATCTGTCCGTCTGCTCCTGCCGTTGTATAAATATCAATTGGGGTAAGCAGCGCTGTTGCTCTTTTCTTATCGCTGGCTTCAATAGATCCGGCAGAAACAACTACTGCATCAATCTCACTGATCTGTTCTTTAAGATCAATATTCAACGAAACATCTTGGTTTTCAATAGAAATATCTCTCTCTACATTTTCATATTTCGGATGGGCAAACGTTATTTTGTGAGGTCCTTTTTCCGAAGTTTCAAAGGTAAAATTACCCTGAGCATCTGTGGTAGCACCGTCATAAGTATCTTTTAAAGTCACGTTTACTTCACTTACTCCTTTATTTTTGAAGGATACTTTTCCTGATATTTTCACCTGGGAATATCCCATAATGGAGGTGAGAAGGAGAATCAGAAACAGGATGTTTTGTCCTTGTGTTTTCATTTTTATTGTTTTCTGGATCAAAAATAGGATAAGAAATGCCCTTCTGTAAAAAAATTATTACTGAAAGGCATTCTTTTGCTTCCGAATGGTAATTAATGAACAGGAATACAAAAATCCACGATCATCTTTCCTTCCGGATGTTCTTTAAAATTGGTGTGATAGATCTCATAGGGAAAGGTTCTTCGTGTAGAATAATTGTTCTCATTCATCCACAAAAACATAGAAACCCAGCATTGTTCAAAGTCATCCAAAGTAACTTCACCACTTCCCACAATGTATTTTCCGCCATGTATCGTTTCGGGAAATACTTCTCCCTCCTGTTTTAAAAGTCTTTCATCCAAAAGCATACAGGCATGGATTCTTACTTTATCGAGAGGTGTTATTTTGCAGCTGTCATGATACACAGAAATCATTTTCACATTCTCCCGAGGAAAAAGGCTTTTCTTTTTTGCCCAGTCTATTAAAAGGTTGAAAGAAGGTTCTACATTGGCAATTCCAAGGCTCATCACGGATGCCAGATTCATTTCCGGCATTTCTTTTACTTCGATTTTTAAATTCATTTTAGTCCAGTTTAACAGGTTTTCAATGTTGCAAATGTATTGGCTGAAAACTGTATCCACTTGTCCGTTCTTGCTTTGTATTTGTAAAATCTTGTGAAACTTCTCCGGAGCTGATCTGCGAAATTCTGTGGGAGCCAGACCGTAATATTTTTTAAATGTCTTACAAAAAACTGAATGGTTAGAGAAACCCAGATCCCAATAGATATCTTTGATTTCCCTATTTTTATGAACCGCCAGATGAAGGGCACTTTTTTCTATTTTCTTTCTGGTAATATAGTTCTGAAGGGTTTCCCCTGTAACCAGCTTAAATATTCTGTGAAAATGAAAAGGTGAATAGGCACTTACCTCTGAAACTTTTTCCAGAGACAGATCTTCATCAATATGGCTGTCAATATATTGAATTGTTTTTACAATCCGTATTTTATATTCTTCCACTTCAAAGTTGTTAGTTCACAAAGATATTTTTCCATAGCGGAATTAAGTTGTCTTTTATTGCTATTATCAGAGCCCTGTTTCATTTTTATAGTAAAATATCTTCTTCAATGTATTTAATAAGCGGCATCACCTCTTTAATTTTCTGATCTGAAGAGGCAATACAGCTATGATACTCTTTATGAATGAAAATCTCTTTGGTAAAGAACTTTTCACCCAAAATATGGCATTCATTATTGACTATTTCAAAAGAATCCAGCGGAAGCATCATTCCGGCTCCATGGGCCTTTATTACGGCTTCTTTTCGTGTCCAATACGTGAAAAATTGTTTCATCTGATCCTCAGAATCTTGGATTTCCTGAAGCTCTTTGTCGGTCATTTGAAATATAAAATCCTGATAGTTAATTTTCTGATCATTACATTCAATATCTATTCCCAAGGTATATTCTGCAATAGCACAGGCAACAAGATCTTTGGAATGGGATATATTAAAATGAAGATCATTTCCTTTTAAATAAGGTTTTTTATTAGTGAGAACATCTGTTTCAGTATCAGAAATGTTATAATAAGTCTTTAATCCATATTGTAAAAGGACTTTTCCCAGTAAGGAAAGCTGAGCATCCTGCCACCTCCTGTATCTCAGGATATTCTGTTTATTTTCCTGAGAAAAAACAGGCAGATACCTGTCAAGAAGAGACCGGTGATTTGTTTCATTAATGAATGTATACAGAATAATCATGCTCTAATTTTTGTTACTGCAGATCCTGGATTAATAAGTTACTTTCTAAAGACTAAAAATAAGCTTTTTTTCGCCTCTTTTTAAAGAAGTTATCCTTCAGACAACCTTTCAGAATTTAAGGTTAAAACAAGCCGGATTGCAGTACCGTTCAAACTAAGTTTTTCAAAAAAGAGTGAGATCATAAAGCCTTTTGGAAAATCTTTTTTAAATTTATCGTAAAATCACTATAAATCATTTAACAAATGAAAGTACAAACATTAGCATTATTGGCGGGATTTGCCGTTTTTGCCGTTTCGTGCGGAACAACAAAAACATACTCGGTAAATGCCAAAAGCGGAACACAGACAGGAGGAACAGCGAAGTTTACTCAAAATGGAAATGAAGTAACAATGAAGCTGGATATTACCAACCTTACTCCTGGAATCCATGCAGTACACATTCATGAAAAAGGAGACTGTTCTGCAGCAGACGGAACTTCTACAGGCGGTCACTGGAATCCTTCCAAGAATGATCATGGTAAATGGGGAGCTGAACATTTCCATATGGGAGATATAGGAAACCTGGTTGCTGATCAGAACGGAACTGCAACATTGACTTTCAAGACAGACAAATGGTGTCTGGGCTGTACAGATGAATCTAAAAACATCATCGGAAAAGGTCTTATTGTACACGCAGCAGCGGATGATTTCCATACTCAGCCTACCGGAAATGCCGGAGGAAGAGTGGGATGTGTAGAAATTAAGTAATCTACTGTATTCAATAAAAAAACCGCTAATTTTTCATTAACGGTTTTTTTATGTTTAGGATTTAGCTCCCATATCTGATACAATATTCATTGCTTCCTGCAGGTAAAGATCTTTTTTCAGATTCTTGATCCACATTTCAGATTTTTTCTTGAAAGCTTCATCTTTTTTCTCTCTTTCAATTTCACTTGGATACATCATGAACTGAAGTCCGTTTTCAAATTTTGTCAGAGCCTTGAACTTTTCAATCTGAGACTTTCTGTTCTTCATCAGCTCGTTGAACTTGGTGATATTCAAAGTGATATTTTCTTCTTTATCCAGTTTTTCTCTCCATTGAGCAGATTCTAATAACAACTGATAATTGCTGTTTTTAGCCATTCTGTCTGCACTTGCTTTTTCCAGCGCCTGGATATTGAAATAGTTCAGTTTCTCGAATTTCGTAGGTGGAATTTTATCCCATGCCAGCGCATAATCATCATATCGCTCTCCTACTTCAGCATAGGTAAAGAAGTCTTTCATCTGAATATCAGAAACGATTCCTTTTCTCTGTGTAGATTCTCCCGTAATTCTGTAGAATTTCTGAATTGTCAGTTTTAAAGATCCAAAATCATCTTCGGTATTCAGGAATCTGTTCAGGTCAACAAAAGTCTGAACGGTACCTTTTCCGAAAGACTGCGGAGATCCTATGATCATTGCTCTTCCGTAATCCTGCATTACTCCTGCAAGGATTTCTGAAGCTGAAGCAGAAAGTTCATTTTGCATGATTACAAGCGGACCTGTCCAGATCGGAGTTTCATTTTTGTTCTTAAGCGTCTGTATTTTCCCGTTTCCATCCTTCACCTGTACATAAGGACCAGCTTCCATGAAAAGCCCCATAATATCCCCTACTTCAGTTAAAGAACCTCCACCATTATTTCTAAGGTCAAGAATGATTCCCTGAATGTTCTGTTCTTTAAGCTTAATGATTTCATTTTTGATGTCATCAGAAGCGTTTCTTCCTTTGGCATTTTCAAAATCAGCATTAAAGCTTGGAAGGTTGATAAAACCATATTTTTTCCCATTGGGAGTATTCACTACGATACTTCTTGCGAAAGTATCTTCAATAGCTACTTCCTCACGGATCATGGTTACATCTTTAATCGTTCCGTCTTTCTTCTGAACCGTTAATGTTACAGGTGTTCCTTTCTCTCCTCTGATCAGTCTTACGGCTTCATCAGAAAGCATTCCTACAACATTTACAGCATCTTCTTTCGGTTTAGATTTTACTTTCAGGATTTTATCACCCTCAGAAAGCTGTTTAGATTTCCATGCCGGTGCTCCAATGGTAAGAGCTCCTAAATACAGGTTTCCTTTTTTCTCCTGAATCAGGGCTCCGATACCAATTACTTTTCCGGTAAACTGAGTATCAAAATCTTCTTTATCCTTTGGAGAATAATAGTTGGTGTGCGGATCGAATACCTCTGTATAAGCATTCATATACACCGTAAACCAATCCATTTTCTTTCTCTTTTTGAATCTTGTAAAGGTGTCTTTTACAAGGTCTTTTACTTCATCAGTCGCTTTTTTGATTTTTTCATCCTGAGTAAGAACTTTAAACTTGATGGTATCTTTCAGCTTGTACTTTTGAACAGAGTCTTTCTTTTCTTTCTGAGCTTCTTCTTTACTGTTCATCGACTCAACTTCCTGAAGGATGTTGTATTTGATGAATTTTTTCCACTCATTATACTGTTCTTGCTTATTAGCAGGTACTTTTTTTAGTTTTGGCTCAAGGGTAAGCGTTTCATCTTCCTGAAGATTAATAGGCTTACTGAAGATATCCTGTGTGATTTTATCAATCTCATCCACTCTTTGGTAGAGTCTGTCAATCGTAAGTTTGTAGAATGTCAGATCACCTTGCCCGATATAGTCATCAAGCTTTGTTTCATGCTTGCTGAATTCATCCATATCAGATTGCAGAAAATATCTTTTTGCTGGATCTACCAATTCGAAATAATGCTTATAAACGTCCTTCGAATAGGCATCATTGATAGACTTTGGACTATAATGCAGATAAGAAAGTGTGTTTTTTACGCTCACCATTATCGTCTGCATCTTTTCATCGTCATTCTTTGGCGAGTTGAAACAAAACATTAGACTGGTTAATGGAATAAGGAGTAAAAATTTATTCAGTTTGAAATTTTTCCACATAAACTGTCTTTATTTATTAATTTTTTTAAAATAAGTATAATAATTAGTAGCAGTAAGTTTGGTACTGTTACAAATGATCAAATTTAATACCTTATTTACAAATATCGACAGTTTTGATCATTTTTATTTAAAGAGATTTGCAAATAATCAAGACAGTATGAGTTGTTTCCTATTATCAGACAGTTTCACTATACAATCATACTGTTCATTCTTTTTCAGACATATCTGAATTTTCATTTTTTAATCAAAAAACAGAAAATACATACCACAAAAATTAAATTTCAGCCATAAAGGCATAAAATATGTAGAGAATTAACCATACAAATTCAAAATATTAAGTCATGAAAAGTTTATTATGGTTAGTAGCAGTCATCTGCATCGTTGTTTGGCTATTGGGAATGTTAGGAATAGTTCCCGGAATGAGCACAGGATATTTAATTCACGTTTTACTGGTCATTGCCATTATTGTTATTCTTTATAATATTATTTCCGGCAGAAAACCTCTCGACTAGTTTATTATTTTGTAAAACCATTTAAATTAAAACTGAAATGAAATTCATATTAAATTTACTTCATTTCAGTTTTATTTTCTGCACTTTGTACTTTTCCTTATTTATGCTTAATTCTCTATTCTATAAGCCATAGTATGAGAATCTTATTTCTCTTTTCACAACAGCCAATCCCAATCTGGTATTTTATTGCGTCTGATTTTTACCTACATTTGATGTGTTGAAAATCGGTCTGTTCAATTCTGAAAATGAACAGATTCACTCTATTTGAATAAAAAAAAATTAAAGATAATTTATGGAAAGACCACTTATTCTGGTTACTAATGATGATGGAATTACAGCTCCTGGTATCAGAAATCTTGTAAATTTTATGAATGAAATCGGAGAAGTAGTTGTTGTAGCCCCCAACTCTCCTCAAAGTGGAAAAGGCCACGCTATTACCATTAATTCTACCCTTAGCTACGAAGAAGTTACGCTGGAAGGCCCGCAGACAGATTTTTCCTGCAGCGGAACTCCGGTAGACTGTGTAAAAATGGCACTTGATAAAATTCTAACGAGAAGACCTGACATTGTAGTTTCCGGAATCAATCACGGAGCAAATTCTTCTATCAATGTAATTTATTCGGGGACGATGTCTGCTGCTGTAGAAGCAGGTGTAGAAGGAATTCCTGCGATTGGATTTTCATTACTGGATTTCAGCTGGGAAGCTGATTTTAGCCAAGCTAAAGAATTTATTCAGAATATCGTAAGAAGAACCCTGGAAAATCCAATGCCTAAAGGAATTGTACTGAATGTGAATATTCCTAAACTTCCGAAAGAAGAAATAAAAGGGATAAAAGTATGTAAACAGGCAAATGCCAAATGGGAAGAAAGTTTTGATGAGAGAATCAATCCACACGGGAAAAAATATTACTGGCTAACAGGATATTTCAACAATATGGATGATTCTGAAGATGCTGATGAAACGGCATTGGCCAACGGATATATTTCTATTGTTCCGGTAAAGTTCGATCTTACAGCCTATGAATACATGAAAACATTAGAAGAAGTGATGACTTTTGAAGGGATAAAAGAGGCAAAATAATTCTGAAATATCAGAGTCTTCTATTTAATCTACGCTAATGCAAAGCTTTTAAATAATTAAAATACGGTTTGAAAACAAGTTTTTCAAACCGTATTTTTTGTTTCATAAACCGGAAAATCCATCATCATAGAAACTCTCTGTTCAAGATTATTTACTACCTTTATTCTGACAAATAATTACAAAATGCGTATAGAATATGACATAAAACTGGGTTTCAAGGATGTAATGTTCCGCCCTAAACGTTCTACTTTAAAATCCCGTTCAGAAGTTGATTTACAAAGAGAATTTACCTTTAAACATACGAAGAAAAAATGGACAGGAGTTCCTGTAATTGCAGCCAATATGGATACGGTAGGAACTTTTGAAATGGCTGTTGAACTGGCAAAGGAAAAAATTATTACAGCGGTTCACAAGCATTATACTCCTGATGAATGGAGTCTGTTTCTGGAAAGCCAGCCTGAAAGTATTCATCAGTATATTGCTTTAAGTACAGGAACAGGAAAAGCAGATGAAGAAAAAATAAGACATATCCTCGAAAAGCATCCAAAAATTGAGTTTCTCTGCATAGATGTAGCCAATGGCTATTCTGAGCATTTCGTTGGATTTGTGAAGAAGGCAAGGGCTAATTTCCCGGATAAAATTATTATCGCAGGAAATGTGGTTACCGGAGAAATGGTGGAAGAACTTCTTTTAGTGGGTGCAGACATCATAAAAGTAGGTATTGGTCCCGGATCAGTGTGTACAACCAGAGTAAAAACAGGAGTGGGATATCCTCAGCTTTCTGCTATTATTGAATGTTCTGATGCTGCTCATGGTTTGGGAGGTCATATCATTGCAGATGGAGGATGTAAAGTTCCTGGTGATGTAGCAAAGGCTTTCGGTGGCGGGGCAGATTTCGTAATGCTGGGCGGAATGTTTGCCGGACACGACGAAAGCGGCGGAGAGATGATTGAAGAAAACGGTAAAAAATACCGTCTTTTCTATGGGATGAGTTCTAAAACGGCAATGGACAAGCATTCCGGAGGTGTAGCAGAATACCGCGCTTCTGAAGGGAAAACTGTAAAAGTGGCTTATAAAGGTCCGGTTTCAGAAACTGTAAAGGATATTTTAGGAGGAGTAAGATCCACCTGTACATATGTAGGTGCTTCAAAGCTTAAAGAGCTTTCCAAGAGAACTACTTTTATCAGAGTTCAGGAACAGGAAAACCAGGTTTTTAAGGACTAGAAATAAGATAAAAGGCTTTAGATAATATTCTAAGGCCTTTATTTATTCTTTTGTTCGGATATATTTTTTATTGAAATATTTTTGAAGCTGGTCATTTACATAGGTTTCCTGCTCTTTTACAGAAGCCATTTCATCGATATATAAAATTCTCGGAACTTCTTTGATCTTATCTACCACCACAGAATCCTGTGAAGAATTTTTAATCATATCAACTCTTTCATTCATCTCTCTTTCGTACTCCCTAAGATCTGTGGTAAAAAGCTCCATCATTATATTTTCACCATTAAAATCAATGTTAAAATAAGCATATTTCTCTGGAAAAATTTTAAGCTCAGGAAGAAACACAATACAGAGAGAAATCCACCAGACCTTTTTAATTTTTTCAAATCTAAAGAAGATAATCAGTGAAAAAGTAATTAAAAAATAGAAAAGAATACTTTCAAACTGTCTTGCAATAGAAGTAAGAATATAGCTTGTAAATAATAAAGGAAGCAATGAAACCGACCAGAATAGAAATGCTTTTTGAAATGTTATCTGAGTAGAGATTTTTTTAAGTTCTTCTTCAAAAACCTTGATAAATAATGGAAGTACCATAATCACTTTCAATCCTACATACAGGGTATCAGCACCAAAAAGAGCAATTCTTTTCAGCCATATTACCATTCCTTTTTCCTCCTCTCCCATTCTGTTGAAATTTCCCGGGGCAAGAAAACATACAAGTAAAAATAAAGTTCCTAGCAGCACCAAAAACAAATTTTCTCTATTGCGTTTCTGATAATAGGAGACTAGCAAAAGTCCTTCAAGAATTAATGCCAGAATTTCATTGGAACCCATCAGAATGATGATAAGAAAAGCTGAAGGGTAAAGCCATATTTTCCTTCCCGTATCTTCTCTTTTTTTAAGAAAATAGAGTAAAATCCCTGATAAGATAACAGGAACGAAATATACATTGGATCCCGTAATCCAGAAATAGTGCTCCGGAAGACTTACCAGAAGTATTGTATAAAAGAAAAACAAAAGGAATCCTTTCTTAACAGACTCTTTCAAAGAATAGCCGAAATATTCTTTAAAGTTTAATGCTGAAACTCCAATAAAGGACAGCATTAAAAAAACAGGATATATTTTCGGAAGAATATTATTAGGGTCGAAAAAGACAGGATTAAACATATTGATAGAATACCCGAAATATCTTCCGCCCCATTGTGTATAGGTATTTATAAAGCTTTTTAGCAGCCCTACTTTTCTGGTAGTATAGGACCAGAAATAATCATCGGTCTGATATACATTAAAAAAACTAATGTATGCCAGACCGACGCCTATTAAAACCGACAAGAATACTACTATATTCTGTGCTTTTTTCATTTTCTAAGTTAACATTCCACCGTCAACATTTAATGTCTGTCCGGTAATGTATGCTGACATTTCGCTGCCTAAGAATACACATGCATTTGCGATATCTGCAGGTTGTCCTCCTCTCTTCATCGGAATTTCCTCTCTCCATCCCTGAACTGTTTTTTCATCCAGAACAGCAGTCATTTCCGTTTCAATAAATCCGGGAGCAATAGCGTTACATCTGATATTTCTTGATCCTAATTCCAGTGCCACAGATTTTGTAAACCCGATTACCCCAGCTTTAGAAGCTGCATAGTTGGCTTGTCCGGCATTTCCTTTTACCCCTACTACAGAAGTCATATTGATGATAGATCCTGATCTGGCCTTCATCATCGGCTTGATTACCGCTTTTGTAAGGTTGAAAACTGAATCTAAGTTTACTTTGATTACTTTATCCCAATCATCTTTGGACATTCTCAATAACAGGTTATCTTTTGTAATCCCTGCATTGTTTACCAAAATATCAATCTGCCCAAACTCTGCCATTACTTCTTCCACCAGTTGCTGAGCAGCATCATAATCTGATGCGTCAGACTGATATCCCTTAATTTGGGTTACAGAACTTAAAGCTGCTTCTAATTCTTTTGCTTTGTCTACAGAGCCTGCGTAGGTAAATGCTACTTTTGCCCCTTGCTGAGCAAACATTTCAGCGATACCTTTACCGATTCCTCTTGTAGCTCCGGTAATTAGTGCTACTTTTCCTTCTAATATTTTCATATCTATTGACAATTATTTTCTTTTATAACTCGTTCAGCTTGTGACAGCTGCCTCTTCATGTTTCTACAATTCCTTTCTAGAATTAAACGGTTTGCAAAGATATTATAAAATGTTATTCAACCCATTTAAATTGTTAAAATACTGGATTTTTTTGATGATTATTTGGATTTTCTTTAAAGCTGAACGGAATTATTTTTAAATCTGGTGAAATAAATAAAGTCCGTTTTTTTACTTTTATCCAATCTCAATACCTCTTTCTGCCAGAAATATTTATCGTAAATAATTTCTTTCAGAGGCTCATTCTGAAAGTTTGAAACCCCGAATTTTCCTTCTTTTTTAACCACAATTTCATTTTCAGCGTTTCCAAATGTTATAATATCTTCGTAAACAAAAGGGACAATTTCTGTTCCTTTTCCATCTAGAATACCATAAAAATTCCCTGTATTTCTGCAAACCAAAGGTTTTGAATACTGATTAAGAGGATTAAAATATTCAAAATCCTCATTTTTTATCTGGCTGATATTTTTCAATTCCGTCAAAGATTGCCCTGTCACAGAAAATTTGTAATACTTTTCTTCCTTTCCAATGATAAGATTATCAGGATAAAAACCAAAAATCTGAACGCCATCTCCTACAATATTCTTAAGATCTTTATCGAGAAATTTCTCTTCATTTCCTTTTTTAAGGTAGATAAATTCTTTTCCGGAAATGGTAAAACTTCTGATAAAATCATATTCCTGAGGAAGAATAATATTTCCTTCCAGATCTATAATGCCGGATTTCCTGATCTTATCATTATAAACACTGAAATAATTGCTCAATAAAGGATTTAAATACTTAAAAGTCTGTGCATACAGTTTTTGGTCTTTCTTATTGAAAACAGTGGTTTTACCATTTTTTGTAAGATAGATATATTCCTTTTTCCCAAAATATTCCGGGGTGATATCATTATATATTTCTTCGGCAATTGTATTTCCATCAGTATCAATCAAACCATATTTTCCTGTAGCTTTATTTTGACTAATCAGATAAGGATAAGCATTGATATTGACGATCTGTTTAGAAAATTTATGCAGAGTCTGTCCATTAGTTCCAATGATTTCGTTTTCATTCTCTTCATTAATGATCAGTGCTCTGCCCTCTTCAAAACTATAATCTTCTTTAAATTCACGGGTGCTGAGCTGTTTTCCTTTAAAGTCATACAGCAGCCATTTTTTATCTTTTGAAACCAAAAGTCTGTTCTTCCCTGAAAAACGGATCTTTTCAGAATAAGGAATGATTTCCTTTCCATTAAAATCATAGACGGCTTCTCCATTTTTTTTTGATGAAATGATACAATCTTCACTCCACCAAGGTGTATTAAACTCCTGATCATTCAAAGGGATAAGTTCATTCCCTTTTTCATCAATAATAGCCGATTTTCTGCTGTTCCCTTCATCAGAATACAGAATAAACCGGTTTTTAAAAACATGTAAAATACCTCCTTTGTAAGGAGACTCAAATGTAATCGTTCCCAAAGAGTCTACAATTCCCTGTTTCTTATAACCGGTATCATAGAATGTTCCATATCCTTCCGAATAGGAACTGACCTCTTTTTCCGTCTTTTTAGACAGGATCACTTTCATATACTGATTAGTCTGTGCTGTACAGACTACAGAACATAATACAAAAACTAGTTTTTTCAAGGAAAATTAAATAGAATTATTGACAATAAGAACGATCTCCCCTTTTAAAGTTTTACTCTTGGAAAATTCAATTAATTCATTGATTGTCCCCCGTTTAGTTTCTTCAAATTTCTTAGAAATCTCACGGCTTAAACTTGCTTTGGTTTCTTCCCCGAAGAATTCCTTGATCTGTTCAAGAGTCGTATTGATTTTATGGGGACTTTCGTAAAGTACGATGGTCTTTTTTTCTTCAGCAAGCTGCTTCAGTTTTGTTTGTCTTCCTTTTTTCTGAGGTAAAAAACCTGCAAATAAAAATTCGTTATTAGGAAGTCCTGAAACCACTAATGCCGGAATCAGAGCTGTTGCTCCCGGAAGGCAGATCATATCAATATGGTTGTCTGCCCCTGCTTTTGCCAGTAAATATCCAGGATCTGAAATACCGGGCGTTCCTGCATCGGTAATAATAGCGATATTCTGGCCGTTTTTAAGGTCTGCAATCACTTTCTCCGTTGCCTGATGCTCATTATGTAAATGATAAGATTTTAAAGGCTTGGAGATTTCAAAATGTTTTAAAAGTATACCGGAAGTTCTGGTATCTTCACATAAAATATAATCTACTTCTTTCAGAACATTGACTGCCCTGAATGTCATATCTTCAAGATTCCCAACAGGTGTGGGAACAAAATATAGGATTCCGCTCAAAATTATAAGAATTTATTTTCTACCAATATCCAAAGTCTCTGTGCATATTCATCCACCTTATTCCATTTTCTTTCGTAATACAGATCACTAAGATATTCTTTGGCTTCTTCCAGTGTTTTGAATTGATTCAGCTGATATACTGTGTCATTCAGATCCGTCTGGCTTCCTTCAAAAAGCATCTTCGTGAAGGCAAGTCTGTCATTCAGATCCAGCTTAAATTCAGGCTTCAGCTTGTCTGCTTCCATGAAATGCGTTGGAATATTGGATTTCAGAATGCTTCCCGTATCTTCTTTTACAACCGGAATCGTTTTTTCTTCCTTAGGAAGTTCCAGGTGATCGTCATCAAAAAGTGACTGAACAGCCTTCATTCCTTTGATATTGGCGAGTTTTATTTTTTTCTCCCGATGGTATTCTTCTAAATTTTCGAAGCTCTCATCAGAAGGATGTTGGTCTGTTTCTTCGGGAACAGGTTTATCAATTTCCACAATCTTTCTTCGGTCATAGACTTCAGCAAGGATGCTTTCTTCTTTGATTTCTTCCACTGAATGGTCATTTTTTATCTCACTCAGAATATTTTCCACATTGGAAGTTTCTGTTGCCATTTCTCCCTGTTCTATTGAAACGTTGGAAGCCACAAACTGCTCTTCGCTTTCTTCGATCAGTATTTCATCTTCCAGTGTTTCACTATCAAAAATACTTGGAATAGTTTCTGTGACTGAAGGTTTAGCCTCATTTACTACAGCGAAATCAGTTTCTTTTTTTGATTCCTGTTCTGAGATTTCTTCCTCTTCATCTTCTATTTCATTAAGCTGATTATTGAAAACCGCTTCTTCTTCCGTTACCTCGTTATGAAACAAATCTTCATTAAGATCTTCATCTGAATCAGGCGTGGAATCTGCAAGAATTTTGTCTTCGTCTACAAAGCTAAGAACAGCTCTCTGTTCTTCTGAAATTTCATTTTCATCAATTTCGTTCAGCTGGTTATTGAAAACCGCTTCTTCTTCCAGCGCTTCATGATCAGAAGTTTGTTCCTGATTATTTTCAGGCTCTCTTTCAGGGTTGTTCTCTTCCACAAAATGTACAATATTTTCATGGAATTCGTTTTCAACAATTTCGTTCAGCTGATTATTGAAAGTAGCTTCTTCTTCTAATCCGTCCGAAAAAACTTCATTTTCATCAATTTCATTCAGTTCATTATTGAAAATAGCTTCCTCTTCCGTCACTTCATTACCGGTATCATGATGTTCTGTCTCTCCTGAAGCAAAAGAGATATACTGATTATCCGGATTCTGCCCCGAATTTTCGGCTATAAAGTATTCAATATTTTTTTCCAGCAATTTCAAAAAAGAAATCCTGTTAGCAAGCTCATCTACAAGATCTTGCTTAGAAAGTAATTCGTCTATATTACCTATTTTGTCCAGATTATCAATGATATTCATGGATTCAAAAAAAATCTTTTCCTTTAAATCTTGGATATTCTGCATAATAAGATTCTTATTAAAATTGCTTACTTTTGATGTTAAAAATATACGGCTAATTTAACAAATGTTTTTAGAAAATACAATTAATCATTCCAAACAAAGTGGTTGGATGGAAGTGATTTGTGGCTCTATGTTTTCCGGTAAAACCGAGGAACTTATCCGCAGATTGCGAAGAGCGGAAATGGCAGGACAGAATGTGGAAATTTTTAAACCAAAAATGGATATACGATATTCTGAGGAGGATGTAGTATCCCATAATCAGAATAAAATCCGCAGTACCGCAGTAGAAAATCCTAATGAAATTCTTCTGTTGGCTTCCAATTGTGATGTAGTAGCCATTGATGAAGCTCAGTTTTTTGATGAAAGTATTGTTGATGTTGCCAATCAGCTTGCCAATAGCGGTATCAGAGTGGTAATTGCAGGACTGGATATGGACTTTTTAGGTCGTCCGTTCGGACCAATGCCTAATTTGATGGCAACTGCAGAGTACGTTACAAAAGTGCATGCTATTTGCAAAAGAACAGGTAATCTTGCCAATTATTCCATGAGAACTTCCCAGGGAAATGACCTGGTAGAATTGGGAGAAACTGAAAGTTATGAGGCTGTAAGCCGCCGTGTTTTTATAGACGAAGTGCTTTCAAAAAGAAAATAAATGGGTAAAAGGCAAAATAGCTACCTTATACAATAGCTGTTTGCATCAAACCATAAATATGTTCACTTAATATAAAATGAGAAGCGAAAAAGCTCTATTGTAAAATATTAAAAAGGGAATGTGATGATATAATGGTCTTTATTCCTTTTTGCAGTTTCGCTCAAAATAAAGCAGAAAGGGTACCAATGAATTATACAGTACAACACATTGCAGAGATCACCAATGCACAGATCATTGGGGACAAAAATTTATTGATCAAAAATATAGCCTACGACAGCAGGATTATTTATTCTACCAAAAATACAGCGTTTATCGCGATCAATACCCCTAAAAATTCCGGGGAAAAATTTATTGAATCTGCTATAGACAGAGGTATCAACATCATCATTTCTGAACATCAGCATCTGGAGTTTGAAAATATAACCTGGATCATTGTTGAAAATTCCATAGAGTTTCTTCAAAAATTAGCCCAATATCATTTCGAAAATTCTCACCTACAATCCATCGGAATTACGGGAAGTAATGGCAAAACTATTTTAAAAGAATGGTTGTATCAATGTTTATGGAATGAATTTCCTACTGTAAAAAGTCCAAAAAGCTTTAATTCTCAGATTGGTCTTCCGTTGTCTCTTCTTCAGATCAACAGCTCACATCAGCTGGGAATTTTTGAAGTGGGAATTTCAAAACCCCATGAAATGGAAAAGCTTGAAAATATTTTCCATCCTCAGATCGGATTGCTTACCCACATCGGAACGGCCCATGCTGCTAACTTTTCTTCCGAAGAAGAATTGATTGATGAAAAAATCAGACTTTTTAAAAATTCTGAAGTTGTTATTTATAATGGTGATAATTCTTTGGTTGATCAAAAAATTAAAAAATCCTATTCTGATAAAAAATTAATTTCTTACGGTTTTAAAAAAGAGAATCAGGTTTTCATCAAAAACAATATTTCCAAAGATGAAAACATTATTGTTGACTATTTTGGAGAAGAAATCAGTTTTCCTGCTCATCAGAGAGACGAAGCGACATTAACCAATGCTCTGGCGCTTATCACAGTCCTTAAGGAACTGAATATCGAAAATAAAAAGATCGTCGAAAAAATCAACCTTTTAAAAGCCGTTGAAATGAGGCTTGAAGCAATAGAAGGAATTAAAGGCAATATTGTCATCAACGATTCTTTTAATCTTGACCTCGATTCTTTGAAGACTGCCCTTCAGTTTTTGAATGAATATAATAAATCTAAAAAATCTCTGGTCTTAACTGATATTGTAGGAGTGAATTCCAACGCAAAAGAATTATATGAAGAAGTTTCTGAACTGGTGAATGAACAGCATTTTGATTCGGTCTTCTTAATTGGTGATGAAATTTCAAAGTTCAGTGAATTATTTAAAACTAAAACATATACTTTCATTGATACTAAAGAGCTCATTGAAAGTAAACATCTTACTGAATTAGAAAATCAGATTATTCTGCTGAAAGGAGCCAGAAAATTTGAGATCGAAAAACTTAAAGATATTCTCGAACTCAGAAAGCATGATACTGTATTGGAAGTAAACCTTAATGCTATACTTCATAATATTAATTATCATAAATCACTGCTGAAACCGGGAACTAAAATGATGGCAATGGTAAAAGCCAATGCCTACGGTCTGGGAAGTTATGAAGTATCAGAGTTTCTGCAGCATCACCATATCGATTATCTTGGTGTAGCGTATGCCGATGAAGGAGTTGAACTTCGTAAAAAAGGGATCACCACTCCTATTATTGTGATGAATCCGGAACAGCACAGCTATCAGACAATCATAGAATATAATCTGGAACCTGAAATTTACAGTTTCAGAGTACTGGAATTATTTTATGAAGCAGTTCAGAAATCCGGATACGACAAGAAATATCCTATTCATATTAAACTCGAAACCGGAATGCACCGTCTTGGTTTCAAAGATTTTGAGCTGGATCAGTTAAGCGAAACTTTAAGCCAGAAAAACGTAAAGGTACAAAGTATGTTCAGCCATTTATCATCTTCTGATATGCCTGAAGAAAAAGAATTTACCTTGAAACAGCTGGAGGTTTTCGATAAAAATTCCAGCTATCTTACTGAAAAGTTAGGTTATGCTCCTATCCGTCATATTCTGAACTCAGCAGGTATTACAAGCTATAAAGATCATCAGCATGATATGGTAAGAATTGGTATCGGAATGCTGGGAGAATCTGCAGATCCTGAAATTCAGAAGCAACTACAGTCTGTTGTAAGTTTTAAAACCGTAATTTCACAGATATCAACTGTTGAAAACGGTGAATCTGTAGGTTACAGCAGAAGATATAAAGCGGATCATCCTACAAGAATAGCAACAATTCCGGTAGGATATGCTGATGGAATACCAAGGCTGATTGGAAATCAGGTAGGAAATGTAGGTGTTAATAAAACGCTGGCACCAATTGTCGGAAATATCTGTATGGATATGATGATGATTAATGTAGACCATATTCCCAATGTAAAAGAAGGTGATACAGTAACTGTTTTCAATGCCAAACCAAGTTTAAAAGAATTCGCAGGCTACTGCAAAACGATAACCTATGAAGTATTAACCTCCATTTCGCCCCGGGTGAAACGGATTTATATAAAAGATTAATTATGAAAAAACTCCTGATTCTGCTTTTCATATTCCCACTGTTATTGATCCATTCTCAGGTAAAAAAAGATTTGGTGATTCCGAAAAATCCAAAGATAGGGCTGTCACTCGCCGGTGGTGGTGCCAAGGGTTTTTCACATGTCGGAGTTCTTAAAGTATTAGATTCATTGGGAGTGAAGGTGGACTATATCTCCGGAACAAGTATGGGAGCTATAGTGGGAGGATTATATGCCGCCGGCTATTCCGGGAAAGAAATAGAAAAAATTGTCATGGATACAGATTTCTATTCTTTAATCATGGATCCCAAATCACGACAGGAAGCCAGCTTTTTTAATAAGTCTGTAGACAAATACCTTTTATCCATTCCGCTCAAAAACGGAAAAATTACACTTCCCTCTTCTATCAGTACCGGACAAAGAAATGTTTATCTTCTGAAAGAACTCTTTAAGAACGTTTCCAATATCGAGGACTTTTCCAAAATGCCTATTCCATTCATGTGTGTTGCAACCAATCTTGAAAGCGGCAATATGCAGATATTTGAAAAAGGAGATCTGGTACAGTCTATCATGGCAAGTTCTGCATTTCCTTCTTTAATGGATCCGGTAAAAATTGGTGACAGTATTTATATTGACGGAGCAATGACGGTAAACTATCCTTCAAAGCCTTTAAAGGATAAAGGAATCGATATCGTAATTGGGGTGGATCTTAATCAGGATCTCTCAAAAAGAGAAGATTTAAACAATATTATAGCCATTCTGAACCAGGTCATTGATTTCGGAATAAAAAAAGATACCCGAAAACAATATAAATATACAGACATCAATATCAAACCCAATCTGAAAGGAATGTCTGCCACCAGCTATGATGATAAAAAGAAAATTCTTGACAGTGGATATGTAGAAGGATTAAAATATTCTCAGGTATTAGACCAGCTGCCCAAGCGTCCGTTTGACCGTCTCAGACAGCGTATAAACCCTATTTATTCCAATGTATACAAAATAGACAGCATTTCTATTGAAGGAAGTAAAATCTATGGCAAAAACTACACGCTGGGGAAAATGGGACTTCGTCTTCCCTCTTTACAAACTTATGGAAGTATTAATAAAATGATTGATAAATTGGTTGCTACCAACAACTACAAATTTATCAATTATGATATCGTCCAGGAAAATGACGCCAATTACCTGAAGCTCTATGTGACAGAAGATGATACCCGTCATTTTCTAAAATTTGGACTCCATTATGATGAAGTCTTCAAGACCGGACTTCTTTTGAACTATTCAGCAAAGAGGCTTTTATTTAAAAATTCAAACCTCTCACTGGATGTTGTTGTAGGAGATCGTATGAGATATTACCTGAACTATTTTATTGATAACGGATATATTCCAGGGTTTGGTCTCTATTCATCAGGAATGAGCTTTGATATAAAGAATGTAGATAACTATGTAGTAGACCGCTGGGAATGGATCAGAAATGAAGCTTATATACAATCTGTATGGAAGGATAAGTTTGCCATTGGTGGTGGTATCAGTCATGACTATTTTAAAGCAGAAAACAGCAATGGAGACAACAGACGTTACAGCCGTTTTTTGAATCCTTATATCTTCATAAAAACCGATACCCAGGATGATAAGGAATTTCCTTCAAAAGGGGTTTATTTTGCAGCTGAAGGAAAGGTAGTTGACCTTTTAAAATCTGAAGTTGACAAAAGAATTATTCAGATTAAAGCAGACCTTAGACTCAATATTCCACTTAGCAAGCAATTCAGTTATCGCCTGAATCTATTTGGAGGGGTTACTATCGGTGAAAATCTTCCTGCTTATTACCAATTCAGATTAGGCGGAATATTTGAACAGAATCTCATGAATTTTAAAAGCTTTGGAGGATTTTATTTCGCCCAGCTTTATACAAATAATGTAATAATGGCATCTAACGATATCCAGTTTAAATTTAATAAAAACTATTTTATCAGTGGAAACTTTACCTTTGCAAACTTATCAAACGATATCAAGTTTGAAGATGCTGTTAAAGTAAATTATAGCTCACTGGGAATAACGGCTGGTTACAAATCACCTTTCGGGCAGATCAAAGTAAACTTCAGCCACTCACTTAAAAATAACCAAAAAGGGATATTCAGTGTTATTTTAGGACACTGGTTTTAAAAAAAATGATACAATTCTTTTATGAAAACTTACCAGAGTCGGTAAGTACAGATTACAAAAAATGGCTGGAAGATCTTATTCTTTCAGAAGGAAAAAAATTGGGAGAAATCAATTACATTTTCTGTGATGATGAATATCTTCTTAAGATCAATCAGGATTATTTGCAGCATGATTATTATACAGATATCATCACTTTTGATTATGTAAAAGGCAAGACAATAAGCGCTGAGATTTTCGTATCTTTGCAGCGTATTTCTGATAACGCCTCTACCCTTTCCCGAGATTATGAAGAAGAATTAAGAAGGGTTTTAGCCCACGGAATTTTACATCTGGCAGGCTATAAAGACAAGACGGAAGAGGAAGAAAAAGAGATGCGGAGAATGGAAGATCTGTACCTTGATAAATACAGGGATTTAAAGTTTTAAATTTGAACAATCACTTAAAGTCCCATATCTAAAGTACTCTATTCTAGCAACAATATACATTTACCTAGAGTGCATTCTCCAAAAATGTTTCACGTGAAACATTGATTATAAAGATAAGGTTTAAAGCTTAAAACAAGCGAGATAAAAATGATTTCAGAAATATATGATGTGATAGTAGTAGGTGCCGGACACGCAGGTTGTGAAGCAGCAGCAGCAGCAGCCAACCTCGGTTCAAAAACACTACTTGTTACAATGAATATGCAGACCATCGGACAGATGAGTTGCAACCCGGCAATGGGCGGAATCGCAAAAGGACAGATCGTAAGAGAGATTGATGCAATGGGAGGATATTCCGGAATTGTAGCAGACAAATCTGCTATTCAATTCAAGATGCTGAATCTTTCAAAAGGTCCTGCGATGTGGTCTCCGAGAACCCAAAATGACAGAATGCTTTTTGCCGAAGAATGGCGCTTAGCATTAGAGAATACTCCCAATCTTGATTTCTTTCAGGATATGGTGAAACAACTGATTGTTGAAAATAATAAAGTAGCAGGAGTTGTTACTTCTTTAGGAATTGAGATCAGAGCAAAATCTGTAGTTCTTACTAACGGAACTTTTCTTAACGGATTAATTCACGTTGGAGATAAACAATTAGGAGGAGGAAGAATGGGTGAACCAAGAGCATTTGGAATTACAGAACAATTGGTCACTTTAGGTTTTGAAGCAGGAAGAATGAAAACCGGTACTCCACCAAGAGTAGACGGAAGAAGTTTGGATTATTCAAAAATGGAAGAACAGAAAGGAGATGAAAATCCTCAAAAATTCAGCTACCTTGATACTCCGAAATTAACAAAACAATTAAGCTGTCATATCGTATATACTAACGAAACAGTACACGATATTTTAAGAGAAGGTTTTGACAGAAGCCCAATGTTCAATGGAACGATTCAAAGTTTAGGCCCAAGATACTGTCCAAGTATTGAAGATAAAATCAATCGTTTTGCAGAAAGAAACAGACATCAGCTTTTCGTAGAACCGGAAGGATGGAAAACTGTAGAAATCTATGTAAACGGATTCAGCTCTTCTCTTCCGGAAGATGTACAGATCAAAGCCATGAAACATATTCCAGGATTTGAAAATGTAAAAGTTTTCCGTCCAGGTTACGCTATAGAATATGACTACTTCCCTCCTACCCAATTGAAGCATACTCTGGAAACAAAATTAATTGATAATTTATATTTTGCAGGACAGATCAATGGAACAACCGGATATGAAGAAGCTGCAGGACAGGGATTAATTGCCGGTATCAATGCACACAATAAAGTTCATGATAAAGGTGATTTTATTCTTAACAGAGACGAAGCGTATATCGGAGTATTAATTGATGATTTGATCACAAAAGGAACTGAGGAACCCTACAGAATGTTTACTTCCCGTGCCGAATACAGACTCCTTTTAAGACAAGATAATGCAGATATCAGATTGACTGAAAAAGCATATCAATTAGGATTAGCAAAAGAAGACAGATTACGACGCGTAGAAGCCAAAATATCTGAAAGTCAATCACTTGAAGAGTTTCTTCGCGAAACTTCTTTAAAACCTGGCGTTATCAACCCTATTCTTGAATCTATTGAGAGTAACCCTGTAGATCAGGCATACCGAGCAGCACAGTTTCTTACCAGACCTAATATAACTTTAGAAAAGTTGGATGAAATTGATTCTATTAAAGAAGTTTCTTCTCAATACAGTGACGAAGTAAGAGAACAGGCAGAGATTAATATAAAGTATAAAGGATATATTGAGAAAGAAAAAGAAAATGTAGCGAAGCTGAACCGTCTGGAAAACATTAAAATTCCGGAAGACTTTGATTATACGAAGCTAAGTAGCCTTTCTGCAGAAGCAAAACAGAAGATGTCTAACGTACGTCCGAAGACCATTGCACAAGCAGGAAGAATAAGCGGTGTCTCACCAGCCGATATAAACGTTTTACTAGTCTATTTAGGACGTTAAAAAAGAAATGTTTCACGTGAAACATTAAAAAATATAAAACAAAAATTAAGGTATTTATGAGGTTCTACCAGCCTCTGGATATCTTAATTTTTTTATCATATAAAAGATATTTACTTCAATGAAAATAAAAGATCATTTTCTTTCACAGGAAATATTTGAAATTAAAGAGACAGATACAAAAGGAGTCTTCAAAACCACTCCTATCCCATCCAATATTTCCAGATATTATGAAAGTGAAGATTACATTTCTCATCATCAGGATTCCGGAAGTCTGAAAGAAAAATTATATAAATTCCTTCAGTCTTTCAATCTTCAGTACAAAAAAAATATACTGATTGACAGAATAAAAAAAGGATCAAAAGTTCTTGACTATGGATGCGGTGCCGGAGAGTTTGTAAAATACATAGAAAATGATTTTGAAGTTTTTGGTTTTGAACCAGACTCCGATGCAAGAAAAGCAGCACTCAGTAAAATAACAAAAGCTACAATTTTAGACGACATTCATAAAATTGAAGATAAAAGCTTAGATGCTATTACACTCTGGCATGTATTTGAACATATCGAAAACCAGGATGAAATGCTTTCTATTTTTCACAGCAAATTAAAAGAAAAAGGAATTCTTGTTATCGCTGTTCCCAACCCTACTTCTTATGATGCCATACACTATAAAGAATATTGGGCAGCCTATGATGTCCCAAGACATATTTATCATTTTTCAAAAAACGGTATGGAAAATCTGATTTCCAAAAATCCAGACTGGAAAATGAGAAAGATCAAACCTTTGGTACTAGATTCCTACTACATCTCCATGTTGAGCGAAAAATACAAAAAATCACCCCTATTTTGGGCAAAAGCTGTGGTCTACGGAACGATTTCGAACGTAAAAGCATTATTTTCGAACGAATTTTCAAGTTTGATATACATTATCGAAAAAAGATAGAAAAGCGATTTTAGACCCATTTATGACGGTCGATTTTCAGCATTTTCTCTCTTAAAAATAAAAAACTCAGGATTTATTTCTCCTGAGTTTTCTTTTTATTATAAATTTTCCAGTTTATATTCTTTTAACTTTTATCCCAAAAATCAAATTTACAATCCTCTTTCTTAATTATTTGAAATACTCCCCTACTCCATTTCATAAAGTAAGAAAAAAAATAATCCATTCTTATTCTCTTTTTTAATTAAAGCTTTCCTTCAAATTATTGACCAATTTTTTCAAATGTATTCTCCAAACAGGAAATTAAGCAAAAAATGAGCTTTTGAAAAGTAAATTCAAACAAAAATACCGTAAATATCTCTTTAAAATAAAAATAGATATAAATACTCGGGGAAATATAATTTCTGGATTCTAGGAGTAATTATAGAGATCAATTTTTAAGTATTTATTTGAAAAAAAGAAAATTCTAAATTCTAAATTCTATAATATTTTTTGAACATGTTAAGTTTAGCTCAAAAAATAAAATCAAAAGAAAAATTAAAACCATGAATTTACAAGTACCCTACTCTATTCGATCTATACTTGAAAAAAATATAAATTATTAATTTCTTTAATCAGTACATCGCTCAAAAAAACTATACTACTAAAAATTCAACTCATATAAAATTTTAAAATCTGATTTTCACATTGATTTCAGCTCTCATTTTTCATCATTAAATAAATAATTTCTACTCTTCAGCAATAATATCAGATAAAAACAAGTATAAAATTAATATAAAAATAGTTTAATTACTATAAATCAACAAAATACAACACTATCACTAATATGTGAAATAAAACATTTATGAATTTACTCATAAAATTACTCTAAAACCCAAAATGGTTCACAAAATATGAAAATCAACAAGCCAATATTCATACAAAAATTAAATTTCAAAAATTCGAAAATTCATAAGTCTAACCATTCAGATTAAATTTAAAAATATTATAGGTTATTCCATCGGTTTTAAGACTACCCATAAAGTGCTCTCTTACGTCTCATAAATATTACTAATTATCATTTCATTTATTCAACCAATCTCTTCCAAGACATATGAGTGAATAATGAAAAAACATGCAATCAGCTCCAGGAAAAATTAAAATTTCATGGTAAAATTATAGTCATTTACCGCAAAAATAACGGTATAAAAAGGAGAAATAAAACTGTAAAACTGATCAATTCAAAAGTAATATTCTGAGTATAGAATTTTTGAAAAAGCTAAGTATCTGGAAAAGAATTCAACTCTACCCCATATAACTATAAGTTATATCTAAATATTTATGAAAACTACGATCAATAAAGGATTTTTATAAAGTTTCATAAAGAAAAAAAGCCTGCTAATATAATTAGCAGGCTTTGAAATATTGTATTTTAATTTCTATTAATTGTTGATTGCAGCTACCCCTGGCAACTCAAGTCCTTCAAGACTTTCAAGCATTGCTCCACCTCCGGTAGAAACATAACTTACCTGATCTGCATATCCGAATTGCTTCACAAAAGCAACACTGTCTCCTCCTCCTACTAGAGAGAAAGCTCCAAGTCTTGTTGCTTCAGCAATGCTTTCACCTAAAGCCACTGTTCCCCCAGCAAAATGAGACATTTCAAAAACTCCGATTGGTCCATTCCAAAGGATAGTTCTTGAATTTAATAAAACATCATTGAACTGATCTCTTGATTTATGACCCGCGTCAAGTCCCATCCATCCTTCAGGGATTGCATAAATATCAGCTTCTTTTCTCTCCACATCATTACTAAAGCTTTCAGCGATGATGGCATCAGAAGGAAGATATACTTTTACTTTATGTTCTTTTGCTTTACCTAAAATCTCAAGTGCTAAAGGAAGCTTGTCTTCTTCTACAAGAGAATTACCAATTTTTCCTCCAAGAGCCTTAATAAATGTAAATGCCATACCTCCTCCAATGATCAGATTATCGATTGCAGGAAGAATATTTTCTATAATGGTAATTTTAGTTGAAACTTTAGAACCTCCCAGAATTGCCGTAATAGGTCTTTCTCCACTCTTTAATACTTTATCGATTGCCTGAAGCTCTTTAGCCATCAGTAAACCGAAATATTTAGTTGACGGAAAATATTGAGCAATTACCGCGGTAGAAGCATGAGCTCTGTGTGCTGTACCAAACGCATCATTTACATAAGCATCTCCCAGCTTAGAAAGTTTCTCTGCAAAGGCAGCATCTCCTTTTTCTTCCTCATTATGAAAACGTACATTTTCCAATAACAAGATCTCCCCTGGCTTCAGTTCTGCAGCTGCCTGCTCTGCCTTCTCTCCTATACACTCATCTACAAATTTCACTTCTTGTCCTAAAACAGAAGAAACTTCGCCCACAATATGTTTAAGAGAAAATTCATCTTTCACTTCTCCCTTAGGTCTTCCCAGGTGAGTAATTAAGATGACAGAACCACCATCATTAAGGATCTTCTCCACTGTTGGTTTCACAGCAACAATTCTTGTATTGTCTGTCACCTTCAGCTGATCATCCTGCGGAACATTGAAGTCCACTCTTACCAGAGCTTTCTTATCTTTAAAATTGAAATCATTGATTGTTTTCATAAGTAGATTTATTTTTTTCAAAGTTCTATGAAACCCCTTGGCCAGATTCCGGTTTACTTCTCCGTAAATCCCGCAAAGACAATTTCCTAAATCTCATTGAATTTTCGTTTCACAAATGTAAGGTTTTAAACTTTTTCAACACTTTGATTAAAATAAAAGTTTTCAAAAACTTTCCCCGAACCCAATCACCCATTAATCAACAATTTTATCTCTTTTAAAAAAAAGAATAATGTAGTTGTTGTTGAGTGTTGTTAGTTTCGGGGATAAGTTTTAGCGTAATAATTGATAACATTCAACTTGTATTGAATTCATATTTAACTCACAATATAAATCCTTGTAAACCCGCTATTTCACATACTTATTAACAAATGTTGATAACTTTGAGATGAAACGATTATTAGTTATTTTATTATGGAAAAATCTGGGGATAGCTGGAGAAAACATCTGGAAAGTTGTGGTAAAAATTTGCGGAAAGAATTTCTATTACGAAATAAATTGGTCTTTAAAAATAGAAAGTTGAAAAAAGTTTTCCACAGTTATTCACATACCTTTTCACAATTAATTCAGGGTTTACTAACACGAATTGTTATTATTCTTACCTTTGTAAGGAAATAGAATCTAATAAAGCTTAATAAGAGTATTATGAAAAGAAAAATTGCTATCGCAGCGGACCATGCAGGCTATGAATATAAGGAGATTGTTAAGAACTACCTTTCAGAACGTTTTGAAGTTCAGGATTTTGGAACGTTTTCCACAAACAGTGTGGATTATCCGGACTTTGTACACCCTGCTGCAACCTCTGTGGAAAACGGAGAAAATGAGCTGGGAATTCTGATCTGTGGAAGCGGAAACGGGGTTCAGATCACTGCGAACAAACATCAGAAAATAAGATGTGCATTATGCTGGATGCCGGAGATTGCAACACTGGCAAGACTCCATAATGATGCCAACATGATTTCTATGCCGGCAAGATTTATATCAAAAGAACTGGCGATTGAAATTGTAGATAAATTTCTCTCAACAGACTTCGAAGGTGGAAGACACCAGAACAGAGTTGACAAAATTGCAGTTTGCTAAATATAATAAGGCTTGTAAATCACATTACAAGCCTTATTTATTTTTTATTCGTACATTTGCAGTGTCCAATAGAAATTACACTCTATTATTCTCCAAAGCCTTTCTTATATTTGAAATCTATTTAATAGAAGGTTTTTCTCTTTTCTTCTCCAGAATTGTATTAAATTTATACAAAACTAAAGCTCCCGTTGTAAGCGAAATTAAAAATGATTTCTGATAATTTGCGGAAAGAATCTAATGATGAAATTGAATGACCTTATACGAAGGAATGAATAAGGAAGATTTAGAAAAAGGTTTTATGTAAGATAAAACCAAAACAATGTAAAAGAAAATTAACATGCCAAAAAAAAGAAAATATATAAGTCATAAAAATGATTTAAAATTGATGGAGATCGGAAGACTGATCCTCCGATTTATGAATGCGAATTCATCCAAAATTTATAATTACAAGCAGATCGCTGACGGAATAGATTATAAAAATCCAAGACAAAGAGAACTTGTCATCCAGGCACTGCATAAACTTCAGGGATCAGAAAAGATCAAAGAAGTGGAAAAAGGAAAATATATTGTGAACCTGAAAATCGCAGGAACGCTTACCGGAATTATTGACTTCAACCAAAGTGGAAATGCTTATGTAAGTGTAGAAGGATTGGAAGATGATGTCTTTGTTCATGCCAAAAATGTGAAGGATGCCTTGCAGGGAGATAAGGTTCTTATTATAACTTATCATTATAAAGGAAAGAAACTTGAAGGCTCCGTTCTTGAAGTTTTAGAACGTAACAGAACGGAATTTGTAGGAACATTTCAGAAGGTATTACATAAAGATTTTGGGTTTGTGGTTTGTGATAAAAAATCAATCAACACGGATATCTTTATTCCAAAAGGAAAATTCAGCACTGCTGAAGATGGTGATAAGGTCATTGTAAAAATGACAGAATGGAGACCAGGGGATAAAAATCCGGAAGGGGAAATCATTCAGGTATTGGGAGCTCCGGGAGAACATGAAACGGAGATCCACTCTATTCTTGCAGAATATGGTCTGCCTTATGAATTTCCATCGGAAGTAGAAGCTGATGCAGATAAAATCGACAGAAGTATTACTGATGAAGAGGCTGCAAAACGCTGGGATATGCGTAACATCTGTACATTTACGATTGACCCTAAAGATGCTAAGGACTTTGATGATGCTTTATCCATAAGAAAACTGGAAACTGGAAACTGGGAAATCGGAGTTCATATTGCAGATGTCTCTCATTATGTAGTTCCGGGAACGATTCTGGATGATGAAGCGTATCAGAGAGCAACCTCAGTATATCTTGTTGACAGGGTTGTACCGATGCTTCCGGAAGTGTTGAGTAATGATGTTTGTTCCCTTCGTCCACACGAAGATAAATATACTTTTTCAGCCGTTTTTGAACTGAATGACAATGCGGAAATTCAGAAACAGTGGTTTGGAAGAACGGTTATCCACTCAGACAGAAGATTTACCTATGAAGAAGCTCAGGAAAGAATTGAAACCGGACAGGGAGATCTGGCCGAAGAGATTAATACGCTTGACAAACTGGCCAAAATTTTGCGTCATGAACGTATCAGAAAAGGAGCCATTACATTTGACAGAAGTGAAGTAAGATTCAATCTTGATGAAAATAATGAGCCAATTGGAGTTTACTTTAAAATCAGTAAAGATTCCAATCACCTGATCGAAGAATTCATGCTTTTAGCCAATAAAAAAGTATCTGAATATGTATCTCTGAGCAGAAAAGGTGAAATCACTAACAATACATTTATTTACAGAGTTCACGATGATCCGGATCCTGCAAAACTGGAATCTTTGAGGGATTTCGTTGCTACTTTCGGATACAAAATGGATCTTGCCAATACCAAAAAGGTGGCGGCATCTTTGAACAAACTTCTACATGACGTAAAAGGAAAAGGCGAAGAAAATATGATCGAAACGCTTGCGATGAGAAGTATGAGCAAAGCGGTATACTCTACAGAACCTATTGGTCACTACGGTTTAGGTTTTGAGTATTATTCCCACTTCACCTCTCCTATCCGTCGTTATCCGGATTTGCTTGCACACCGTCTTCTTCAGCATTATCTGGACGGAGGAAAATCTCCAAACAGAGGTGATCTTGAAGAAAAGGCAAAACACTGCAGTGCAATGGAAAGACTGGCTGCAGATGCAGAAAGAGATTCTATCAAATTCATGCAGGTGAAATTCATGGAAAAACATTTGGGAGAAACTTTCAAAGGAGTTATTTCTGGAGTGGCAGAATTCGGTTTCTGGGTGGAAATTCCTGAAAACGGTGCTGAAGGTTTGATCAAACTAAGGGATCTTGTAGATGATTCATATATGTATGATGCAAAAACACATGCTGTATACGGAATAAGACACGGAAAAAAATACCAGTTGGGTGATGAAGTTCAGATCAAGGTGGTAAAAGCTAACCTGATTCAGAAGCAGCTTGATTTCAAGATTGTAGACAATGACCAAGATAGATAAATCTATTGTCTTTAGTATATTAAATGCAATATTATTGATAACAGTCATTTTTAATACTGTTATCAATTTTTATCTTTTTGTACTGGTTATTGTCGTTCTTGTTATATTATGTAATATTTTAATTAAAAGAAATATTATCGATATCAATAAACAAGGGAGAAAATATTTTTTTGGAGTCACTTTTCCTCAGATAATTAATGGATTTTTTTTGATAAACTATCTTACAGGAATGAATCCTACCAAAGAAACATACTGTTTTAAAAACATGATTTCAGAGGTTGGAAGTATACGCAGCCATCAGAAAGGAAAGACAACTTACGTTTATTTGAGTGGAAACGCCTATGAATATTCTTATATGACAAGAAGTTTTTGGATTGATTATAAAAGAATGCTGTTTAAAAATCAGGTTATTTATACCTTTGAACGAGGTATTTTTGGTCTTAAAATCAGAAAAGATTTCGAATTCGTTTTTAATGAAAATTGTCAGGATAAATAAAAATAAGACTAATCAATATAACCAGTAAAAATATAACAAGAAAGAGGTTGTTCCTATCAGGAATGATCTCTTTCTTTTTTATAATCAATGAAAAACAAGTTTAGTGAGCTGTTCCTGCTGCGAATACTTCCCTATTCCTACTTATTTGCTTCAAAAATTTACATTAAACTCTGATTAAAATCAAGTGGATATATTGCAACTTTATTGAATAATTAAATCATAAAGTATAACTTTGTATAAAACGAAATGAATTTTTTTTCATTTTAAAATACCACTTAATGCTAGAACTTGTACTATCTGCCATCATATTAGGATTTATGCTGAGCCTGGTTTTCATAGGACCTATATTTTTCCTGTTAATTGAAACCAGCTTTTCCAGAGGCCCCAGACATGCCTTATCACTGGATCTTGGTGTTATTACGGCAGATTTATTATGTATTGTAGCAGCGTACTATGCCAGTACAGATATCGTCACTTTAATTGATAAACATCCGGGATTTTATAGGATCACTTCTATTCTTATTTTTATCTACGGGATCGTAATGCTGGTTACCAAGACGAAAATGCATATGCCTGGTGAGGAAAGGATCATTGGACAGAATTATTTTAAAACATTTTTCAATGGTTTTTTCTTTAATCTCTTAAATGTTGGTGTTATCCTTTTCTGGCTGGTAACAGTAATTTCTGTAAGGAATCAATATCCGGACACCAGCAGTTTTATTTTATACATAGGCATAGTATTGGGCACATACCTTTCAATAGATCTTGCGAAGATATTTCTTGCCAAGCAATTTCACGATAAATTAACACAAAAACTAGCCAACCAAATCAGAAGAGTTGTTGGCTGTATTCTTATTGTATTCAGTTTCTTTATCTTCCTGCAAAGTTTCAAGAAGTTCAACCAGTTTGAAAGACAGCTGGAAGAAGCAGAGAAGAAAGAAGTAAAATATCAAAAAACAAAATGAAAAAAATGATCTTTCCTAAGTCTCTTAAAAAAGGAGACAAAATAGCTGTTATTTCCCCTGCAGGATCGGTAGATGCCTCTCAACTGGAAAAGGGAATAGAAATGATTAAAAGTAGAGGTTTTGAACCCATTCTCGGGGAACATCTTTACACCAAATTTTCAAACGGATACAATTATGCCGGAACAGAAAAGGAAAGAATAAAAGATATCAACTGGGCTTTAAATGATACAGAGGTTAAAGCTGTATGGGCTTCCAGAGGAGGCTATGGCTGCCAGCATCTGATTCAGCATCTGAAACCGAAAAACTTTACTGAAAACCCGAAATGGTACATTGGCTACTCTGATAATACGGTAATTCAAAGTTATCTGTTGAAAAAAGGTTTTGCCTCCATTCACGGACAAACGATTAAAACTTCGAGTTTTGGGGTTACGGAAGAAAGCTATGACCTGATTTTTGATATCTTAAAAGGGAAAAAACCAAAATATAGCCTTGAATCTCATCAATTCAATAAAGAAGGGAATATTGAAGGAGAATTGGTTGGAGGGAATTTAGCCCTTATTTATGCCCTTTTAGGAACTAAATATTCATTCGACTTTAAAGATAAAATCTTGTTTATTGAAGATATCGGAGAAAACTTTTATGCGCTTGATCGTATGATTATGACGCTGGAGCTGGCCGGAGTATTCAATAAAATCAAAGGACTCATCGTTGGAGGCATGACCAATATGGGAGATGAAAAGGAGAATAAAAGCTATGAGGAAAGCTTTGATGAGTTTGCTTATAAGCTAATTTCTGAGAGAATTTCAAAGTATAAATTTCCTGTGATATTCGGTTTCCCCAATGGACATATTAAGGACAATAGGCCGCTATTAATAGGTGGAAATGTTAAAGTGAAGGTTGGCACTAAGGTCAAAGTAGAGTTTTAAATATCACCACTCTCCTATCTCCAAACTCTTAAACATACAATATGGCTCATCATAACGATTTTGGAAAAATAGCAGAGAATCTTGCTGCTGATTATCTTCAGAAAAAGGGGTACAAAATCCTGGTCAGAAACTTCCGTTTTCAGAAAGCGGAGATTGATATTATTGCTGAAAAAGATAATGAGATTATTATTATCGAAGTGAAGGCAAGATCTACTGATGTCTTTATGCTGCCCCATGAAGCCGTAACCAAAACGAAGATAAAATCTATTGTCTCGGCTGCCAATCATTATCTGGAAGAATTTAATAAAAATAATGAGGTAAGATTTGATATTATCTCTGTTCTCCCCGATGAAAACAAAAATTTAATTATTGATCATATCACAGATGCTTTTCAGGCATTTGATGCAAATTAGTAAATCAAAATAACAATGTATGAAGGTCATACAGTCTTGCTATTGGTAAAGTATTCCATTCATACATTTAATAAACAATTTTATGAAGACAATATTCATCACCGGAGCTACTTCCGGTATAGGAAAAGCCACTGCAGAACTTCTTGCAAAACAAGGGAACCGAATTATTATCTGTGGAAGAAGAAGTGAAGTGCTGGAATCTGTGAAAACAGAGCTTTCACAATTTACCGAAATATTTAGTTTAATGTTTGATGTAAGAAATCTTGAAGAAGTTGAAACAGCGGTTAATTCCCTTCCTGAAAACTGGAAAGATATTGATGTTCTGATTAATAATGCAGGGAATGCTCATGGATTAGATCCTCTGTCCGCTGGTAAAACAGATGACTGGGATTCTATGATTGATGGCAATGTAAAGGGATTGCTCTATGTTTCTAAAATGATTATCCCAATTATGAAAACTAAAAATTTAGGTCATATTGTAAATATCAGTTCTGTAGCAGCGAGACAAACTTATGCAAATGGAGTAGTGTACTGTGCAACGAAGAAAGCAGTAGACGTGATTTCTGAGGGAATGAGATTAGAACTTACTGAATTTGGAATCAAAGTAACGAACATCCAGCCGGGTGCTGTAGAAACTGATTTCTCTCTGATAAGATTCAAAGGAGATAGTGAGAAAGCTTCAACCGTATATGCGGGCTATGATGCTCTGAAAGCTGAAGACATTGCCGATGCAATTGCCTATTGTGTGAACGCACCAAAGCATGTTACGGTTTCAGATATGACCATCTATCCAAGTGCTCAGGCAGAGCCGAGAACGATTTATAGAAAATAGTCCAAAATAATGGAGTAAATTTGCGGAATATTAAAAGCGATTTTGCTCTTGCAATATTGCAGCTTAGCTTAAAATAAAAAAATGAAAATTCTATATCTGGAAACATCGTCCAAAAACTGTTCAGTAGCTGTATCAGACAATGAGAAGCTCCTATGTCTTTGTGAAGAGGTTTCTGAAAACTATAAACAGTCTGAAAGTCTTCATACCTATGTTGAGTGGGCATTGGAAGGAGCGGGGATTTCACTTAAAGATATTGAAGCTGTTTCTTTAGGTAAAGGTCCGGGATCCTATACCGGTTTAAGAATTGGTGCTGCTTCTGCAAAAGGATTTTGCTATGGGCTCAAGGTTCCTCTGGTAGCTGTAAATTCTCTTGAAAGCATGATAGAGCCGTTTTTAGGCGATAACTACGATTTGGTTGTGCCTTTGGTTGATGCAAGGAGAATGGAGGCTTATACGGCCGTTTATGATGGTAATACAGGGAAGGAATTCTCTGAGACCGAAGCTAAGATTTTAGATGAAGCTTCTTTTGAAGAATTAAAAGATAAAAAAGTATTGTTTGTAGGGGATGGTGCTAAAAAAGCAAAAGAAATACTGAATCTTCCGAATGCTGTTTTTAAAGAGGATGTTTATCCTTCCGCACAATATCTCATCAGGAAAACACTGGCAAAAATAGAAAACAAGGAATTTGAAGATATGGCTTATTTCGAACCTTTTTATCTCAAAGATTTCCATGGAGTAAAGAAAAAGAAAAGCGAAGAGTAATCTTCGCTTTTTTATTTTATTGAGGTCTTGGTAGTGACTTTGACCCTGATTTCGTTTTGTCATTTTGCGGTGGAGTAGTAGCTCCATTTTGTGGCTGGAGATTGACATTTTCCAGTTTCTGTACTTTTCCGTTGTTCATTTGTGGAATACCGGTATTTTGGGTACTTGGCTGTACAGGAGCTCCTGAAGGTCGCTCAGGAATTGAATTTCCTTTATTATCCGTTGCCTGGAAGCTCAAATCACTTTTCAGATAATTCAGCATTTCTTTGGCTCTTATTCCTTCAGATGTTTTAGAATAATTCAGGGCAATCTGCTCAAGCTGCAGAATCATTACTTCCTTTCCACTGGATTTTCCTGCGTTGAATGCATTTAAAAGGTAAAGCTTAGGTACCAGGGCATCTTTCGGAAACTTCTGGATCGTTTGATCAATTATATCTTTACTTTCTGCAAATTTTTCTGATTCAAACAGTGCATATGCCTTTTTATATTCGTTTTCAACTTCTTCAGTTGATTTTACAAATGATTTATTCTTAGGATTTCTCGCAAACTCAGCATAAGAAGTATAGGGATAATCTGCTAATAGGATTTGTTTTGCTCTTTCAGAAGCCTGTGGATTTTTTTCATAATTCATGGCAAAAATCTCATACAGGGCCTGTAACATTACCTTTTCTTCCGGTTTTACATCTACAAGATCATAAAGTGTTTTCGTAGCTAGGGGAGTATTGGTAAAATAGTTCTGATACATAATTCCCAGACCTAATGAAGCCGTATCTCTGTCCTTTTTTAACTGAGATAATTTACCCTGATCCGAAGGAATCTGTTCGATATAATACGCAGGCTCAAAACGTCTTGGATTAGGTGCTGAATTAACTCCCAATGCTTCATTCTTCATATCTTCAATAGAGGCCATTTTCTTGGAAGAACGCCAGTTGTCAGCAAGAGCACGGTCTCCCCAGATTTGCTTAAATGAAGATGTTCCTTTGCTTACAGTACCTGAATTACTGAAGTAAAAACCTTTTGTAGTTATTCCAAAATCCTCAAAAGAATTGGAACTATTGGCAAAAATAGAATTGGCACTATAATCTCCGGTATCAAATCCTTTGCTTCTTTCCGCACGCCTTCTTTCCTGTTCTTCTTTTTCTTCTTTAACCTTTAATTTTGCAATGTATTTTGTGAAATAATCTGTTTTCTGGGCATCGCTCATCTTTGCCAGAGAAAGAATACTGTCATTCTTTTTGATCAGATAGTAGTTTCTGGAAATCTTTTTAATATATGCGGACTGATCTTTTAACAGGATTTTAGAAGGTTCATAAGTCATTACAGCCAATGCAGAATCATAGTAGCTTCCGGCTCCGATATAATCATTTTTGTCAAGGTAGCTTTTTCCTATTTCATAATAAGCCAAGCCACGGATCTGAGGATCAGAAACCTTTTCAAAAAGAGATTTTCTGAAGAATTGCTGAGCTTCGTCTTTTTTTCCTGCTTTATTGGCCATTAAACCCAAAGCATAGTAAAATTCATTCTTTCTGGAGCCATACATCCCTTTTTTACTGATTCCTTCCAGATAATTTTTGGCACCGGCATAATCGCCTTTACCGTTAAAAGTTTTGGCAATAGCAATCTGGGATTTTACTTCAAATTCAAAATCACTAGCGTATTTATAAGCCGCAGTATAGCTTTCTCTTGCTTTATCATTTTGGTTAAGATTTTCCAGAACCTGACCTCTCAGATAAGCAATTCTGCTTTTCAGTTTTCTGTTGCCATTCAGCTCAAAAGCATCATCAAGTTCTTTGGCAGCTTCTTCTTTTTTACCGGCCTCAAGAAGGGATTCAGAATAATAAATGCTCAGCAGTTTTGCATAGCTCTTACTGATATCTTCTCCTTTCAGTTTGGCAAAAGTTTCATGTGCCCTGTGATAATCTTTGATTTTATCATAAGCCAGACCCTGATAAATTCTTGCCAATGCAATCCTTTTATCATCTTTCATATGAGTGAAAACATAATTGAGAGCATCCAGGGCTTCCAGAGATTTACCTCGATAAATTCTTGCCTGGGCGAGGATCATATAGGCATCGAAAATCTGCTTATTTTTTTCTTCACCATTCCTGGTTACAGAATATTTATTGATTGCTTTTAAAGCTTTAGCTTCTGCAATTTCAAGTGTAGTCGCTCCTTTACCTTGTTCACCATCTGGTCTTGCAGGTCCATTTCCTGAAGCCCCAGGTCTGTTGGGAGCTCCGGAATCCCCTCTTCCCGAAGGTCTGTTGGCTACTTCAGCCATCTTCATAGAATTTTCTGCAAAAGCTTCCGTTTGCCCAAGATCACTTCCCAAAGGCTGTTCTTCATAAGTCAGAATGGGAATGTAAGGAGCATAGAAGTTGTCTTTATGTCCTTTGTCTCTGGTCGTAAATTCACTGTTTAACGCATCTTTCGCATTAAACAGAGTGTTGTAATATGTGGAAAACCCTTTTAATACTCTTGAACGCTGCTCTGGCTTTTTTGTTTTGGTAGCACAGGAAGCAACAAGGCATATCACTAAAAGGAATAATATATTCTTTTTCATTATTCAATATAACTCGCTAATCTACTTTTTATTATCAGCATTTGATGATTTTGTAAAAATAATAAAATTTTATAATGAATAATATTTATATTTCTTGCGAAAATATTTTATTTCTTCTTTAACTGACATTTGGATTTTCAAAAATCTCTTACATCAGAGCGGTTTCTTTCAATATTTTATAAACAAGATGAGTAGGAAGCCCCATAATTGTATAATAACTTCCTGTAAGGCTTGTGATCTTTGCCATTCCCAGCCATTCCTGGACACCATAACTGCCGGCTTTATCAAAAGGCTTATACTTCTGAATATAATAGTTTATTTCTTCATCCGAAAGCTCAGCCAGCGTAACATCTGCTACATCAGTTTCTGTAAAAGATGTATTGGCTGTTTTGATGGTAATTCCCGTATAGACCTGATGAGTTCTTCCCGAAAGACTTTGAAGCATTGCAAAGGCATCATCTTCATCTTTAGGTTTTCCCAGAATTTGATGGTCAATAGCAACTACCGTATCAGCAGTCAGAAGTACTTCATCTGCCTCCAGACTTCTGAAAGCTTCTGCTTTTAAGTCAGAAAGGTAAGCTGCAGCTTCCTCTATTTTGATGTTTTCAGGGATAATTTCCTCACAGTCTATTTTTACGACTTCAAATTCAAAACCAAGGCTGGAAAGAAGTTCTTTTCTTCTTGGTGATTGGGATGCTAAAAGTAATTTCATGCCGGTAGTTATACAGATTGGGTATTATCATCATGCCAGTTCCCCTGAACTTTCATCACTTGTTCAATCACATCGCGTACTGCACCGGTTCCTCCTTTTTTCGGGGAAATATAATCGGAAATTCCTTTTACTTCAGGAACTGCATTTTCAGGGCATGCCGCAATCGCTGAATTTTCCATGATATGAATGTCCGGAAGATCATCACCCATCGTCAGAATCTCTTCATTTTTTAGATTGTATTTCTTCTTAAAATCTTCAAAATCCTCCATTTTATTGTGAGATTTCGGATAGTAATCCTGAATACCCAGATAATTGATCCTGTGTTTTACCATTTCATCATTTCCTCCTGTGATAACACCGATCAGATAATTATTTTTTAATGCTTTCACCACTGCATATCCGTCCAGTACATTCATTACTCTGCACATATTTCCTCCGGGAAGCAAGTAAACACTTCCGTCGGTGAAAACTCCGTCAACATCAAATACAAATGCTTTAATATCTTTTAATTTCTCTTTATAACTCATACATTTTCTGAATAGAATGATTCATTGTTTTATAAATTTCAAGACTTTCGTCTTTTAATAACTGTTCATGCAGCTGTAAAATTCTTACATCATTTCTCACTGCAGGTCCGGTTTGTGCCTGCTTAGGTTCAATTTCATGAATTTTCTGAACTGTTTCATCAATCAGCGGCAGGAAATAATCAAACGGAATATCCTGGGAATCTGAAATTTCTTTAGCTCTAGAAAAAAGATGATTCACAAAATTGCAGGCAAAAACAGCAGTCAGATGAATATATTTTCTTTTTTCGTGATTGCTTTCCATCACCTTTTCTGAAATCTTTGAGGCAAGGTCAAACAATATTTTTTGATCTTCTTCATTTTCTGCTTCTATGAAAAAAGGAATTTTTTCATACTCCAGCTCTTTGGATTTTGAAAAGGTCTGCAAAGGATAGAAGCTTGCTTTACGATACTCACCAGCCAGAACTTCTTTAGGAAGCGATCCGGATGTATGGGCAACCAAACAGTTTTTTTTGGTAATGATCTTCGAAATTTCTTCTACAGAATGATCACTTACACAGAGAATATAAAGATCCGCTTCTTCCAGCCGGTTTGTGGAATAAGGAATAGCTAATTCTTCAGAAATTTTATTTAATTCTTTTTCGTTCCTGCCAAAAATCTGGGCAATGGGAATGCTTTTCAAAGTGAAAGCCTTTGCCATATGGTAGGCCACATTTCCGGAACCGATGATTACAATTTGCATATAACAAATATAAGATTTTAAGCCGAGTCAGAAAAGGAAGACAACTTCAGAAATTCTGTACTTCAATATAGGCACGTTTATTGCGTAAGTGTCTCATAATATTTTTAATATTTAAATTGAAAATTAAACAAGTAATTTAACTTTCAGTTATTTTTGTAATCCAAAACAATGTAAGGCATCTTATGAAGATTAAGGACGCGGAAATTATTTCGTTGATGCAGAATCCACGGACCCAGGATAAAGGTGTCCGTGCCTTGATGGATGCCTATCAAAGCAGATTGTACTGGCACATAAGAAGAATTATTGTGGACGGAGATCTTGCACAGGATACTTTGCAGGAAACTTTTATTAAAGCTTATCAGAATTTTCATCAGTTCAAAAATGATAGCCAGTTGTATACCTGGTTGTACAGAATCGCTACCAACGAAGCACTACAGCAGGTCAACAAAATGAAGAAAATGCAGAAAACTGATGAGGATCCGGAGTATCACATGCAGAATCTCGTTGCAGATAATACGGAAGGAGATGCTGAAGAAATACAGATTTTACTGCAGAACGCTATACAGAGTCTGCCCGAAAAGCAGAAACTGGTATTTATGATGCGGTATTATGATGATTTGCCCTATGAAGAAATATCAAAAATTGTAGATATGTCGGTAGGGACTTTGAAAACAAATTATCATTATGCCAAACAGAAAATAGAAGATTATATTAAAGAAAATTACGAAAAATAATTTTTGACCCAACAAAGATGAAAGAGTTCGACATAGAAAAATTAGAGCGTAAAAACATTTACACAGTTCCTGATAATATGTTTGAAAATATTCAGGAGAGCGTTATGAATGATATAAAGACAAGTAAAAAAGCACCTGTCTTTAAGCTGAACTGGATGTATGCAGCAGCGGCATCACTGGCTTTGATTTTTGGAGCAACTTATGTTTTTAATTCAGATAATAATTCCACAGAACAAACACTGAACACTAAAACAGCGTATGTTGCCAATAACGGAGAGCCAAAAACAGAAAGTGAGCTGGCTTATGAAACTTTAAAATCGGATTTAACTTCTGTTGAAAATAATAATCAAACAGTTGGAAATCAAAAGGATAATGCTATTTACGCTTCGGAAAGAGTAAATGAAACAAAAAAAATAACAGAAACACCAAAACCGGTGAAAGCTGTAAAGAAAAAAGAAGAAACACGAATGAATGAATATCTGGACTCGTTTTCTAATTCTGAAATTGCAGAGTTAGCAAGTAATTCGACTCAGGACGTTTATTTGGATATTTATAATTAAAAGAAAATGAAAAAGATATTATTGACGTTTTTGATTATCTACGGCTTTGGATTAAATGCCCAAAGAACGGATTATGATTGGAAAAAGATGGATCCTAAGCAAAGGAAAGAAGTCATCAATAATCTTTCTCCAGAAGAGAGAAAAGATCTCCTTAAGAAATTCAGGAACAATATGATCATGGATAATCTGAATGTTGATCCAGATGATAAAGCCGAATTTACCCAATTATATAACGAATATCTGGATAGTCAGAAGCAGATAAAAAGCCAGTTTAATTCAAACTTTGATCCTGAAACGTTAACGGATGAGGAAGCAAAGGCTAAATTGCAGCAAAGTTTTGAAGTAGGTCAGAAGTTATTGGATAACAGAAAGAAATACGCAGATAAAATGCAGCAGGTAATTCCCTGCCAGAAAGTTCTGAAGCTGTTTCAATCTGAAAAAATGATGAAGGATAAAATGGATGAAAGAAAACCTCACGGTAATAATAACAATGCTTCGGGACCTAAACAAAACCCATAATAGTTTATTTTTTTAATGTTGGACGGCTCTCACAGATCTTTTTGTGAGAGCCGTTTGATTTTACTCTAAATTCCTATTTTTACCGTAAAGTTTATTTATGAAAAAAACACTTTTCTTTTTATTATTTTCGATAGTATTATTTGGACAGAAAACAGAAACGATTGATCTTTCAAAATCCATTAAAGACAGCAAAAACTCTATTAAAAGTCTTACGGTAATAGATCAGAGAGCAGATCGGGAAGTTGGAATGATCATGTACCATAAGGACGAGGTGAAAATTATTTTCGAAAATAATGCCAGCAAAGACATACAAGACTGGTTTTATAAATACAATCCGGTGAGAGGGAATAATGACATGGTTTTCGTGCTTGAAAATTTGAAAATTTCAGAAGACAGAAAAGAAAAGTATTCTATCGGAAAGCTTGAATTAAGAGCAAGCACATTTAGTAAGAAAGAAGATGGCTATCATTTTATTGACAGAAAAGATACGATAGTAACTGTTTCATCACGTATAACACCTTATTTAGCTCAAAATCTGGCAAGAAAAGCGACTTTAATTCTTACTGATCTGTTTAAAGAATCTTATAAAGGAATGCCATGGGAGTTTAGTATTCAAGAAAGTGATCTTCCTAACTATGCTTCTATATTAAAAGAACAACTTAGTATTCTGAAAGCAAACGAATTGAAAGAAGGAGTATATAAAGATTATTACAGCTTTTTTACTCATACTCCTGAACCGGGATTTACTTTGCAGGCTAATGATAAAGGATTGGTGACAAAGGCAGTAAAAGGAGAGGATAAAACGGTAATAAGACATTTTTATGCTTTTGTGCATAATGGGATAGCATACAAAAATATCCCTGTTGGGTATACTGAGATTTTTAAAGATGAGAATGGTGTTTTTATTGAAGTAACTAAAGCAGAATTATTTCCTGAAACCACTACAAGTGCTGTCACCATTGGTGTTGGAGCAGGAGGTCTCGTTGGTGGTGTTATTGGCGCAGTTATAGATGTCAGTTTCTCAAATAAGAAGAAGAATACTTTAGGCCCTAAAGTTTATCTTGATCCTTTTACAGGAAATTATTTGTTACCGGAAGACTTTGGTAAAACGAAATAATATTTGAAAAAAAGGGAAAATTTGAGCTTCTCTTCTTATTGTTATCTGTGTTTCAGTGAAAAGAAAGAATTAAGAATGAAAAATTCTCTTGCATTTTCTTATCTTTGCAAATTACAAGATTCTTAAATGAAAAACATACGAAATTTTTGCATAATCGCTCATATCGACCATGGTAAAAGTACCCTGGCAGACCGTCTATTGGAGTACACGAATACGGTTACCCAAAGAGAATTACAGTCTCAGACGCTTGATGATATGGATTTGGAGAAAGAACGTGGGATTACAATTAAATCACACGCCATCCAGATGGATTATGAGTATAAAGGAGAAAAATATATTTTAAACCTTATTGATACACCGGGACACGTAGACTTCTCTTATGAAGTATCCCGTTCTATTGCTGCCTGTGAAGGAGCTCTTCTTATCGTAGATGCTGCACAAAGTATTCAGGCACAAACCATCAGTAATCTGTATCTGGCACTGGAAAATGATTTGACGATCATTCCTATTTTGAATAAAATTGACCTTCCGTCTGCCAATCCTGAAGAAGTAACCGATGAAATCATGAATCTGATCGGATGCGAATATGAAGATGTATTAAGAGTTTCGGGTAAAACAGGAGAAGGTGTTCACCATCTTTTAGAGCAGATCGTAGAAAGAATTCCGGCACCGGTTGGAAATCCTGACGGTCCGCTTCAGGCTTTGATCTTTGACTCTGTTTACAACCCTTTCAGAGGAATCGAAGCCTATTTCAAAGTTGTGAACGGAAGTATTACTAAAAATGAAAAGATCAAGTTCTTCGCCACCGGAAAAGAATATGGAGCTGATGAAGTAGGAACATTGAAATTGAAGCAGGTTCCAAAGAAAACCATTCAGTGTGGAGATGTAGGATATCTGGTTTCCGGGATTAAAGATGCCCGTGAGGTAAAAGTAGGAGATACGATCACTTCTTTTGAAAACCCTGCTGATGGTCCTATCGATGGATTTGAGGAAGTAAAACCAATGGTATTTGCTGGTATTTATCCAATTGATTCTGAGGATTTTGAAGAGCTGAGATTCTCTCTTGAAAAACTAAGACTGAATGATGCTTCTCTGGTTTTCGAACCGGAAAGTTCTGCCGCTCTTGGTTTTGGTTTCCGTTGCGGATTCTTAGGAATGCTTCACATGGAAATTGTTCAGGAACGTCTTGACAGAGAGTTTAATATGAACGTGATCACAACGGTACCGAACGTTTCTTATTTTGGATATACTAAAAAAGAACCTGAAGTTCCGATTCTGATTAACAACCCATCTGAAATGATGGATCCTTCTACAATGGATAGAGTAGAAGAACCTTTCATCAAGGCTTCTATCATTACAAAATCCGATTTCGTGGGAGCTGTTATGACTTTATGTATTGAAAAGAGAGGAGAAATTGTTAACCAAAGTTATCTGACATCAGAAAGAGTAGAATTAATTTTCAATATGCCTCTTGCTGAGGTGGTATTCGATTTCTATGACAGATTAAAATCAATCTCTAAAGGATATGCGTCATTCGATTATCACCCGATTGGGTTCAGAGCTTCCAAGCTTGTAAAAATGGATATCCTGATCAATGGGGATATGGTGGATGCGCTATCATCTTTGATTCACGATTCTAACGCTTATTATATTGGTAAAAGAATGTGTGAAAAACTTCGTGAGCTGATTCCTAGACAGCAGTTTGATATTGCTGTTCAGGCTGCATTAGGTACGAAAGTAATTGCCAGAGAAACGATTAAAGCTTTAAGAAAAGACGTTACTGCAAAATGTTACGGAGGAGATATCTCCAGAAAACGTAAATTATTGGAGAAACAGAAAGAAGGGAAGAAGAAAATGAAGCAGATTGGTAGAGTAGAAGTACCACAATCGGCATTCATGGCTGTATTAAAACTGAATGATTAATTCATTATAAAAATAAAAAACCGCTTCACACGAAGCGGTTTTTTTATGGATTTATTTCTTACGGGTATATTTTATTTCCATGGTTTTGTACTCTTTTCCTGTCTTGGAATCAGGGCCGTACATTTCCAGTTTTTGAGTATTATCATCCACAAATGTGAAAACTTCTCTGAAATCACAATCCTTTCCAGGTCTTGAAGGATCGGTCATTTTTCCTTTAAACTCAACTGATTTTGTAGAAGGATTCCAATCTCCTTCGCTATGCATAATTCCGGTTCCCATATTGTCTATCCAGGTACTGACAAACTTCTTTTTGGAATTGTCATATCCCACAATGCTCATTCCCTCAAATGGCATTCCCATAAAGTTGCCTTTGTGATTAGTCATCTGATAACGTCCGCCATACATCATTTTATTAGTAGCCTCGGATTTACTTACCATAGGTTTTCCTCCATTTTCCATCCACATAGTAGTTTCTCCGGCCCAGTTCCCATCAGATTTTGCAAGCATTTTTTGCATTTCCCCAGGAGTGGCATATTCCGTCCAGTTTTTCATAGCCGTTGCGGAGTCTACGGGTTTCCATTCAGAATTGGTTGCGGTAGAGTCTGTTTTATCAGTAGCATTCGCAGCTGTTGTTTTTCCTTTCTCACATGCTGTTAATAAAAAAGCAACAGAAAGAATTGTTAATACATTTTTCATAATAATTTAGTTTTAAGATGGTTAGAATAATAACTTAAAGATAGGAACTTTTATTATAACCGAAATTATTTTTTACTATCAGCATAAATCGTAGCTTTGTGTATTCGTAACGCAAATCAATTTTATGGAGTCCCCAAAAAAATTACAGGATATAAAAGTGGCTGTAGACGCCGTTATTTTCGGATATTTTGATAAAAAAGATCTTCAGATCCTTCTGATTAAAAGAAATATAGAACCCTTTAAAGGAGGCTGGGCTCTTCCGGGAGGACTTGTTCTCGATGATGAAAGTGTAGATGATGCAGTAAAAAGAGAACTCTATGAAGAAGCTGGCATAAAGCCTGATTTTTTAGAACAACTCTACACATTTGGTAATCTGGGTCGTGATCCGAGGAACAGAGTGGTTTCTGTGGCGTATCTGGGGCTTGTAAACCCATCTTACCATGAACTCTTTGCTGATTCAGATGCTGAAGATGCACAATGGTTCAGTATTAATAAACTTCCTTCTGTGGCTTTTGACCATAAAACAATCATTGAGACTGCTTTAAAAAGGCTGCGTACAAAAATTCAGTATCAACCCATCGGTTTCAATCTTCTCAATGAAGAATTTCCTTTTTCAGACCTTGAAAATCTTTATAAAACCATTGTGGGGCAGGAAATTGACAGAAGAAACTTCCGTAAGAAAATCATGAGCTACGGACTGCTTAACGAAACAAATAACGTCAAAAAAGAAGGCAGCGGCAGACCCGGAAAGCTTTTTACTTTCAATAAAGAAAAGTATAAAGAGCTGGAAGAGCAAGGTTTTTATTTTGAAATAAAATAGTTATAGCTAAACACAAATTTCATTAATAATGTGTCACTAATGTTCACAAATATATTAGAACAAAAAGTATTATAATATATTCAATAGGAACGGGCTTAGCCCGTTTTTTTATCATTCAATTCAATTCAATTCAATTGGCTTTAGCCGAAACGCATCAAATTGGTGTCATTTGTGATTAAAATTTGTGCTATTCGTGTTTGTTGAAATTAAATTTTTGTCCCTGAAAATCAATTGATTAAATTTATTAGCGTAAAATTAACACAAATAAATTTGGTGCAAAGACTGATAATATTTTAAATTTGTGTAGAAATAACGCAATCATGAAATACACCCTACAAAATATTACAGAACGATTTCAGAAGAAGGAAAGGATAAAATTTCTTTTTTTCTGGGGGCATTCGGCAAAAGATAGTATTACCAAATCATGTTTCAGTCAATGGTTCCCGGGAAGATTTGAAGAAAACGGGATTATTTATAAGACCGCAGAACATTATATGATGGCTGGAAAGGCCAGATTGTTTAATGATCCTGAAACGGAAGCGGAAATTTTAAAGTCGGATACTCCTAACCAGGCAAAAGCTCTGGGTAGAAAAGTAAAAAACTTTAATGCGAAACTTTGGGATGAACATAAATATGAACTGGTAACCCAAGGAAACCTTTTGAAGTTCTCTCAGAATCAGAAATTTAAAGATTTCCTTTTGTCAACCGGAGATAAAATTCTGGTAGAAGCAAGTCCCTATGACAGAATCTGGGGTATCGGAATGCTGGAAACAGATAGCAGAGCTGAGAATCCTTTATTATGGAACGGAGAAAACCTCTTAGGATTTGCTTTGATGGAAGTAAGAGATCAATTAAGAAGGTAAAAACACACACAACACCAACACAAAATAGGAATTATGGAAAAAATAGAATTACACCCACAGATATTTCTGATAGAAGATTTTCTTACGGAAACCAAATGTGATCAATACATCAGTCTTTCACAGGAAAAGGTTTTTGAAGAAGCAAAGATCAATGTATTTGGGCGTCAGCAAATGAACAAAGGAATCAGAAATAATGACCGATTGATGATTTTTGATACTGCCATTGCTCAGGATCTTTTTGACAAAGCAAACCAATTCTTACCTCAGGAATGTGATGGATATCAACTGTTTAACTTTAATGAAATGCTCAGAGTCTATAAGTACGCTCCGGGACAACAATTTAAGATGCACAGAGACGGAAGCTATATCCGAAATGAGAAAGAGAAAAGCTTTTATACCTTTATGATCTATCTGAATGATGATTTTGAAGGAGGAGAAACAGAGTTTGAAAACCTATTTACAGTAGCTCCCAAAAAAGGAACAGCCCTTATTTTTCATCATCCTTTAAGGCATGAAGGAAAGACTTTAATCAGCGGATTAAAATATGTATTGAGAACAGATATCATGTACTCAAAAGTATAAATTATCCGTAAAAAAGAAAGGCATTGCTATGTCTTGTTTAATTAGCGTATTATTAACACAAATAAAAATGTTTGATCATGGAAGATGAATTAAAACCAAGATTTATCGAATCATTACAAAGAAATAATGATCAGATCAGAGAAGACCGTGCAAAGATTATCGGAGCAGATTCCGAGTTGATCTACAGACGCAGAGTTGAAGATATCGAATTAAAAATCAAAAGACTTGAGCGCGAACAGGAAGGACTTATTGATATCAGTCCTTTAGACAGAAACAGTCTGACTTTTGCGGATTTCAATCCCGAAGCATTCGTTCAGAAAGACATGGAATTATCATTAACAATCAGAAATCTGAATATTCAGCTTGAAGTAACCCAGAAGAGATTTGAATATTTATTTGGAAAAAAATTATAATCATGGGAAGTACAAGATACGATTTAGACGCTCGTTATGACAGAGCAAGAAAAGCAGGGTACGGAACAAAATCCGCAGGTGAAATTTTCACTCAGAATGCCAAAAGAATGGCCCACGAATCAATGAACCCTCACGGAATTTCTTTTAGAGAATCCAGAGATTCGGAAGTTCATCCTCACTCAGTTCCGATTATTTTAGGATTAGATGTTACGGGAAGTATGGGACATATTCCCCATGAATTGATTAGAGATGGATTGCCCAAACTAATGGGCGGAATTATCCAGGGTGGAGTTCCGGATCCAGCCTTATTATTCCTGGGAATTGGAGATCATGAATGCGATGGTTACCCGCTTCAGGCTGGGCAGTTTGAGTCAGGCGATGAAGAATTGGATATGTGGCTGACAAGAACCTATATTGAATCCGGAGGAGGTGGAAATGCCGGTGAAAGTTATCTTTTAGCATGGTATTTTGCAGCATTCCACACCAGAACAGATGCTTTTGAAAAAAGAGGGCAAAAAGGATTACTGTTTACCATTGGCGATGAACCTTGTTTGAAAACGCTTCCTGCTTCAGCCATCAGAGAAATTATGGGGAAAGGGCAGCAAACGTATACCCATATTGAATTATTGGAAGAAGCAAAGAAAAAATATGAAGTATACCATATCACTGTTTTGCATTCTGATCAGGCACTCAGAGCAGACCGGGGATGGAGAGAATTGTTAGGACAAAACTGTATATCTATTGAAGATCACAGAGAAATCCCTAATGTTATCAAAGGAATTATCTGCGATAAGTTTAAAAATAAAACCTTGGGAACAACAGGTTTAGATCAGTTTCAGATGCTTTAGAACAAGGCAATTGACGTTTAAAATAAAAGGACATGAAAAAGGCGCAAATCGTAATAGGACTAGGTTTTGGTGATGAAGGGAAAGGAATTACCACAGATTTTCTGGCTTCTCAGAATCCTGAGGCTGTTGTGATCAGATTCTCAGGAGGTCAGCAGGCAGCACATACCGTAATGATGGATGAAAGAAAACATGTACATTCCAGTTTTGCAAGTGGAGCACTCAGAGGGCTGCCTTCTTACTTCACCGAGCACTGTACGATACATCCTGTTTTTCTCTTCAATGAAAGAGAAGAATTAAAAGCAAAGAATGGAAATATTGAACTGCATATTCATCCATTGGCGAAAGTGACCACTCCTTTTGATGTATGGCAGAACAGAACCAATACCAGAAATCTGGAACACGGAACTTGCGGAAAAGGAATAGGAGCAACGATGAAAAGAAACGAAAGCCCTTATAAACTGTTTGCCATAGACCTGATTGGACCCAGAGAAATGCTGATGGAAAAACTAAAAGGAATCGCTTATTATTATGGCTTTGTCGAAGAGAATGAGATCAGAGAACTTTTGAACCCTTTCTTAGAAGCTATTGATGGGATGGATTGGAAAATAAATGATTATACCTGGCTGGCTTCATTCAACCACGTTATTTTTGAAGGAAGCCAGGGTATTTTACTCGATATGGATCATGGTGTTTTTCCCAATGTGACCTATGCTCATACCACTTCAAAAAATGCATACGAAATCTGTAAGCTTTTAAAAATTGAAGACATTGAAATGTATTATGTCACCAGAAGCTATTCAACCCGTCACGGAAACGGCTGGATGAGCAATGAAAAACAAATGAACCTGAGAAATAATGAAGAAGAAACCTGTACATTTAATGAATACCAGAAAGAATTAAGAACAGGAGAAATAGATTACAGCCTCTTGAATTATGCTTTGAAGTTAGATGGAGCTTATGTATTTCCGGCTAAAAAGAACCTTGTGATTACCTGTTTGGATCAGATGGATGAGAAATTTAAGCTGGAAAACCTGGATATAGAATTTGATGCTGTCTACGGATCTTATTCTCCTTATTCAAAAGATTTTAAGCAGATTTTTTAAATTTTGACGATACAAGTATTAATTTTATACGGGTTCAGAGCCAGGATATTGATAATGAATAAAAGTAAATAACCATGAAAACGATACAATATTTAAAAGGAGATGCTACAGTGCCAGAGGCAAAAGGGATAAAAATTATTGCCCATATCTGTAATGATGTAGGAGGTTGGGGAAAAGGTTTTGTACTGGCAGTTTCCAGAAGATGGGAAGAACCGGAAAAAGAATACAGAAACTGGCACCACTTCAGAAGTAAAAATAATTTTGCTTTAGGAGAAATTCAGTTGGTTCAGGTTGAAAGATATATTTATGTAGCCAATATGGTTGGGCAAAAAGGAATAAAAACCGGAAGTAAAGGGGTTCCTGTTCGTTATGATGCCATTGAAAAAGGTTTGGAAAAACTTGCCAATGAAGCTTTGGAGCTCAATGCAAGTGTTCACATGCCGAGAATCGGGTGCGGACTGGCAGGAGGAAAATGGGAAGAAATAGAACCTATTATTGAAAGAACACTGCTTGCAAAAAATGTAGAGGTGTATGTGTATGATTTTTAATAAATTAACAGTGATGAAAGAATTTGAAATAAGAGCAGATTATAAAAATGATACTCTGGTAGTATACCAGGCTTATAATAAAACAATTGCAAAAGCAGCTATAGAGAATCAGAAGTTTATGGCACCGTTTTCATTGAACAGAATGACCTGGATAAAGCCTTCTTTTCTTTGGATGATGGAACGCAGCAACTATGGACAGAAATCCAATCAGGAATGTACGCTGGCAATTCACATTAAAAGAGAGGCCTGGGAGAAGGCTTTAAGCAAAGCAATACTTACTTCACCAGAAAAAAGAGTCTATCCTGATCCCCGAAATTGGGAAAAAGACTTTGAAAATGCTGAAATTTATGTGCAATGGGATCCTGAAAGAAATATTAAGGGAACGAAACTTAATTACCGTTCCATCCAGGTTGGGATCAGCAGATCACTGATTGAGGAATTTAATGAAGAATGGATTGTGAAAATAGAGGATTACAGCCCTTTGGTTAAGAAGATTTTTACCCTTACCAAATCAGGGGAATTCGATAAGGCAAAGAAACTGCTGCCTGTAGAAAAGAATTATCCCTTATCAGATGAACTGGCCCACAAAATTGGAGCCACAGCGTAATAATAATTAAAAGAAATGCCATGAAAACAAGAACATTATACAGACCAGTAGGAGAAAAAGAAATGATATTGATTATAGAAAGTGGATTTAAAAAATTTCCTCCAAGATTGGATTGGCAGCCCATTTTCTATCCTGTACTTAATGAAGAATATGCTTCCGAGATTGCTGAAAAATGGAACACCAGAGATGAAGCCGGAAACTATCTTGGTTTTGTAACCCAGTTTGATGTATTGGAAGAAGTAGCAGATCAATATCCTGCACAGAATGTAGGGGCAAGAAACCATAATGAACTTTGGGTTCCTTCAGAAGAACTGGAGAACTTTAATAAAGCTATTGTAGGCAACATTAAAATAACCAAAGTATTTATTGGAGATGATTTTGAAAAGACACAAAATGCTGAACTGGAAGAGCTGATGATTAACATTAAAAACTAACCATGACAAATAAAGGAATGGCAAAAGATACCTTAGATATCCTGGCCAAAAAATATTATATCAACGAACACAACGAAAAAATAAATATAGAAAACGAACTGGAAATCAGTAAAAAAGAAACCGTTCTTTTCACTCCGGAACAACTTTCTGAAATGAAAGAATCCCCAATGCCAGAGACAGGTTTTGAAACTCAATTTGAAACCTGGAAATGCAGTTCTTTAAAAGCAATTCTACAATTAGCCGAAGAAGAAAATCAGGAAAAACTCATGTGTCTGAATTTTGCATCAGCAAAAAATCCCGGAGGTGGATTTATCAACGGAGCGGAAGCACAGGAAGAAAGTCTGGCAAGAACTTCCGGATTGTATGAAAGTCTACTTCAGGCTTGGAGCTATTACACGGTTCATCGCGCGATGGAATCCTGTTTTTATACTGATACAATGATTTACAGTCCCAAAGTTCCGGTTTTCAGGAAAGATAAAGGAGAATTGCTTCCTAAGCCTGTGCTGTGTAACTTCATTACCTCTCCGGCAGTTAATGCAGGCGTGGTAAAACGTCAGGAACCGGAAAGAGAACATGAAATCCTTGAGGCAATGGATCTAAGAATGGATAAAATGCTTTCGCTGGCTTTACAGCAAGGAAATGAGGTCTTGATTTTAGGAGCCTGGGGATGTGGCGTTTTCAAAAATGATCCAAAAGAAATTGCAGGATTATTCAGGAAGCATCTTCAAGGAAAATATAAAAATAAATTTAAAAGAGTGGTTTTTGCAGTGCTTAGCAGGAAAGAAGAAATGCTGAAACCGTTTGAAGAGATACAATGAAAATTGAATTAATAAAAGGAGACATCACAAAAATCCAAGCCGATGCAATTGTCAACGCAGCCAATTCATCCTTACTTGGTGGAGGCGGAGTAGATGGAGCTATCCACAGAGCAGGAGGTCCAGTGATATTAGAAGAATGTAGAGAGATTAGAAACAGACAAGGTAAATGCAATACAGGAGAAGCTGTCGTAACAACAGCAGGAAATCTTCCCGCGAAATATGTTATTCATACTGTAGGTCCGGTTTGGAACGGTTATGCAGAAAAAGAATCAAAACTTCTGGCAGACTGTTATCATAATTCCTTAAAATTGGCAGAAAGTCTTGGTGTGGAAACCATTGCTTTTCCTAATATCAGTACAGGTGTTTACCGATTTCCAAAAGAACTGGCAGGAAAAATTGCTGTAGATGAGGTCAGAAACTTTAAGTCAGATGTCATTAAGAAAGTTATTTTTGTTTGCTTTGATGATGAAAATGAATTGATTTACAAAAAACTATTAGATTAAGCCCATGAAAAAACTAACCATATTAAGCGGCGCAGGAATCAGTGCCGAAAGCGGAATAAAAACCTTCAGAGACGGAGACGGTCTCTGGGAAAATCATAATGTAACAGATGTGGCAAGCCCGGAAGGATGGCGAAAAGACAGAGCTTTGGTGCTGGAATTTTACAACCAGAGAAGACGCCAGCTGCACGAAGTACAGCCCAACGAAGCCCATCACTTACTGGCAGAACTGGAAAAACATTTTGATGTTCAGATTATTACCCAGAATATTGATGATCTTCACGAAAGAGCAGGATCTACCAATATCCTTCATATTCACGGAGAATTGTTCAAATCATGCTCATGCAACAATAAAAGTCTGATTTATGAACAAAAAGAAGATATCAAAATTGGGGACAAAGCCGAAGATGGAGCACAATTAAGACCATTTATCGTTTGGTTTGGAGAAGATGTTCCTTTGTATCAGAACGCAAGAGAAATCGTGAAAGAATCAGATATTTTACTGGTTATCGGGACATCTTTACAGGTATATCCTGCAGCCGGACTGATTCATGATATCAAAGATGAATGTCTTTTAATCGTCATCAATCCCAATGAAACAGGATTTGGATACGGACAGAGAGCGGTTGTAATGAAAGAAACAGCAACCCAGGGAATGAAACTGTTGTTTGATAAACTGATCAATCTTGCCTGATGGAAAATAAAATAAAAGCCGGAATCATGGGCGTTTGCATAGGAGACGCGCTTGGTGTTCCGGTAGAATTCAGGAGTAGAGAACAACTTAAGCGCTCACCAGTTACTAAAATGCGTGCTTTAGGAACCCATCACCAACCTGCAGGAACATGGAGTGATGATGGTTCTTTGACACTGTGTCTTGCAGATAGTTTGTGTAAAGGATATAATCTCGAAGACATTGCAATGAAATTTTTGCAATGGTATAATGCAGAAATATGGACTCCTCATGGGCGTGTTTTTGACATAGGTATCGCAACTTCACAAGCTATTTTTAGAATTGGAAAAGGGGTTTCTCCTACTTTATGTGGTGGGAATTCTGAGTTCGACAATGGAAACGGCTCTTTAATGAGGATTATGCCACTCGTATTTTACATCAAGGATTTTCCTATCGAGAAACGTTTTGATATTATAAAAGACGTTTCCTCTATTACACACAGACACATCCGTTCAGTTTTGGCCTGTTTTATTTATTTGGAATTTGCGTTGGAGATTCTAAAAGGGAAAGAAAAGTGGGAAGCATATAGAACAATGCAAAAAACAGTGAGAGAATTTTTGGATTATAATCTTATTTGTTCGCAAAGTGAAATGGATAAATTTCACCGGATTTTAGAATTAAAAGTAGGTGAATATGACTTGGCTCCCCTGCATACTTTACAGGAAGAGGAAATAAGCTCTTCTGGCTATGTTCTTCACAGCCTGGAAGCTTCTCTATGGTGTTTTCTCAACTCAGAAAGCTATTCTGAAGCAGTTTTGAAAGCGGTAAACCTCGGGGAAGATACCGATACCACCGGAGCAATCACAGGAGGTATTGCGGGTATTTATTATGGATTTGAAAATATTCCGGAAGATTGGATTTCAGAGCTGGTGAGAAAGGATGATATTGAGAAATTGTGTGAGAAATTACACCAAAAATTAATGAACTAAAACACAAACGATGAACGAAATAGAAAAGAAAAAAATAAGTAAATTTTTAAGCCTGATCCTACGTCATCAGCCGGAAAGCATAGGACTAAAGCTCGATGAAAATGGTTGGGCAGACATAGAAGAGCTGAGAGGAAAATCAGCCAACAGACGAGTGTATTTCACTCCCGAAGAACTGGATGAGGTGGTAGAAACCAATAACAAAAAGCGTTTTGCTTTTAACGAAAATAAAACCATGATCAGAGCAAGTCAGGGCCATTCTATTGATATAGATCTGGCGTTGGAAACAAAGCAACCCCCTGAATTTCTTTATCATGGAACTGCTGAAGCCAATATCTCTTCCATTTTGGGAAAAGGAATTGAAAAAAGAACCCGTCAGCATGTACACTTAAGTGCTGATAAAGAGACCGCTACAAAGGTCGGAATGAGACATGGTAAACCTGTGATTCTTACCATCAGAACCGGAACAATGTATCAGGATGGATTATCTTTCTACCAGTCTGCAAACGGAGTCTGGCTTACGGATTTTGTAGATGCAAAATACATTTCGAAGTAAAATGAAAAGAACATTAGTAATAGGAGACATTCACGGAGGATTTAAAGCCTTACAGCAGGTTCTTGAAAGAGCAGGAGTGACCCAAAATGATACACTAATCTTCCTCGGAGATTATGTGGATGGATGGAGCGAGTCTTCCGAAATTATTAAATTTTTAATGGAACTTTCCGAAAAACAGGAATGTATTTTCATCAAAGGAAATCATGATGCCTGGTGTGAAGATTGGTTAGCTTTGGGACAAACCCCCGATGTATGGCTTTTCAATGGCGGAAAAAGTACCGTAGAAAGCTACAAAGATTATCTCCCGGAAGATATGGATATCCATCTGGAATTTTTTCAAAGGATGAATAATTATCACATTGATGATCAGAACCGCTTGTTTATTCATGCAGGATATGCTTCCATGCATGGCCCTGAAAGAGAAGTCTATTCCAGCAATTACCGTTGGGACAGAACCCTATGGGAAACAGCCGTAGCAATGGATAAAAAACTGGAAAAGAATTCAGAGTTGTATCCCAAAAGACTGCTTTTATACAAAGAAATATTTATCGGACATACGCCCACTATTGACATTGGAATGACAACGCCCGCCAACAAAGCCAATATCTGGAATATGGACACCGGAGCAGCCTATACCGGATCTTTATCCATCATGGATATTGATTCCAAACAATTCTGGCAAAGTGATCCGCTTCCTGCCTTGTACCCCAATGAAAAAGGAAGAAATTAAGATTATTAGAGAAATAGCCCTCATAGATTTCAAAACCTTTGAGGGTTTTAATTTAAAAACAATTTCGCTTATTCGTCCATTTATAAAAGATGATTAATTTTAAAGTCTGAAAATACGACTTCAATGAAACTGAAATATCTTTTATTCACCCTGAGTTCTACTTTGTTTTTTGCTCAAAAATCATTTCAGACCCCTTTTGAAAAAGGAAATGGCAACCAGACCGTTACCTATGACGAAATGAATAACTACTATCAGGATCTGGCTAAAAACTTCAATACCATTCAGTACCTTAAAAAAGGAGAAGATGACAACGGAAAACCTATTTATGTGGTAGTTTACAATCCTTTTCCTGAAAAAGATCTTGAAAAATTAAGAAAAGATAAAGCCATTCTCTTCTTCAACAACGGCATTCACCCGGGAGAACCGGACGGAATAGATGCTACCATGATGCTCATGAGAGATCTTGCAACCCAAAAGATCAAAACACCACAGAACTTTATCATTGCCGCTATTTCTGCTTATAATGTGAGTGGAATGTTCAACAGAGGATCTTATTCCAGAGCCAACCAAAATGGCCCGGAGCAGTATGGTTTCAGAGGAAATGCTAGGAATTATGACCTGAACAGAGATTTTATTAAAGCAGATTCTAAAAATGCCAGAAGCTTTCAGGAAATCTATCAATGGTTAAAACCAGATGTTTTTATAGATAACCATGTCAGCAACGGAGCAGATTATCAATATACATTCACTTATATTTCAACCTTTAAAGAACGTCTGGGAAATACCCTTGGAGCTTATTTCTATAACGATTATCAGGCTAAAAATCTTGAGGACATGAAAAAATTGGGCTATGAAAGTACACCTTATGTCAATATTCACGGAGATGTTCCTGAAGTGGGATTTGCTTCATTTGAAGACTCTCCGAGATATTCCACAGGATATACTTCCCTTTTCAATTCTTTAGGAACAGTCCCTGAAACTCATATGTTAAAACCTTATGACAAAAGAGTGGATGCTACTTACAAATATATGTGGGTCAACCTGCAGAATTTAGATAAAGATTATCACAAAATAAAACAGCTCCGTATTGAAAACCTGAAACAATATCAGGCTGGGAAACAGTATGGCATCCGTTGGAAAATAGATTCCACCAGGTTTTCTACCATGGATTTTAAAGGCTACGAAGGAAAATACAAACCCAGTGAGGTTTCCGGGAAACCAAGGCTGTATTATGACAGAAACAAGCCGTTTACAAAGAACATAAAACTCTTTACTACAGCTGTTCCAACGGGATATATTACCATTCCAAAATATTACGTGATTCCGCAGTCACAGTATCGGGTTCTTGAAGAATTTAAAAGAAATAACATTCAGATGAAACCGATTCAGAAAGACAGTACTCTGGCGGTTGAGTCCTATAAAATTAAAGATTTTAAAACCGTTAAAAACCCTTATGAAGGGCATTATCTGCATTTTGAAACTACCGTCGACAAGTCCAATAAAAGTATGATGTTTTCCGCCGGAGATTATCTGGTTTCTACCAATCAGTCTGGGGTAAAATATATCATAGAAACCCTCGAGCCTGAAGCACTGGATTCATTCTTCAACTGGAATTTCTTCGATGGGATTCTAGCACAGAAAGAATATTATTCTGCTTACATTTTCGAAGATACTGCTGCTGAATTGCTTAAAAAAGATAAAAAACTGAAAGAAGCCTTTGAATCCGCCAAAGCATTGGATAAAAAATTGTCTGAAGATGGAACTGCACAACTGGATTGGATTTACAGACATTCCCCTTATTTTGAAGAAAAAACATTTAGACAGTATCCTGTTTACAGAGTCTTGTAAAATATTGATTATGAATATTTAAACTAAAAAAAAGACGTTTCAAACGAAACGTCTTTTAGTTATCTTGGTAAGCCTCTTTTCAAGGCCATTTCTGCTCTTTTAATTGCCATTTTCTCTTTCCAGTCCATGTAATTCTTTTTGAAATTGGACTTCATAATGTCGTCAAATTTACGCTGTACTGTAAGATTCCATAAAGAATGAGCCTTTACCGCCCATGATTTGTCCCAGGCCCTTAAAGAAATTGAGAAACTTCCATCCAGATATTTCATCCAGTGCCACCATCCTGTAGGCATGAACAATGTATCTCCATGTTCAAGGTAACATTCAATTCCTTCTACACCATCCAGTGCCGGGAATTTTGTGAAATCCGGGTTTTCAATATCGTAATCTTCCAGCGCATAGGTTGCATAAGGAATCTGATAAAGTCTTTCCCTCCATTTATAGTCAAAAAGAAGAATATGTTTTCTTCCATTGAAGTGAGTATGGAAAATATGAGCCATATCAATATCAAAGTGAAGGAACGTTACAGATCCTTTACCTCCAAAGAACATATTAGGATACTTATCAAGGAAACCTCCCATGAGTTCTTTAGGAGAAATATAATCTTCCAAAAGTTTAGGAGCAAATTTTATAGGATCAAAAAGGAATATTCTGAGATCAGTAGGCTCTCGCTGGATGAGATCTATATAATCTCCAAATTTCATTTTTGCGGCTGAAGAATTAATGGGAGCAGAAGGATCTGCCTTTGAGCTGTCATATAGCGGAACCTCTACATCTCCTACAACTTCCTTCATATATTCCATCGTCCATTTTTGATAAGCAGGCCATTTTTTTGCCATATTCTTGATGACAACGGGCCTTCTTGGCTTCAGATATTTTTCGTAGAATTCTTCTTTCGAAATGTCATCTACAACATCTATAGGCTTTAAAATTATTCCCATTTTGTAAATTTTATGTTACAAAATTATTAAATATATGTTGATGTACTAGTCTTTAATTTTTTTTTAATCTATGATTCAAATCAGATTTTCCTATGTAAAATAATAATCCCCAATAAAATTTTCACTTCTCGTAATATTTGCCCTTTTTCTATTAAATAAGTCAATCTGTATCAGGATTTTGTTACTAATTTTTCAATAGTCAATAATCAGGTTTTTTTAATGAATTTGTATACTCAATATCGTTTTCAAAAATATTTTGAGAGAGATAGTATGAATTGTAAACCACATTAAAATTGATTCAAAATGAACCTGCTTTAAAAATAATTCAAAGGTTAAAAAAAATATCACTATGTTTGTAGTGATAAAAATTTAACTTTTTCCTGTAAAATTCATCTTTATAAAAAGTGTAACAAAAAACTACAATGGTTAACTAATTGAGCAAATAATAAGTATGAAAAAAAATATTTCTTTATTTCTGATGCTTTTCTTTACTGTGCTTACGTTTGCACAGAAAACGGTTTCGGGAAAGATTACGGATGATGATGGGGTAGCCATACCAAGCGCCAGTGTGACCATAGAAGAGCCCGGTAAAGATGCTATTCTGGCTTATGCCATTACCAATTCCAAAGGAGAATATAAAGTAATTTTCACTTCCGCCGAATCTAACGTGGATCTAAAAGTGAAAGCATTCAATCAAAAACCACTTACGAAGCAGATTAATAACAGCGATCAGACGCTGAATTTTAAAATGCAGTCTGAGGCCACAGAAATTAAAGAAGTACAGCTGAAAACAAAAATGATTACCGCAAGAGGGGATACCATTTCTTATGACCTTAAAGCTTTTAACAGCAAAAACGACAGAACCCTGGCGGATGTGATGAAGAAGATTCCGGGAATTGAGGTGAATAATGATGGTACGATTCTATATCAGGGTAATGCGATCAATAAATTCTATGTGAACGGAAAAGACCTTATGGAAGGAGGTTATGGAACCATCAACAACTCTCTTCCAAAAGATGCTGTACAAAAAGTAGAAGTTCTTGAAAACCACCAGCCGGTAAAAATTCTTCAGGACAAAGTGCCTTCAGATCAGGCAGCGATTAATATCAAGCTTAAAAACTCTGTAACGATGACAGGTAGAGGAGAAGTAGGAACCGGTTTCGGAGATCCATGGCTTTGGAATGTAAAACTGACTCCCATGTTTTTTGGACAGAAAAGCCAATGGGTAGTCAATTATAAAACCAATAATATGGGTGAGCAGGTAGAAAATGAAGGGAATATCCTTGCTTTCGGAAGCGCGTGGGAAGGTAGAAGAAGTAATATTTCACAAAACAATTGGTTAAATGTTGAAAATGCTACTGTACCGGATCTTCCGGTAAAGAGATATTTGATGAACAGTGTTCACTATCTTTCAGCCAATTACCTTACCAATATTGATAAAAAGAAAGAATGGGAGCTTAAAGCCAATGCCAATTATACTAATAATGCAGTGGAAAGAGAGTCTAACAGTATTACCAGAGACATTCAGCAGGGAACACAATATAATACAAGGTTCCTGAATAACTTCTATACAGATAAATTAAAAGGGGAATTAATTTTTACTAAAAATGCTAAAAAGGGATTCTTCAAAAACACAACAACATTCTCTCAATTCTGGAATGCTGACAGGGCATTGGCAGAAAGAAATGATAAACAAGGATACAGAATAGGAAACGAAGCTTTAGAATCACCTACAACATCTTTCCAGAACTCTTTAAGCACGATTATTCCTTGGAAAGAAAAGATGGTGAATTTCAAATCCTATATTAGTTATCAGAATGACAAGCAGATCTTAGAAATTTCTCCTGCAAACTATTTACAGTTCCCATACAAAGAACCGGGAAGCAAAGATTTTACAACGATAAACTTTACCCCAGGAAGTACGGCTTTGCAGTATTTCAGAATCAAATCTTTAGATACCTCACATTCTGCAAATATCAGTTTTTCTACGAAAGGATGGACGTTTACCCCACAAGTAGGATTTGACCTTTCAACGGATAAGCTGACAACAAATTTTGATGGAAGTACAGTCGGAAATAAACCGGATTTTGCAAGCTTAGCCTATGAAAATGATTTGAAATTTACGAGAATCAATCCATCTGCCTCAGTGGGAATTAATTATAAATCAGAAGCATGGAGTTTATTCTCAAGCTTCCCTGTTAATTTTAATAATATCAAAGCTGAAGATGCTTTTAGAAATGTTTCCAAATCTTTGAGTAAAGTAACATTTACACCCAATATTTTTGCTCAGTATTCATTCGCTTCGTTTTTCAAAGCAAGTTTGAATGGAGGAATCAGCAATAATTTCGGAGATATTCAGACTGCCTATGCGGGGTATATTCTGACAAGTCCGGCAGGATTTAATGTGATGAATCCTAACAACCCGATTCCTGAAACCAATACTAAAAATGTAGGGACAAGATTGGAATACAGAAATCCGTTAAATAACCTTTTCTTCAATGTAGGCTATAGAATAAGTGATGCTAAAAATAACCTTATTGCCTCAAGTATCGTTAATGAATCCGGATTCAGAGTAACAGAATACCTGGAAAGAGAGAATAAAAGAACCAGCAATACCTATTATGCGGAAATAGGAAAATATTTTCCTAAGTTTAAAACCAACGCATCATTAAGCTATAACAATACAATCTCTAAATCTCAATCTATTAGAAATACCGATGATATTGATAATAAAACGAACGGGAATACTTTTGGAGTTAAATTTAACAACACCTATTTCTCATGGATGAGCGTAGACTTTAACGCCTCTAAAACCTGGAATAAGACCTCTAATATTTATCTTACAGGTAACAAAGGAAAATCTGAAGGATACAGTCACAACCTTAACGTATTTTTCTATCCGTTAGAAAACCATACCATAGGATTTTATTGGGATCAGATCAATTCAAAATCTGCAGATGTAAAATATAACAACGGTTTCTTTGACCTTTCTTATCAGTTCTCATGGGCTAAAAAGAAAGTTGATTTTGAACTGAAGTGGATGAATATCGCAAACAAGAAAGTATTTGAAAGAATAGATATTGATAATACAACGATTACTCAGACGACCATGCAGCTCCGTCCAAGCCAGGTCATGTTAAGTGTGAAATTCAACTTTAAATAAAATAAAAACCAATCCATCCGGATTGGTTTTTTGTTGAGATATACTATATATTAAAATTAAAAACTTTGCTGGTCTGCTGAAGGCCCATAGCTTCCCGGCAAAGGAATATTGTTCAGTCTGTAATATACTCCCAGTTGCGCTCTGTGATGCGTGATCTGGTTTAATGCATGACGGATTGCTCCGTACTTACTCCAGCTTGCCAGTTCATGGCCGTCATTTTTAATCGTCCAGCTGGGATTCAGATCCTCTTCTTTACTGTTTTCTAATGCTTTTATGCCAGCCTGATAATCTTCTTCCAGCTTTTTAAGAAGGTCTTCTTTTGTAGAAAGAACGGTAGGTTTGTAGTCTCCTTTTCCAAAATCAAGTTCAGAAGTGTTTAAAATGGTGTTCGGCCATTCAAAAACTTCTACAAGATGAGTGGCAAGCGGCATCATCTTCATGCTTTTTTCATGCGGAGCAAAGTCGTTTTTACCTTCAGGGAATCGTTCAATAAATTTTTTTGTGGTTTGGAATTCTCCCTCCAGTTCGGATTTTAATTGAGATAAGGTATCCATAATATTTTGTTTTTTAGAAACTTAAAGGTAAGCGTTTTAAAAATGAAACTGTTTTAAGAGAATCATAATTTTTTAATCTGGAAAGACTTGAAAGCAAAGAATACTTTTCCTGAAAATAAAATTTGAAAAAAACTGTAACAAAAGAATAGATATCATTACTAATTATATAAACTTGCTACAATGAAAAAGTTATTCTCCGTATTTCTTATCGCTCTATTTGCTTTTGCAGGAGCTCAGGAGTCAAAGGAAACCGCGAATCGTTTCTTTTATGAACTGACTTTTAAACCGAAGAAAGATTCAGCGAAGCTGGATAAAGTGATTACCATTTTGGATATTACTCCTAAAAAATCTATCTACCAGGATTATACAATGCCTGCCCAGGATTCAATTATTAAAGTTCAGGTAGAAGAGATGGAAAAAACCAAATCCTTTAAGGATATGAGTAAAATGATAAGATGGCCTAAGTTTTCATACAAGATTCTTAAAAACTATCCGGAAATGAAAGTGCAATATGTAGATAAGATTAGTAGAAACTTTTTCTCTTATGATGATGATGTGAAATTGCAGTGGAATATTTTACCAGAAAAACAAAAAATAGGAACTTATAATACACAAAAAGCTACCACTGAATTTGGAGGAAGAACATGGACGGCATGGTTCAGCTCGGATATTCCTTTTCAGGATGGACCTTATAAATTTTATGGACTGCCAGGTTTGATTGTAAAAATTGAAGACGCGGATAAAAATTATTCATGGCTGTTAAGTGGGAATAAAAAAATAGAAAATTACGACGAAGTGTCTTATGCAGATAAGATTAATGCAAAGATGGGAATGTCTAGCAATACGGTAACTCCAACTACAAAAGAAAAATTCAAGAAGTCATTTGATGCCTTTAAAGCAGATCCATTTGCTGAATCTCGTCCCTATATGACTGCTGAGACGATGAGCAAACCAATGCCCGGAACAGATGGAACCATTGGTGATTTTATGAAAAGGATGGAAAAACAGGTGAAAGATTTCTTCGGATCCAATGACAACCCAATAGAAAAAGAACAGGCTTCTGACAAGAAGAAAAAATAAGCTTCATATCAACTAAATTATATTTTGAATCAACCCAGATACAGCAATGTATTTGGGTTGATTTCTTTTTATTAGATAAATTCTATACTTGATTCGTAGAAATTTTTAAATTTTTTCAAAAAATATTTGATTTTGTTTTTTTATTCTCATATGTTTGTTAAAACTAATTTAAAAATTATACCATGAAAAAAACTTTTGTCGCAGTTTTAGTGACAACATCTGCCCTATTGTTTGCAAAAACAGAATCTCCAAAAACTGAGAATCCAAAAACTGCAACAGAAACTGTTTTAGTCGCTAAGAAGACTATCGAAAATACAGATCAACTACAAAAACCTATTACATTATCCACCACCGCAAGAAAGAAGGAATTGACTACAGCAGAAAAATGTGCTATTGAACTTGCTGTAGGTCCTATAATTGCCGGACCTCCTGTTCATTGCTTCCAGCTTGGCGCAGAAGGAATTTCTTAATAAGATTTACCATCAATCCAACTACATTGCGTGTCTGGGCTGATTTCTTTTTTTTGTTAAAAACTAATTTAAAATATTATACCATGAAAAAAATTATTATTGCATCATTATTGATGACATCAGCAGTTGCATTTGCAAAAACAGAATCTCCAAATAAAATTGAGGAGCCTAAAAATACCACAGAAACTGTTTTAGTTGCTAAGAAGACTATCGAAAATACAAATCAACTACAAAAGCCTATTGCATTATCTACAACGGCAAAAGAGAGGGAATTGACTAATGAAGAAAAATGTATTATTGAACTTGCTTTAGGGCCTATTTTCGTAGGACCTGCTGTTCATTGCTTCCAGCTTGAGTCAGAAGGAGTTTCATAATAAGATTTACCATCAACCCAAATACATTGTGTGTCTGGGTTGATTTCTTTTTTGTTAAAAACTAATTTAAAATACCATACCATGAAAAAAATTATTATTGCATCATTATTGATGACATCAGCCGTTGTATTTGCAAAAACAGAAGAACCAAAAGCAAATACAATCGAAACCCCAAAAACGGAAACTGTTCTTATAGCTAAAAAGAATTTTAAGGATGAAAAAGGGGTAATAAAAATGGCAACAGCAAAAAGATTGAATCCTTTCCAAAAATGTGTTTTCAACAATTCAATATCTCTTTCTTTAATGTACATATCCATGGGAATACCTACTGAAGAAGGCTTTGTTGAGGCAGCAGCAACAGCCAGTTGTATAGCTAGTTTTGGAGGTCTATAACTAAATAGTAAAAAAAATTATAAGGTTCAGGAAGTTTTCTTTCTGAACCTTGTTATTTAGATTAAATTTAAATAGCGTATATTTGCAGGACTAAAAATTAGGCTTTGAAAGAGAAAGGATTACATAAATTAAGTGGATTCCCTAAAAACAAAATGGGGAAGATATTGGGGTATGATAACGACCATCTTAAAATGCCCAATAAAATTATTGAAATGGGGCTTCTTCCGGAAACCTCTTTCAGAATTTTGTATCAGGCACCATTCAATGGGCCTATGTATGTGGAGTTTGGAGCAGAAAAAAGCCGGATTGCTCTTCGTGAGGAAGAAGGAGATTACATCATTGTTGAAGAATTGAATTAATGCAGGAAAACAAGAAAAAACAGATACTTTTAGTCGGAAATCCTAATGTAGGAAAGTCAACGGTTTTTAATACGCTTTGTAACAAAAAGCAGAAAACCGGAAACTATGCCGGCGTTACCGTGGCTAGTCATTCGGGGAACTATACGTATAAAAGCGAAGAAGTGGAAGTCATTGATCTTCCTGGTTCTTACAGTGTTTACCCAAGCTCAGAAGATGAAGCTATTTTTTCCAAATACCTTATCGACGAGCAGAAAAACTACGCAGGAGTTGTTTATATTCTTGAAGCATTAAGTTTAAAAAGAGGATTGCTTCTATTTCAGCAGATTCAGGATCTTGGGATTCCAATGATTCTGATTGTCAACCAGATTGACCAGGCGGAAAGAAGAGGAATCACCATAGATATTCAAAAATTTTCCGAAGCATTAGGAATTCGGATTATTCAGACCAACGCCAAAGAGCAGATTGGAATTGATACCGTGAGAGAAGCTGTTTACAACAATGAATTTGTAAAAACAAATACAGTTTCTTTTGAAACCCCCAACGAACACAGAGATTTTATTCAGAAACTGGCAGCACATAAAGGTTTCGATAATGAATATAAAGCCTGGATGAGCCTTTCACTGGGAACAGATCTTGGAAGAATAAGCTCAGTAATGGAACAGCTCAATGAATCTGATTCTAAAAGTCTGGTTCCGAAAAGATTACAGGTTCAGGAAACCGTAAGAAGATATCAGAATGTAGACAAAATACTGGCTGATGTTATTTCTAAAAAAGCTCAGTTCAAAGAATTACTGACCGAAAAACTGGATAAAGTTTTAGTCCATAAATTCTGGGGTTATGTAGTCTTTTTGCTCATCCTGCTGGTTATTTTCCAAAGCGTTTTCTTCCTTGCGGAATATCCTATGAACTGGATCGAAGAAACATTTTCCTGGCTTGCTGCATTTACAAGCGAACATCTTCCGGAAGGACCAATTAATTCACTGATTTCTAACGGAATTGTTCCGGGAATTGGAGGAATTGTAGTTTTTGCTCCACAGATCGGAATCCTGTTGTATTTCCTTTACCTGCTGGAAGATTCAGGATATATGGCAAGAGTCGTATTCCTGATGGACAGATTACTTCGTCCGTTCGGGCTTAACGGGAAAAGTATAGTGCCGCTTGTATCAGGTACAGCCTGCGCTATTCCTGCTGTGATTTCTACAAGAAATATTGAAAACGTAAAAGAAAGACTGCTTACGATACTGGTAACCCCATTTATGACATGTTCTGCAAGACTTCCGGTATACAGTATTATCATCGGACTGATTATCTCAGAAGGAACATTTTTAGGAATAAAATATAAGGCGCTGGTCTTGATGGGAATGTACCTTCTTGGCTTCTTAGTCGCTTTATTCTCAGCAGCAATCCTTAAAAGATTTATTAAAAGTAAAGGAAAAACGTACCTTGTAATGGACCTTCCCGCTTATAAAAAACCACTTTTCGGATATGACTTTAAAATGGTTCTGGGAAAAGTATGGGATTTCATTACCGGAGCAGGAAAAATAATTTTCATCGTAAGTATCATCATCTGGTTTCTGAGTTACTTTGGACCCAGCCAGAAAACCAATGAACTTGTAGCTACAGATGTTCACCTTGACCATTCTTACCTTGCGAAAATGGGTAAAGGAATAGAACCCGTGATTGCTCCGCTTGGCTACGACTGGAAAATGGGAGTGGGAATTCTTACCAGCTTCGTCGCAAGAGAAGTTTTCGTAGGAACAATGTCTACACTTTACAGTTTGGAAGATGATGCTCCCGAAGTAAAAGTAATTGATAAAATGAGAAGAGATGTGAAGCCCAACGGAGAAAAAATCTTCAGTTTTGCTACCGGAATCTCAGTTCTTCTTTTCTATGCATTTGCAATGCAGTGTGTTTCTACACTTGCAGTAGTCTACAGAGAAACCAAAAGTTGGAAATGGACCTGCTTTCAGGTAGTCATGATGACAGGTTTGGCATATTTTGTGTCGATGATAGCATATCAGATTTTAAAGTAATGGATTCATCATTAATTATTCAGTACGTACTTATTGTATTAATTGTAGCATTCGCTTGTTACTCTTTATTTAAAGTACTTAAAAAGAATTTTGCACCTAAAAAATTCAGCTCCAAAAGAACCAACTGCGATAAAGATTGCGGCTGTTCTTAATACTGGGTTGATCGGATAATTGAAAAAAATGTAGTAATTTCATTTTTCTAATGTAAATTATTCGGTTTGAATTTTTTTAAGACAGGATTATTCCTATTATTTTCTTTATCAGCCTTTCAGGTAAAAGCACAGGCAGATACCGCAAATACCAAGTCTTATGCAGACCAGGTAATGATTCGTGTGAATCTTGATACCAATATCGAGAACTATGTTTTTTCTGCAGGAGAAGGTAAGGACGCATTCGAGATGGACTTGTCAATCAACAATAAAACCAAAACATCCTTTTCAGTCGATTATAGAATAATAAGTGCAACAGTATCATTTGCCCCCAGATTTTTAGATGGAAACAATGATGACGAAATGAAAGGGAAAAGCTCCTATACTGATTTAAGCTTCAGGTTTTTTCCGGGAAGATTCATACAGAATGTTTATTATAAAAATGTGAAAGGCTTCTATGTAGAAAACATGAAAGACCTGTGGCCTGAATGGCAGGAAGGAAGAGATCCATACATTCAGTTCCCGGATTTAAGAGTACAAACCTTTGGTGGATCCACTTCCTATATTCTCAATAAAAATTTTTCAGCAAGAAGTATTTATACACAGGGAGAATGGCAGTATAAAAGCAGCGGAAGCTGGGTGCCATTTCTGGATTATGACCTTACTGTTTTCAGAAACACAATTGATGGAGTGAAAAGCAAGGAAACTCAATATAATATTGGTGGAAACATAGGGTATTTCTATAATTGGGTCATTGGAAAGAATGTCAACATCTCACCTTACCTTGCTATTGGAATCGGAGGGAAATTTTCCAGTTACAGAGATTTTGATAATGGAGGAGTAAAAGAAAATGCCCAGTATGCAACCATAAGAATGCATGGTGGGCTTCATATAGGATACAATACTGACCGGTTTTTATTTGGAGGAAAAATGAATTTTAAGACCTATGCTTATGATCAGAAAAATAATCAGACAGTAGAAAATAATAATCTCTATGGATTGTTATATATAGGGTATCGTTTTGCACCGCCGAAAGTTGTAAAAAATACCTATGATAAAGTCCAAAAAAAGATTCCGGTTCTATAAGTTGAAGGCTCTTTTAAGTATCTTTGCGTTGGAAAATTTAGAAAGAACAAAATAAAAGTAAAAAACATCATGTCATTAATAAAATCTATTTCCGGAATTCGCGGAACCATTGGTGGAAAAGTAAATGATAACTTAACACCGCTGGATGTGGTAAAATTCGCTTCAGCATTCGGAACCTGGCTTCAAAATAATAAAAATAAAAAAGATCTTACCCTTGTCATCGGAAGAGATGCCAGAATTTCTGGTCAGATGGTTTCCTCTTTGGTAACTGCTACATTGCAGGGATTGGGAATTAATGTGATAGACCTTGGACTTTCTACCACACCTACAGTAGAAATAATGGTTCCTGAACTTAATGCTGACGGAGGAATCATCCTTACCGCTTCCCATAATCCAAAACAATGGAATGCCCTTAAATTATTAAACGAAAAAGGAGAATTCATCACTGGTGAAAACGGTGCGGAAGTACTGGCTTTGGCAGAAAGTGAAGATTTCAACTATGCAGAAGTTGACGATCTTGGAAAATACGAAACAAGAAATGATGCTTTTGATATCCATATTCAGCAGATCCTGGATTTACCAATGGTAGATGTGGAAGCCATCAGAGCAAAAAACTTTAAGGTGGTTCTGGATGCGGTAAACTCTACAGGAGGAATTGCAATTCCTATGCTTTTGGATAAATTAGGCTGTGAAACAGTCAAATTATACTGTGAGCCTACAGGACATTTTCCACACAATCCTGAACCCTTGAAAGAACATTTGGGAGACATCTGCGAATTGGTGAAAAAAGAAAACGCTGATTTGGGAGTTGTCGTAGATCCGGATGTAGACAGACTGGCGCTGATTGACGAAAAAGGAGAAATGTTCGGCGAAGAATATACACTGGTAGCCGTTGCAGATTACCTGTTGAAACACCAGAATGGGGTGGCAATCTCTAACCTTTCTTCAAGCCGTGCTTTGAGAGATGTAGCACATACCCACAACTCAGAATATTTTGCCAGTGCCGTGGGAGAAGTAAACGTTGTTACTTTGATGAAAGAGAAAAATGCTGTCATCGGAGGAGAAGGAAACGGAGGAATTATCTATCCTGAATTGCATTACGGAAGAGATTCTTTGGTAGGTGTAGCCCTATTTTTAACGCATTTAGCCAAAGAAAACAAAACGGTTTCTGAACTAAGAGCAGGATATCCAAGCTATTTTATGGGTAAAAAGAAAATAGAACTGACTCCGGAGATTGATGTAGATGCTATCTTAAGCAAGATGGAACAGGAATATCAGAATGAAGAAGTTTCCACTGTAGATGGCGTTAAAATAGACTTTGAAAACAATTGGGTTCACCTTAGAAAATCCAATACAGAACCCATCATCAGAATTTATACAGAAGCTCATTCTCAGGAAGAAGCTGATCAGTTAGGTGATTATATCATTGCTAAAATTAAGAGTTTAATCTAAAAATATTTGAAGAACGGACAATGAGTCCGTTCTTTTTTTATCAGGAATGTTTGAACATATCAAAAACAGATTTCCCTTTCCTAAAGAAAAGTGGAGAAAATTTCTGGGCAGCTTTGAACGAATGGAAGTCCCGGCTAAAACTTTGCTTTTAAAAGAAGGAGAGGTTTCCTACAATGCCTATTACATTGAAAAAGGTATGGTAAGAGCCTGGTATAATAATGACGGAAAAGACGTAACATTTCAGTTTTTCCTTGAAAATACAATGTTTTCATCCCTTGAAAGTTTTAAAAAAGGCTTGCCAAGTATGGTTTCATTTGAGACGATAGAACCCTGTATTTTATATAAAATCAACAAGCCCGATGTAGAAGCTTTTCTGGAAGAAGTATATGAAAATCGTGAGCTCAGAAATCTCTTTATGGATGCCCTTTTTGAAAGAGTATTCGATTATATGAAGCATTTCTTTTCATTCATTAAAGATACACCCCAGCAGCGGTACATCAATCTTGCTAAAACCAAACCGGAGATTATTAAAAGAGTTCCCCAGCATTATATTGCTTCTTATCTGGGGATTACGACGGTACATCTTAGCAGAATCAAAAGCAAAATATTGAAAGAGAGACTGGGATAGGCTGGAAGATGGAAGTCAGAAGTTTAAAAAGAAACTGTATAAATTCTGACTCATCTTAAACGTGATGTCCGCAAAGAATAATATGTATTGTTGAAAATGTCCACAAAGGCGTTTCACTCAGCGATTATAACCGTTCTTTGCTAAACGGAGTGCCTTTGCGCCCAAATAATGCATAATATTGTGTCACCTAGCACTCTCTGCGTTTCAAATATATTTCGGGTTTTATAAACGTCCGGCTTCCCTCCTTCCTTTCCCAAACAAATTCCCAAATTCATAACAAATGTTATCGCCCAACAGCATTCATCCTCAATAATTTTGCTTAAAAATTAAAAAGAATGAAAGCAGCAGTAGTATTTGAAAAAGGAAGCATTCCTCAATACTCAGATTTTCCGGCACCTGAAATTATGAATGAAAATGAAATTCTGGTTTCAGTAAAAGCCGCGTCTATTAAAAATCTTGACAGAGCCAGAGCTGGAGGAAATCATTATTCCACAGAAAATCAGGAACATCAACCCACTATTATCGGGACAGATGGAGTAGGATATCTGGAAAATGGAAATAAAGTTTATTTCTTCAGTAAAAAAGGAACGGTAGCTGAAAAAGCTGTAGCAGATAAAAAAATGATCATTCCAATTCCTGAACAACTGGATTTTTCTGTAGCCGCCGCACTGCCAAATGCCATTATGGGATCTGCAATGGCCTTAAAGTTTAAAGCCGGAATACAAAAAGGAAATACCGTTCTGATTAACGGAGCAACCGGAATTACAGGCAGAATTGCTGTTCAGATCGCCCAATTATATAATGCCGGTAAAATCATTGTTACAGGAAGAAATGAAGAATCTCTGCAGTCTTTACGTGAGCTGGGAGCTGATGAAGTTGTTTCACTCAAATTAGCAGATCATGATTTTAAACAAAAAATAAAAGAAATTCATGAAGAAACTCCTATTGATATTGTTTTGGATTATATCTGGGGACATTCTATAGAAATGATATTGTCCGCTTTTAAAGGAGACGGAACCTTTTCCCATAAAACAAAACTGGTAACCATAGGAGGAATGAGCGGAGATACCATCCAGCTGTCTTCACAGATCCTCAGAGGAACAGATATTCAGATCTCAGGATCCGGATTGGGAAGTTGGACAAAAGAAGAATCAGCCCTTCTTTTTTCAGAAATTATTCCTGAAATGTTTCAGGCAGCTGTAGACGGAAAGATTAAAATGGAAACACAGGACGTTGATATTAAAAATATCGAAACTATATGGAATGCTGAGATACAAAGTGGAAAACGTCTTGTAATAAGAATTTAACCCCAATTTCCGTTTTTTTATCCACAATCCTTTTATTGGTTTTCTTTTTTTACTATTTTTATAATAGAAATTTATGAAATGGAAAATTCAAAAAAAAGTTGCAACTTTGCATAAATATTTGAATATCAGTTTCAGATGTATTATTAACTAATCGTTTGCCGAGGTTTGTAAGCAAATTCAGACATCAGGCCGACAAAGAGGACACTATTGGAAGAGTATTTTGGAAATGAACTTGTAAAAAAGTTCGAGGAAATGATGGAAAACAATGACGAATTCTACTTCGATACAGAAGAGTTAGAAGACATTATTGTTTATTATTTGGAGCTTGGTGATTTTAATTACGCTGACATGGCTGTTAATTATGGACTAAAGCTTCACCCTAATTCGTTGGATATTAAGATCAAAAGACTTGAGATCCTTCTGGAGTGGGAAGAGTATAATACGGCGAAAGAACTTATCGATGAATTGAAAGGTGCCTCTATGGAAAGCACTGACTTTTTGGTTTGTTATGCCAAGTATTATTCGAACCTAGGAAATCCCAGAAAATCCATTGAAATCTGTAAAAAAGCTTTGACATTAGAGGAAGAAGAAAACTTTCTCCACAACTTTATTGCGGATGAATATGTGAATCTCGGAGATCCTTTTAACGCTCTTAAACATTATAGAAAAGCACTGAAAGAAGATCCGTTGGATGAATATTCACTGGAAAACTGTATGGTGTGTTTCAGTGATTTGAATAAGAGCGAGGAGGCTATTGCCTTTCTTAATGAATATTTAGATGAATTCTCTTATTCAGAAACCGCATGGTTTGAATACGGACAATTCTATTTCAACAGAAAAAATTATGATGAAGCGATAAGAGGCTACGATTATTTGTTGGCAATCAACTCAAACTCTGTAGGAGTATATGCCAATAAAGCAGCCTGTTATGAAGCTTTGGGACAATACCAAAAAGCAATTGAGACCTATGAAGAAATGCTGGAACTGGAATACACAAAAGCATTTACTTTTTATAAAATCGGATTGTGTAATAAAGCATTAAAACAGCCCATTATAGCGTTAAATGCATTTCAGAAATCATTAAGAGAAGACCCTCAGTTTTATCTTGCAATGATGGAACAGTCTTATCTTTACGAAGAAATGGGCGGGATGTCTGAAGCATTGTATTATGCCAAAGAAGCTACCCAGCTGAATGAAAACAATCTTGATTATCAAAAAAGACTGGCTTTCCTGTTCATTGATTCAGGGAAGTTTGAAGAAAGTCTTACCTGTCTTAAAAAGCTTGTGGATGCAGAACCATCAAGATTCTACAACTGGTATGCCTATTCAGAAGTTTTGATGTTGGTAGGAGAGTATGAAGATGCGGTAACCGTTCTAAATAAAGCGTTAAAAAATCACCACAGAGCAGAACTGTTTTATCAGTTAAGCAATTGTTTTTTTAACCTGAAAGACCAGGATAAGGGAATGGAAGCTCTTCAGAAAGCATTAGATTTGGATCCTTCTTTAGTTAAGGATATGCAGAAAAAATATCCTTTCATTAAAGATGAGGTGAAAAAAGCTAAAGCAAGTAGAGTGAGAAAAAAGAATTAAATTAATTTAAAAACAATAAAACCTGCATTTTTGCAGGTTTTTTTATTGGAAGTTATATTCATAGAAAAATTTATCCGGAGCATTGCTGGTTGCATTTCCATTCATATCAAGAGACTGCCTGCTTTCTTCAGACGGATAGCCTGCAGCATTGAAAGTGGTTGTATACTTATGAGCGGTAGTTCCGGTTGTTGTTCCTCCTCCGGTATTGGTGAATTGCCCTTTATAGGTGCTTAAACTGTTCTTTATATTCGAAAACAGCATGCTTACGCCATCGCTCTCATTTCCGTTAAATATGATTTTGTCGAAACCCTTTACATTTTTAAAAGGATAGTTTTTATCCGTATAAGTGTAGGTCTCATTCTCTGTGTAATTAACCGTATTGCCATTTACGGTTCCGGTTCCTGAACCTATATTACTTACCATATTTCCATTGCTGTAAGTAAGTATACTGTTGATCTTGGATGAACCGGCAGCTCCCGAAGTTGTCTGTTTTTTTACGCTGATTTCTGTATTACTTGTGTAGGTATAAGCAAATGCGACTGTATTCTGTACTGTACCTGTAGTAGAATATTCCTTAGTAACAGCAGACGCCATACGTCCGTTATTATAGCCGTATTCAACCGTACTTTCAAGAATATTATTTTCGTAATGTTTAATATCGGTGACATAGTCGTCCGTATAGGTGAATTCAATTCTTTGCCCATGATTAATATTGTTAATCATACTGATGATTTTAGTTCCGTTGTAATTGATTTTCATTACAATGCCATCCATCGTCATTCTCGTAGGAAGAATTACGCTTTGAGCAGATGGATCGCTGTTGTCAAAAGGAGTGTCATCAGAATTATAGCATGAAATGGTAGATAAGGCCAATAAGCCCAAAAGTAGATTTTTTTTCATAGTTATAAATTAAATCAGCCAAATATAATTTAATTTATAATGTAATTTTATTTTTTTTGATTTGTTCTCAAAAAGATCAGTCCTCCAATGATAATTCCTGCTCCTATAAATTGTAAATACGTTAGTTTTTCGCCATCTAAAATTCCCCAGATAATAGCAACAATAGGCATTACTAAAGTAACTGTGGAGGCAAAAAGAGGAGAAGAAACTTTCAGCAAACGATAATTCATGGTCATTGCCAGACCCGTTCCGAAGATCGATAAGAGGCTGACAAACATAAGCCCCAGCAGATTATCCTTCGAAAAGCTAAATTCCGAAAAGAATCCAGTGGAGGTTAGGGCTATAATGGAGGGGAATAATAACACAAATGAGAACACAAAAGCCGATAAAACAGTAGACGAAACTTCCATAAGCTTCGATTTTACCGTTGTTGTACTCAGTGCATAACATAAAGTGGCCAATAATAACAACAGGATGGGAATCATTTTCAAATCTCCGCTGTCACCACCTCCAAATGCAAGAATACAGACTCCGGTGAAGCTTATTAACGTTCCTATAATCTGCTTTTTTGTCGTTTCGAATTTCCATACCAGTGCACCTACAATAATGACGAAAATAGGCATCATTGAATTGATAATCCCCGCAATACTACTGCTTACTTCTGTTTCTGCAATCGGAAACAAAAACATAGGAATAAAATTCCCTGTAAAAGCTGCTAAAATTAGCCATTTCAGATGTTTTTTAGGAAAGAGCTTATAATTGGAAATAGCAACAGGAAGCAAAATAATCCCTGCAATAAGAACCCTTAAAGATCCTACCTGATACGGATTAAAATGTTCCAGCGATTTTTTAATTAAAATAAAGGATGATCCCCAGATAATACTCAGGATAACCAGAAGAACCCATTTTTCTTTATCTGCGTTCATTATTTTCGTGTAAGATTTTTAGAAATTCTTTTTTAGGAATCATTTTTGCTCCTAAACTTTCAAGATGTTCTGTATGGGATTGACAGTCAATTAATTCTATCTTGTCTTTATTGTTTTCTACGAAGTGGATAAATCCAGCTTTGGATGCATTGCTTACTTTTGCAAACATGCTTTCACCACAAAAGACGTTTCCAATCTGTAATCCGTAAAAGCCGCCTACAAGTTCTCCTTCCTGCCAGACTTCAATACTTTTGGCCAGACCATATTCGTGAAGCTTGATAAAAGAATTCATCAGTTCTTCGGAAAGCCATGTTCCTGACTGTCCTTTGCGGGTCGCCTGCTGACAGTTTCTGATCACTTCCCTGAAACTCTGATTCTCTGAGAAAGTAAAAACATTTCTGTTCAGGATCTTTCTCATTGATTTTGAAACCTTTAACTCTTCCGGAACCAGAACAAATCTCGGATCAGGGCACCACCAGAGGATTTCTTCTCCGGGATTGTACCAGGGAAAAATACCCAGTTGATAAGCAAACCAAATGCGTTCTACAGATAGGTCGCCTCCAAAAGCAACCACTCCTTCATGACCCTCATACAGCTCAGGGTCAGGAAATGAAATCTCGTTTTCGTCTAATCGGACCATTTTTAGAAAAAAAATCCCACTTCAAAAAGCAGGATTTATATTTGATCTTATTCTTTAATTAAAAAGGTAAATCATCATCATCGTCTCCGGCAAAAGGATTCTCGTTAGAAACGGGAGATGCTGATTGTTGAGGCATTGCCTGAGTAGGTTCTGAAGCGTTTTCAAAAACTTTCTCTACTCTCCAGCCTGTAATAGAGTTGAAGTATTTAGTTTCACCTTGAGGAGAAACCCATTCTCTCCCTCTGATGTTGATTCCTACTTTTACGTTTTCTCCTTCTTTAAGGTTATCTAATAAACTGATTTTATCAGATAAAAATTCTATGTTTATCGGCTGTGGATACTGTTCCTGGGTCAAAATAACCATTTCTCTTTTTTGAAACCCGCTCGCAAATGTTTGAGCATCAAAAAGTTTCTTTACCGTTCCTTGTAATTCCATATTGTAAATATTAACGATGTAAAAATAAGAAAATGAAATGTAATAAAAGGTGACGTGAAAAAAAAATATGGAAAATTTAATTTTTTTTCCTGAAAAGTTTGGTAGTAAAGGAAATTGTCCTATATTTGCACTCACAAAAACGAAGCAAGCTCTTTAAAACTTACAGTATAAAAAAACCAGCGGATGTGGTGTAATTGGTAGCCACGCCAGACTTAGGATCTGGTGCCGTGAGGCGTGGGGGTTCGAGTCCCTTCATCCGCACTATGCGAAAATAGCTCAGCTGGTAGAGCACAACCTTGCCAAGGTTGGGGTCGCGGGTTCGAATCCCGTTTTTCGCTCCACACCATGCCCTGGTGGTGGAACTGGTAGACACGCAGGACTTAAAATCCTGTGTCCGCAAGGACGTACGGGTTCAAGTCCCGTCTGGGGTACAAGACCCTCTGTAATATCTTACGGAGGGTTTTTTGTTTTAATTAGAGAGTGTTCTTTAAATAAAATATTTTATATTTGTAAGAAATAAGGTTGAATCTGAAATTCAGATCAGTAAAAATCAGCGGATGTGGTGTAATTGGTAGCCACGCCAGACTTAGGATCTGGTGCCGTGAGGCGTGGGGGTTCGAGTCCCTTCATCCGCACTATGCGAAAAGGCTCTTCACAGAGTCACAGAAAAGGTTGGAACCCTTGGTTCGGATCTTTTTTTTTGCCCACACCATGCCCTGGTGGTGGAACTGGTAGACACGCAGGACTTAAAATCCTGTGTCCGCAAGGACGTACGGGTTCAAGTCCCGTCTGGGGTACAATTCCCTCTGTAATTTGATTACGGAGGGATTTTTGTTTCTGTTAATCACGTAAAATACTAGGAAATCCATAGATATTCCGTTCCATTATTATAAGATAGATATCTTTAAATCATAGTCAAATTAGTTTGTTTCCATTAATATAGTCATCGTTTCAAAATGAAATCCTATTCAATTTAAATTTTAATACGTCAAGTTCTGTCGCTTTCCGCATTGATATTTGTAATAATAAAACACAAATATGAAATTTAATAGCAATGTTTAAGGCGGATATCTGTATCGTATATTTCCTTAAGAATGAGACTTAAATTTTAAGGAACTCTTGACAAAAATTTAAATCCGTACCTGAACCTTGTTTAGATTTTCATGCTGAATTTTTATCAACCTAAAATTTTAAGCAATGAATTATGACAATTATTTTAAAGATTTTGACGACTTAGATGAAACGAGCAAAAGAACCCTGCAGTCTTTATCAAATCATTTGCTGTCCACTGAATCTATTTTTAGCAAAACATTAAAACAACCCACAGATTTACAAAAAGAAACCTCTTTACCAGCTTCGTCTCCAGCTTCAGACATTACAGACTGGCAGACGGATGAATATATCAATCTGGAACTTTTGGTTTCAAAAATTAAATATGCCAACAGTGGTATGAAAGATTATATTCTGGAATATAATCCGATTGACTATCATGCTAATACCCCAAACAAAAGTCTTTCTCTTCCGGGCAGAAATTTCATCAGACTGAAAGCTTATCTGAACTCAAAAGTAGAAAATGTCCCAGTAAAATGGAACCAGACCCAAATAACCCAGGAAATAGACGTTGGCAACGAGAAAATCTATTACAGGATCAATTTTTTCTATGGTCAAAGCGCCGAAAAAGCAATTATTTTGGAAACCTGTTCTTATCAGGAATTCAGAGATTTAAATATCGTATTAGGCTATGGTGATATTGATAACTATGATGATGATTATAAATACTTTCTGAAAAACTTCGCAGATGCGCTCAAAAAGTATGAAAATTCTGAATCCCTGAAATTCATCTACGGAAACATTCCTGAAACTATTTTGTCTGGGCTTTCTGTGCATATTGACAATCTGACGTTTTTTAATCATCTTGAAATTCTTTCAAATGGTGATGATTCGGATATTTTCAAAGATAGCAGTTCGGCAGTGATACAGATTTTCAAAGCCATTGGAGATCCGGTTCCTGTTCTTAAGTACTTCCGAGAAAATCCGGATAAGCTGAACAGGATCTATTACAATTTAGACGGGAGCACGGAGTATGATGGTAAGATGCAAACCAACCGGATGATTCTGGCCAATATCATGATGCTGTTTTCAATGTTTGCCAACAATGACAAGCGGAAAAAAGAAGCAAAATCTTTTACCATTGGGAAAGAGTATACAATAAACAGTGATATTCTGGAAATGGGCATTTTCCAGGGCAGTAATGATCAGTACAGGGATACTTTTTTCTTACAGCAACAAAAAGAGGTACAGCGAAATGTAAAAATTGTCCCGAAAGAAGGAGATCCCAATGCAACAGAGACCGTAAAGGAAGATCTGGATGAAGGGGCACAATTTCATCCTTTAGATATGGTGTATCTTACAGATATCAGCGGAGAAAAGGAAGAAGTATATCTGGTGCCGGCTATTTATCTGAAAGCACTGGCAGACGCAGAAGAATGGACTGTGGTACAGCAGAATATCCGTATTGTAGCTAATCTCCTTGCCATTGTAATTGGTGTTGCCTCGTTAGCAGCCGGAAACCCCTATTTTATTCTACTGGCAGCCGCCGATATCTCTTTGGCGGGAGCTGACCTTACCGTACAGGCGTTTAAGGAAGAAATTGCTAAATGTGAAGGAGGACCAGAATTTCTGGCAGCCTGGGAAGAGATTTATATGGTAGGAGGTGTTGCATTGGCGGGTTTAACTGTTGTAGGCGGTTTTTATACCGGAGCAGCCAAGCTGATCGCAAAAATGGCAGACGGTAGTGCAAAGAATTACCTTAAAACTCTAGTACTAAAAGCAGCTCTGGAAACCAATATTACCAACTTCCAAAGGAATACGATAAAAGTATTGGAACCCAAGGAAATTTTTCACGGCGCAGAATACAGAGCTCTTGGTAATACAATGGCAGAAAACGGAGTCGTTTTTTTATATGGACAAAGGGAAGGGAAATTTTTAAATGCTTATGCTCTTGTGTACAAAGGCGAAGTGATAGAAGAGTTTACCAAAGCAGAAATGCATATGTTCTACAAAAAATGGCGTAATTTACGGGGAGAAAAGTTAGTAGAAGAGCTGGAACATTTGGGCGGGCATGTGCCGCCAGGGAGTTCTATTGTAGAAACAACCGTTGAAGCAGAGGTAAAAGTATTTGAAGAAGGGTTAAAACAATTTTCAAATACCATAATTGAAAATCCTTTTGAAAAAATGAGAGAAGCAATGCCTTATTTTAATCATAAATCGGTAGGCGATGCTGTAAAACAAGTGAGTATGACCAATTGTGGTAATACTGCAGAAGTTATTGTGGAGTTTTTGAGAACAGGAAAGCTACGTTTGGCAGAACCTTCAAGAATGCAAGGAAAAGAATTAGTTGCTGTAAAATGTGGTGGTGGAAGTTTTCAACCTTCAACAATCCCAAGAATAAAAGAATTAATGACAGAAGGAGATGTTGTGGTGATTTATGGCGTTAAAGAAAAATATCGCATAAAAGGAACTTTTGAAGATTCCACAATAGGGCATTATTTTATAGGGATGAAAAAAGGTGGAGAATTGCATTTATTTGATGGTCAAACTGGTGAATATGTGATATATGTAAATAACGAAAAAGCCCGTAACTTTCTTCAAAGAAATTACTTAGAATTTCAATATACAAAAGTAAGAAAATAATAATTTTATAAAATTTGATAACATGTTAACAGATAAAGAAATGCTTATAATAGCAGAAAAATTCATAAGAAGAGTAGTAGATGAAAATATAGAACCAATGTTATATGACGACATTATTAAAAAATCATATGGAAATATTTATTTTTTTAATTCTAAAGAAGCCATTTTAACAGGAAATGATAATAAATCTTTAGTAGGTGCAGGTCCTTTTTTGGTAGAAAAAAAAAATGGAAAAGTGGTTACCTTTGGTACTTCGGGGATATTAGAAAGACAACTAAAAGCCTATGAAAATGGAACGATGACTACAGCTTTAGATACTTATTGGTATCCTGATGAAGATCGATTTGATTACAAATAAAATGAAAATAGAAACAGCAGTGCAATTACTGCTGTTTTTTTATTATTTTTCATACTTCAAAATCACAAAACTGAAAAAAATGATGTTAACAGATAAAGAAATACGAGTTATAGCAGAACATTATTTAGAGAAGCGAAGAGGAAAAAGTAGTATAGAACCAATGATATATGAAGATGAAATTATTAAAAAGCCATATGGTAATATCTACTTTTACGACTCTAAAGAATATATATTAACAGGCAATTTAAATAAATCACTGGCTGGTAATGCTCCATTTTTAGTGGAGAAAAAAACAGGAAGGGTAGTTCAATTTAGCACAGCAGGTATATTAGAAAATGATATTAAAGCCTATGAAAATGGGACATTATCTACATCTTTGCATACTTATTGGTATCCAGACGAAGATCGGTTTGATTACAAATAAAATGAAAATAAAAACAGCAGTAATTTCACTGCTGTTTTTTATTATTTTCAACAACTTAAAAACAACAACACAAAATTGAAAAAATGATGTTAACAGACAAAGAAACTTTAGTAATAGCAGAACGTTATTTACAAAGATTAAGCAAACGAGGTAAGGATATTGAGGTTATGATATACTTAGATGAAATTATTAAAAAGCCTTATGGCAATATTTATTTTTATAATTCAAAAGAATATATATTAACCGGAAATTTTAATAAATCATTAGTAGGGAATGCTCCATTTTTAGTAGAAAAAAAAACAGGGAGAGTGGTTGGTTTCGGTACTTCAGGAAGGTTAGAAGATTATATAACATCTTATGAAAATGGAACATTACCAACGGCTTTAGACACATACTGGTATCCCGACGAAGATCGATTTGATTACAAATAAAATGAAAATAAAAACAGCAGTAATTTCACTGCTGTTTTTATTATTTTCAACAACTTAAAAACAACAACACAAAATTGAAAAAATGATGTTAAAAGATAAAGAAATGCTGCAAATAGCAGAACGCTACTTAAAAAGATTAGGAGAACTGGGGGGAGAAAGTATTGAAGTAATGATACGTTTAGATGATATAATTAAAAAGACTTATGGTAATATTTATCGTTATAATTCTAAAGAATATCTTTTAACAGGAGATTTTAATAAATCTTTAATAGGTAATGCTCCATTTTTAGTGGAAAAAAAAGACGGCAGGGTAGTTACTTTTGGTACGGCAGCAAGATTAGAAGATTATATAAGATCCTATGAAAATGGTACTATGACTCCAAGTTTAGACCTTTACTGGTATCCGGACGAAGATAGATTTGATTACAAATAAAATGAAAATAAAAACAGCAGTGCAATTACTGCTGTTTTTTATTATTTTTAATACTTCAAAATCACAAAACTGAAAAAATATGTTAACAGATAAGGAAATGTTAGAAGTAGCAGACTATTTTATAAATAGAATGGTAAAAAAAGGTATTGAGACAATGATATATACTGATGCTATTATTAAAAAACCGTATGGTAATATTTACCGCTACAATACCAAAGAATTCATTTTAACAGGCGATTTTAATAAATCTTTGGCGGGTGGTGGACCTTTTTTAGTAGAAAAAGAAACAGGAAGAGTGGTTAGTTTGGGCACCATGTCCAGCTTAGAAGATCGTATAAAAGCTTATGAAAATGGAACGATGAATACAGCTTTAGATATTTATTGGTATCCAGATGAAGATCGGTTTGATTACAAATAATAAAAAAATGAAGTGTCATTTAGTGCATTTATTTCTTGCGAACTTAATTAAACTATCCCTTACTTTCCAGCCTCTCCAATCTCTCAAAGATGCCTCTAAATATATTTTGTTCAGCCATTGAAATGTATCCAACAATCTTATAATATTCCTGAGTATTTCTGTTTAGTGTTTGATTATCAATTGTATACTGAAGGTTTCCATTGGTGTGAACTAATAAATTGTTGAAGGGCTCTGTATGTATATCAGCCTTATTTAAAAATAAAACATCGCCGTATTGATAGTGGGCAAGCAGGTGTTTTTCAGGAGTGAATTCATATACGAGATCAACGGATGCTAATATTTTTTGCAGTATTGAGGAGTTGGGATTATTTTTCTCTGTTTTTGTCTGTTCTTCTTTGTTATTCAGGATCTCTAATTCCGGAAAAAGCATAAGCTGATCCGTGTCAGAAACACTTACTAATTGCCCTGCCTGTAAAGATTCAGTCAGTAATTGATCAAGAGTAAGGTTAAAATGATGGGCAACTTTTAATATTGTTTCAATCTTAGGTTCGGCACGGCCTTCTTCATAAGAGCTTATCACACCTCTGTTCAGATCAAGAAGGTCTGCAAATGCTTTTTGGCTTATTCCTTTTACCTGTCTTATTTTCTTAATATTCGTTCCAAAGAAGCTCATTTTGTCTAATACTTTTTGCAAAGATAAAACAGAGAATACAATTTTAGCTAAATATATTTGCATATTGGATCCGGAACGTAAAAATCTGTACCCGTAATATTGTTTAGTTCTGTATCTGTATCCAAAATTAAATACTCCATAATTTTGTTTAGCTAAAGAAGAAAATATGGAAACAACCATTCAACAGCAGAAGCCGTTTCAATATGCTGAAGCGTATATCTCAGATATGGGGATGCTTAAAACTATTTTTCTGGAGATCCAGAATGTGAAAAAAGCAGATCAGAATTTCGGACTTCCTTTTCTTTTGGCTAAAAACGGAAATATAGTAGTTGCTTTTGCCAGCCTTATCATTAATGAAAAAAATGAAATCTCTTTCAAAGTTTATGATAAAAACAAAATGCCAGAAGTAGAGAAAAGAAACTTTTTTTCCCGTGCTGAAAGATATTTAAAAAATAATAATACGCCGAATTTCAAAGATCCGGAACAGTTAAAAAGCAGTATCAGCAGTGTGATTAGCTGGCTGAACCCTGAATAAAGCAGGATAAAATTGTACATTTACTTAAAACCCTGATTCAATGCCTAAAGATGTTCTGTACCTTAAAATAGCCAATTCTGTCACAGAGCAGATTAAAAGTGAAACCCTGCAGTTTGGAGACAGGCTGCCTTCACTGAGGAGTGCCCAAAAATTATACAACGTGAGCCTGAATACAATAAAGCAAGCGTATATGGAGCTGGAAAGCCGTTCTCTTGTAGAATCGCGTCCGAAATACGGATATTATGTAAGCCAGACTTCCCAAAGAAAACTGGCATTGCCTTCTGTAGCACAGATGAAAGTTTCTGAAGGAAAAAATACACCCCAGGATCTTATTGATAAAGTATTTGGGAGTATCGGAGGTACTGATGTGACACAGTTTGCTCTAGGGATTCCAGGGAAAAGTCTCCTTCCGGTTGCCAAAATGAAGAAATGTATGATTGATGTGATGAAAAGGAAGAGTGACAGCGGAACCAATTATGAACCTGTGCAGGGAAGCGAAATTCTGCGTAGAGAAATCGCCAAATGGTCTATGGTAATGGAGGGGAAAATTACAGAAGATGATCTGGTCATTACTTCCGGAGCGATGAATGCCGTTTATAACTGCTTAATGGCAGTGACCAAGCCAGGAGATTCTGTGGCGGTGGAAAGTCCTGTATATTTCGGAATTCTTCAGGCCATTCAGTTATTGGGGCTTAAAGCTGTAGAAATTCCTACGCATCCCATTACAGGAGTGGATCTTGATGATTTAAAAAAGGTACTTCCGAAGCTTTCTGCATGTTGTTTTGTAGTGAATTATAACAATCCGTTAGGGTTTCAAATGCCTGATGAGAACAAAAAAGAACTGGTGAAAATGCTTACCGAGTACAATGTTCCTTTGGTGGAAGATGATGTGTACGGAAACATTTACTTCGGAGCGGGAAGACCAAAGCCGTGTAAGTTTTATGATGAAGCAGGAATTGTAATGTGGGTAGGTTCGGTTTCCAAAACGCTGGCTCCGGGTTTTAGGGTAGGATGGGTGGCTCCGGGAAAATTTAAGGAAAAAATTATCCGTCAGAAACTGGTTCAGACGGTGAGTGGACCTTCTTTGTTTTCAGATGTAATTGCGGATTTCCTTGCGCACGGACGGTATGATCATCATTTGAGAATGTTCAGAAAAAAACTATATGCGAACTACCTTCAGATCCAGAAGTCGGTGATTGAGTATTTTCCTGATAATACAAAGATTTCAGAACCCAAAGGAGGCTTTATGCTCTGGCTGGAACTTGATAAGAGAATTTGTACAGAAGATCTTTATGATATCGCTGTCAGCCAAAAAGTGAACTTTGCTCCGGGAAGAATGTTTTCACAATACAATCAGTATCAGAACTGTATGCGGCTGAACTATGCTCTGGAATGGACTGATAGGGTGGAAAGCGACCTGGAGAAGTTGGGAAAAATGATAAAAAACAGAATTTAATAAACCTTATAGCGATGAATGATATTAAGAATGAAGTAAAAATTACAGCGTATGAACCTCAGTATAAAGAAGCTTTCAAAGCTTTGAATGAAGAGTGGATCAAGACTTTTTTTGTAATGGAATCGGGAGATTATAAACTTCTGGATCATCCGGAAGAAGAGATTTTAAATAAAGGCGGACACATTGCCTTTGCTTTGCTGAATGGAGAAGTGGTAGGAACCTGTGCATTAGTAAAAACGGAGAACAATCTTCTTACTTTTGAACTGTCAAAGATGGCCGTAAGTCCTAAAGCTCAGGGGAAAAAATTAGGATATCTGTTGGGAAATGCCTTGGTGGAAAAAGCGAAAGAATTGAACGCAGAAAAAGTCTTTTTAGTTACCAATTCTATTTTGGTTCCTGCTATTAAACTTTATGAAAAACTGGGCTTTATCCATACACCTATCGGTCATGCTGAGTACGACCGTGCAGATGTGAGAATGGAATTGATTTTCAATAAATAAGCAAAAAAAAATATTAGAACTCGGATAGGAATATCCTTGTTCTAATATCAAAATTTAAATCTAATTGCTTTACTGTTTTATTTCTTGATGAAAGTCTTGGTCAATGATTTTTTACTTCCGTTAATTTTAATATAATATACACCTGCCGGAAGATTTCCAATATTGATTTTTTCATCGTAATATCCTCTTGAAGACTGTAAATGTGATGCTGAAACAATTGCTCCCTTACTGTCGATGATTTCTGCTTTAATATCCTTATCTTCAGATTGATACTGAACTCCGATGAATGTTGAAACAGGATTGGGATAAATTTTAAAATCATCAGCAATTACCTTGGGATCTTTTGCTGCTAATATTTCTTTAGAACATGCCGGAATTCTGTTGACTCCATCAATTCCCCATGAAGCCTGTACCGGAATACAAAGCCAGTTCAGTACGGTAGGAAAGTGATCTGTTTCTCTTGTTGTAGCTGTATAATCATACACTTTAAAATTGTTGACGGTATTGGCATTATAAGTCGGAGAACCTGTAACAGTCATGTTATTGGTGTTTGGACTTGAATCTGCCAATGTATTTCCGGAAGTTCCATTGCATTTCCAATTGGCCACTAACTGAGCATAATAAGGATGTGAAGGTGTAATATCCTGATTAGCCCAATTCACGATAACATCATTGGGAAGAGCAGATTTCCAGATTCTTACATCTTTATAAGAAGCCGCCAGATTGATTCCGTAAGCATTGGTTCCATCCTGATTTAAGGTTAAAGGAAGCCCGGAATCAATATTTCCGATGGAATTCATTTTCGCAAAAGTTACCGGAACACCGTCTTCATACAATGTGACAAGACCATCTCTGTCAAAGCTGGCAGCAATATGTTTCCATTTATTCGTTTCCACTTTTCCTCCAACAAGATCAATTCTGTTGGTTCCATCGCCAATATTCATTTTAAAAGTCTGTCCGGAATACCCTGAAAAAACAAATCCTTTATTTTTTCCGTTAGCCCAGTTTTTATTACTGATCATTACCGGATCACTGGAGTAGGCAGCATTAGGTTTTACCCAAAACTCAATCGTAAAATCCTGATTTGCTCCAAAATTGAAAGGAGTCTGGTTAGATGGTTTTGCATAGGTTCCTGCAGGGAAATTCAACTGATTGAATGTCTTATTGGATTCAAGGATTGTTTTGCTGATTTGCTGAGGAATAAATCCCGGATTGGAATATACCGTAAAAATGTTTCTTTCAGAAAGATTTCCTCCACCATGAGAGCTTTCTATTGCTCCGTGGTCTGTAGTGAGTACTACCAGCCAGTCTTCATTGCTGTAAGAAGGTCTGTTCTTCATAGCAGTGACAATTTCTCCGATATAAGTATCTGTTGTTTTAATTGAAGATACATACTGAGGAATGCTAGATGAAAATCCATAAGAATGTCCTGCATGATCTACATCATCGAAATCTACAAAGAGAATATCAGGGTTGTCATTCTGCAAAGCGGTTATAGCTGCATTTTTCACGGCAAGATCTGTTGCCAGATTGGTTTTTACATCCGCATTCTGTACAATCTTATCGTTAATAGGTGACCAATGTGCCAGAGAAACTGTTCTCAGGCTGGGATTGTAAGTTTCTGCTCTGGTTAAAAAATCAGGATAATTGATGTAGTTTGGACTGGTAAAATTATTGTCCTGAACATTATGCTTGGTATGCCACACGCCGGTAAGCATAGTGCTCCATCCGTTTCCGCTCCAGGTAGTGGCAGCGCAAAGCCCATCAATAGAATAAATCGACTGACTGATAAGATTTTGAATGTTTGGAGTGGGAGTAGACATCATGACATCTGCACGACATCCGTCAATACCGATAAAAAGAACTTTTTTGGTCTGAGCTCCAAGGAAACAGCTCATTACAACAGCCATTGGGAATAGTTTTGTTTTCATAAGGAAAAAAAGTTTTTAAAATAGAAAAGTTTACAAATAGTAATTTATTTTTGACTATTGTAAAATTAGTTTACTATTTGTAAACATGTGTGAACTGTAAATTAATTAATTGATAATTAAAAAGTTCCAGAAAAAAGAATGAAATGGTTAACCACAAAAGTCAGAAAAGTGATTAGCACTGCTTATTTTAAGTTACAAGCTTTATGAATAAAAAATTCACAAAAGATTCCGAAAATTTCCGGTTTTGATCAATATTCAATCGAATGTACGATATTCCCCTCCTCCGGAGGGGTGGCGAAAATTCAAAGAATTTTTGACGGGGTGGTTCAAAAAACACAAACATTTTCAATGGATTAGCATGAAAACATTTGTGTCAAGAAGTAGTAAAAAAAAGTTTTTGAAAAGAAGTTGTTAAAGAATACCTTCTGCTTCAGAAATGGTGTTCAGAATATAATCGGGCGCTGCTTTTTCAAGCTCTGCTTTGCCTTGTGCTCCGGAGAGAACGGCTACTGTAAGTCCGCAACCTGCATTTTTGCCCTCTTCGATATCAATAACAGAGTCACCTGCCTTTAAAACCTTATTGGCTTCCGTGATATTGAATTTCTTCATCGCAAGATGGATCATTTCCGGGCTTGGGCGGCTTTCTGAAACATCATCTGCCGTAATTAAGGCATCAAAATGAATATTTTCTTTCCAGTTGAGTTTATTCAGAAGCTGATGAGCAATTTCAGAAGTATATCCTGTATTCAACACGATCTTTTTGTTTTGAGACTTCATACGGAGCAGGAAGTTTTCCGTTCCGTTAATGGGTTTTACTTCAAGGTTTTGGTAAGACTCTTTAAGCTGATCAGAGAAATTCTCAAAAATAGCAGGAGCATCTTCCTCATTGCCATTGATTTCCCTTAAAAGACTTGTGATGGCTTCCAGTTTTTCCATTCCGGCACAGCTGGATAATACTTTTTCAAGGCTTACCACATAGCCATAATCATTTACAGCGCTGGTAAGTGTTTTATAGACTACATTATCCTCGTCAATTGTTGTTCCGGCCATATCCAGAACTAATAATTCTATATTTTTCATTTCAATTTTATGCGTAAATTTTTTCAATAGTAAACTTGGAGAAGCCACCACTTCCCGTCATTCCTTTCCCTCCGATACCTGTTATGATATGAATATTGGTAGATGGGCTATGTTCAAAAATATCTTTGGTTTTGCACTGGGAATAGATTCCGAACCATCTTCTCTGGATTTCATACGTAGGAAGATCAATAATTTTCTTTGCCTCATGGATCATAAATTCATCGATCTCCATATTAAGATCATAGCCAAGGTCATCAGCATTTTTAGCATCAGCATATTCATGAGAATCTCCTATGATGACAGAACCGTCCAGCGCCTGCTTGAATAAAATATGAACCCCGTATTTCTTTTCAAACGAGTTGGGGTCTTCTAAAGCCTTGATTTTCTGAAAAGAAGGGCACTCACCGAATGATTCATATCTTCTGACCGAAAGGCCAGTAAGAATATTTCCCTGAAGTGAATAAATTCCCTGGGGTTTGGTTTGAAGCATCTGAAGCTTACTGACTTCCAGATCGCTGTTATTGAATACATTAGGGTACAACGTTTTGAACTCATGACCACCACAGATAATGATTTTAGAAGCATTGAATTCTGTTCCCTCTGCGGTTACAGCCGTACATTTCTGATCATCTTCTCTGGTTTCTAAAACGGTTGTATTATAGAAAATCTGCAATCCCATTTTTTCCTGCAGCAGTTTGTGAAGCTTTACAATCATATCAGCAGAGTCTACAGACAGTTCCTGAGGGAAAAATAATCCTCCTTTACAATAATCAGAACGAAGGCCGTCAAACTTTTTGATACAGTCGCCTTTTGATAATAAAACAGATTCATAATCATTGTTTCTGTTGATTTCATAAAGTTCTTCAATCAACTGAAGCTCTTCATCATTGGAAGCGATGTAAACAGATCCGTTTTGTCTGATGGTAAGATCTGCCTGGGTATGAAGTTCGTTATATATTGCAAGACTTTCTCTTCCGAAATTCTGCCATTTAAGATCCATTCCGGAAGGCACTACCTGTCCGAAATTCCTTACTGTAGCTCCCTGAGGAATTGAATTTCTTTCCAGTAAAGCTACCTTAAGATTTTTTTTTAACGCATGATAAGCGTGGAATGTTCCTAAAATTCCACCTCCTACAACGAGTAAATCAAATTTTGTTGTCATTTTACGAGTATTTATAAAATTTTCGACGTATCGAAATTGATGAATTGATTAGAATTAGATTTGGGTTTTGACTTATTTCTGAAAGCCATAAAAGCAATCACTGAAAGGATGAAAACCGCAACGGTGATGATATAATTTAAGTTGATATAAAAATGTAACCATGAAGTTTGAGCCGAACCGAAGTTTTTATACAAAAGAATCAAGACACTTCCAAGGTACCCGAATGAATCTACAATATAAATCAGAAAACCTACATTTCCTTTGATTTCAAAAGCGGCAATCATCCGGTCAAAATAAATTCCGTTGAAAGGAATATAACAGATATACATTCCGAAACCTGAAATCGTCATCCATAAAAAGGGAGATAAAGAACCCTGCTGAAACAGATAAGTAGAAAGTCCTACAGTAATAATCCCGGCAAAAAGAATATAGTGATAATAAGCAAATGCCTTTTTATTGTTCTTTACTTTTACCATAAAGCTTAAGATCAAAAGTACCATTATGGCAATAGGAATTTCTGTTAAGGTGAAAATAGAACTGTCAAAACTAAAATTCAGTCCGTCCCAGATTTCACGGTTGAAATTATCTCTGAAATCCCTTAAAACGGTTAAACAGATGTACAAAAATATAATACATACAATGGGAACAAAGAATTGCTGGATGAGCGCTTTTCTTTCCTTACCATTCAACGGTTCTCTTTTGTTTTTAAGCAAAATATCTTCTTCTGTAGGTTGCGGAATCTTTTCAAGAAGCAATCCGAAAAGAATCAGAGGAATAACGAAAATAAGTCCGGCAGAAAATGGCATCCAGAATTCTGAAATGGAGAAAGTATCCATCAGAAATTTCCCTACAGATTTGGTAAATCCTGAAGAAACCACAAAGCTTGAGCATAAAAACAGACCGATAATTTCCGTGGTCTTCCGTCCCTCAATGTAAGAGAAAACAATTCCCCAGATCATTCCTAACGGAATCCCGTTGATGAACATAAATATAATATTGTATGGAGCAGGAACGGCAGCAAACCCCAGCAAAGCAAGCTCTGCAATAACAATAAAAACAAACAGATAGGTGAGTCTTTTCTGAGGTTTCAGTTCAGAGATAAATTTAATCCCGATAAATTTTGAGATAAAATACCCTACTGCCTGAGCAATGATAATCAGGATCTTATAATCAACTCCCCAATAGGAAAGTCCTTCGAAAGAAGCTACAGTAAAAGGTTTTCGAAAACCGTACATGCAGAAGTAAACACCAAAAGCAGCAAAAGCGGCTTTCAGTGTTACGAGTGTTTTTTTATTGATGGTTCTGGCCATGGTATTGGTTTAGAAGTTCAGTTTTACTCCAAGGTTGAATCGTACTCCATAATATTCTACCTGCTCTGGGCGGTCTTCATTTTTACCAAAGTGATAGATCAGAGGTTTATTCAGAATATTGTTCACATCCGCATATAAAGTCAGGTATTTGGTAAATTGATAAGAACCTCCGAAATCAAGATTGCTGTATTTGCCATAATAAGAATCATTGATGTCTTCTTCAGCATATTCTACCGCATACTTTCCTTTGTAGTTGTAAGCCAGTCTGGCATTGAATCCTTTTTTCTCAAAGAAAAGCTGTGCATTGTACAATTCCTTTGCCTGGTAAGGAAGTGCTACTTTTCTTCCGCTTGGCTTTTCCATTTCAGAAGTCATGAAGGTGGCGTTCAATTGTACTCCAAAGTATTGTAAGAATCCTGGAAGGAAGTCAAAGCGTTTGTTGATTCCCAGTTCAATTCCTCCTAACCATGCTGCTTTTCCGTTGTTGGGAGCTGTAAACTGTACGCCATTCATTCCGTTGTAGCTTCCGATAAAAGAATCCTGAAAAATAGGATCTGTAATTGATTTATAGAAAACGCCACCACTCAGAATCCCTACGTTGGAGAAATAATATTCTCCCATTAAATCAAAATTCAGAGAATAGGTAGGATTAAGATTTGGGTTTCCGCCTTTGAACTCGTTGTCTGCCTCAATATACGTTCCTCCTGGGGTCAAATCTCCAAAATTGGGTCTTGAGAACGTTCTTGTAGCAGCAAAACGAAGATTGGTTTTATCATTCAGCGTATATTTCAAATGAACCATTGGAAGAACAGCCAGATAGTTTTTGGTATTTTCTACCGGAGTAAGTACATTATCATTCACACTGTACCCTCTTACCTTAGTATTGGTATTGGATAATCTGATTCCTCCTAAAATGGTGATCTTGTCATTCAGCTTATACGTTGCCATTCCGTAAGCATCTGCATGTTTTTCAAACACATCAAAGTTTCTTCCTAATGCTTTGTTATACTCCAGGGCTTCGGAATCAGCAGTATTGATCTTTAGATTTCCCTGATTCTGATACCAAAACTGATTCATTCCTGTTGTAGAAAGTACGGGGCCAAAAGTATTGCCGATATGAGCATTCATTTCACTTAAATATTTCGGTCCATTGGGCTGTGTTGTGATATATTGTGAATACTCAGACAGTAGAGGGGCAGTACCAGTGTTCCAGTTGTAGAAAATATCAGAGAACTTTGCATTACGCTCCTTATCCCGGTATTTAAAACCATATTTTAAAATCAACTTATCAGAAGCATTGATCTCATGATTGAATGTGGCTACAATCTTATCTTTTTCCTCCACAAAAACTTTATAGAATTCAAGATCTGTAAATCTCATCTGGGAAGCATCCATTTTAAAGTTGGGATCGCTGTAGAAACCGAACAAAGCGTCAGGGTTTTTATAATCTAATTTACCACCATCAGCTTTCCAGTAAGCTCTGGGGCCATTTCCATGATTGGAAATATAATCTGGATTGATGCCTACACCGGATTGTGTGTATTTGATGACATAGTAAGAATTGTTTTGCTTATCAGGAATATTTCCATACTTGAATTTATTGTCGTAGTAAGATAAATCCCAGTCGATTTTTCCCTTATTTAATTGATGAACGGCTCCCAACGAAACAGAAGTAAGCTCTGTGATCAGTAAGTTGTGGATATTCTGAAGCTCAACTCTTGCTGTATTGTTGGTGCTGCTGAATTTATCAAATCGTATTCTATGTTTGTAGTGGGTTTCATCATCTGATAATGTACCATACATTCCTTTTAAATAGAAGGTTGTTTTTGGTGACAGCACATATTCAAAAGCGGTATTGATTCCCGTTGTCTTTCTAACTCCGTTATAATCACGAAGCTCCAGTCTGAAAACACCTTCGTCACCACTTCTTCTGGCTTCAAAATTATCTGTAGACCAGTTTCTGATGAAGTGAGCAAAATTGAATAAATACCCGAATTTCTTATCCTTTGTTCTTCCTCCATATAAAAATCCAAGGTTGTAAACGCCTTTGTCAGATTTTGCATTATAACCACTTCCTACAGTAGCTTTGAACTCTGTTTTCATTGGTGGTGTTTTGGTAATAAAGTTAACACCACCACCAATTCCGTCTGCTTCCATATCTGGGGTAAATGATTTATTTACATGTACATAGGAGATCAGTTCCGTAGGAAAGAAATCGAAAGCTGTTGCTCTGGAAGTTGTTTCCTCTTCAGCGGTGGGAAGCCTGTTTCCATTGATGGTGGTGGAAGCCCAGAATGGCGGAAGTCCTCTCAGAGAAACAAATCTTCCTTCTCCCTGGTCTCTTTCAATAGAAACTCCCTGTACACGCTGTACGGTCTCTGCAGCATTTCTGTCCGGTAGTTTTCCAATTCCGTCAGAGGCAATGACATTGGTGATATTGATTGCATTTTTCTGAAGGTTTAAAGCTCTTGCTTCTGTATTTTTCAACGTTCCTGTAACTACTACTTCATCAATATTTTTTCGGGGCTGGGAAAGTTTGATGATTCCTAGATCAACAGTTTGGTCTGATTTCAGATCAATAGTAATCTCCGAAGATTCATATCCTATATAGCTGATTTGTAATGTATATTGGCCTTCTTTGATATCATTGATGGTAAATTTTCCTTCAATATCTGTAGTTATATTCTTAGATAAGCCTTTTATTTTGACTGTTGCTCCGGGGAGAGCTTGGCTGTCGTCAAGAACAGTTCCTATAATTAACTGCTTTTGCGCTGAAACAAAGACCATAAAGCAGACAAAAAAAAGGGTAAGTAATTTCTCTAAATTTGTTTTCATTTTTACATATATTAAATTTTTTATGCAAATCACGCCAATAATTTTAATATATATAAATATTTTGTATTAAGTATTGATTAACAAATACGTCTGATTTGTTACGCTATTTTTACTTTAAAAAGTATAAAACCTATCCTTTGAAAATTTAATAAAATGGGTTTTGAAGTACCTGCTTCAACGTTTTTTGTAAATATTTCAAGGGAATAAAAAGAATAGAAACCTGCCGAAAATAGCCGTATTTTTGTTCATATTTCGTTCATTTAGAAAGAAAATGAAAAAACAAAAGTTGCATATTTGTAAACTTTTGTAAAGATTTGGAAATAAAAAATTGAGGAATGATTTATAAAATAGATAAATAAGCGATTATTATTTAAATGCAAAGTTTAATAAGTTAAGTGATATATTTTAAGAGAGCAAAGGCTGCGACTTTGTCGCTGAAGAAACATTTTCATTTGCATACGCTTAGAAAGAATCAATGAAATTGATTCCACTCTTTGCTCGCTTAAAGGTATTAAGGCTTAGTAATAAAGCTTTGCGTTAAAAAAGGTGTTATTATGCAGTATAAAAATAAAGAACAAGCATCACACAGCTTTCATCACTGATGCTTACCGGAACGTGAGGAAATTTTCCATTGAAATATAAAGAATCTCCCTCTTTTAAGATAATTTCTTCATTATCAATCACATATTTCACTTCTCCTTTCAGAATGTATTTGAATTCCCAGGCATCCGTAATTACCTTTTCTCTTTTAGAATTGGGTTCGAGCGTTAACAATACCGCTTCAAAACCCAAAGAATGAAGACTCTTGCTAAAAATATGCATATACTTGAATCCTTCAGCTTCTACCTCTTTTTCTATAACCTGTTGGCTCTCTTTCGGAACATAGATGAATTTGGCATTGGATTTTTTCTCAACACCCTCAAAAAAATAACTGGCATCAATCTCAAGAGACTGTATCAGATCCAGTAAAACCGGAAGGGAAGGAATTGTTCTTCCGTTTTCAATTCTGGAAACAAGACCGTTACTCACATTTGCTTTGAAAGCCAGATCATTAATGGTTAAATTATTCTTTTTTCTAATATCCTTTAATCTCTTGCCGATACCTATTAAAAAGTCGTTCATACGCTATGCAATTTAACCTGAATTATTTATTCATCATTCTATTAAAAACAAAGGTAATATTATTCTATATAGGTTGTATGGTAAAAAGAGGAATTCATAAAAAGGTTAAGTGATACAAAAGTGGAAAAATGAAAACGCAAAGCTAGTAAGTTTATTATACTGTTTTATTTTCGATCGCGAGGGCACTTCGTTCAGCTAAGAATGCGATCATTGCATAGTGAAACGCCCTTGCGATCATTTTATAATTTTATGTTGAAATTCATTGCGGATTTTGCGTTAAATCTAATTCATCTGAACCGAATCATAAAAAGGTCGTAATAGACTCCCATCTTCTAGCCTCCTTTCCTTTCTCTGTTCCAGGTTTGCCCATCCCAGGAAAAATTCCCTATTTTTGTAAAACTCCTTATTTCATTTATGAAAAAAATTATTCTTATCGAAGACGAAACAAGCGTGGTATCCTTTATTAAAAAAGGACTTCAGGAAAACGGATATGAAATTTCTGTGGCTTTTGACGGACGCACAGGAATACAGCTGGTACAGGCTAACGATTTCGATCTTGTTATTTTAGATATCATGCTTCCGGAAATGAATGGTTTGGATGTGTGTAAAGAGATAAGAAAAACCAATCAGAGTGTTCCGATTTTATTTCTGACGGCTTTGGGAACTTCTGAAAATATCGTTCTCGGACTGGAAAGTGGTGGAGATGATTATCTGGTAAAACCTTTTAAATTCATTGAACTGGTTGCCCGTGTGAAATCTCTGCTAAGAAGAAGCAATAACAACGGCCCGCAGGAAGTTACTGAACCAGAACCGGATAATGAACATGTATTTCAGTTTTCTGATCTGATGGTGAATGATTATACAAAGAAGGTAACCCGTTCGGGAGAAGACATTTCCCTGACTTCCACGGAATATAAACTCCTGCTGTATTTCCTGAATAATCCGGAAAAAGTAATTTCCAGAGCAGAAATTCTGGACGCAGTGTGGGGAGTAAACTATGAGTTGGGAACCAATGTAGTAGATGTATATGTAAACTATTTAAGAAAAAAACTGGATAGCCAGGATGATAATAAATTGATTCATACCGTGATAGGAATGGGGTATGTGTTGAAAAAAACATAATGAATGTTTAATAAAGTGATTACAAATCAAACCAAAACGATGGTACTTTTAATGCTGGTTTTTACCGCCATCATTTTGCTGTTCAGTGGTTTGGTGTACTTTTCAATCGTTAATTTTTCACATCAGAGGTTTTATGAACTGCTGAAGATCAGAACAGCTACTATTGTTCAGATTGAAAAGAGCAAAGACCATCTTGACCTTCCGGAAAACTATGTTCTCAGCAGCCTGAATGATGAAGAGCTTCCGATGGAAAAAGACTATGTTTTTGCGGTTCCTACAGACTCCAATTTCAAAAAAATATCCCAGGAAGTCCATATTCCAGCTTACTTCTTTAAAAATATCATCAAAGAAGGGGAATCCAATTATAATGATCAGGAATTCTATTACATAGGGCAGAGTTTCAGATATGATAATAAAGATTATATTGCGATAGCTTCTGCCAAAAACCACTATGTTGTTTACTATCTTGGTTTTTTAAAAAGAACACTGCTTACCTGTATCGTACTATCGCTGTTCTTTAGTATGATCTTTTCGTTTTATCTTTCAAAAACGTTATTCAGGCCAATATTAAAAATTACCGGAAAAGTAAAGGAGATCAGTTCAGAAAACCTTCACTTAAGATTGGAAGCACAGCCTGATAATAAGGAGCTGAATGAGTTGGTAGATACTTTCAACGATATGCTCAACCGTATTGAAACGTCTTTCGAAACCCAGAATCACCTGATCGGAAATGTTTCCCACGAATTGAGAACTCCTTTAACTTCCATTATGGGAGAAGCGGATGTCGCGCTTTCCATCAGCAGAACAGCCGAAGAGTATAAAGAAACTCTGGGGATTATTCTGGATGAAGCTGAAAAACTGGATAAAAAGATCAAAGCGCTCTTAATGATTGCCCAAACCGGATTCGATGGAAAGATCCAGAAGATGGATAAGGTGAGAATTGACCAGCTGCTTTGGGATGTCATTGAAACCCTCAGAAGGATCGATTCCAGAAATAATATTTATCTGGATATCAGTATGCTTCCCGATAATCCGAAAAAATTAAAAGTACAGGGGAATGAACAGCTATTGCATCTTGCAGTGGCTAATATCATCAGTAATGGATGTAAATACTCTAATTTCCAGCAGGTTAAAGTTTCATTAGGCGCTACCAATACAGACGTTTATATTATTGTAAAAGATAATGGAATCGGAATTCCGGAGGTCGAAATGAATAAAATCTACGATCCGTTCTTCAGAGCTTCCAATACCAATAATTACGAAGGCTACGGAATCGGGCTTCCATTGGCCAGAAATATCGTAAGAATGCATCACGGTGAACTGATTGTAAGCTCCCATGAGAATCAGGGAACCACTGTACAGATGCGTTTTCCAAATTTCTATAGTATGATGCAGAAAGGAGAAGAGATCAACAAATAAATATCTTTATCCTGAACTTTATTAAACTGTTTTTACCTTGTTTGTTTTGATAATCAGTGTGTTGTGTAGGTGTGTTCGCTCTTTTCCGATTTTGATTTTTCGTTATATTAACTCCACTTAACAATTTTCTAATCTCATTTTAATCTCTTTAATCACATTTTAATTCTATTCCAAAGACCTTCTAATATGGTCGTTCTAGTTTTGTATCATCAAAAAAGATAAACACGATACAAAATAATAAAGAACATGGCTAAAACAATTTTAATTGCAACAGATTACTCTCTTGAGTCATTGAACATATTGAAAAAAGTACTTAAAGAGAAAGAGGCATCAGAAGATCAGAACCAATATAATATCCTTTTGACTTCCGGGTATGATTCCGGAGATTCTATCAGAGATCTTTTGTTCAGTACCAAAACATCTATTTTCAATAAAATCAGGCCTTCGGAATTCTGTGATGCCTTCGGAATTATCAGTAATAAATATCCTCACCTGGTTAACAAAATCATCTGTGATGTCTTTACAGGAAGTTTCCAAAGAACATTTAACCAGTATGTAAAGGCAGAAAATATTGAGGAAGCCTATTATTCTCCATCTATTAAAAGCAAAGGAAAAGGCAAATTCGATCTGATTCCTTATATCAAAAAATGCAAAGAACTTCAATCTCACGAAATTACAGTTGAGGTAAGAGAAAGGCTTCCGGAAAGAGGAAGACTGGCGGAGATCTTTGTAGAGGTCTAAAAAGAATTAAACACTATTTAAAAAGATAAAAAATGTTAAGAAATTATAGTAACAGCAGGACACTGGGAGACAATATCAGGTTGGGGACGCTGACTGCCTTTACGGCAGGTACTATAAATATTGCTTCCCTATTGATATTTCTCTCTTTTACATCAAACGTAACGGGCCACTACGCTATTTTGGCGGCAGAAATCAGTAAAGGAAACTGGACGCAGGTAGGAGTAGTAGGAGGATGGATCTTTTTGTTCTTCTTCGGAAGCTTTCTGTCCAACTTTATTGTTATCAATTTTAATAAAAAAAGTAAATATTTTGCCCATTCTATGCCTATTGCGCTGGAAATTTTATGTCTTCTTTTTGTAGGAATATACGGGCAGTTTTATTATCAGAAAACATTAGAAGAAACAGAATATTTAGTAGCATTGATGCTTTTCGCTACTGGATTGCAAAACGGATTAACGGCAAGTATCTCCAACTTCTCCGTGAAAACAACCCACCTTACCGGAACAACCACCGACCTGGGAATCCTGGTATCCATGTTTACACAGAAAAAGTACAGAAGAAATGGAGAACTGATTGGCAGAGCAAAACTTCTGATGAGTATCATGCTTGCCTATGTGATGGGAGCAGTATTCTCAGGGTTAACTTACTACTATCTTGAATTCAGAGTCTTCTATGTAATCAGTATATGTCTATTGATTGTAATTGGGTATGATGCCTATAAAATCCATATTCGACATTTCAACACCAAGTACAGATACAGCAGGATTTATAAAAAACCGAATCTTTTTGCTTACCTGTACGATAAAATCCATGGAATTCCTAAAAGAGAGAGGAAAAGAAAACTTGTCTTTGAGGATTAAAATGTAAAACACACTATTATTTTTTTGTATAAACTAGCTGTAAACGCCCTTATTTTATGATGGAATAGGGGCGTTTTTCTGAAAAACTAACTTCATTATTGGTATTTTTATTGTTTTTTGTCCTCTTTCCATGGTCGGTGAAATGAAAGTTTCCGGATGAGACGGATCAACTTGCTAACGCCCTTCATTACAAACATTAAAAAAATCAGTTGGGGATAAATAGGCAAAAATGTTGATAATTAAATATTAAATCACGATTTTAGTATTTTAATTCCCGTTTCCATTGACTATTTTTGTAAGTTGATTTACGTTTTTATGTCAGATATTATTCAGCTTTTACCGGATCATGTAGCCAACCAAATTGCAGCAGGAGAGGTGGTGCAGAGGCCTGCATCCATCGTGAAAGAACTTTTGGAAAATGCTATAGATGCAGATGCAACGAAGATTGAATTGATCATCAGAGATGCCGGGAAAAACCTTATTCAGGTGGTAGACGACGGAAAAGGAATGTCTGAAACAGATGCACGGATGGCCTTTGAAAGACACGCTACCTCCAAAATCAAAAGAACAGAAGATATCTTTAAGATTGCCACAAAAGGATTCCGGGGAGAAGCTTTGGCTTCCATTGCTGCGGTTTCTCAGGTGGAGCTCAGAACAAAACAAAAAGATACTTCCATCGGAACCAATATTTACATTGAAGGTGGGGTTTTCCAATTTCAGGACCCGATTCAGACAGCAGACGGATCAAACTTTTTAGTAAAAAATCTTTTTTATAACGTTCCTGCAAGAAGGAAGTTTTTGAAAAATAATAATGTTGAATTCAGACATGTTATTGATGAGTTTCAGCGGGTTGCATTAGCTCATGAGAATCTGGAATTTTCTCTGTTTCATGATGATGAAGCTGTTTTCAGACTGAGAAAAGGAAGCCAGATGCAGCGTATTGTAGATGTTTTCGGAAGAAAGCTTCAGCCGCTGTTGATACCCATTAAAGAAGATATTATCTGGTGTAAGCTTCACGGTTTTGTTGCTAAACCCGAAGGCGCTAAGAAAGCAAGAGGAGAGCAGTTTCTTTTTGTAAACGGCAGATATTTCAGAAGTCCGTACTTCAATAAAGCGGTTCAGGAAGCTTTTGAAGGATTGCTTCAACCTGGATATGTACCTTCGTTTTTCCTTTTCCTGGAGCTTGATCCGGAGAAAATAGACGTCAATATCCATCCACAGAAAACAGAAGTAAAATTTGAGGATGAGCACCTTATTTTTGCTTTACTGCGTTCAACGATTAAAAGATCTTTAGGAATTTATAACGTGTCTCCAAGCCTTGATTTTGACAGAGATCCTGAATTGGATGAAATGATGAATAAGCCAATTCCAAGTAAAGGAAATGGCGGCGGAACAAGTGGAGGCATTATCAAAATGCCTGAAATTATTGTAGATAAAGACTATAATCCTTTCCTTGAAGAAAAAAATGTAGTGCATCCTGAAGAAATTCAGAACCTTACAGAAATGTATCATCAGAACATAACGGCAGAGCCTTCGAAGATCAACTTGTTTGAAGATGAAGATTTTGACGAAGACCTTATGAGACTTCCCAATGGTTACTGGCTTTTCAATAAAGGAGATGTTACTTTAATGCTGGATTTGGGAAGAATGCACAGGCTTTTGGTTTCTGAGGGAAATAAATCTACCAGAAAATCAAATACAAACAGCCATGCTCTTCTTTTCTCTCTGGAGTACCACATGAATGAAATCGAGAAGACAAAATACAATTCGATCAAAAAATATCTTCCGGAATTAGGGTTTGACATGAAAATTGCTCATGAAAGTGTACTTCGAATAGATTCACTTCCCGAAGGTCTGAAAGAAACCCAGGCTATGAAGTTTCTGGAAAACCTTTTTGAAATCCTGGAATACAAGACAGAAGAAGAATTCATGCTGTATTACCATAACCAATGGAACAAGATGCAGTCGAAGTCAAGATTTGACTTTATTTATAAAAAAGATGCGGAACAGCTTATCAAAGACTTTACAGCATTAGGCTTCCCGGAATTTTTACCGGACGGCAAAAGATGTTTTTATGAAGTTCCGTTTAATGACTTTAAAAACAAATTTTAAAAAATTATGTTTGACAATATACCGCCAATTACAAGGAATATTATTATAATCAATGTTATAGTATTTATTGTTACTTACTTTATGGGAAACCAGATTATTGGTTATCTCGCCGGCTTTTATCCGTTCTCTCCCTTTTTCCATTCATGGCAGGTTATTACCCATATGTTTATGCATGGAAGTATTATGCATATTTTATTTAATATGATGACACTCTTTAGTTTTGGTCCTATTCTGGAACAGACTTTAGGTGACAAAAAGTATTTGATTTTATACTTTGCAAGTGGCTTGGGAGCATTTTTCCTTTTTAATTTATGGAACTTTGTAGAAGTTCAGCAACTTTCCCGCGAATTGGAGCAGCTAGGATTTAATGTCAATGCCTATTTATCTGGTGCAAGTGTTGAATTTGCAGGAAATACAACTTCCGTTCTTAAACAAAAAGAGTTACTTGAAAGTTTAAAAGGTATTGTGGCCACACCAATGGTGGGTGCCTCTGGAGCTATTTTCGGAGTAGTAGCGGCATTTGCAACATTATATCCGGATTCTAAAATTGGTATTATGTTTATTCCGGTTCCGATTAAAGTAAAGTATTTGTTACCCATTATTGTGGTAATTTCAATATATCTTGGATTATCAGGAAACGGAGGAGGAATTGCACATCTTGCCCACGTAGGCGGCGCTTTGGTGGGTTGGCTGCTGGCAAGAATTTGGAAGAAACATTTGTACCGATTCAATTAAAATAATCTTGTGAAAATTTTCCGTCTCATATTATTCATTCTACATCTTGGAATTTTATTTTTGATGCTAGGTACATTATTAAATGCCTATGTTCCCCCAAAGATTTTTCCGTGGTTTAATTTACTGTCGCTGGGATTCCCGATTTTAGTCATTTTATATATTGTGCTAACTATCTTCTGGGTATTCAGCTGGAAAAAGTGGGCTTTTGTATTTATGTTTGCTGGGTTGGCGTTTATAAATCCTGTAAAACGGTGGGTGAATTATTCTGATCAAAAAGGGAATTCTGAAATAAAAGTAGTTTCTTTCAATACCAGAGGTGGAGGAAATAAAGATATTGGGCCTTATCTTAGAACTCAGAATGCAGATGTTCTGCTTTTACAAGAGGACTCGGGTAGAAAATATCAATTTGAAGGGTATCAGAAAACAAACCCTGGCAAAGGTTTAATGCTTTTGACTAAGCATAAAATCATTAAACAACAGATCATAGATCCACAGGATGATAATGTAAGGGTTCCTGGTTTACTGGTTGATATAGAAATTAATGGCAGGGTATATCGGTTTATTGATGTTTATCTTCATCCTTTCCGCTTCGAAAAAGATATGGTGAAGCTTAACGGAAATACAGATACTAATGAACAAAAGTTAAAAGATATTATAAAAAGACTCATTCCAACTTTTAAAAAACATCAGGAACAAGTGGCTCTCATTCGGGAAGTCATTGATAATTCTCCATATCCGGTAATTTTAGCAGGAGACTTCAATTCTGTGCCCAATTCTTATGAGTATTATCATTTATCAGAAGGTCTTGAAGATGCATTTTTAACTGCGGGGAAAGGAAGTGCAACCAGTTTTCACGACTATAAATTTCCAATCAGGATAGACTATGTGTTTTCTTCAAAATCATTAAAGGCAATATCTTATCAAGTTGACCGTTCTGTAAGTATTTCAGATCATTATCCTGTCACAGTTAAGTTTTCTACGGAGGACAAATAATCATAAAAAGAGTTAAAATTGTCTGCTTGGTAGGATTTTTGTTGAAAGAAAACCGTACCAAGACCGTTTTTTCATGAAGTCGAACCAGATATTACTATTTATACATATCGTTGTTGCTGTTTTGCTGTTATGCACATTGGGGAATGCATGGATTCCACCCAATATTTTAGGCAACCTGAATCTTCTGTCTCTTGGTTTTCCTTATCTGATTCTGGCACATGTGATTCTTACGCTGGTATGGATCTTCAAAAAAGAAAAAATTGCGATTGCTTTTGCCTTAGGTACTCTTATTTTCTACAACCCAATCAGACGATGGGTCAATTTTTCTCCTAAAACTGAAAATTTAAAAACAATACGGGATATTAAAGTACTGACTTTTAATGTGAAATACGGAGAATATGGCTGGGATAAAGTAAAAGATTATATCATGGCACAGGATGCGGATATTATTCTTGTACAGGAAAAAGATACAAATCGTGTTATAAAACGTGATCTTATAAAATATCCGTCAGTTATTCTTAAAACTAAACATAAAATTGTAAGACAGGCAGAACTTATTGATGAAAAAGCACGTGGAAATTCATTTTATGCTGATATAGACATCAATGGAAAAGTAATCAGAATTATTAATATTTATCTTGAACCTTTCAGGCTTAATAAATCTATGTTTACGAAACTTGATGGATTAGGTTTTGGAAATATTTCTACATTGCTTTCCCATATGACTCCAACATTCCAGGCTCATGAAGATCAGGTAAAAAGAATCAGAAAAATGGTTGATTTATCACCTTACCCTGTGATTTTGGCCGGAGATTTTAATTCCGTTCCCAATTCATATGAATATTATAATCTTGGAAAGGATCTTCAGGATGCGTTTTTAGTGGCCGGAAAGGGAAGTGCCAGTAGTTTTCATGATTATAAAGTTCCTTTGAGAATTGACTATATCTTTACATCGAAATCAATCATTCCGCTAAGCTATAAAGTAGATCAATCTGTGAAATTATCGGATCACTATCCTGTAATTGCAGAATTTCGATTAAATTAGTTCCATGAAAAATTTACTGTCTGCGATTTTTATTTTTATTATCCTTTTTACTGCCTGTTCCAAGAAAGAATCTCCAGGTTTCGGAGCTGAACAGGAAGTGAAAGTTCGGTATGATACCACGGCTATTGATTCCTTTTCTACAGGAGCTGTTTCAGTGGATATCGCCCGAAAAATAAGAATGTCTTCTCCTCAGTATATTGATTCTGTAAAACAGGCTAAAAAGCTTCAGGAAGAAGAAAATAAGCTAAAAGCAGAGCTGGAAAAAGAAAACAAAGCAAAACAGGAAGAGGAAAAAAAGAAGGTTGAAGCAGAAAAGAAACAAAAAGCTTCAGAAACACCTCCTGCTCAGGACACGAAGGCACAATAAACACTACAAACATCATTAAACAATATACAATATGAAAAAACAAATCTTGGCTGCAGTAACAATCTCAGTATTCACTGTAGCATGCACAAAATCAACAACAAAAACAGAACAGGTAGAAAACCCTGACGGATCTGTTACCACTACCACGACTACTGTTTCAGAGACGCCAAACACCGTTGATACAGCAAAGATCAACAATGCAAAAGAAGATGTGAAAGCAAAAGTAGATGAAGCGGGGAATAAAATTGACAATGCTGCTCAGAAAGCAAAAGATAAAATTGATGCGACAGCTGATAAAACAAAACAGGATCTTCACAAAGCGGGACAGGATATTAAAACTGAAGCGAATAAAGTAGGGCAGGATGCAAAAGAAGCTGCGAAAAAAGGAGCTTCGAAAGTAGAGGAAGCCGCGAAGAAAGTAAAAGAAGATTTAAGCAAATAAATGAAAAAGCCGTAATTCTATTGAACTACGGCTTTTTAGTATACAATTGAGAGTCGGGAATCTTTCTCTCTTATTTATTCATTTCCAGCAAAGGATCAATGTATTCTCTGTCATTGCTTAATCTGGGCACTTTATTTTGTCCGCCAAGTTTTCCTTTAGCTTCCAGCCAATGATAAAACAGATTGCTTTTAGCGATATGTACAATAGGTCTTTTAAGCGTTATATTGTTGTATCTCTTTGCTTCATAGTCTGAATTGATGGTCTTTAAATGCTTGTCAAAAGCATCAATAAAGCTGTCCAGATCATCCGGATGCTGGCTGAATTCAAAAATCCATTCATGAGCACCTCCTTCATTTCCGTTCATAAATACAGGAGCTCCTGTAAAATCCGTGATTTGGGCACCCGTTGCTTCACAAGCCTTTGAAAGGGCTGATTCTACGTTGGTAATCATCAGTTCCTCCCCAAAAGCATTGATGTAATGTTTGGTTCTTCCCGTTATTTTTATTCTGAAAGGATTAACTGAAGTAAAAACAACAGTGTCTCCAATCAGGTATCTCCAAAGTCCTCCGTTGGTTGTGATGACCATTGCATAATTTTTTCCTACTTCCACATCTTCCAGGCTTACGACCTTAGGATTTGAAAAATGGAACTGATCCATTGGGATAAACTCATAAAATATCCCATAATCCAGCATCAGAAGCATCTCATCACTGTCCGGTCTGTCCTGTATCCCGAAGAACCCTTCGGAAGCATTATAAATTTCGTAGTAATTGATGTTTTTTCCGATGATCTGCCTGAATTGTTCCCGATAGGGTTTAAAGCTTATTCCGCCGTGAAAAAACACCTCTAAATTAGGCCACAGTTCAGAAATACTTTCTACATTGGTTTCTTTTAATACTCTCTGCAAAAGAACCATCATCCAGCTGGGTACTCCAAGGATACTTCCTACATCTTCATTCTTTACTTCGGAAGTGATTGCTTTCAGCTTGCTTTCCCATTCACCCATCAAAGAAACTTTCTTGCTTGGTGTGGTGGTAATTTCTACCCAAAACGGAAGATTGTCAATCAAAATAGCTGATAAATCGCCAAATTTTGTATTAAAATCAGCATACAATTCGGAGCTTCCTCCTAAACGTAAGTTTTTATAATTAAAAAGCTGGTTTTCAGGATGGTTGTTGGCGTAGATGGAAACCATATCCTTTCCTGCTTTCATGTGGCAGTATTCAAGGCTTTCTGCAGAGATGGGAATAAATTTGCTTTTCGCATTGGTGGTTCCCGATGATTTGGCAAAATGTTTAATGAGACCGGGCCAGCTTACATCTTTATATCCCTGTCTTGCTTTTTCAATAAAAGGTTCCATTTCTTCATAGGTGACAATAGGAACTTTGTTTTTAAAATCCTGATAACTTGATATAGAATTGAATCCGTATAGTTTGCCATATTCTGTATCCTCCGCATGAAACAATTGAGAAAAGAGTATACCTTTCTGGGTTTCAATGGGATGATCCATGAAATTCTGTATCTGATCAATCCTTTGACGGATGAACCAGTTGACTACGGTATTGAAAAGTGCTTTGGTTGCCATTTCAACAAATATAATGATATTTGAATTTTCAGAAAATTTTTTACGTGATTAAATAAAAAAACCGTTACAAATTTTGTAACGGTTTGATATCTAGTTTGTTGTTTATTAACAATACTCATCGTATGCAGCCTGAAGGTTTGCGGCAATAGCACCTGCCGGGTTCCCTTCGATGTGGTGTCTTTCCAGCATGTGAACCAATTCACCATCTTTGAAAAGTGCTACACATGGAGAACTTGGAGGGAATGGAGCAAGGTGTTTTCTTGCTTCTACCACAGCCTCAGTATCAAATCCTGCAAATACAGTTGTTAAATGATCTGGTTTTTTGTCTCCTGTTAAAGAGTATACTACTCCTGGTCTTGCAGCACCTGCAGCACAACCACATACGGAGTTGATTACCAATAGGGTAGTTCCGGATTGCTTTAAAGCATCTTCTACCTGAGTGGGAGTTGTTAAATCCTGAAAACCTTTATCTGTAAGCTCTGCCTTCATAGGCATTACTAAATCTGTTGGATACATATATTTTGTTTTTTATCTCTACAAAGTTAAGCAATTCTTTGCGTTTGTTCAATATATAAAAACTATCAATTGATTAGTCATATAAAATTAACCAAGTATTAATATTGTAATAATATTCTAAAAAATGTGAATTAAAATTAGGAATAATAAAATATTATTATTAAATTTGAAATGATTCTGAAAAACAAACGACCATGAAAAAAACATTTAAGGCTTTCCCTCAAGCAATCAATCACTTAAATACTCTCTGAAATATGGTAGTAGCTTAATTCTTTTTTCAGTTTAGAATCAAACTGATTAACAAACTTTAATATCCAAAGAAATGAAGCCCGGAACTGAAGAGTTCCGGGCTTCTTTAATCAAATCGATATGCAAAGGTTGTATATCCTATAGTTATGGGTGACACGTGTTTTCAGGCTTTGAAATTACTCTAAGCTTAAACACGGATCACATTAAGAAAGGAGCTTTTTAGCCATCTCGGAAATACTTTTTCCGTCAGATTTTCCGGCTAATGTTTTTGATGCAACTCCCATTACCTTCCCTAAATCTTTAATAGATTCAGCACCGGCTTCAGAAATAATATTTTTAATTTCTGTTTCTAATTCTTCAGCAGAAAGCTGTTTGGGTAAAAACTGCTCAATAATTTTCATCTGAGCGTCTTCTACTTCTGCAAGATCATTTCTTCCCTGTGCAGTAAACTGTTCGTAAGAATCTTTACGCTGTTTTACCATTCTCTGAAGAATAGCAATTTCCTGTTCTGCGCTTACTTCGGCTCCAACGGCTTCAGTTTTAATCAGTAATATCTGTGATTTTACAGCGCGTAGAGAATCCAAAGCCACTTTGTCTTTAGCTCTCATTGCTGTTTTTATAGCTTCGGTTATTATATTTTCTAAGCTCATGTTTATATATTTGGGGCTTTAGGCAATAAGCAGTAAGCTTTTTGATTGGGCTGGAATGGCCTATGGCTTACTGCATACTGCTTATAGCATTTAATCAACGTCTTTATTTAAAAATCTGTTCTCTCTGATCTGCATAGACCCATTGTTATCAGACAAATAAGTGTTGATATTCTGGTCTGATGCATTGTTTCCGTCGATAGAAATATTTTTTCTTTTAAAAGCAGGAATAGATTCGAATTCACTGGTACTGTCAAAATTTTGGTAGCGTGAGTTGAATTCTTTTAATTTATTTCTTCTTTCAATGACTCTGTCCTGATCAATCGTTTTATTCACGAAAGTGAATTCTGATTCTTCAGTTTTTGGAGTTTCAATTTCTGTTTTGTTTTGAAAAGCTGATCTTGTTTCCGCTTTTGGTTCTTCCTGTTTTTGGTAGAATGTTTCAATCTTTTGAGCGGGTTCAGCTACGGCAGCATTTGTAGGTGTATTAAATTCTGCTTTTGGCTGTCCAAAATCTGTATTCGGTTCATTTCTGATAGGCTCGTTTACAAAAAAGCTGAATTCAACAGGTTTTTCATTAGAAAACGAGTTGTTGAATTGAGTTCCGGCTTGCGGCTCATCTTTTTTATTTTCAAAATCAAATGAGAAAGACTGGATCTCAAGATCGTTAGGATCTTCATTCTCCTCATCAATAGAGAGCAAGCTGTATTCCTCTTCTCCTTCTTCTTCGTTTCTCCAGCTTTGTTCAGGTGTATTTATAGCATCTTCCTCTTTATCAAAGAATTTTATTTCAGTTCTTGGCTGCTCTTCTTCAATAATCATTTTTTTTTCGGTAGATGTCACATTGAAAGAAGTATCATGGTCATCATCAAGTCTGAAAAGGTTTTTACCTCCAAAATCATGTGTTGTTTCAGGAGCTACCTCTCTTTCCTCTCTTGTTTTGAAAGGAGAATTTTTGGGAGCTTCAAAACTGTCGTTAAGGCTGATTCTGATTTTCTCTGTAGGCCCTGCAAACTTCTTATTATCGTTAGAGAATCCCGTTGCGATAACAAGAACGCTTACTGCATCTCCTAATTCTTCATCAGCACCCACCCCGAAAATAATATCCGCAGTGTTTCCAGCTTCTTTCTGAATGTGGTCCATGATGATACCGATCTCGTCCATAGTAACTTCTTCAGCACCACTTCTGATCAATAACAGAACGTTCTTAGCACCTGTAATCTTATTATCATTCAATAATGGGGAATCAAGTGCCTTTCTTACGGCTTCTTCTGCTTTATTTTCACCTGAAGCAGTTCCTGTGGACATCAACGCTGTACCTGAATTCTGAAGCACAGATTTAGCATCTCTAAAGTCAATGTTTACATCAAAGTAACCTGTAATAACTTCTGCCATCCCTTTCGCAGCATTAGCTAAAACTTCATCGGCTTTTGAGAATCCCTGCTTGAATCCAAGGTTTCCGAACTGCTGTCTTAGTTTATCGTTATTGATCACAATTAATGAATCAACATTATTTTTTAGTTTATCAAGACCATTTTCAGCCTGATCAAGTCTTCTTTTACCTTCAAAACTGAAAGGAACGGTAACAATACCTACAGTAAGAATTCCCATGTCTTTTGCTACTTTAGCAATGACAGGAGCTGCTCCGGTACCGGTACCACCACCCATTCCCGCAGTGATAAACACCATTTTGGTGTTTTGTCCCATAGCTGCTTTAATATCTTCAATACTTTCGATTGCAGATTTTTCACCAACCTCAGGGTCTGCACCTGCTCCAAGACCTTCTGTGATTGTTGTTCCTAACTGAACTTTATTAGCAACCGGGTTATTATCAAGAGTCTGAGCATCTGTATTACAAATCACGAAATCAACTCCGTGAATTCCTTTCTCGTACATGTGCTTTAGAGCGTTGTTTCCGCCGCCCCCTACACCGATTACTTTTATGATGGATGAATTTCCTTTTGGCAAATCAAATGAAAATCCTTGTGTACCTATATTTTCCATAACTATACTTTTAATAATTGATAAGCGATAGATGATAATTGATGAATGATATTCGTTATTAAATTAATAAATATTAATCTATTTCAGGTATCATTGATCATTAATCTTTTATCATTTATATTTATTCTACTTCTTCAAAGAATTTTTTTACTTTTTCCATAAGCGACTGCCCGAAGGTTAATTTCGCTTTTCTGTTCTCTTGCCTTTCATTTTCGAAAAACTGCTGATCCTGAACTGGCGCTGCCTGCTGTACGGGTTGCACGGTTTCAGGTTGTGCTGCTGCAGTTTCCTGCTTTGGTTGTTCAGCAACAATTTCTATTATTTCATCAGCATTGTGTTTTTTGTCTCTGATTTTCAAACTCTCCATCAGTAACCCGATAGAGGTAGCAAATTCAGGGCCTTTCAGGTACTGATTTTTATCGTTGGCAATATATTCATTCGCAAAACCGATTCTGCTGTCAAAACCAGTGGTATAATTGGCCAGCTGACGAAGGTGTTTCAGGTTTGAACCTCCACCCGTAAGAACGATTCCTGCAATAAGTTTTTTCTTTTGTTCGAAAGCACCGTACGCTTTCAGCTCTGTATTCACCATTTCCAGAACTTCTTCTACTCTCGCATTGATGATCTGGGCTAACGTTTTTAAAGAGATTTCTTTGTCCGGTCTTCCGTGAAGTCCGGGAATAGTTACAAAAGTACTGTCTTTTTCTAATTCAGGAACAGCCGAACCAAATTTTACTTTAAGTTGTTCTGCATGTTTCTCTATGATGGAACAGCCTTCTTTGATATCTTCGGTAATAATTCCGCCTCCGTATGGAATCACACAGGTATGACGGATGATATTATCTTTAAAGATGGCAATATCGGTAGTACCACCACCAATGTCAACAATAGCGACACCAGCTTCTTTTTCTTCTTTTGTAAGAACAGCTTCTGAAGATGCCAATGGCTCTAAAGTAAGGGCTTCCATTTCTAGTCCGGCTTCACGAACACATCTTGCAATATTTCTGATGCTGCCCATTTGGCCTACTACAACGTGGAAGTTTGCTTCTAAACGCTTTCCATGCATTCCGACAGGTTCCTGAATTTCACCCTCGGAATCCACTTTATATTCTTGAGGAAGTACGTGGATAATTTCTTCTCCGGGAAGCATAACCAGTTTTTTCACCTGATCTTTTAATGCTTCGATGTCGTCGTCTGTAATAAATTTATCAGGATGTTCACGCATAATATAATCGGAGTGCTGCAGAGAACGAATGTGTTTTCCTGCAATACCTACCGTAACTTTGCGGATAGGAACACCGGCACTGGATTGTGCTTCGGATACTGCAGCCTTGATTGAATTAATAGTTTGTGAAATATTATTCACAATACCTTTATGAACACCAAGACTTTTAGCTTTTCCTACACCGAGAACTTCTATTTTCCCGTGTGCATTCCTTCTTCCGACAATCGCGACTATCTTCGTTGTCCCGATGTCCAGACCTACTGAATACTCTTGATTTTCCATTTTTATATCGATTTGATTTTTTCTACTTTTTTCTTTGAAAGGATAATATCCTATTTGTGTATTAAATGCCCTGAAGGACTTATTCTATTTTTACTTTTGCCTTAGGCTTGGACTGCGCCTTGACGGGGGGCTTTTTCTCTGCTTTTTTTGTTTCTTTTGTATGTGTTTTCGTCTTTGTATCCTCTTTCGGTTTGGGCGGAGTGGAATTTGCTTTTTTTACTTCTGCCGTCTTGGGCTTAGATTCCGTCTTTTTAGCTGCAGGAGAAGGTACTTTTGCCAGCTCCATTTTCCCTGCTTTTAAAATACTGTCATTTTCTTTAAAATAAGGGTTTAAAGTCGTGACAATCTGATTCTGATATTTCACGGAAACCATACTGTATTTTTGAGGGTCCTGATACACCAGATATTTTTCAACGAAAGTTTTAAATCCTTTTACTTTAAAATCAATATTATCAAGGTCTCCGATCTCTACTCTGTAGTTTCCTTCGCTCGTAAGAAGACTATAGCTTTCTTTGCTTTTGGAGATTCCTATAAAATATTTTTTACTGAAATCATCTTTATCGATCTTTTCTACCAGTTCTGCCAGCTTTTCGTATTCATCGGGCTGTACATTTCCGGTTACCAGCATACATGGATGTGAGTAGGTTCTTGAAATTGGGAATTCAATTCCTTTTTCATCCACATAGAAATCTCTGCCGTCTTTATTTAATCTGAAAACAGGAACTCTTTGCTTGATATCCAGATTCAGCTTTCCATTCAGGTTCAAATAGACGTTGGCACTGTCTACCGCCGGAAGAGAATTTATTCTTTTTTCTAAAGAAGGAATATTAAGATCTCCCACTTTTCCTGAAGGATTTTCTTTTTTTACAATCTCTCTAATATCTTTTTCATCAACAAAATAAACCGGAGTTTTCTCACTCATTTTTACAGAAATCTTATTGTCTGTAATCTGTTGGTGGCTGAATCTCTTCAATGAGAAACTCAGTAACAATCCAAGGATGATTACCGTGACAACAATTTTTAATATTCTGTATTTATTTTTCATATTTTCTGTACAATGTAAAAAGTACAATGTACTTATGTATTTTTATATTAATTTCTTTTCAACTTTACATTGTACATCTTACATTGTACTTTGTATTGTGCTAATCCACTCACAAATAGGATCATACAGGGTATCTATATTTCCTGCTCCCACGGTAAGAAGGATGTCAAAATTTTTTTCTTTTATTTTTTCAAAAGCATCAGATAATGTTGATACTTCTTTTTTATCTAATGTTACTTTTTCCAACAGCCAGCTTGAGGTAACCCCTTCAAAGTTTTCCTGAAGTTCTCTTGCAGGGTAAATATCAAGAAGGATCAGTTCATCAGCCTTGCTTAAACTTTCTGCAAAACCATCTGCGAAATCTCTTGTTCTGCTGAAAAGATGGGGCTGGAAAGCTACCAATAGTTTTTTATCAGGGTAAAATGTTTTGATTGAGCCCATTACAGCATTAATTTCTGTAGGGTGGTGGGCATAGTCATCAATATAAATTTTACCATTCTGATAAATATGTTTTGTGTATCTTCTTTTAATTCCTTTAAAATTAGCAATTGCCTTTTTCAGCGTATCAAAATCTGCGCCTAAATTATGCAGAATAGCCAGTGCTACAGTGGCATTTTCCACATTGTGAATTCCTGGAATTTCCCAGACAAAATCTTTTATCGTTTCAGTAGGGGTATGAAAATCAAAATAGATTTTATCATGATCCATACGGAGATTATCCGAATAGTAGTCTGCGGGCTCATTTACGGCATAAGTTTGATGTCCTCTGCCTATTTCCAGTCCTTTTCTTACAAAAAGCTGTTTGTCCTGAGGTACTAAAGCTGCAAACTGTCTGAATCCTTCTTCAATATGGCTTTTATCTCCATAAATATCCAGGTGGTCAGCATCGGTAGAAGTTACTACTGCCCAGTCTGGCGACAGGTTCAGGAAGCTTCTGTCATATTCATCAGCTTCTACTACAGAATACTTAGAACCATTATACAGGAAGTTGGATTTAAAGTTTTCAGAAATTCCTCCTAAAAAGCATGAGAAAGGAAGATTTGCCTCTTTGCACAGGTGAGCCACGAGAGTAGACGTTGTTGTCTTCCCATGAGTTCCTGCAATAGCGATGCAGTCTGTATTTTCTGTAATTAATCCTAAGACTTTAGCTCTCTTTAAAACTTCAAACTGATTTTGATTGAAATAATCTAAGATTCCAAGCGTTTTGATAGCCGGGGTATAGATTACCAATGTATTTTCTTTCTGAAGGGAAGTTATCTTTTCATCAATAAGGTCTTCAAAAACAATATCAATACCTTCGTTCATCAGATTCTGAGTTAATTTTGTATTGGTTTTATCGTAGCCCAATACTTTTTTCCCGGATGCATTGAAATAGCGTGCTAATGCACTCATTCCGATACCTCCGATTCCAACGAAGTAAAAAGTCTGATATGTTTGTAAATTATTCATTTTTTTGTCTTAATGTATTATGTACAAAGTATAATGTATTTTCTTACTCTTTACATTGTACCTTTTACTTTTTACAGTTTATTAAAAATTTCGTCTACGATCTCTTTTGCGGCATTCGGCTTGGCAAAATAGTTAAGATTGTCAGACATCTCTTTTCTTACATTTTCATTTTCGCAGATTTCTGATAATGTATTCCAGAATTTTTCCTGCATTTCAGAGTCTTTTACCATTCTTGCTGCATTTTTTTCCACCAGGTTCATGGCATTTTTGGTTTGATGATCTTCCGCTGCAAAAGGGAAAGGAACCAAAAGAACCGGCTTTTGGGCTACAGCCAACTCTGAAATGGCAATTGCTCCAGCTCTTGAAACAATGACATCAGCAGCAGAATAAGCCAGTTCCATATCTTTGATAAATTCTTTCAAATGAATGGAAGCTGGAAGCTGGAGGCTGGAAGACAACTCGTTGTAATCCAACTTTCCTGTTTGCCAAATTAACTGATACCCTTTTTCTTTAAGATTTTCAAGATTTTCTTTCCATGCATTATTCAATGTTCTGGAGCCTAAAGAACCTCCTACAGAAAGAATTGTAAGTTTGTCTTTATTTAATCCCATTTTTTCTTTTGCCTGAGCGGTATCCTGCATTCCTGAAATAATATTTTCACGAATCGGGTTTCCCAGAAATTTTATTTTTTCTGCCGGAAAACCTTCTACTTTTGGGTAAGCGGTGAAGACAGCTTTCGCTTTTTTGCTTAAAATTTTATTTGTTACTCCTGCATGAGCATTTTGTTCCTGTATGAAAATAGGAATTCCCATTTTGCTTGCTTCATAAAGAGCGGGCCCGCTGGCAAATCCTCCTGTTCCTACTGCGAAATCGGGAGCGAAGTTTTTAATAATCCTTTTGGATTTTGATAAGCTTTTCAGAATCTTAAAAGGCAGTCCCAGATTGGATAAAAGATTTCCTCTATCGATTCCGGCAATATCAATTCCTTCAATTTTATAGCCTGCCTGAGGAACTTTTTCCATTTCCATTTTCCCATTGGCCCCAATGAACAAAAATTCTGCATCAGGAAATCTCTTTCTGATTTCATCAGCAATAGCGATGGCTGGGAAGATGTGTCCTCCTGTTCCTCCGCCTGATAATAGTATTTTCAATTTTTTGTCCATGTTAAGCGATATCGTTTATTTCTGCTATACTTTGTTTTTTACCCATTCCTTCTTCATCATAAATCTGAATCCTTGAGCTTATATTTAAAATAATACCTAACTGCAAATAGGTTACCAGCATTGAGGTTCCTCCATAGCTGATCAAAGGCAGCGGCTGTCCAGTTACCGGGATCAGATTCACCGCAACGGCTATGTTTACCGAGAGCTGAATAAAGATCATTACCCCGAGGCTGAGCACGAGCAACGATCCGAAAAATGCTGGCATCTTGCTGGCAATCATTACGATCCTTATCATCATGATCAGATATAAACTGATCAGAAAAGCGGCTCCAATCACTCCGTATTCTTCTACGATAACCGCAAAAATAAAGTCGGAGGCAGACTGTGGCAGCATTTGTTTCAATGCACTTTTTCCTGGTCCCATTCCGGTAATCCCGCCATGTACAATGGCTGCTTTGGCCTGCATTACCTGATAGTTTTTCGCTTTTACACTTTCATCATCCACATCAGCTGATTTTGCTTTGCTGGAAGTAAATGTTTCTACACGGCTCATCCATGTGTGAACACGGTTACCACCAATCATATTGGTATTCAGCGCTATTAATAAAAATAGAACAATGGCTACAAATGATGCTGAGATAAACCCTGCAATGTATTTCCAGTGAAGCTGTCCTATGATAAGTACCACTACGGATACCATTAAAATCATTAATGCCGTAGAACCGTTATCTTTGGCTACCAGTACAAAAACAAGAAGGATAGGCCCGAAAATATACATGATATTCTCTATCGGAAGCCTTTCTCTGGTAATTTTTTTGGTTAAATATCTACAGAGATAGATGATTAACATTAAGAAAGCAAATGATGAAGGCTGGAAAGAGATAGGTGTTCCCGGGATTTTTAACCATCTGGAAGCACTGGCTCCATCAATGGTTTGTCCGGTAAACATGGTAACGATCAATAAAACAATCATAAGGCCGAGCAGAATACTACTGAGCTTTCCGATGTATTCATATTTTATTGTTCCTACCAGTCTCATAATGGCTAAACCTAAGACTACAAAGAACATATGCTTGATAACGTGACCTGTTGTAGTTCCGTTATTGACAATATATTCAAGATTTGAACTTGCAGAGTATACGGGGAAAATAGAGAAAATGGAGATCACAAGGATGACCATCCAAAGTACTTTATCGCCCTTTAGAAATTCAAATCTGCTTTCTGTGTTCTGTTCGTCCATAATTTTGTATTGATGTATGATGTACAAAGTAAAATGTACTTTTTACATCTGACATGTTACATTTTTACTTTAATACCTGCTCTTTAAACTGGCGTCCTCTGTCTTCATAGCTTTTGAACAAGTCAAAGCTTGCACAGCACGGAGATAATAGGACGGTATCGCCTTTTTTAGCCAATGATTTTGAAATTCTCACCGCTTCTTCCATGCTTGAAGTATCATAAATAACTTCTTTTTTGTCTTTAAAGAAATCTATGATCTTCTTATTATCTACCCCAAGGCAAACAATTGCCTTTACTTTTCTTTTGACTAAATCTTCAATTTCAGTATAGTCATTTCCTTTATCCAGTCCACCAACAATCCATACGGTTGGTGTTTTCATACTTTCTAAGGCATAGTACGTAGCGTTCACATTGGTAGCCTTACTGTCATTGATGTATTTTACGCTATCAATTTCAGTAACAAACTCCAATCTGTGTTCTACTGCCTGAAATGTCATCAATGAATGTCTGATGCTTTCATTGTTGATTTGTAATATTTTACCGGCAATAGAGGCGGCTAAGCTGTTGGCAACGTTGTGATTTCCCAATAGAGACAATTCATCAACTTTCATTGCGAATTCGTCTTTCATTTTCACCACAATTTCATCTTCATTAATGAAACCTCCTTCAGGTAGTTTCTCTTTGGTAGAGAAAGGAATCATTTTAGCTTTTATTTCAAGCTTTTCAAGAAGGCTTTTGCTCATTTCATCATCCTTATTGTAGATGAAGAAATTATCATTTTCCTGATTTTCCGTGATTCTGAATTTTGCCAACGCATATTCTTCATAGTTGTAGTTGTACTGATCCAGGTGATCCTGAGACAGATTCAACAATAAAGAAATATAGGGTCTGAAGTTCTGAATATCATCTAACTGGAAAGAACTTACTTCCAGTACATAATATTCATGGTTTTCATCTGCAACCTGTTTGGCAAAGCTGTATCCTATGTTTCCTCCCAAACCTACATTCAATCCGTCATTTTTCAGGATGTAATAGATCAGGGAAGTAGTGGTTGTTTTTCCGTTGCTTCCGGTAATGGCAATGATCTTTGCATCTGTAAATTCAGAGGCAAATTCAATTTCAGAGGAAAGTCTGATTCCTTTGTCATGAATTTTGTTGATGATGTCTGCTTTTTTCGGAATTCCCGGGCTTTTTACGATCCAGTCAGCATTTAAAATCCTTTCTTCGTCGTGATTTCCTTCTTCAAATTCAATTTCATTATCGATAAGAAACTGCTTATAGTTATCCTTAATAGCTCCTTTATCTGAAAGAAATACTTCCAGACCTTTCTTTTTAGCCAAATATGCAGCACCACATCCGCTTTCTCCACCTCCTAAAACAACTATTTTCATATTTATTCTTTTGTAAAATGTAAAATGTAAAACGTACAATGTATCTGGTGTCTTTTTACATTAATACTTTTTACTTTTTACAAAATTTATCTCATTTTTAGTGTGATCAGACATACAATAGCCAATATTACTCCGATGATGATCATTCTGTTCACGATTTTACTTTCGTGGAATCCGTCTTTCTGATAATGATGATGTAATGGTGACATTTTGAATAGTCTATTGTTTTGGGCATATTCCAGCCCGTATTTTCTTTTTCTGTATTTGAAAACAACTACCTGAAGCATTACAGACAGGTTTTCAATTAAGAAGATTCCGCATAATACAGGAATCAGCAATTCTTTTCTTAAAATAATAGCTAAAACAGCAATTACTCCTCCCAGCATCAGACTTCCGGTATCTCCCATGAAAACCTGTGCAGGATAGGTATTGTACCAGAAGAACCCGATCACGGCACCTACCATTGCCACGGCAAAAATGGTGGTTTCTCCCATATTGGGAAGGAACATGATATTGAGATAATCTGCAAAGATGATATTCCCTGATAGGTAGGCGAAAAGAGCTAGTGTGAGCAGTATAATGGCACTTGTTCCTGCGGCGAGGCCGTCAATTCCATCTGTGATATTGGCTCCGTTAGAAACAGCGGTTACAATGAAGATCACAATGGGAATAAAGACAATCCATGCCCACTCATGGGCATCTTTATCATTCATCCAGAATAAAATTCCACTATAATCGAATTCGTTATTCTTTGCAAAAGGTACAGTGGAAACGGTGATTTTTTCTGTAGGCATAAAGTTTTGCTCTACATTGTTTCTGTTCACCACTTTAGCATCTGCATATTTTCTTTTAACAGTAATATCCGGGTGGAAATACATTGTAATTCCGACGATTAGCCCTAAACCAACCTGTCCTACAATTTTGAATTTACCACTTAAACCGTCTTTATTTTTTTTGATTTTCTTTAAATAATCATCAAGGAAACCAATTGCACCCATCCAAAACATTGAAACCAGCAGCAGAACAATATACACATTGGTAATTCTTGTAAACAGCAATACCGGGATGATGGTTGCCAAAATAATGATAAGTCCTCCCATAGTAGGAGTGCCTTCTTTTTGTTTCTGCCCATCCAATCCAAGATCACGTACCAATTCTCCCATTTGTTTTGTTCTCAGGTAATTGATTACTCTTTTTCCGTAGACAAGAGCAATAATAAGGGAGAATAATACAGCCATTCCGGCACGGAAGGAAATGTATTTCAACAATCCTAATCCCGGAACGTGAATTCCATGGTTGGTTAGATATTCGTATAGATAGTATAGCATAGTTTCAATTGTTAATAAATAATCATTGATAATTGATGAATGATAAAATCAGTTATTATTAATCAACTATCGTTTATAATTTACTTGCTCATTAATTTCCAGAGCTCATTAATGACTTCTTTGTCATCAAAATGATGTTTCACACCATTAATTTCCTGATAGGTCTCGTGGCCTTTTCCGGCAACTAAGATGATATCTTTAGGTTCTGCAAATTTTATTGCCATCTTTATGGCTTCTCTTCTGTCCGGAATTGAAGTGTATTTGCTGAAGTTTTGAGGTTCAACGCCTGCTTCAATTTCTTTGATGATCTGTGCAGGATCTTCTGTTCTCGGATTATCCGAAGTGATGATTGCCAATGTTGATTTTTTTGTGGCAATATTCCCCATTTCAGGTCTTTTGGAATGATCTCTGTCTCCTCCGCAGCCGAATACGGTGATTAATCTTTCGTTTTTGGTTCTGATATCGTTGATGCTGTCCAGAATGTTTTCCAATGCATCCGGAGTGTGCGCATAATCTACGATAAAGAAAATTCCCCCATCGGATTTGAATGTTTCAAATCTTCCGGAAACTCTTTTTAATTTGCTGATGGCCTGAAGAATTTCATTTTGTTGAAAACCTAGTTCTTCAGCAATTCCGAATACAAGCAACAAGTTGTATACGTTGAATTTCCCTGTCAGTGTCGTCCAGAATTCTTTTCCGTTGAAGTTCAACAGCATTCCGTTGAAATCTACTTCTAAAAGTTTTCCGTGGTAGTCTGCCATAGTTTTCAAAGCATAAGACTTCTTTTTAGCCTTAGTATTCTGAAGCATGACATTCCCGTTCTTGTCATCCACATTGGTGATGGCAATAGCTGTATCTTCCAATTCGTCAAAGAATCTTTTCTTGGTTTTTAAATATTCTTCGAACGTTTTATGATAGTCTAAATGATCATGAGTAAGATTGGTGAACCCTGCAATTTTGAAGTGTAATCCTTCAATTCTGTTTTGGGCAATTCCGTGTGAGCTTACTTCCATGAAAGCAAATTCACATCCTTTTTCCACTGCTTCAGCTAAAATCCTGTTGATCGTAATCACATCAGGTGTTGTGTGAGTAGCAGGGATAATTTCTTCACCAATTCTGATTTCAACAGTGGAAAGTAAAACTGCCGGATAGCCCAGGTTTTTGAAAACGTCAAAAAGAAGGGTTGAAACAGATGTTTTTCCATTAGTTCCTGTAACCCCTATCAGTTTCAGTTTATGAGAAGGGTTTCCGTAGAAATTAGAAGCAAGGTGACCTAAGGCTTTAGATGAATCTTTTACCTTAACATACGTTACATTCTCCGCCAATGTTTCAGGGAATTCTTCGCAAACGATTGCGGAAGCCCCTTTTTCAATAGCAGATGCAATGAATGAATGCCCATCCACTACTGTTCCCCTCATCGCAATGTAAAGAGAGTTTTCTGTAACTTTTCTGCTGTCGATCACCAACTCAGTAACCTCACGGTTGTTGTCACCATGGATTTCCAATACTGGGATTCTGTTTACTAATTCTGTTATAATCATCTTTATCAATAAGGCGTTGCCTTATTTTTGTTTTAAATCCTTATTTAATTTTGCAGAGACAAATAAATTCTCTGGTTCTTACTGATCGTTGTGCCTTCCAGAGGGAATTGTTCTTTAATTCTTCCTACTCCTTTATAATCGACACGGTAGCCTAAATTTTCCAATTGTGGGATAACGTTTTTACCAATTAATCCTACTACATTGGGCATTTGCTTATCATTTACTGCTACTTTGACATTAGGTTCAACCATTTTGTTTAGGTTTACCTTTTTGTCTACAAGCATTTCTTTTTCAATATTTTGAGGTGTTTTCAGGAATGTTTTTCCTGCAATTTCCTTAAACACCGGTGCTGAAACGGAACCTCCATAAAAACCTTTTGCGGTGTTGGGCTCACTAATCATTACATAGCATGTATATTTTGGAGCGTCTGCTGGATAGAATCCTGCAAATGAGGCACGGTACTTCATCGGGCCAGGCAGCCAGTATTCAAATCTTGCGGTACCTGTTTTTCCTGCCATTTTCAGGTTAGGGGTAAAAATGCTTCGTCCGGTTCCTTTTTCCACGGCTTTGGTTAAAGCACTGGTCATCATTTTAATTGCTTTTTCAGATGCCATTTTGTTTACCATGATTTCAGGCTTGGCATTGTACATTACCTTTCCGTCTTTCATGATTTTATCAATGAATAAAGGCTTAAGCATTTTTCCTCCGTTAGCCACTCCGTTGTAGAAGGTGGTCAGCTGCAGCAGGTTGATGTTAGAAGAATATCCGTAAGAAATAGAAGCCAGTGTAGCGGCATTCCATCTTTTATTTTGTGGAGTTACAATTTTCGGTTTTGTGATTCCCGGAAGTTCTATATCCATCTTGTCGAATAATTTCCAACGTTTCAGGTGGTCAAGGAAGATCTGTGGTTTTTCTGCATAATACTTTGTGATCAGTTTTGATGTTCCTACGTTACTGGATTTTGCCAATACATCACTGATATCGTAAGTTCCACCTCCATGGCCATCAGAGATTCTCTGTTTTGCATAGACCCAAACTCCGTTTCCGACGTTTACTGTCGTATTTTCATCGATGAATCCATCGTCCATTGCCGCCAGAAGGGAAATGGTTTTAAAAGTAGATCCAGGCTCGATATTATCTTTCAGAGCATAGTTGTAAGAGTCTTCGTATTCTCCTTCTTCTGTTCTTCTTAAATTAACAAGAGCACGTACTTTTCCGGTTTCAACTTCCATGACAATTACGGTACCATGTTTGGCTTCGAAATTAATCAGTTGCTTCTCGAGAGCAGAGTGTGCAATGTCTTGAATTCTAAGGTCTAAGGTGGTATATACATCTTCTCCGTCTACGGGTTCCTGCACTTTCCAGAAGTCAATAGGTTTCCATTGGGAAGAATTGATTCTCTGTTCTAATCTTTTACCATCAGTTCCGGTTAAATATTTTGAGAAAGCACCTTCCAGTCCGGATTTAAGCTCACCGTTATCCATACCGATGGTTCCTGCCCCGATTTCTGAGGTGGCCAATTCTCTTTTATAGTTTCGGTCAACAATAAATCCTCCTTTATTTTTCCCTTTTTTGAAGATTGGGAATTTTCTGATTCTGTCGTATTGATCGAAATCCAGTCCTTTTACCAAAGTGTAGTACTGGTTTTTCTTTTTCTTCTGCTCGTCAAACTTCTGTCTGAATTCTCCTCTGGATTTTCCAAACATCTTGCTTAGAGAATCTGTCAGTGCACCAATGTTGTTGGAGTACACCGTATCTTTCATGGTTTTGAAATCAAGATAGATGTCATACCGCATTACTGTGGTTGCGAGAATAGAACCGTCAGATGCAAAAAGATTACCTCGGGCAGCCTTTAAAGTGGCTTCACGATAGTTTTTATTAATGTAATCATCTTTAATTTCCTGGACATTGGTATTCTGAAGGATAACAATCCTTGCCAAGAACATTACAAACACGCACAAAGCTACCACTGCAAAGAGGTAGCCCCATCGTAACGTTTTCTTACGTTTATTGTCGTATTCATTTTGCTTTTGCATCTGTACTATCCAGTTTTATTAGCAATTTGTGAGGGTGGTTTTCCAGGGTCATTAATGAATCCCGGGCAACCTCTTTCCCCAGCTCTGATTCCATTTTCACTTTGATCAGCTTACTCTGGGCGTAAGCATTTCTCGATTTGTATTCCTCTGTTTCTTCCTTTAAGGCGTTTACAATTTTTATTTTTTTATTGACGAGATGGTTGGTATAAATCATGGCCATCATTAGAACAAACAATAGGAGAAAATACCTGTAATGTATTTTGATCTCATCACGATTCAGAAAGTTTCCTTTTATAATGTCTATAAAAGTGAGTCTTTTCTGGGGGCGATTTGTTGTTCTTTTTGCCAATTTATTATGTCAATTTGCTTCGCAGTGAATTTACTTCATGTCAATGGTCAATTTTATTTTGTTAAATGATTCACTATTGACGATTCACTCATTCACATTTTATACTTTAATTCCTGTTCTCATCTTGGCACTTCTTGCTCTTGAGTTTTCTTCAATTTCCTTGTCATCAGGAATGATTGCTTTACTCTTTATCAATTCGAATGCCTTTTTATAATTTCCGTAGATATCTCTTGCCGGTTCTCCTTCGAACATTCCGTTTTTCAGGAATCTCTTTACCAAACGGTCTTCCAGAGAGTGGTAAGAAATAACGACCAATCTTCCTTCTGGTTTTAAGACATTGAATGCCTGAACCAGCATTTCTTTTAATACCTCAAGTTCCTGGTTGACCTCAATTCTTATCGCCTGAAAAAGTTGAGCATAGAACTTATTAACCTTGTGAGGCGGGATATAGCTGAACATTTTTTTCAGATCTTCCGTAGTTTCTATACTTTTTGTTTTTCTGTGGTGAACAATTTCTCTTGCCAGCTTTCTCGCTTCTCTTAATTCTCCGTAATGATAGAAAAGGTCTGCAAGTTCTTCCTCTCCATATTCATTGATCACTCTCTTAGCGTCCAGATTCTGCATTACATTCATCCTCATATCCAAAGGAGCATTGCTTCTTGTGGAGAATCCTCTGTCTGCTTCGTCAAACTGATGAGATGACACACCTAAGTCTGCCAAAACACCATCCACCTGCGAAATTCCATACATCAGCAATGAGTTTTCCAGAAATCTGAAATTCTGATTAACCAATGTAAAACGTGGATCATCAATTGTATTTTTAAGTGCATCCAGGTCCTGATCAAAACTGAACAATCTCCCTTTATCGGAAAGTCTGCTCAAGATTTCTCTTGAATGGCCTCCGCCTCCAAAGGTGCAGTCCACATATATTCCGTCAGGATTCGTTACCAAATCATCAACACTCTGCTTCAACAAAACGGGGTTATGATACATGCTTAATTGTGTTTTTTATTTACTATATAATCAATTAATAACCTACAGTTATTCTTCATCGAAAGAGCCCATCACATCTTCGGCAAGGCTTGCAAAATCAGCTTCATTAGTAGCAATTACCTTTTCATAGGCTTCTTTGTCCCAAATCTCGAAGAGTTCTCCTGCACTGGTGATCACAATCTCTTTCTGGAGATTTGCGAAAACCGTCAGGTCTTTAGAGATCTGTAGTCTTCCTGCATTGTCCAATTCTACTGTTTTTACTCCTGCCGTAAACATTCGTATGAAATCAGCATTCTTTTTTATGAATCTGTTCAGTTTATTAATTTTGCCCATCAGTTTGTCCCATGCATTCATAGGATAAACTTCCAGACAAGGTTGGAACACAGATCTTTTGACTACAAACGCCTTATCATCGAAGTCTTCCATCTGTTTGATTAAAGATGAAGGAACTTTTAAGCGGCCTTTGTCGTCAATTTTACACTCATATGTCCCAATGAAATTTTTCATTTGGGACAAATTTATATAATAATTTCCAAAATTTCCCACTTTTTCCCACTTTTTGACTCAATGTTAATAAGTTTTATTAAAGATTGAATTTCAATAATGTAAAATACTGATATGAAGGGACTTGTTGAAAGTGCTATTTATGCCATAATAAAGCCGTTTTGAAAAAAAAAGTTAAAAAGGAGAATATTATATTATTTTTATCTTAAATTAGGATAATCAAAATTTTTTTGAGGTTTAATTTGTATTTTTGCAGGGCTTTATTAAGGCGTTTTATGATATTTAGTACAAAAAAAGAAAAGAAATATTCCTATGTAGAAGCGGGAGAAGGACATCCATTAGTGCTGTTGCACGGGTTAATGGGTGGTTTGAGTAATTTCGATAAAATGGTAGATTTTTTTTCGGATAGAGGCTTCAAAGTATATGTTCCTCAGTTGCCGATCTATGATCTGCCGGTACTCAATACGAATCTTACCACTATCGCAAAATATATTATCAAGTTTATAGAGAGCCATATTTCCGGTCCTGTTACTATTGTAGGAAACTCAATGGGAGGACATGTAGGGCTTATTCTGACTTTGGCAAGACCTGATCTGGTAAAAAATCTGGTTCTTACAGGAAGCTCCGGACTATATGAAAGAACTTTCGGGGACAGTTTTCCGAGAAAGAACGACCGTTCTTACATCAGAAAGAAGACGGAAGAAGTTTTCTATGATCCTACGGTGGCAACAGAAGATCTTGTAGATGAAGTTTTTGCAGTAGTGAATGACAGAATGAAAGGAATCAAGACCGTAATGCTGGCAAGAAGTGCCATCAAACACAATATGCTGAACGATCTTCCGAAGATTGTGACACCTACCTGCCTGATATGGGGTAAACAGGATAATGTAACACCTCCGGAAGTGGCAGAAGATATGCACAAGTTTATTCCTAATTCTGATTTATTCTGGATTGATAAATGCGGGCATGCCGCGATGATGGAAAAACCAGAAGAGTTCAATGAAATCCTATACAACTGGGTAAAAGATAAAGTTTAAAACATATAAATAACCATTAAGAGCTTTTCTTAATGGTTTATTTTTCTAAAATACATTCAAAAATGATTATTAAAACAGCAGCTTTTGTAAAGAGTAGTGGAAAATGGCAGGAATGCCCTGAACCCAATATTCCTGAATATGCTTTTATCGGAAGGTCAAACGTGGGAAAATCATCACTCATCAATGCGATGATGAACCATAAAGATTTGGCTAAAACTTCGGGAACTCCGGGAAAAACTCAGCTGATCAATCATTTTTTGGTGAATGAGAACTGGTATCTTACGGATTTACCAGGATATGGGTATGCAAAGGTTTCAAAAGTTCAGCGAAAGGATTTTGAAAAACTGATCACGAACTATATTCTGAACAGAAGAAACCTTGTCAATCTTTTTGTATTGGTAGATATAAGACACACTCCACAGAAAATAGACCTGGAATTTATCCAATGGTGTGGGGAAAGTGGAATCCCGTTTTCCATTGTATTTACAAAGGCTGATAAGCTAAAGCCGAATGTTGCCGTTAAAAATGTTGAAGATTATAAAACTGAACTTCATAAGAGCTGGGAAGATCTTCCTGAACTGTATATTACCTCAGCAGAAAAGAAAGAAGGAGGAGACAACATTCTTAATTTTATACAAAAGACCAATGAATTTCTAACGAATAATAATATAAGTTTCGATGAGTAATATGGTCTGGAAAATCAAAACGTTTGATGAGTTCACTGTTCCGGAATTGTATTCGGTACTGAAGGCACGTATTGATGTTTTCGTTATTGAGCAGAACTGTCCTTATCCTGATTTGGATAATTATGATCAGAAAGCCGTTCACATCTGGGCAGAAGAAGACGGACAGGTACTGGCATACTGCCGTGTCTTTGACAAAGGAATAAAGTATGATGAAACTTCCTTCGGCAGGGTGCTGACTACAGAGCAGGCGAGAGGAAAAAGCCTGGGAAAACAGTTAATACAATATGCTGTAGAAACCATAGAAAATCGTTTTCATACTTCTGAAATCAAAATATCTGCACAGGATTATCTGTTAAGATTTTATAGTGGATTCGGATTTGTGGATACAGGGAAAAAATATCTGGAAGATGATATTCCCCATACGGAAATGATAAGAAAATAAAAGGTATCTCATTTGAGATACCTTTTTTCGAACTGTATAAAATTATATTGGGTGTTATTAGTTTTTTTTCATCATTTCTTTACTCCAAAAGTAAACCTATTATGAAAATTAGCCTTACGGAAAACCGTAATGGATTAAATAATTCCTTAATTTTTATAAAAAAGGACATAGTGTTACCAAGACTAAAAGTCCTATAAGAAATAGTTTTTTTTAAGGTATTTATTTAATTTTTGTTTATCCTCGATGAATAATTGCCTCATTTAATGCGTTTACAATTTTTTGAATATAATCTCTGTCTTTTGATACGATACTATTAACTTCTCCAGCATTTGTGCTTATTCGGACTGCATATTGATTTTTAATAGTGAAAAACCACCAGAAAGCTAGAATTAAAATTATTATTCCCATCCATAAAAACTCTTTTGAGAAAAGGAGAATAAAACCTATAACAATCAGTAGAAGGGCTTTGTTTTTACTTTTAATAATCTCAAAAATATAAACCGAAGAGATATTCCTTCATAGTATATGTTTTTGAATTTGTTATAAACCTTGACTGTGTAACTTTTATAGAACTGTCATGGTAGAATATCGTTTCATTTTGGGAGTGAGTTTCCATTATTTAATACTTTTAATTATTGTAAGGTTTAAACGAAAGTCTCAATTTTGAGACTTTCGAAAATGCTATCCTGTATATCCATTCAGTCTTGCATTAGCAATACAATCGGATTTATTCACATAGCCTTGGGTTGAAGCTCCAACAATTCTTCCATTAGAAGCTGTTCTTCTCCATCTCCATTTACTTTCGGGATCTTGATAAAATTCCCATTTGTCATTTTGTGAACTCATAAAAAATATTTATTGATTAGCATTCCAAAAGTACCATCCTTTAAAACTCAATCCTTACGGAAAGCCGTAAAACAAAAAAACCTTTCATTTTGAAAGGTTTACATATAAGGGAGATTATAGTAAAGGATTAAATAATTCCCAAATCTTTACAAAAAGCAACAAGCTGTTCATTGCTTGTTATCTGAAGATCTTCCTTCATGCTGTTCAGTTTTTTTTCTACACTGCTTAAGCTATTGGGTTTAATATCATTGTTTTGAAGATAAACAGGTATGTTTTTCTGTAAAACACCCTGAGACAAAAGAGAGACTAAGGTGATATCATAGGTAGAGAATTCATAATTGTTGAGTTTCTTTACCTCCTGTTTAAGATCAAGGGAAAGATAGTTTTCGTCTACATAGGTGGAAGCAATTGCTTTTTTCAGTTCTTTTGAATCATTACGGGCCTTACGAACAAAACCATTAATTCCATATTCATTAAAAAGACTGTCTATTACTCCGGATCTATGTTCCGCAGAAAAGACAATGATTTTCAAAGAAGGATGAAGTTTTTTAATGGTCTTAATGAGTTCTTTTCCATCTTTAAGATTTTGTATATTGTGGTCTTCTTCAAAAGAAAGATCTGTAATTAACAAATCGTAAAGGTCATTTTCACGAATGGATTTTTGAATTTTAGCTAATGCATCATCACAATAATAAACATAATCTGTGTGTGAAATACTAAGGTCTTCCAATGTTTTCTGTACAGAAATACTGCTGCTTTCGTGATCTTCCGCTATTAAAATTTTTTTGAACATTCTTTTTCTTTTTTAAGAAGCAGGAAATGAAATATAAATTTTCAATCCCTTTTCGGTTTCCGTGTCAAAAATAATTTCTCCATGGATAGCTTCAATACGGGAATCCGTATTTGTTAAACCATTTTTATAGATAATTCCTCCCGGAATACCAATTCCATTGTCTGTATACTGAATTTGTATCGTGTTATTTTTTCTTTCAAATTTAAAAGCAACGAGAGTGGCCTGACTGTGTTTTTTCATATTGACCAAAAGTTCCCGCATCACCTGATAAATTTCTTCCCGGGTAAATTCTTTCAGTGAATTCCATATATTTTCGTCGTTTCCGGCAAGATAAGTTTTTACATTTTCATTGTTAAACGAAGCGATAAGGGTAGATACTCTCTGACTGAACTCCGGTTTATTTTCAAGAGCTGTCTTCTCATAGGAAATATCTCTGGACTTTTCATAGACGAACTCCAGCTCATCAAGTACCTTTTCTTTATCAAAGTCCTCCTGGTTTTCAATCTTGGTCATGACCTGATAAATACCGTTGGCTACCACATCGTGTACTTTTTTGGAAAGATGAAGCTGATTCTCCTTTATTCTTAATTCATTTTCCTGCTGCAGTATTTTTTTTCTCCGTTTGTATAGTATCCATCCGCCAATCAGGCTTAAAGACAGTATTCCTAAAACAACATTCTGTTTCAGAATTCTGTTCTGCTTTTGAACTGTAATGATCTTGAGCTTTTGGTTTTCTGCATTCTTTTTTTCTACATCAAACTCTATCAAAGCAAATCTGTTTTTTGCTTTATCCCTTGATAATTGAATGCTGTCATTCAGGTGCTGATATTCTGCAAAATAGTTTTGTAAATGATTTCCGGTTTCATTTTTTACCAGAAATTCGATTGCCTCTAATCTGTCATTGGGATTTTTAATGGCTTTTGCTAAACGATATTTTTCATTATTATGATACAAAGCTTTCGTTTTATCCGTATGTGAATAATACTCAGACAGATGAGAATGACTGGATATGAGACCCGATTTATCGTTGATCTTTTGTCTTAAAGAACAAGCTGCCAGTAAACCATGTTCTGCTTTATAACTGTTGTTTTCAAGCCAGCTGATATAATTATAATTATCTAAAATTCTGGCATAATCAATCTCATGGCGCTGTAAGTTTTTATCTTTAAGCAGAGATTGGTAGATACGGATTCCCTGCGAATAATTTTTCAGTTTTCCGTAGGTGTCTGCAATATTGTTTTTAATAGTGACTTTCTGAGAATGATCTGAACTTACCTGTAGAGCTTTATGATACCAGTTGAGAGCTTCAGTATAATGCTTGAGATTTTTTTCAGATATCGCAAGGTTATTATAAATTGAGGTAAGGTAAGCAGAATCTCTGGGTAGTTGTAAAAAAGACAATGCATCAATGGCTCTTTCATTACTGCTGAGATAATCTCCAATATCATTCAGGATAATAGCCTTGGTGATTAAGCAAGATGCAATATTTGCTGAATCATTCTTCAGTTTATAGATGCTTTCGGCTTTTGAAAGAAGGGTAAATGCCTTTTCATTATCATTATTATACAGAGCAGCAGCATCATTATACATTTTGTCCGCTTCAGTTGAAGGGGCTTTTACCGGAGGATTCCTGTTTTCAGAAAAATTGCAGCTAATGAATAAAAGAAAAATTCCTAGAAATTTAAAACCGGTATCCATGATTGTAATTGATAGCAACTAAAGGTATTAAAAAAAGGACAATTTTCATCGTCCTTTTGTTTAATTATTTTTTTGGTGGCAAAATCTGTCCTGTTTCACCACTTGTATCTTCTGGTGCGGTAGAATAGCTCACCGTTGTGGATGGATAATTATGGTTATCAGTTGCTGAAGTATTGGCATTATTATCTGAAAATGCTAATCCTAATAGCATCATTATAATTTGGATCATTTCCTTTAAAATTTTCGAAGTTGAAACTGTATTTCTTCCTCTCACGAAGTATTTATCGTAAGCTGTACACTGTTAAAATTTCGAAGCGCTTCTTAATTTTTTAGGGAAGTGAACCTTTAAAAACGGAGACGAAACATCTGCTTCCCAATCCGGAGTTTGATCTCTGTTTTCTCTGGTTTTTTTGAAATCAGTTTTTTGTAATGTTTTTCTTGATTTCTAAAGCAAATTTGCGGCAAAACAGAATAGGTTTGTTAGACAAAACACAGACATCAATAGACAGTAAGTGAGCGTGGAGTTATTACGGAAATCCGTAATGTGGTGTGATTGAAATTCATCTACTTTGTAATGCCCGAAAACACTGCTTATGTCCAAGAAAAAACTGCTGATTAATGAAGTATTTGAGCAGGCAAGAAGAGAGTCAGAGAAAACCACAAAAAGTGGATTGGCCTCTTACCTGCATCTTTGTTTTATTGATAACCTGAAATGCTATGATATTTCAGAGAAAACATTCATACGATATTATGAAGACTTTGTAGAAGGCAATAGCAGCAGGAATATTGAGCCTGAGAGACTCAATAAAATGTGCCAGTACATCGGCTATAAAGATTTCACCGATTTTTCAAGAACTTTTATCAGGAATGATGAAAAAAAAAATCTGACCACGGTAAAAATCAGTGTGGATCAGGATGAGGAGATTATATCGGAAAGGCTGTCTAAGATCAACATTAATATCATCAACGAACAGCATTTTAAAATGCCGGAGTTTGTGAGACAAAATAGTTTTGGTCTCGTGGGGATATTTTTGCTCGGAGGATTTTTGATTGGTAATTATTATTGCTCCTCCGGAAACAGAAATGTTAATGAACCATTTAATTTTTTGACTCTGCCTGCGATTGAAAAGAATTGTATGTACTGGGATCAGAATGAATATAAACTGACAGACTGTAATGAAGACAATCCTGTATTGAATGTTGTTCCTAAAGATAATATTCAGATTAAATATTTTAAACGTATTACAAGGAAAGATACCCTTACAGTAGATAATGCCCTGGGAAAAGCATGGTATTCAAAGGTCAATGGAAAAGTTGAATTTTTTACAATGGATGGGATTGATCCGGAAAATAAAAGAGAATTAAAACGGGCTACTGAATATATCATTAGAAAATATTCCGGAAAAAAGCCCGATATGATACAGGCAGATTAGATTTCTTTCACAATTATTTAAAATACAATTAAAACAAATCCTTATCTATTCCTGTAATTTCGTCTTATTTTAAGATGAATAAAATACTATTTTCCGTTTTACTTTTTATATCTGCTCTTTTCTCAGCCCAGAAACCTGTACAGATTGCATTTCTTTCCGATGTGCATTTCCAGGATCTGTATGCAAGTTTTTCGGATCATGATTTTAAAGGAATTATAAATCCTAAAACAGGAAAATCCACCATTTTGAGAACCATGGATTCTCAACTGCATTCTACAAGAATTTTTAATGAAAATTATTTTGCCTTTCTCAAAGCGCTGGATGATATTGCTGCAAAAGGAATTAAGATTGTAGCAATGCCCGGTGATTTCTCAGATGACGGACAGGTTTATAACCTTCGTGGTCTTCATAGAATATTACAAAAATATCATGAAACGTATGGGATTAATTTTTATTTAACTACAGGAAATCATGATCCGGTGGGACCATTTCGGAATGATGGAGGGAAAAGTGATTTTCTTGGAGAGAAGGGAAAGCCGCTAGGAATTTACAGCAAAGAAAATATTGGGATCTCAGCAGATAAGGTGATTACAAATGATATTGCAGAATCCGGATATCTCGAAATTTTGAATGAGTTAAAAGATTTTGGCTTCTCCCCAAAAAAAGAAGATCTGTTTTGGAGTACTCCTTTTGATGATAATTCATTTAAAAATTACTCTTGCAAAAAAGGATTACAGTCTGCAGAGTATTACAAAAGAATGTATGAAGTGACTAAAGGTTTTTCTGTTCCGGATTTGAGTTATGTTGTTGAACCTGTTAAAGATGTGTGGTTGATTGCTATTGATGGTAATACTTATATCCCGAAAAATATCAATGAAAGTTTTGAAAATCCTGCTAACTATAAAGGAGCAAGTATTGGCTATAATAATGTTCTGACCAACAAACAACATTTAATTCAATGGGTTAAAAAACTGGCCGCCGAAGCAAAGAAAAATAATAAAACCCTCATCGCATTTACACATTATCCTATGATTGATTTCAATGATGGGGCAACCAACGAAATTAAAAACCTGTTGGGTGAAAAAAAGTGGCAGCTGGAGCGTGTTCCTCAGGAAGAAGTTGCTAGGGTATTTGCTGAAGCAGGACTGCAGATTCATTTTGCGGGGCATATGCATATTAATGATACGGGAATAAGGAAAACAGGAGACCATATTTTAGTGAATGTTCAGGTGCCCTCATTGGCGGCTTATCTGCCTGCGTATAAAATTCTGACCATACAATCGCCTGATAAGATGGACGTTCAAACCCAGGTTCTAAATGAGGTTCCGAATTTCGATGAGTTATTTCCTTTATATGAGAAAGAATATAATGCTTTACAACATGATACCACCCAAATACTTTGGAATAAAGACATTTTAAAAACAAAATCATATCACGATTTTATGCTTTTTCATTTAAAAGAACAGGTTCGTTTAAGAATGATTCCTGATGACTGGCCAAAAGATTTTATTGAGAAAACCAAGAACCTTAATGGTGAAGATCTTTTGTTGCTGATTCAAAATAAAGATCAGCTGAAAGAGAAAGCAATCAGGTCTGAAGACTTTAAAAAATGGTCTTTTGATGATCTGTTATTGGACGTGTATAAATTTCAATCGGCGGATGAACTGGCAAAAAATGATATTCCTGAGGAAAGGCTGAAGCAGTATGAGATATTGGAAAAACTATACAAAATGCATGACCCGAAAGGGGATTCATTGATTCAGCAATTAAAATCTGTTTTCAAAATTCTTTCATTACTTTCCCATGGAGATCCCACAGACCATTTCGAAATAGATTTGAAAAGAAAAGAAATAATAAAGCTGTAAATTATTATGCTTCATCAACACTCAACTTATGTTCAATAAAATAGTTGTGCTTATTAGTGAAAAGCATTAGTGTTATTTGTGTTTAAACAAAAAGAAAGACTGCCCATAAGACAGCCTCCTCAATTATAAATCTAATAGCAAAAACAGGACTATTTTCCTATTACAGGATTCTTTCTTTCATAGGTATTGTTTCCAAAACTTACCTTATAATTGGATTTGAATAGCTTGCTGGGATAATAATAGTCTGTTGTAATGATTTGGGCACCACTTTCTTTGGCTTTCTCAAACCTTGAATAGTCTTCATTTCGGGCTTCCATGGTATCAGCATCAGCTCGGGTGCGGATGATATACCCTTTTTTTACCAGATCTTTTATCATGGCATCATCCTTCTTGGGTTCATTCATAAACAAAACTGCAGCCTCAGGAGTTCCCGGAACAGAATTCGTAAAAATCATTCTTCCTTTCAATGAAGGATGATCTTTAGCATATAAGTCTCTGTTTTCTACATTATTATCCAGTACGAAAAGAAATTTCCCTTTTACCTCTTTTACTTTTGGCCAGTGTTTGTTTAGAACAGCTTCGTTCAATGTTGTATAAGAGCCTCGGATATCATCCGGTGTAATTATCTTGTCTTTTCCCAGATACTTTTTCAGTTCATGATCCAGATCGTCAAAGAGCTTCGAGGTGTAATGTTCCGGTTCGGTCCCAAATTGATTTGCTTTTCCATCTTTGGGCTCAAGCGTTATAAAAACAGGATCGTGATCAGGATGTTGATCAGACCATTTTTTCAAATCCTTTAAACAGTCTTCTAAGGTATAATACCACGTCTGATAATCAATATCTGTCACATGAATCATTTTGTAACCTGGTTTTTTCATTTTGCCTTCCGGATCAAATGGTTCATAGGTTTTTACCAGATTCAGAATTTTCGGATGGGCATATTTTCCTCCCTGGCTGTCTGCATATACATCAATTTCCAGATTTCTAAGTCCCAGATCCAGTTGCTGGGGAATAGGGATATGCTCATACTGAATCCTTGGTAAAACGTTCAGCGTATCTTTTTGAGATAAATAATGATACACTTCGGGAAGAATGGCTTTTTTATAAGAATTATGAGAGCCAATAACCTGAATTTCATTGATTTTTAACTCATCGAGATGCTGTGATTGTGCCCAAAATAAATTGAAAGAAGATAAACAGATGCCAAGGAAAACAGCCTTTTTCATTTCGATACATTTTGAATACGAAATTACTCACTCTTTGCAGGAGATGATTTATATATTATGTTAAGTAATTTTTAAAATTCTGTGAATGTTGGAAAAATATACGTGTATAAACAGCTGATATTTAGCTTATTTCTATTCTCTCAAATTGAGATATTTATATTTTGTTGACTTTAAGATAATATTATGTTAAAATAGATTTGTGGGAGATCCTTTTACTTTGTATGCCGAAATAAAAACTAACCGTTGCCTGAAAAGAAAACCACTGTTGCGGGAACAACAGCGGCTTTTTGATAAGCAATGTAACGTCTTGCAATTACTTTACTTATTGATATGTACCACAAAATTAATTTTTTTAAGTTTAAAAAGCTAATTCCGATTGCATTAATTTTTTTGGTGACAAGCCAAGCTGATGCCAAAGGATTTACTTCAAACTATCCTGTCTTTTCGCAGGCAAACGAAACCATTTCCGGAACGGTGAAGGATCAGAAAGGAGCTGCTGTTGAAGGCGCCAAAATCACGGTTGTAGAAACCGGAGAAACGGCTTCTACTGACGCTTCGGGAAACTTTACCATTTCAGCCAGTATCGGACAAACCTTGTCTGTTTCTTATGAAGGATATGGAATCCAGATGGTGAAAATCTCCAGTACTTCAGTTACTGTACAATTAGAAACTAAAAAAGAATCAACATCCATCGAAGAAGTAACACTGATAGGATATGGTTCCCAGAAGAAATCTGATTTAACGGGAGCCGTAAGTCAGCTAAAAGCTGAGAATTTTAAAGAAGGAATGAACATTTCCGTTGACAACCTGATGCAGGGGAAAATTGCGGGTGTCCGTATTGTCCAGTCGAGTGGAGAGCCGGGAGCCGGAGTAAATGTGTCCATCAGAGGGATCGGTTCTATCCGAAGCGGGAGTACTCCTTTATTCGTTGTAGATGGAGTTCCTTTGAGTAACGATGCCGTAAGTGCTACAGGCCCGAATATCGGGTTAGGAAATGCACAGGCCAAGAACCCGTTAAACTTTTTAAATACCAGTGATATTGAATCTATTACGGTTTTGAAAGATGCTTCCGCTGCTGCAATCTACGGTGCAAGAGGTTCAAACGGTGTTGTTTTGGTAACAACGAAAAGAGGAAGAAAAGGAGAACCATTGTTTACCTATGATACGTATTTAGGCTTTTCTTCAGTGATTAAAAAATTAGACCTGATGACTGCTGATGAATATAGGTCTGCAGGAATCAACAAATTATATGACCATGGGGGAAATACAGACTGGCAGGATGAAATCTTCAGAAATGCAGTCTCTTCCAATCATTCAGTATCTTTTTCAAAATCTACGGAAACCGGAAATTATTTTGCGTCCATTTCTCACATGGATCAGGATGGTATCATTCTGAATAGTGGTTTTAAAAGAACAACGGCCCGTTTGAATGCAGAAGAATCATTTTTTGATAATAAAAGATTAAAAATTAAACTTAACCTTACGGCAAGTGACATCAAAGAAACCGGAATTCCGAACGGAGCCAATGCAGGTTCTGACGGTCAGGTGATTATCCATGCTTTGATGGCGAATCCTACGCGTTCCGTGTATGATCAAAACGGAAATTATACCAACTTTAATATGAATGCTCATTACAATCCTTTGTATCTGCTGAGTGTTTATAATGATAAAACCAATACTTTCAGAGTATTAGGAAATACAGAAGCTACATTGAGAATCTTACCCGGATTGAATTATAAGTTCAACTTAGGGATTGATAAAACAATGTCTGAGAGAAATACAACGATGTACCCAAACATTACAGACAGAACTCCGAAAGGAATGTATGTTCAGGCAAACCTTGATTCTTATAATGTACTTTTGGAACATTACTTAACCTACGATCTTAGTTTAAATAAACATAATTTCAGCTTGCTAGGAGGTTTCTCTTATCAGAAATTCAAAACTACAGGAACGTATTTCGGGGTGAAAAATATTGCGAATCAGGGAGCGGGAATTCCCCCTGAAATTAATCCCGGATATTCTGGTGAAGCCTTTATTCCGGCAGCAGGATATGCTCAGGAGAATGAATTACAATCTTATTTCGGAAGAGTAAACTATAATTTTGATAAAAAATACTTACTAACGGCTTCATTAAGAGCTGATGGTTCTACCCGTTTTGGTCAAAACAACAAATACGGGTATTTCCCTTCTGTTGCAGTAGGCTGGACGGTTTCTAATGAAAATTTCCTGAAAGATTCTCAGATCATCAATGAATTAAAATTAAGAGGAAGCTGGGGACAAACCGGTAATCAGGAAGTTCCGAATAAAATCACTCAGGCAAGCTCTTCACTGTCACCATCCGGAGGATATTATTTGTATGATAATCTGAACCTGATCAATGGAGTAGTGATCAACAGAACCCCTAATCCTGACCTGAAATGGGAAGTGGTGGAGCAGACTAATATTGGAGCAGACTTTAGTTTATGGAGAAACAAGTTGTACGGATCATTGGAATATTACAACAAAATAACCAAAGACCCGATTCTGAATATTCCTTCCAGACCGTTAAGCCCTACAAGTACAGTATGGAAAAATGTAGATGCAAAGATTGTAAACAAAGGATTTGAATTTTCGTTAGGTTCAGAAATCATCAAAACACAAAACTTTACCTGGAACTTTGATGTCAATGGAGCGACAGTGAATAACGTGGTAAAAGATCTTCCGGTTTCTGCTATCTATTCGGGGGAAGTATCCGGGCCCGGACTTTCAGGAGTTACGGCCAATATTTACAGAAACGGCTATGAAGCAGGATCTTTCTATATGTTGAATTATTTGGGAGTGGATGCCAACGGAAAATATATCTATGAAGATGTAAATGCAGATGGAAGAATTGATCAGAATGACAGAAAGATCTTTGAAGGAGCGATTCCGAATTTCACTTTCGGGATTAATTCATACATGAAGTACAAGAAGTTTGATTTCTCATTCTCTTTCATTGGGCAAACGGGTGGTTACCTGGTGAATAATACGGCATTGGATTTAAATATCAACAACTTAGCGTCAGACAGAAACGTATTGAAAAACTTCTACGAATCCGGAGCCAACTTTACCAATCAGCCTCAATTGTCATCCCTTTATCTTGAAAAATCAGATTTTATACGATTGAATAATGTAAGATTGGGATACACTTTCGATACCAGCCAGTTGAAGTTTTTGAGAAGTATCAATCTTTATGTAAGCGCACAAAACCTGTTGACCCTTACAAGCTATTCCGGTTATGATCCATTGGTGGATACGAACAAACAGGTGAGTGGAAATCAGTCTCTGGGAATCGACTATACAACCTATCCGTCTGCCAAGACTTTCATTTTGGGAGCTACTGTTAAATTTTAATTGAAAAGAAATCATGAAATCTAAATTTTTAAATATAAATACCATTATTTTATCCTTTGCTGTACTGTCTTTAGTGGGATGTACCAATCTGGATGAAAAAGTAATTGATGAGGTTTTGGGCTCTGAAACAGCAGATCCTGAAGCGGCTCTTGCTGCTGCTTACGGACAGCTGGGAGACGGAACTTTTGTAGATCACGGAAATGTTTTTGCTTTACAGGAATATTCTACTGATGAAGCTTTATTACCCACAAGAGGAAGTGACTGGGGGGATGGGGGAAAATGGAGAGCTATGCACGAATTCACATGGGATGCAAGCAATGATGTGGTAAAAACAACCTGGAATTCTCTGAACTTCGGGATTACAAAGTCCCTGACGGCCATCTCAAGTATTGAAAAAAGCAACAGTACAAACAGAGCCTTATTTTTGGCAGAAGCAAAAGGATTATTAGCCTATTATACTTATACCACAATTGATCTTTTCGGGCAGGCTCCTTACAGAGATCCGGGTAATATAAATGCTCCTATTCAAATCCGAAAAGCAGAAACTACCATTGATGCTTTGATTACTGAAGTAGAAGGACTTATTCCCAATCTGGCAGATATTAAGACCCAGAATACCCACGCCGGAAGATTTACCAAACAGGCTGCTTATGCATTTCTTGCTGATATGTACCTGAACAGAGCGGTTTTGAAGAATAAAACGGCAGGATCATTCAACTTTTTGGAGCAGGCGGTGAGTGGTTCAGGAACAGATATGGATAAAGTAATTGAATATTCCAATCTATTGATTAACAATCCGAATTTCAGTCTGGAATCCAATTATTTCCACAATTTTGATATCAATAATGATACAAGCAAGGAGATGATCTTCTCCATCGTTCAGAAAAAAAATACAGATAAAGCTTCAGATAATGACCTGGCGTATATGTCTATGGAAAGAATTCAGAAGCCATCCCCTGATAACAGAGGAACCAATGCATCGTGTATTACCCCGGAATTCTATTATTCCTGGAACGGGAATCATGATGACCCACGCTTTCAGAGATCTTATCAGTATACGGATGGAACATGGTTCAGAAATGACGGAACAGATGTAAGTGTACCTTCATCCAGTAAAGTGGAAGGTACAGGAAAACCATGGTTTCATTTCAACAGAGGGCTGCAGGTGGGACAGCAATATGGGCCTAAGATTCTTGCAGACGGAAATTTTGATATGACTTCAGACGGAAGAATTAAAGTGTATAAATTATTTACAGAAAAAAATACAACACTTGCCGCAGACTTCACTCCTGAGCTGAATTTTGATAACCCTTCTGAATCTGTATTTACTCAGGCTCAGATCAACAGAGGAGTAAGAAACTTTAAGTTTGAATTCGATCCGGGATATGGAAATAACGGAACAAGCGGAATGGATGTACCCTTGTACAGATTAGGAACCATCTATATGATGAGAGCAGAAGCGTATTTAAGAAGTGGAAATATATCTGCTGCCTTGGCGGATGTGAATAAGCTGAGAACAAGCAGAACGAATGATGCTTTAAAGAACAATGCTCCGGGAGTTGCCATTGCTTCTTTGGATGAAAATACACTGTTTAAAGAATCAGGATATGAACTGTATTGGGAAATGTACAGAAGAAAGGCCATGATCCGATTCAAAAAGTTTGATTTACCGGGAACAGCCAAATCTGCTTCTCTTCCTTACAGAAGGATTTTTCCGATTCCTCAGGCAACCATTGATGCCTCAAAAGATTTTACCCAAAATCCAGGATACTAGTTTCTTTATATAAACAATTTTTGTGCAAACAAGAAGCGAAGAGATTTTCTCTTCGCTTCTGTTATTTTATATGGGTTTGTAAATATCCTGCTAAAATTCTGATAATGATATTAACCATCAATAGGAACGGGCTTTAGCCCGTTTAACAAAATATCGAACATTCATCTGGCTTTAGCCAAAACTTAAATATTACGTTTTACTCTGTATTCAACATCCCCAATTCCCCGAAATGCTTTTTGAATTTCTGGATTTTAGGTCCTACCACGGCACTGCAATAAGGCTGTGTTGGGTTTTCATTGTAATATCCCTGATGATATTGTTCTGCCGGCCAGAATTTGTCGAATTGGGTTAATTCAGTTACATACGTTCCAGCCCATCTTCCTGATTCCTGAGATACTTTAATAGCTTCCTCAGCCTTTGCTTTCTCCGCATCATCTTTATAATAAATTACAGAACGGTATTGGGTTCCGATATCATTTCCCTGTCTGTTTAATTGGGTAGGATCATGTAAAAAGAAAAATACATCCATCAACTGTTCATAAGAAATAATTGCCGGATCATACGTGATTTGTACCACTTCTGCATGTCCTGTTTCTCCTGTACAAACTTCCTGATAAGTAGGATTGTCTTTATGCCCTCCTGAATATCCTGAAATAGCAGACTGTATCCCTTTCAGCATATTGAAACAGCTTTCTACACACCAGAAACATCCGCCACCGAAAGTAATCTGGTCTAAATTATTGTTGTCCATTTTTGGTAATTATATTGTTTTATTATTTTTTCCAGATTCGGAAAAGCTGATCAAAAATATGAAAAACTTTTTCATTTGAACATGATTTTACCGCTTAAACTCAAATTACAATGATAGATGTGACAAATGATTTTAAACACGATTATTAACCATTTTATGAATACATATAGGATAAAACCAAAGAGATAATCTCCGTAAAATATTTTAAAGAGGTCAGTATTAGCAATGTCATACTGGGTGGAGTCGAAGCACTTTAATTTTAAACACGAATAGCACCAATGTTTTCACAAATAAGCACAAGGAAAATAGAATGCAATTTCTCTCATTTAATCTCCACAAAATATTTTAAAGCGGTTAGTATTAGCAATGTCATGCTGAGCGGAGTCTAAGCACTTTAATTTTAAACACGAATAGCACAAATGTTTTCACGAATAAACACAATAAAAATACATCCCAATCCTCTGTGAAATCTGCGTAATCTGTGGGAAAAACAAAAGCACCCTAAAAAAGGATGCTCTATATTATTAAAAAAGATTTCAGTTATTTTTCCCAAACCAAAGCACTTGCACCAAGAATAGCTGCGTCTGCTTCGTCAAGTTCACTGAATACCAGTTTTACTTTATTTCTGAAAATCGGAAGAAGGTTTCTTTCCATATGAAGCTTAGCTGGCTTTAAGATAAAGTCTCCCGCTTTGATCACTCCTCCAAATAGAAGAATAGCTTCAGGGGAAGAGAACATTACAAAATTGGCTATTGCCTCACCCAGCTTCTGACCTGTATATCTGAAAACCTCAATCGCAATCGGGTCTTCTTTGATCGCACATTCATATACTGTTTTAGAATTGATCTCGTCTTCAGGATATTGGTTTAGCATAGATTCCGGAAATTCGGCTCTCATTTTCTTTGCTGTAATGGTAATTCCTGTGGCAGATGCATAAGCTTCCAGACTTCCTTCAGAACCTGTGCTCCAGTGCTTTCTTCCGCCTGGTTTTACAATCGTATGTCCTAATTCTCCGGCAAACCCGTCATGTCCATAGATTAAGCTTCCATTAGCGATAATTCCACTGCCTACTCCTGTTCCCAGGGTAATCATGATAAAATCTTTCATTCCTCTTGCTGCTCCGAAAAGCATTTCTCCCAGCGCTGCAGCATTGGCATCATTGGTCACTGTACAAGGCAGATTGAATTTTGCCGTCATCAGCTCAGCGAAAGGAATTACGCCTTTCCATGGAAGGTTAGGGGCAAGCTCTATGGTTCCCTTGTAATAGTTTGCATTGGGAGCGCCTACTCCGATTCCGTCAAAGTGTGCTTCAGTACCATACTTTTCCATCATTGGACGAACATGTTCATATAAAGCATCGATGAAATCTTCTACTTTTTCATAGGCATCAGTTCTCAGATTTCCTTTATCCAGAACTTCCCCACGGTGGTTTACGATTCCGAATTTAGTATTGGTTCCGCCGATGTCAACTCCAAGGGCAACTTGTTTTGATAAATCTATTAATGACATTTCTATTATTAAATTCTAAGGGCTAAAATTATAAAAAAGATTGTATTAATGGATTATTAACTGGGTTTTATTTAATACTTTAAGCTGTTTTTATTGGTTTTTTCTTTTTTCTTCCCCACCAGATCATAAATCCGGTAACCGGAAGAGAGGCGCAGATAATACTTACAATAAAAGCAATAATCTTGGTAGGAAGTCCTAAAATAGCTCCTACGTGGATATCATAATTGGCACTTACTACTTTTTCCCCAAAGTTTTTATCTTTTGGATCATGAGTGTGCAGCAATTCTCCGGAGTTTTCATCAAAGATTAAGCTGCTGCTTTTATGATAAGAATAAGAAAGATGTTTCACGTACACCTCAAAGTTAGGATGTTCGTGGTCATCCATGTGTGGGTGGCCTAAATCTATGGCAAAACCATAGGAGTCAGGATATTTTTCCGTTACGGTATTGATGATTTTATCCAGTGTCCCTTCTGTTCTGAGCTCGATAGGAGCTTTTGTTTTAATGTGGGAAAAATCCGGATACTTTGTTTCCCCACCGGAAAATATCACGTAGATCATGGCCTGTACCACAAAGAATGCATAGAATAATCCGGTAATAGAGAAGATTAAAGCAAATATGGATGCATAAAATCCTAAGACATTATGAAGGTCATAATTTTTTCGTTTCCAGCTTTTGATATTTTTCCATTTGAAGGCAAAACGTTGTTTTCTTGCTGCTTTGTTCTTTGGCCACCATAGAATAATCCCGGAGATCAGCATAATGATAAAAATGATAACAGGAATTCCTACTACATAAGTTCCCCAGTCCTGTTTCAAAAGGTAGCTCCAGTGGATCATTTTTACAATATTGAAGAATCCGTTTTTCTCATCATAAACTCTCAGTACTTTCCCTGTGTATGGGTTTACATAAGCTTGTTTATAGATAGGGAACTCATCAAAATAGTTCCAGGCATCTGTATTATGCTCATACCAGAAGAACATATAGGACATCTTTTTGTCAATAGGAACATTTACCCAGTGAATCGGATATTTTTCCTTCACCTGTTCTGCGACAGCTTTTTCCATCACTCTGATGGGAAGTACCTGTTTGTGTTCAATATTTTGCTCCTGATGGTAGATGACATCTTTTCGGGTGATGTTTTCCACTTCATCCTTAAAAACGTACAATGCTCCGGTAATAGAGATAATAAAGATCAGAAATCCTATTCCCAATCCGAACCAAAGATGCAGTTTGGCAGACCATTTTTTGATAAAGCCCGGTTTCTTTTTATGATGATGGTTTTTCTTCATATAGCAGTAAAAAGTAAAGCAAAGATATGCTTTACTTTTTATTTAGTTTAATTAAAATTTATACTCAATCATGAATGTTCCTCTCAATCCAAGAGCATTCGTGAAGTCACTGTCTCTTGCTGTCCACCATGAAATGGCAGGCTGGTACACCTTGTTGAATAGGTTTTCAATACCTAATGACAGCCTCCAGTTGTTGCTTACCTCATAACTTGATTTGAAGTTGAAAACAGTATATTCAGGAACATATCCTTCACCATACGCAAACAATCCTGTTTTAGCATTAGGCTCGAATCTGTTTTGCTGGAAAGAGTGAAGCATATCAAGACCAATTGATAGAGTAGGGATAGGTTTCGCCTGAACATATGCTAATACTTTAGGGGCAGAAATTCTGCTGTTGTTGATCTTTGCAGAATAATCACCGTCATCTTTTATGGAAGTAATCCCTTCCATCCAGCTGTAGCTTCCCCCAAACTGAATCCATTTTGTGGGGGTGAAATGTAAAAATCCTTCAACACCATATACAATTTCAGGAGATCTCTGAATCATCAATGCTCTGTCCGGACTTTGTACGAATGATGCGCCCAGTTTAGAGGTACTCACGTAAGAAGTTAATTCATAGTTAAGCCAGCTGGAAAGCTGTCCTGTGGCACCTAATTCGTAATTGTTTACAATAATGGGTTTTGTTTCCAGATTTTTGATGGTCTCGGAAGTTGAGGTTCTCAGAATTCTTCCTAATTCATTGATAGAGTAGGCCTGAGAGAAGCTTCCGAAAAGGTTGATATAAGGCTCAATATTATAACGGACACCAATATTTCCTACCAAAGCATTATAGCTCAGTTTTCCGCCGGCTACAGGAATACTTTTGGTGAAAGTTCCGTCACTTTTAAGAGTAGAAAGGGTATTGAAATCATCTACATTTACTTTGATGTTTTCATAACGAAGCCCTCCTTTGATGGTTAATTTTTTGAACAGATCAATTTTTGCCAAGACGAAAGGGGCAATATTGGTCATATTCATATTGGGAGTCCAGAAACGTCCGTCTTCCAGTTTTTGTACGGTTTCATCATTCAGAATATCAGCTCCGTAGATAATTTCTCCCTGAGAGTTGGCTGAGTTCCAAAGTTGGGTATCCAAATTGATTCTGGCTCCTGCTTTTTTTGAAATCACATTAGACTGTCCGCCATTGAAAAAGGTATCGCTATATCCGTAAACAGTTTTGAAATCCTGATAATAAAGATTGATATTTAACGAGGTTCCTGCAAACAGGTTTTTATTGTCATAGCTCACTCTGATGTTATGGTTTTTCGGAGTTCCCTGAGGCGTTGTTTCCAGCCCTTTTCCAATTCCTTCACCAATGGTAGGGGTGATGCCGTATTTTCCTGTTTTAAGTCCTACATTCAGGTCTGATCTTGAAGAATAACCAATGTAAGATGCCTCAATTCTTTGATTCTCGTTGATATCATACCCTACTTTCAATAATCCATTATAGTTGTCCATTTTGGCAATGCTATAAGTAGGGCTTATTAAAACGCCGTCTCCGTCTTTTGTATATCCTGTTCTTTCATAGGCTAGTGAAAGGGTATAATCAAATTTCTTGATTTTCCCGGTTAAAAGCTGGCTGGCTCTTACTCCTAACGTACCACCGTAAGGCTGTCCCGTAAAACCAATCTGAGAAATTCCTGAGATCTTTTTATCTGTTTTGTTTCTTTTTGTAATATAATTGATAATCCCACCATCTGCTCCGTTTCCATAGATGGAAGATGCTCCTTTGATGACTTCAATTCTTTCGATGGCCGAAGGATCAATAGTCCTTAAGTCTCTGGCTCCGTTACGAAGTGGAGTAGACTGTGGAATTCCATCAATCAAAACCAGAACCTGACGACCTCTTAACGTCTGTCCCGTGTTGGAAGTCTGTCCTGAATTGGTTCCTAAACTGGGAACCGTATACTGCAGGATGCTTGTAATGTCTGAGTTAACAGTAAGCTGAGACTGAATCTGCTTTTCTCCTACCACTGTGATAGAGCTTGGAACTTCTTTGATGTTTTCCTTTTTTCGGGAGGCAGTCATAACAACCTCGTCCACATTTTTGGTTTGTAAAGAATCTTTTACCTGGGCAAAAACGGTAGTAGTTCCTAAGCAGGCAGCTGATAAAAGCGCTTTTTTCATTATATTTTCTTTCCTTTTTTCTTTCTTTTTCCCCACCAAACCAGGAATCCGGTTACAGGGAGTGATGTACACATAAGGCCGGCAATAAACCAAATGATCTTTCCAATGATTCCGAAGTAGGATCCGGTATGGATATCATAATTGGCGTTGGAATATTTCTCGGCGGTATTGAGTTTGTGATGAGGTTTGTTGGCCAGTAGTTTTCCGGAGTATTTGTCGAAATTCAGGATGTTTCTTTCACTGTATCTTCCATCCAGTCCGTAAACTGTTACCGGAAGGTTTTTCAGTTCTTTTCCTTTTTTATTCTTTCCATTTAAAGTAATTCTGAAGCTGGATGATTTTGCATACAGTTTTTCAGTCTGTGCTGCAGCGAGATCAAAAACAGCTTCATTCTTTGCCATCAGAGAGTCCGGGGATTTTCTTTCCTTTTCTTTTGGAAGTTCCCATGATCCGGATAAGGCGAAAGTAAACGTGTTTTTTACATAGGGATAGGCAAAATAAAGCCCCGTTACACTTAGAAGAAGAGCAATAAATGATGCATAGAATCCCAGAATATTATGAAGATCGTAGTTTTTACGTTTCCAGTTTTTTACATTTTCCCAATTGAACCAGAAACGTCCTTTTCTGGCGTTTTTATTTTTAGGCCACCATAAAATGATTCCTGTAATCAGCATAATGATAAAAAGAACGGTTGGAATTCCTACCGTATACGGTCCCCACTCTGAGTTGAGCAGAAGTCCCCAATGGAGATATTTCAGAATACTGAATACATCATATTTCTCATTATATACCGCAAGGATTTCTCCGGTATACTGATTTACATAAACCAGTTTATTGATGCGCACCTGCTGAAAATAGTTCCATCCTTTTTTGCTTTTGTCATAATATTCAAACTGATAGGACTTTGTTTTGTCCAAAGGAATTTCTACAGCGCTTACAGGATATTTTTCATTAAGTTCTAAGGATACTTTTTCACGAAGCAGATTGATATACAATGGTTTTTTCCCAATATCCTCTTTCTTCAGGTAAATAGCTTCTTTACGCAGGCTGTTTTGTATTTCATCCTTAAAAACATATAAAGTCCCAGAAAGAGAGACTATAAATACAATGATGCCAACAGACAGGCCAAACCACAAATGGAGTTTTGCGGACCATTTTTTTGAAGGAGCTTTCTTTTTATGGTGATGCTTTTTTCTCATACCAAAAAGTTAACCCCGTGAGGGGCTAACCTTTGATTTTTTTAAAATTTATATCCTATTGATAATCTCCAGTTACGTGGAGCATTGTAGATCCAGGCATATTCGCCGGCATCTCCTCTGTAACCGCTGTAAAGCTTTTTGTTAAGGACATTATTCAACATTAGATTGACATCGAATTTTTTAGCAACATAGGAAACCCCGAAGTTGGTATCAAAATAATCCGGAAGGCTTTGATCTTTCGTGGCATTTACTCCAAACCAGGATTGTCTTCCTCCCTGATACTGGTAGCCTGCTGAAATTCCGAACCCTTTCATAAGACCATTTTCAAATCTGTAGTTTACCCAGGTATTTTGTACATTTTTTGCATTCCCCGGAGACTGAATTCCAATTCTTGTAGGATCTGTGTCTTTGATGGTTTTTGCATCTGTATAAGCATAGTTGATAATAATGTTCAACCCTTTGATGATTTCTCCTTTGATATCGGTTTCAAAACCTCTTGCTCTTTGCTCACCTGAAGCAATCTGAAATGGAACCCCTCCATTTTGTTCTTTAAGTCCTGCTACAAGAATATTTTGTCTTCTGATTTCGTATACTGAGAAAGTAGAGTTCCATTTTCCTCCAAACCAGTCTTTCTTTAAACCGAATTCGATATTCTGTCCTCTGAAAGGATCCGTAATTTTGGTTTTGTTAATTCCTGTTCCGGATTGTGGTACGAAGGTTTTATCATAGATCCCGTAAGCAGAGAAGTTTTCATTAATAGAATAGCTCACTCCAACTCTTGGTGTAAACTCACCAGCTGTATCAGGTACGATAGGAGTACCAGGGCTTAGATTAGGATATGCAGAGTATGTTTTTCCGCTTGTATATCTTCCTGCTAATGTTATTCTTAACTTATTGTTAAACATTTCAATCTGATCTTGAGCGTAATAAGAAGTATATTTTACTCCCTGGTCATTATAAAATGGAGCAGAAGTGTTTAAGCTATAAAAATCAGAAGAAGGAAGTTTTGATGGATCCACTCCATAATTCACATTATAAATGTCAATTGGGAATAGTAAGGTTTCTTTGCCATCTACGATTTTTGAATAAGAAGAAAAGTCAGCAGTGTATTTTCTATCTCCGTAATCAAATCCTGCAATTATTTTATGAACAATGTTTCCTGTATTTAATGTTCCTCTAACATAGGTCTGGAAAATATGATTTTTTCCTTTGGCCTGCCAGTTGCTTAATGTTCTGTTTAAAATATTTTTATTGTTCGGGTCAAAAGTTCCCCACCATGAACCTCCGTCATAGTTCAGATCCATGTAAGCATACTGTGTGCTCCAAACCCAGTCTTTGAATAATTTCTGGTCTAGACTTAAGAATAAACTCTGATCTTTTACCTCTGTTTTTTTGAAATTAGGATCATTAAAGTTGGTATGGACATTCAATGAAGCATATCCGTCATTAGACATCAGATAAGCTCCCGGCTGATTGAATTTTAAATACTGATAGTTATATTGAGCGGTAAATGTAGTGGTCTTTGTAGGTCTGAAAGTAATGGAAGGAGCAACAATAATTTTGCTTGTTTTATCATTTTCAACCCATGAATTATTAGAACTACCCATTAAATTAATACGGTAGTCTAAAACACCGTCTTTTACAAGTACTCCATCCAGATCTGCTTCTCCTCTGAAAAGGTTATAACTTCCCGTAGTGAAACGTACACTGTTGGCAAACTTTCCGGTAGGCTTTTTAGTTACCACATTATAAAACCCGGCTGGATCTCCCATAGAACCCATAAATCCGGCTGGTCCTTTTAGAAACTCTATTCTGTCAATAATAGAGGCATCAGGATTGATTGGCCCCCAGGTTGAAGATACATTCATCCCGTTCATAAAAGTAGCAATACTGGCTCCTCTCATGAAAACATTGGAGTATACATTATCCCAGTGTTCCACCTTTCTTGCTCCACTTACGTTACGGACAATTCCTTCCGACATGTTCAAGGTAATCTGATCAGCAAGAACCTGAGAACTTACAGATTGCACATTTTGAGGAAGTTCAAGAATCGGAGTCTGAATTCTCAATGAACCTGAAACTTCATTCAGTTTGTATTTCTGATAATATCTTCCGTTAACAACTACTTCTTCAATATCGTTGGATTTGATGGTGTCTTTTTTTTGGGCAGAAACCAGCATTGTTCCCAGTGCGGAAGCACAGATCAGTACATTTTTCATGAAAGTCAAATTTTCTGCAAATATATTATTTTTAACTGTTCTAAATAAATAATGAGGTTGATATTTATCATAAAATTATTATATAGTGAATAATAAAAAACCGCTCTAGCCAATGCCAGAGCGGTTTTTGTATGATATTATTAAATTTTTCTTACGCTGGAATTTCTCCTTTGTATAAGAAAGAAATAATTTCTTTGTTTAGTTTGTCAATCATTTCACTGAATAAGTGGAAAGATTCCTGCTTATAGATTACCAATGGATCTTTCTGCTCATAAACAGCTCCTTGTGAAGATCTTCTCAAGTCGTCCATCTCACGAAGGTGAAGCTTCCAGTTTTCATCAATAATTGATAACGTGATGTTCTTTTCGAAATCGTTCACTAAACTTTCACAATGCGTATCGTAAGCTTCTTTAAGGTCAGCTACAATAGTCATTGTTTTGTGCCCGTCTGTGAAAGGAACCTGGATCATTTTGAACATTGAACCTTGATTTTGGTACACATTCTCAATGATTGGGAATGATTTTTCTTTCAATAAGTTCAGCTTCATTGCGTAATCTTCCTGAGCGGCCTTGAATAAGATATTGGTCAGATCCGGAATGGTTTTATTATTAAAATCATTTTGGGAAACCGGAGATTCCATGGTGAATGTTTTAATAATTTCATATTCAAAATCCTTATAACTTCCAGAAGCTTTTCCTTTCGCAACGATAGAATTAGCAACATCGAAAATCATATTCGTAATGTCATATTTCAAGTGGTCTCCGAATAGAGCGTTCTTTCTTCTCTTATAGATTACGTCACGTTGCTTATTCATTACGTCATCATACTCAAGAAGTCTCTTTCTTGTTCCGAAGTTATTTTCTTCTACTTTCTTTTGAGCTCTTTCAATAGACTTGCTGATCATAGAGTGCTGAATAACTTCACCTTCTTTATGACCCATTCTGTCCATCATTTTAGCGATTCTCTCAGAACCGAACAAACGCATCAAGTTATCTTCAAGTGATACATAGAACTGTGAACTTCCCGGATCTCCCTGACGTCCTGCTCTACCTCTCAACTGTCTGTCAACACGTCTTGAATCGTGTCTTTCAGTACCAATAATGGCTAAACCTCCGGCTTCTTTTACTTCTTTAGAAAGCTTAATGTCCGTACCACGACCTGCCATGTTGGTTGCGATTGTTACAACTCCCGGCTGTCCTGCACCTGCTACAATTTCCGCTTCTTTCTTGTGAAGCTTCGCATTCAATACCTGGTGTGGAATTTTTCTTAATTGAAGTGCCTTTGATAATAATTGAGAAATCTCAACAGAAGTTGTACCTACCAAGACAGGTCTTCTTGCTGCTGTTAGTTTTTCAATTTCTTCAATTACGGCGTTATATTTTTCTCTGTTAGTTTTGAAAACTAAATCTTGTTTGTCATGTCTCAAAATAGGACGGTTGGTAGGAATTACCACAACGTCTAATTTATAGATCTCCCAAAGTTCTCCAGCTTCAGTTTCAGCAGTACCGGTCATCCCCGCAAGTTTGTTGTACATACGGAAATAGTTCTGAAGTGTAACCGTTGCAAAAGTTTGAGTCGCTGCCTCAATTTTTACATTCTCTTTCGCTTCAATCGCCTGGTGAAGACCGTCTGAATAACGTCTTCCTTCCATGATACGACCTGTCTGCTCGTCAACGATTTTTACTTCACCATCAATCACTACATATTCATCATCTTTTTCAAATAATGTGTAAGCTTTCAATAGCTGGCTCATCGTGTGAACTCGCTCAGATTTTTCAGCAAAATCAGAGAAAAGTTTTTCTTTAGCTTCAAACTCTTCTTCTTTAGATAAATTTTTAGCTTCTACTTCAGCAATCTCAGTTCCTATATCCGGAAGTACGAAGAAGTTAGCATCAGAGTTTCCTTGAGACATGTATTCAACACCTTTATCTGTAAGGTCTACCTGATTGTTTTTCTCCTCGATGACGAAGTAAAGATCTTTATCTACGATCGGCATATCACGGTTGTTGTCCTGCATATATTGCGCTTCAACTTTCTGAAGCAATGCTCTGTTTCCGCTTTCCGATAAGAATTTGATTAATTGTCTGTTTTTTGGAAGACCTCTGTATGCCTGAAGTAATTTGAATCCTCCTTCTTTTGTATTTCCAGCAGCGATTAATTTTTTCGCTTCATTGAAAATAGCAGAAACCGTTTTCTTTTGTACTTCAACGATTCTGTCTATAGAAGGCTTAAGAACATCAAATTCTTGTCTGTCTCCCTGAGGAACCGGACCAGAAATGATTAATGGTGTTCTTGCATCATCTACCAATACAGAGTCAACTTCATCCACGATCGCAAAGTTTAATTCTCTTTGTACCAGTTCTGAAGGTGATGTCACCATGTTATCTCTCAGGTAATCGAAACCGAATTCGTTATTCGTTCCGTAGGTAATATCTGAGTTATATGCTTTTCTTCTTCCGTCAGAGTTCGGTTGGTGGTTATCGATACAGTCGATAGACATACCATGGAACTGATAAAGAGGACCCATCCATGCGGAGTCTCTTTTTGCAAGGTAGTCGTTCACGGTTACAACATGTACCCCTCTTTCAGGAAGTGAATTTAAATAAATAGGTAATGTTCCTACCAAAGTTTTACCTTCACCGGTTGCCATCTCGGCAATTTTACCGCTGTGAAGAATAACTCCTCCGATAAACTGAACATCATAGTGGACCATATCCCAAACTACAGGAGTTCCGGCAGCGTCCCATGAGTTTTTCCAAACAGCTGTGTCTCCCTGAATGCTCACGAAATCTTTTCCTGCATCAGCCAGTTCTCTATCCCAGTCACTAGCCGTTACACGGATCTCTCCATTCTGAGCCCATCTTCTTGCCGTTTCTTTGATCAATGCAAAAGCTTCGGGAAGAACCTGAATCAGAACTTTTTCTTCAATTTCGTATGATTCTTTCTTTAAAGACTCAATTTTTGAGAAAAGAGCTTCTTTTTCGTCAACGTTTGTTGAATTTTTTATCTGCTCTTTTATCTGTTCTATTTGAGCTGTAATCTTGCTGGTTGCAGATTTTATATTCTCTTTAAACTCAGCCGTTTTTTGTCTCAACCCATCATCTGACAATTGTTGAATGTTAGGTTCTACAGCTCTGATTTTTGTTACAACTTTTTTTACTTCTTTTAGGTCCTGCGCTTTTTTGTCTCCCAAAAACCCTTTAAGAACTTTGTTTAAAAAACTCATAAATTTTTTGCTTTATGCTTAATGCAAAATGCTTTAAGCGTTTTAAATAACACTTATCGTGTAAATTAATATATAAAAAGGGCAAAAAAGCTCTAAGCACGCAGCCTAAAGCTCATCGCTTTATTAATATTCGTCCTCGTTCCAAAGGAAATCCTCGTCAGTAGGATAGTCACTCCATACTTCTTCGATAGATTCATAAATTTCTCCTTCGTCTTCGATTGCCTGAAGGTTTTCTACTACTTCCATAGGTGCACCAGTTCTGATTGCGTAGTCAATAAGCTCTGCTTTTGTCATTGGCCAAGGTGCGTCACTTAAATATGAAGCTAATTCTAATGTCCAGTACATAATTTTCTAATTTTTTGCAAAAGTATAAAAATAGGTTGTATAATAAACTTTTTTATACTTGATTTTCAATTCTTTTTATAATTTTTTCTTATAAATGGCTGTCACAAACTAACTGGCAGCTGTGTCAGCAATTTACTTATTGTCGTTTTCTCAAAAACCATTCCACAAATTTTTTTATGCCATTTTGGAAGTTTGTGGCCGGTTTATAGCCTATTAAATCCTTCGCTTTGGTAATATCGGCATTCGTTTTTGTGACATCTCCCGGCTGCATTGGCAGAATTTTTTTGATGGCAGTTTTTCCAAGTGCTGTTTCTATAGTTTCCACCATCTCAGATAAAGTGATTACCTGGTTTTCTCCGAGGTTAAGTATTTCATAAACTCCGGAATGGTGTTCAAGATAAAGGATTGATTTGGTAATCCCATCAATGATGTCATCAATATAGGTGTAATCTCTGGCAGTATTTCCATGACCGTAAAAAGGGATTTCCTGATCTTCTGAAATAAGTTTTACAAACTTGTGTATGGCAAGATCTGGCCTTTGTCTTGGTCCATATACTGTAAAGAACCTAAGCTGGATCATATCTATATGGTATAGATTATGGTAAACATGACCTATAATTTCTCCACTTTTTTTTGTCGCTGCATAGGGTGAAATCGGATTGTCTACATTATCTGTTTCTGAAAAAGGAATTTTTTCATTATTTCCATACACACTTGAAGAGGAGGCACAAATGAATTTTTTAATATTGAAATCCTTACACAGTTCCCAAAGATTCATAGTACCTCGTACGTTCACTTCTTCGTATTCAAGAGGTCGTTTAATAGAGGGCCGTACTCCGGCAAGAGCTGCCAGGTGAACGACCATATCAATATGATGATTTTTAAAGATGTTTTCAAGGCCTTTTTTATCCCTGATATCCTGCCAATAGAGGGAATATTGCTCAGAATGGGTGAGGGAAACTAAACGCTGGATATCGGTCTCTTTATCTGAGAATTCAAAATCCGAATTTTTACCAATTGACTCTAAAGTATTTTTAATTTTTACCTGATAGTCATAGAAATCATCAAAATTGTCAATGTTTATGACAGAATGTCCATTTCCTAATAATCGTTCAACTAAATGGGAACCGATGAACCCACTACCGCCTGTTACAAGATAAACCATTTGTATTTTTTATTAGCACAAAAATATAAATTTTACTTTTTGAAAAATATAATCATTAAATTTACTTAAAAAAGTAATATAAATATAATATGCAGTTTCAAGGGCAAATTTTAAAAATGACAAGCTATGATGCTAAGCCAATCCAATACTACCTCAATCTTTCAGGAGATCTAATCCACATGAATGAGCTGTTTGGGAAGGAGTTAAGCATAAAACATACAGGATTCCAATGTGTAAATTGTGGGGAAAATAAACCGATTTACAGAATGGGATTCTGCAAAAGTTGTTTTTTTGAAAGTCCTTATGCCAGTGATACCATTATCCGACCGGAGCTTTCTACCGCACATTTAGGAGTTGCAGAACGTGATCTTGAGGTTGAAAAACAAATTCAGCTTCAGCCGCACACTGTTTATCTGGCATATACCGGAGATGTAAAAGTAGGGGTTACCAGAAATACTCAGATTCCTACAAGATGGATTGATCAGGGTGCAACTTTTGCATTACCTATTGCGAGAACGGAGAACCGTTATGAGGCGGGAATGATAGAAGTTGCCTTGAAAGAGCATCTTGCAGATAAAACCAATTGGAGGAAAATGCTGCAGGATGATTTTGAAGGAGAAGTAGATCTTGCGGATTTCCGTCAGAAAATAAAAGAATATTTTCCTGATGACTTCCAGAGATTTTATAGTGAAGGTGAAGAATTATGGAGTTTTGATTACCCTTTTGAAAAGCCGGAAAAAGTTTCTTCGTTTACTTTAGATAAAAAACCTGAGTTTACAGGAAGATTAACAGGAATTAAAGGACAATACCTTGGATTTGAAGGAGGAAACTTTATCAATGTAAGAGGGCATGAAGGCTATGTTATTGAACTGGAAATAAAGAACTGATCTGTATAACAGGAAAAAATCAAATCACAAAATATGAAAAAATGGGTTAAAAGACTATTAATAAGTTTCGGAATCCTGGCAGGAATTCTTCTTGCTGCGAATTTCGGGCTGAATGTATGGCTTAAAACCCAGCTTCCGGAATACATTAAAAAGAATACAGACTATAAAGTTTCCTATAAAACCCTGGATGTTGATCTGGGAACAGGAAATATTTTAGCGACGGGAATTTCAGTTAACAGTAAAGATCCTCAAAACACAGACGTTATCGGCTTGCAGGGAACAATTGATACTTTGAAGATAAGCCGTTTTGGAATTTATGATGCTATTTTTAATAAAAGAATCAGCTCGTCCGATTTGTTGCTGGCAAAACCTGTTTTAAATATCATTCTTGCAAAACCTATTGATCGCAAAACCGGAAAGAAAAGAAATCCGGTTTTATTTGAAAATATCAGAATCAACGAAGGTAAAATTGCTGTTTTCCGACATACCAAACAAAAATTTCTATCAGTACAGCAATTGGATCTGTTTGTAGAAAATTTACAGATGACGGAAGAATCTGTAGAAAATAAACTACCCATCGTTTTTGATAAATACAGCATTAAAGGAGAAAAATTCTTTCTCCGTCCAGATGAAACATATGCTGCTACCATCAGTACTATAAATACAAGCAATGGCCAGATGTCTGTTGAGAATTTCAGGCTGACTCCGCTGCTTTCTTTAGCTCAGTTTAAAAAGTTTTATCCTAAAAAAGCCCAATTATTTGACTTTGTAGTTCCTAAAATGGATTTTACAGATGTCATTTTAAACAAAAATAAAATTTCACTTACGAATGCAGGCTTCCAGAATCCTGTTCTGAAAGTTTATAATACAGGAGTAAAAAGTAAAAAAGCTGAAAAAAAGTCAAATTTTGAGGTAGATTTAAAAAATATTAAGCTGAATAATGCCATAGTAAAGGTTACTAAACCTGATGGAAACAACCTTCTGTCTGTAGGGAGTCTTACAGTAAATATCAATCAGATGATGTTTAATAAAGAAACTTCTGAACAGGTCATTCCTATAGGATACAAAGATTTTACTATTGCGGGGAAAAATATTGAATACTCCAATGCTGAGAATATCACAGTAAGAAGCTTTGCGTTGAAACCTGCCAATGGTGAGATCTGGGACGTTGTATTGAGGTCAGGTCATTCTGAAACAGGAAAAGCCGCGGAAGATTTAAAAACAAATCATATTGCTTTTAATATCAATAAACTGGAATTTGTTGATAAAAAACTGAATGTGGATCTTAAAGATCTTCTCGTAGAAAATGTAAATGGCACTTTTAGAGCAGGTGAAAAAACAAATAATAAATCTGCTGGACCCGGTATTATTAATTCTGTTATCATAAGAAAAACATCCTTAAAAAACTCAAACATTACTTATGATAAAGGAAAACAGCCTTTGACTTTCCATGATCTTAATGCAACGGTAAATAATATTGAACTATTACCTAAGCCTAATCAAACCGGGCTGTCCGTCAAAGTGAAAGACTATTACATTACCACCAGAAACCTGGCTTATAAAACACAGTTTTACAACATGAGCCTTGGACTTCTTAAACTGAATAAGAATAAAATACAGATTACCAATTTTGCCATGAAACCTCTCGTTTCAAGAGCGCAGTTTATCAAAATGATACCCGTTGAGAGAGATCTGTATGATTTAAAAGCCGGACAAATTACCGCAGAAGGAGAGTGGGATCTGTTTTCTCACAATAAAATGGTAAGCGCTTCCCATGTAGGGATTGAGTCTGCAAATGCCAATATTTTCAGGAGTAAAATCCCGAAAGATGATCCGAAAGTAAAAGCATTGTATTCAAAAATGCTGCGTTCCATTAAAATCCCTATGACGATTAATACTCTTGACCTGAAAAACTCAGTATTGGTATATGAAGAAGATACTCCGGAAAGTATGGGGCCGGGAAAACTGACATTCAGTAACTTTAATATGAATGTCAAAAACCTGAATTCAGCTAAAATAAAAGGAAAACCTACTAAAGTGGATATTAAGATCAATTGCTCTTTCATGAACCTCTCACCACTTTCCGTAAACTGGAGCTTTGATGTGGCAGATCAGAAAGATGCCTTTGCTATCTCAGGAAAAACAACCAATCTTCCTGCCAGCGGAATCAATCCATTTATCAGACCTTATCTTCATGTGACAGCAACTGCGGGAACCATTCAGGAGATGCTCTTTAATTTTAAAGGAAACCCTGCCGGATTACACGGAACTTTTAATATGAAACATAAAGATTTGAAAATTGCAGTCCTGAATAAGAATAATCATGAGAAAAAAGGTTTCCTGACTGCTGTTGCCAATGTTTTTCTGAAATCAAATTCAGGAAGTTTTCCGGAAGCGGTTACTGTAGAAAATGTAGAACGTGATCCTACAAAATCTTTCTTTAATCTCTTCTGGAGAGGAATTGAACAAGGGCTCAAGAAAACACTGATTGGTAAAAGTGTAGAAAAAACAGAAAAGACCGTGAAAAATGCCGTTTCATCTGTAAAAGAAATGAAACAATCCGTAAAAGAAATAAAGCAGGAAATTAAAAATAAAAAAGAAACACCCCAACCTGAAGAAAAAAAGGAAAAGAAAGGTTTTCTGAACAATATGTTTAGAAAAAAAGAGAAAACCGAAGGGTAATTCTTTAAACCATTAAGATAGAATTGTTGACTGCTAGAGAAACTCACAATCTTTTAATTAAAAACAACCTTAATGGTTTGAAAAATTAATATGATAGAGTGGTTAAAAATTGAATTCGTCACTTTCCTGAATAGGAATGTCTCTTAGAAATTTATCAAACTCTTGACCAGGATAATTGCTGTCTGCACCATACGAATCTATAATCATTCCACGGTTTCCGGCATTATCTTTTACCACATACAGTACCGCATTATCATCAGGATTGCTGTCGCCTTCAAAACGATATGTTTTTAAAATCACCAACTCAGCAGGCTGATAAACTTTCTCAGAATTTTCAAACTTCATTTCGCACTTGTCATTCATTCTGAATTCTCTCTGAATTCCTCTCTCAGAAAGCGTTTTCATAACTTCACTTAAAGTTGTCATTCTATCAAAGTTCTCTGAATTTCCCATAATACTATTTTTGTTGTTAAGTACAATAATTAAACCATTGCAATCCCTAAATATAAGAAAAATAGCAGATTGTAATTTCCTTAAAAATAAAGTTTAATGTTAACAAAATTTATAATTTAAAAAAATAAAATAGGTATACTTTTTGCAATGGTATCAATAATAAATCAGAGAAAATATGAAAAAAGAAGTTGGAGTTTTACTGGCAGGAGGAGTTGGTCTTTTGGCAGTATTAAGTTTAATCAGCATAAAAAAAATATTGACAAAAAAAGATAAAAAATATAGTGATTCCTATTCGGATTATCACAGACACTTTGATGAAAAGAACCACGACGATGAAACTCACGGAGTGGAATTTTACGCACTGAAGTAGTAAAAAAATATATTTAATTATGTTTAAATCCAACGCTTTTGAAAGTGTTGGATTTTTTTGTGGAAAACTTTAATGTTAAAACTCATTATTTTATAAAAATTCCATTCTAATTTTACACCATAATGCAAAACGAAAATTTCATAAAAGGTCAGGGTGCTCAGCGGAATGTGGTCAATCGTTTCGACAGGTATACCTATGAGCCGGAAGATGAAGATTTCGAAACTGTAAAAACCTCTTTCACGGAAGTGTTTCCCAAAACCATTGTAAATCAGGTGAAAAGCGAAGATCTTCCGATGGAATATTCTATGAATCCTTATCAGGGGTGTGAACATGGCTGCTCTTACTGCTTTGCAAGACCTACCCATGAATATTGGGGATACAGCGCCGGAATTGACTTTGAAAGAAAAATCATGGTGAAAAAAAATGCACCCGAATTACTGGAAAAGTTTTTTCAGAAAAGAGGGTATAAAGTTGCCCCGATTTTGCTGTCCGGAAATACCGACTGTTACCAGCCAGCCGAAAGACAGTTTGAAATTACCAGAAAATTACTGCAGGTTTGTCTCGATTACAGACACCCTGTCAATATTCTGACAAAAAATGCACTGGTGCTGAGAGATCTTGATATTTTAAAACCCATGGCAGAACAGAATCTGGTTTCCGTTTCCTTAAGCATTCCCACAATCAACGAAGAACTGAGACGTAAAATGGAGCCAAGAACAAGCTCTGCGAAAAATAAATTAAAAGCCATCGAAATTCTTTCCGAAAACAACATTCCTGTACATGTAATGGTGGCGCCTATCATTCCCGGACTCAATAGTGATGAGCCTCTGAATATATTAAAAGCAATTTCTGATGCCGGAGCTTCCGGGTTCGGATATACGCTGGTCAGATTAAATGATACCGTAGAACCGGTTTTTGTGAACTGGATTGAAGCCCATTTTCCCGACAGAGCACAAAAAGTCCTCAATCTCATCCGCTCCATGCGAGGTGGGAAACTGGGAGATAAAAGATATTTTGAAAGACAAAGAGGTGAGGGGAATATCGCAGAAATGATTCACACTACCTTTAAGATTGGCAGAAAGAAGTTTTTTGACGGGAAAGAATTTCCCAAACTGTCCACCACTAACTTTACCGGAACCAGGGATCAGCAACTGAGATTGTTTGATTGATCATCACTTTTGAAACATCCTCCTGTTATTTATAGGATAAATAAAGTTTCTTTCCGGTATTATTCCAATAAATATTCTTTCGAAATCAGTTTGCTATCAATATATCATCATATATAATATATATAGTATAGCATTCGTTTTTCAGGAGCTATTTCCTGCTATCCATTCATACTCCTCGCGCCTGCGCGCTCCCACGCTCAGACCCATCCACTCTCCAACCCCATGCTGCGGGGTAACCATTTCTATCAGGGCTAGGGGAGAAGAGTGTTAATTATAAATTATAAATGATGAATGATAAATGATGAATTCAGTGTTTGGGTCTTGAGTTACGTGTTTCGAGTTTCGCCTTCTGTTTTTTAATATTTGAGTTTTTGTTTATTACTATCCCTATTATATATCATCATCAGTATTTATATTCCATAAGAACAAGCTTTATCCCGTTTTCATTACACACTTTTTTTGTATATCTATATTATATCCATCATCCTCTGTGCAAATCTGTGCCCTCTGTGAAAAATCACAATGTACCCCACGCTTTATTCATTCCCGCAACGAT